>JBBQXJ010000006.1:0-83175 GCA_038209745.1 Verrucomicrobiota bacterium
CCCCGCCCGGCCTCGAAGACCCTGCCGCCTCCGCCCGGCAGCCTCCTTTTTGACCCGCCGTCTTCCAGAAAACCACGACTCCCTCCAACCAAGCCTTTATTCAGCGCTTCCCCAGAGCAACACGAACGTGAGCAACAGCGCGACCTGGTCGAATGTGAACACAACACCGCTCGTGGTGGGCGACAAGTATTACACGCTCTTGCCGACCACCGAGACGGAGACGTTCTATCGTCTCGTCCGCCCGGAATGAGTCTTCTCCCCGTTTGAAGCCACACCCACCGGATCGAATGGTCTTCGATCCGGTGGTCTTTTTTTGCCGCGAAGAAGCCCCTCCCGCTATTCGTAGCGAAGCGCTTCGACCGGATCCAAGTGCGCCGCCTTGTAGGCCGGATAGGTGCCGAAGACCACGCCGATCAAAGAGCACAGGACCAGACCGATCACCGCCCAGTCGTAGGGGATCACGGGTGGGACACCGAAGAAAACGGAGGCCGCGTTGCCGCCGCCGATGCCGAGGAGCACGCCGATAATTCCTCCGACCTGGCAGAGAAAGACGGCTTCGGTGATGAACTGCGTCATGATGTTCCGTCGCTTGGCGCCGATGGCGCGGCGGATGCCGATCTCGCGCGTCCGCTCGGTCACGGAGACGAGCATGATGTTCATGATGCCGATCCCGGCGGTGACGAGGGCGATGGAAGAGACGAGGGCGGCTCCCAGACGCAGGGCGAAGGTGATCTGCCGAAACTGGCCGATGAGGGAATCGTTGGAGAACATCTCGAAGTCGTCCGGCTCTCCCGGCCGCACCCGTCTGGCCGACCGGAGGATGCCGCGCACCTGGTCCATGGTGTCCGCATAGAGCGCCTGGCTCGGGGCCTGCACGAGGATACCGACGGACGCCCGCCGGCCATACCGGTTCAGTCCGGCGGAAAGTGGGATGATGATCTGGTTGTCCTGCGAGCTGTCGAGCATGGCTCCTTTGGACTCAAGCACCCCGACGATGTGGTAGCCGACCCCGTCGGCCTTCACCTCCTGGCCGAGGGGCGATCCGAGGGGGAAAAGAGTCTCCGCGAGCTTGGAGCCGACGACACAGACGTGACGGGCGTTCTCCTCGTCGGAGAGGTTCAGGGCGCGCCCTTGGCCGATGTTCAGGACCCGGGCGGAAAAGCCGTCTGGGGTTAGGCCGCTGAGAGGGACGTTCGGCGCGCTCTTGGCGAAGGCGGAAATCGCCTCTCCCTGCCAAAATCCCTGCTGCATTCCCACTGCCTTGGCGAGGGTCGACTTGGCCAGCACGAGCTCCCCGAGATCCGACGTGATCGGTTCTCGCCGCCGGATCTTCTCCCACACTTCGGGACCGCCAAAATTGATGGCCGGATTGCGCTGGACGACGAACACGTCGGCCCCGAAGCCACTGAGCGTGTCCTCGATGCTGCCTTGGAGAACCCGGATGGCGGTCATCACCACGATGATGGAAAAGACACCGACCACCACGCCGAGAAGAGTAAGCGCCGAGCGGAGCTTGTGGGCGGCGACGGCCCGCATCGCCATGACAAAATTCTCCGTGATTTCGGCGGTTTTCATTCGGCTAGATGCGCGCGAAGGGACACCGGGGCGCCGCCTTGGTCAAGAAACCAATCGTTCGCGGTCTGGAGGTCACAGTATTCCGGCCGGGAATTCTCCGTTGGCCTTACCGGCGTCGAGCTTGGTGCGGATAAGCCTGTTCAGAGCGTTCAGGGAATAGGGTTTCTGCAGGAAATTTTCCCCTTCGATGAAGACCGACTTTCCACAGAAGAACTCCGTGCTGTAGCCGCTGACGAAAATGTGCTTCAGACCGGGTTCATGGCGGAGCATCTCGTTGATCAGGTCGACTCCGTTCATTCCCCCGGGCATGACGATGTCGGTGACCACAAAATCGACCCGTGGATCGCCCCGGCGCCACGCGGCCAATCCTGCGGGACCCGTCCCGGCCAAAAGAACCTTGTAGCCGGCCCGGAGCAGCGTCGTCTGGAGGACGCCGCGAAGAACCTCTTCGTCCTCCACGACGAGAACGCACTCGCCCAGACCGTCGGCCCGGATCTCATTGGTTGGCTTTTGGACAGGCGTGACGGCTCCGGTGTGGGCCGGCAGGAAGACGCTGAACCGGGAGCCGTGCCCAACTTGGCTGTCCACCTCGATCCATCCCGAGTGTTGCTGGACGACGCCGTGGACCGTGGCGAGCCCAAGCCCAGTTCCCTTGTCCGGTTCTTTGGTGGTAAAGAACGGCTCGAAGATGCGTTTCAGCACTTCCGGCGACATCCCGATGCCTGTGTCCGAGAGGGTGAGCCGGACGAAAATTCCCGCGCGCGCCTCCGGATGCGCCCGGGCTCCGTCGGTCGCGATCATGATCGTCTCAGTTCGGATGGTCAGTTTGCCGCCACGCTCCATGGCATCGCGCGCGTTCACCGCGAGGTTCATCAAGATCTGCTCCATCATGCCGACGTCGGCGAAGACCGACGGGAGCTGGGCGGCTAGCTGGAGCTCAATACCGACCTGTTCACCGATCAGGCGGGTCAGGAGCTTGTGCAGATCGCCCACCACCACGTTCAGATCGACACTGCGCTTCTGCACCGGTTGCTGCCGCGAGAAAATCAGAAGCTGACGGGTCAGGCTCGCCGCGCGGGACACGGCGGCGCCGATCTCGTCGAGCGACTCGCGAACCTCGCCGTCCAATCCTGGTATGTCCGAAATCAACCCGACGTGGCCATTGATGACCGTGAGGAGATTGTTGAAGTCGTGCGCGATCCCACCGGCCAGTTGTCCGACGGTTTCGAGACGCTGGGATTTTTGGAGCAGCCGTTCGAGCCGCACCCGTTCGACCGTCAGGCGGAGCGTCCTGGCCAACGTGCGGATCTGGTCGGGCCCCTTCTGCAAATAGTCTTGCGCCCCTTCCTGGACCGCGGCCATTCCGAGGCGTTCATCGTCGTTGGTGGTGAGGACCAGCAGAGGGACCATCGGAGCGGCGGCAAGCAGCTTCATCACCGAGTCGAGCCCGCCACTGTCGGGCAGCCCCAGATCGTTGAGCACGAGGTCGAACTCGCCACCCTCCAGCACCGCCAACGCTTCCTTCAAGGACGCCGCGGCGACCACCTCGAACCGGGGCGTCCGGCTCTTCTCCAGAGCGGCGCGGAGCAACATCAGATCCGTCTCGTTGTCCTCCACGACCAGTACCCGGATCCGTTCGCCCGAAGGCCACCTCAGCGGTGGTCGCTCCAGATCGGATGCAGCCGAAGGCGAGGCTCCGCCCCGTCCCGGGCGTGTCACCACCTCGAACCAGAACGTCTCCAGGGATCGGATGACGTTTGCGAACGCCTCAAAATCCACGGGCTTGGTGATGTAGCAGTTCACCGGCAGACCAAACGACCGAAGCGTTTCCTCCTCGGCCTTGGAGGTCGTCATGACGACCACCGGGATGAGCCGAAGCCGCGGATCCCCTTTCATCTCCGCGAGCACTTCCCTGCCGTCCTTTCGCGGGAGGTCCAAATCGAGCAGCACGAGATCCGGCAGCGGGGCGTCCGCGTATTTTCCAACGCGCCGGAGAAAATCAAGCGCCTCCACTCCGTCGTCCACCCAGTGGAGGTTGTTCAACACCCGCGCCCGGGTCAGCGCCTCGGCGGCGATGAGCCTGTCCGTGTGACTGTCCTCGACCAGGAGGATTTCGATGGGGCGTTGTCTGGTGCTTGTCACTGAATGTCTTCGTTCCGGAGTCCAAAGGATTCCGGGAAGCGGGTCGGCCTCACGGCCGTGGCGGGCGAACCCGCGTGGGCAGCGCCACCACGTCGAACCAAAACGCTTCGATGCTGCGGACGATCCTTTTGAACTCCTCGAACTGCACGGGCTTCGAAATGTAGCAGTTGGCATGGAGACTGTAGCTGCGGAGGATGTCCTCCGGGGCGCGGGACGTCGTCAACACCACCACCGGAATGACCTTCAGCTCCGGGTCTTCCTTGATCTCCTTCAGCACAGCCCGTCCGTCCTTTTTCGGAAGGTTCAAATCCAGCAGGATCAAGTCGGGCCGGACGGAGCCGGCGTAGGGCCCTTCGCGCCGCAGATACTGCATCGCCTGTTCACCGTCGACCGCGACATTGAGACGGTTTGGCATGCTCGATTGCGAGAGCGCTTCCTCGGCCAAAAAACGATCGGTCGGACTGTCCTCGACCAACAAGATCTCTACCCGATTGCCATTCATTGGTTGCTCAAGTTGAAGTTTTCTTCACCGCTCCCGATACGCTGGATTGCACCATCCGGGGCGTCCTTGGGAAGCGTGAAATGAAAGACCGAACCCGTTCCCGGCTCGGACTCCACCCAGATATCCCCTCCATGTGCCTCGACGATCCGCTTGCAGATCGCCAGACCGATCCCAGTTCCTTCGTATTGGGCGCGGGAGTGGAGGCGCTGGAAGATGCCGAAAATCTTTGCAAAAAACTGCGGCTCGATGCCGATGCCGTTGTCGCGGACCGAAATCTCCCACATCCGACCACCGACCGTCTCTTCGGCGGAGATCTCGATCACCGGCCGTCGGTCTCCCCGATATTTCAGCGCGTTGCCCACCAGGTTCTGCAAGAGCTGCGTGAAGCGACCCGCATCCCCCTCGACCGTCGGCAGGTGCCCGATGCGGACGTCCGCGCCGGTATCGGCCAATTGCCGGCCCAGATTGGCGAGGGCCCCGTCGAGCGCCTGCGCAAGATCGACCGCGGCCACGTCCCCTGCCCGCCGGCCGGTCTGGGAATAGTCCAGCAGGTGATGGATCAACCGCTGCATCCGACGGGCCCCGTCCACCATGTGCTGGACAAGCTCATCCGCTGCGGAATCAAGCCGGCCGTGATACCTGGACCGGAGAATCTCCGCGCAACCTCCCACGGCTCGGAGGGGTTCCTGGAGATCGTGCGAGGCGACATAGGCGAATTGTTGCAGGTCTCGATTGGAACGTTTCAGTTCCGCCACGGCACGGACGAGATCTTCCCGCGCCTTGGCCCGGTCCGTCACGTCCTGGATCTGGGCGACGAAATGGACGGGCTGTCCGTCGCTCGCCCGCACGAGCGACACGGTGAGGTGCGCGCACACGACCGCGCCGGACCTACGGAAATAACGCTTCTCCATCTGGTAGTTCGTCACGTCGCCTGCAAGCAACGCGGCCACATGGGCCAAGTCGTCGTCCAAATCCTCCGGATGGGTGATGTCCTGGAAACTCAGTCTCGACAGTCCGTCCGGCTCGTATCCGAGCATGTCGCACAGCGCGGGATTCACCTGCAACCAACGACCCTCCAGCGACACCAACGCCATCCCAATCGCCGACTGCTCGACCGCGCTGCGGAAGCGCTCTTCGCTCGCCCTCAGTTTTTCTTCGGCGTCGACCTGGTCCGTGATGTCCCAGTTGGTCCCCAACATCCGGAGCGGATTACCGGCGGCGTCCCGGACCACGACAGCCTGGGCCCGGACGTGGCGCACCGAGCCGTTTTTCCAGCGGATCCTGAATCTCGTGTCGAAGTCGGCCTCACCCTGGAGTGCCTTGTGCAATTGGGCATCGACCGCTTCCCTGTCGTCGGGATGGACAGCCCGGTTCCACGCCCCGACCGCCCCCGTGAACAGGTCCCGCTCCATGTCGTACAGGCGATACATCGTGTCGTCCCACAGCAGCACATCGCCAACGACTTCCCAGTCCCAGACGCCCACCCCGGACCCTTCCGTCGCGACACGCAGGCGCGTTGTCAGATCCTCGACCTTTGTCAGCGCCTCCTTCAACAACGAGATGTCGACGTGGCAACCCACCATCCGGAGAGGCGAACCGTCCTCGGCCCAGTCGAGCACCCGGCCGGCACAGATCACCCACACGGTGGACCCGTCCTTGTGCCGGTAGCGGACCTCGTTGCGGAACGGCACCTCGCCACGGGTTGCCACGTGTCGATCGAAAGACTCCAACACGCCCGGGAGGTCCTCCGGAAAGATGATCTGCTGCCAGCTCTCCGGGCGGTTCTCAATTTCGTCCGCGCTGTAGCCGAACATCTGCTTGAAGCGCGGGCTGAGATATTCCTTCTTCGCCTCCAGATCCCAGTCCCAATATCCGGCGAGCAACGACTCCAAGGCCTCGCGCAAAATCCGGCGTTCCAAGAACAGCTCCTGCTGCGCCCTCGTCCGCTCGGCGACTTCTCCCGCCAGTTCCAATGTCCGCGCCTCGACTCGCCGCTCGAGTTCTTCGCCCAGCACGCGCAGTTCCTGCTCCGTCCGAAGATGGTCGTCGATGTCGGTGTTCGTCCCGAACCAGCGGATGATGGCGCCGTCCTCGTCGCGCAACGGGAGAGCCCGCGTCTTGAACCACCGGTAGGCTCCATCCGCCCTACGGATGCGAAAATCGCTGTCGAGGGGGACACCCGAAACCGAGGCCCTTCGCCAGTCCTCCGTGGCCCGTGCCCGATCTTCCGGATGCACTTGTTCAGCCCAGCCGTAACCCAGTTGCACCGGCTCCGGGATGCCCGTGTAGGCAACCCATTGGGGCCCGAGATAGTCGCAGCGCCCGTCCGGCAGACAGGTCCAGACCAGCTGGGGGAGCTGCTCCGTCACCGCTCGATACCGCGCCTCGCTCTTTCGCAGGGACTGTTCGGCTTCGCGCCGCGTTCCAACCTCGCGCTCGAGACGGACATCCAGTTCCTGTATCTGCCCCGAACGGACGAGAACGCTTTCCTCCAGCATTTCCCGCTCAAGGTGAACCCGCTCCTCCCGCGCCCGCCGCACCCGATCAAGCCGGTCCAACGTGGATGAAAGCCACCACACTAGGATCAGAAACAGAACAACGTTGGCGAAAAGGAAGAACAGCGGTCCAAGTTCGGCGGCGAACAGATGGTGGGTCTGCCCGATGCGGCGCAATTCAGCGAGCCCCAACGGCACCAGAACCGCCGCCGGAACCAGCCATCGGGCCACCAAGCCGCCTGGGCCATCCGAGGTCAATGTCCTCACCCAGCCGCGATCAGGACGCGCCAGCAGGATTCCGATCGCCAACAGCAGGAACCCCGTCGCCGTCTGGACCGCCATGGTGGAGAAGGCCGACAGGTGAACGAGGCCTTCCGATTCGGCCACTTTCCCCGTCAATCCCAAGAGACCGCCAACGGCCACCGCCAACCCCAGCCACTGCCCCGGCCATACGTCCTTGCCCGCGGATCGATCCAGGGTGACCAACGCTCCTCCCGTCAGGATCAAGCAGACCGCCGTCGCGGAAGACATCCGACCGGAACCGCCTCCCGAGGGAACCAGAAGCGTATCTATGCCGGCGTCCCGTCCCGTCAGATACTCGACCCATGTTAGGCCTCCCAGGGTGATAAGCCCCAGACCCAAAACCATCCCACCGAGGCGCCTTGACCTCCCGCCGTCCGGGGTTGAGCGGAGAAAAAGACCGAGCCCGCCCAGCAGAAACCCGATCGCGGTGTTCGGCTTCATGGTCGCCAGTCCGGCCGCCCCACCCTTGGTCATCTCGACATTCGCCGACCATCCCAACAAAACCAGAAGCCCCAGAGTCGCCACACCCAGGCCGATCCATTTAGGAATCCAGTGAACCTGTTTCATGGAAGAATGATGTGGATCTGGGATCGATGCGCGGCCTGCTCCACCCCAGCGCCCGATGCAGCCGAAGGATGCGAAGGGTTCAGTCAGGAGCACCTACAGTCTCCAGCGAGGTCCCTGGGAGACCGTGTCGCTGATCTCCAGGGCGGACAAGCCGAATCCTCCCTCCGCTTGGTCAGCTCTCGGCACCGCCTGCAATCGCGACGTCCTCCAGCACGCGCAGCGATGTTGCCACCGCGATCTCCAGCGCGGTGATCATCGTGTCCAACGGCATGCCCGACGCTCCCGGATGGCGCGCCGCCTGGTCGGACGAATACGGAAGATGGATGAAGCCGCTGCGGACGGAAGGAGCCGCCGTGGCGAGCGCATGCATGAGCCCGTAGAAAACATGGTTGCAGACGAACGTTCCCGCCGTCTGCGACACCCCCGCCGCGATGTCCCGGTCGTGCAGCGCCGCGACGATCGACTTGATCGGCAGCGTGGACCAGTAGGCGGATGGTCCCCCCTCGACCACCGCTTGGTCCACCGGCTTTGCCCCCCGATTGTCCGGGATGCGCGCGTCGTCCAAGTTGATCGCCAGCCTCTCCACGGAGATCTCGGCCCGGCCTCCCGCCTGCCCCGTGGCAATGACCAGCACCGGGGCCAGCTCGCGCAGCTCATGCCGCAGCTCGACCAGCGAGATCCCGAAGGCCACCGGCAGCACCACTCCCTCCACTCGGCAACCGCACAGCGTCCGCCCATGCAACGCCCGCACCGCATAGGCCGATGGATTCATCGTCTCGCCGCCGAACGGCTCGAAGCCGGTCAGCAGCACCACGGGCTGTTTCATTGCTTCCATATGAAAACGGATACACCCAGATCGACTGCCCGACCATGCGCCGGCGCGGACCCGCTGCTCAAACGGCCACGACCGCGTTTTCGTAGACGCCCGGCGCCACCGTTCCCGGAGCAACGCCGCCGTTCGAGAAGACCACCCGCCCCCGACAGACCACTCCCGCAGGAAAGGCCACCAGCCCCTTCACCGTCAGGCTGGTGCAGCCGACGAGCGACGGCGTGCCCGCCGCGAAGAACGGTTCGAACGCACCGACCGTCTTGTAGAACTTCCCGTCGAGATCGATCACCGGCGGGAGCCCGCCGCGCGACGCCGCCAACTGGAGACGGCAATCATCCGTGACCTCGTAGGCGTCGGAGCGAACCGCGAGCAGATCCCCCGTCGTCTTCACCGGAGCGAACCGGCTGCGCGGCACGACCACGGCGCCGGTGTTTTGGAAACATTCGATCGCCGCCCCCATCGCGGTCTCCAACTGCACCACCTGTGTCGACGACGCGTCCTTCGGATCCACCGTCTTGTGGTTCGCGATCAAGGGCAGCGGCAACATCCCGCCGTTGCGATCCAGCTCCGACTTCAAGTGATCGAGCCGGAGCCAGAGATTGTTCGTGTTGAAGTAGCCATGGCGCGCGGTGTCCTGGAATGCGTCGGTATCTGCGGCTGGACACTGGGCGGATTCGCGCAGGACCAGCCGCCCGTCGGAAGCGCGCCGGGCCAAGTGGCCGCCCTTCCGATCCGCCGCCGTCCGCGTGGCCACTTCCATCATGAAGGACGCACCCGATTCGGCGAAATGGTTCAACAGCCGCACGTCCACTGTCGCGCCGAGATTGTCCGAGTTCGACACGAAGACATACTTCACGCCCTTCGCCAAAAGCTCTTCCAACAGTCCCGAGGCGAGCAGCGAAGGATAGATGTCACCATGACCGGGCGGACACCATTCCAGCTCCGGGTCCGCGGGCCAGGCCGCCGGTTCCAGCGTCGCCGCATCCAGCTTCGGCACCTTGCTCTGGAGAAAGTCCACCGGGCCGCTCTCCATCAGTTCCGGATAACGCGACCGCAGAAACTCCAGCGTGTCCCTCTGCGTGGAGAAACTGTTCATCAAATAGAACGTCAATCCCCCGGCCCCGGCCTGCTGGCGAAGATGTTGAACCTGCCCCGCCGTCAGATCGAGGAACGTGTCGTCGCCCTTCACCCGGAGGAGCGACTTGGCCCGGTCCAGTCCCATGCCGGTGCCGAGACCGCCATTGAGCTTGATGACCGCAAGCTGACCGATCAACGCGGTCGAAGCCGCCTCGGGCAGGCTCTCCCAGGCAGGGAGACCGGTCGCCGGCTGGATCGAGGTTTCCGGCATCAATCCCGTGTCGCCGTTGGCGAGACGGGTGAGCGCGCTTCCAAACGCGGCGATGACGGGTTCGGAGACGAGGGCGGCGCGCATCTTGGCGGCCGAGGTCTGCAAAAGGTGTTCAACGTTCATGATCGATAACGGCTCAAATCTACGCGCCGACCTTGCGAAGTCTCCTGCCCGAGGTCCAGCAACACCGACGTGTCGGATGACCATGACAAACGACGCCTCCGTATCGCGGGCCTCCGGCTTTGACCGAGTTCAGGGGAGATTCTCGTCAGCGGTGAACCGATGCCAAAACTCAGATCGGTCCTTCGGAAAGAAGATCGCCAATCCGGGGCGCTTGCTTCAAAGCTGTTGCAAAACACCAATCCAACCATGATCCGAATCGCGCTCCTTCTCTTCTGTCTCGTCGCCGCGACCTCCGGCCGATCCGCGGACCGAAAAATCCTGCTCATCTCCGGCGAGCCCAGCCACGGAAAGCTGGAGCACGAGCACCGAGCCGGACTGCTGTTGTTCCAAAAGGCGCTCGCGTCGATCCCCGGCGTGGTCACCGAGTTGCACAGCAATGGCTGGGTCCGCGCCGAAAGCGCGTTCGACGGCGCCGATGCCATCGTCCTCTACAGCAGCGGCGGCGGTGGCAATCCGTTCCTCAAGGACGACCGGCTGGAGACCCTCCGCAAGCTGATGAAGCGCGGCCTCGGCCTCGGCTGCATCCACTACGCGGTCGAGCCCACGAACGACAAGGGCGAAGCCGAGTTCATCGATTGGATCGGCGGCGCCTTCGAGACCGGCCATTCGGTCAATCCGTTCTGGTCTCCCCGGTTCGACAACCTGCCGAAACATCCCGTCACCCGCGGCGTGGAGCCGTTCCAGATCGAGGACGAATGGTATTTCCACATGCGCTTCCGCGAAGGGATGAAGGGCGTCACGCCGATCCTGAGCGCGGTGCCGCCGATCAGCACCATGAACCGCCCGAACGGCCCGCACGAAGGCAACGCCTCCGTCCGCGCGGCCGTGGCCAACCACGAACGGCAAACCGTCATGTGGGTGGTCCAGCGAGACGACGGCGGACGGGGCTTCGGCTTCACCGGCGGCCACAAGCATCTGAACTGGGGCAACGACTCGCAGCGCAAGCTCGTCCTCAACGCCATCCTCTGGATCGCCCACGCCGAAGTCCCGGCCCACGGCGTCGAATCCCACGTCACCGAGGCCGATCTCCACGCAAATCTCGATCCGAAGTAGGCAGCACGCCCTTCAGCCGCAGGTTCGCAAATGAACGGAGGGCGGACGTGACCGTCCGCGCCCCAACTTCATCCTTCAAGACGCCGTCTCGCTCTTCAGCTAGAGCGCGACCGTCCTTTTCTCCCGGGCGCTGGTCACCGCCGCGTCCGTGATCTGCTGGCCGATCCGGCTGGTCTCCACGGACACCGGCCCGCGAATCGGCTCGCCGGTCTTCAAGCAGTGCAGGAAATACTGGATGGGATTCTGCATCGGAGGCATGGGCGGGTCCGCCGGCACTTCGTGGACACGCGGCGTTTTCCGGGTCTGAACCGTGACCGATCCGGCGTAGTCTCCCGCCCCGAGGGTTCCCGCGGTGCCCTGGATGATGAACCCGCACTTGGGCTGTGGCGGTTCGGTCCACGGATCGGTGAAGGTGCCCCAGCGGGTCTCGAACTTCGACAACCCGTGCGCGTAGCGGGCGACCACGATGGCGTGCTCGTCCACTTCCAATCCCACAGGTTCGTCCACGACCGCCGTCACTTCGATCGGAACACGGCCGCCTTGCAGCCAGGTTCCCAGCGTCGTGCCGTAGCCCAGATAGTCTTGGAGCGACCCGCCGCCGTGGGCGCGTTTGTAGAACCAACTGTGCGGCTTGCCCGCCTCCACTTCGGCGGCGGTCGTCTCGTGCTTGCCCGCGCCGTGCCAGAGCGGACCGCGGTTGCCGCCGTGATGGTGGACGTTCAACACCTCGCCGATCATGCCCTCGTCGATCAGGCGCTTGGCCGTCATGAAACCGCGCTGCCAAGCAAGCGGCCAATTGATGAAGAGCTGTTTCCCCGTCTGCGCGACGGCCGCGATCATCGCGTCGGCCTCGGCCAACGTGGCCGCGAAGGGTTTCTCCACCAGCAGATGCACGCCGTAGGGCGCGACCTTCTCGACCCATTCCCCGTGCCTGGCAGCGGCGGGACAGAGGATGACGAGGTCCGGCCGTGTCGTCTCCAGACAAGCCCGGTAGTCCGTGAACACCTGTTTTGGCCGGAGCCCCAAGCTGTTTGTCGCGTCCACCATTCGCTCCGGCTGTTCGTCGCTGATGCCCACGATTTCCACGTCGGGATGTCCCGTGGCCTGTCGCAGCAGGTCGCCCATGTGGAAGTGGTCGAAGTTGATCCCAGCGATTTTCCAACGTTTCATCATGGTGGTTGTCTGGAATACGGAGTCCTTGGCTACGAAAGCAAGTTCGACGCAAGCGACTCCATTCCTAGAAAGAGGCTGTCCGATTTGCGGGCCCGTTTCCAGGGATAGACTTTGCCGAAATCCCGACTAACTCTTTTTGCCATGCCACTCCTGCTCGATCGGAAAACGCAGCCCCAGTATGACGTCATCGTGGTGGGTTCAGGCGCCGCCGGCGGCCAGACCGCCTACCTCCTCGCCCAAGCCGGCGTGAAGGTGCTGATGCTGGAAGCCGGCCGGAATTACGAGCCGGTCAAGGAGACCCCGATGTTCCAGACCAACGCGCAGGCCCCGTTGCGCGGCACGAGCACGCCCGACAAGCACTTCGGCTTCCACGACGCCACGGTCGACGGCGGCTGGTTCACTCCGGGCGAGCCCTACACCACCCGCCGCACCGACGATCCCTCCGGCAAATACCTCCCCGCCACCGACTGGGGCGCCAAGGCTTCGAAGCAGGAATGGATCTGGTGGCGCCCCCGCATGTTGGGCGGTCGGACCAACCATTGGGGCCGCATTTCGCTGCGGATGGGCAAATACGACTTCAAGCCGAAGAGCCGCGACGGGCTCGGCCTCGACTGGCCCTTCAACTACGAGGACATCGCCCCCTACTACGACAGGGTCGAGTCGATGATCGGCGTCTTCGGCGCGAACCAGACGCCCGAACTGGAGAACACCCCGAACTCGTCTCCTGGCGTTCTCCTCCCCGCTCCGAAGCCCCGCCTGCACGAACTGCTCATCCAGAAGAACGCGAAGAAGCTCGGCATCCCCGTCATCCCTTCCCACATGGCCATCAAGTCCGGCCATCCGAACTACCAGGCGATGGCCGAGCGGTGCCATCCGAACGATCCCGCCGCGCAGAAGCGGTTGATCGAGGATTCCCGCAAGCGTTTGCCCTGCTTCTGGGCCACGCCCTGCGGACGTGGCTGCAACATCCGCGCGAACTACCAGTCCACCACCGTCCACATTCCCCCCGCCCTCGCCACCGGCAACCTCGACATCATCACCGACGCGATGGTCCGCGAGGTCAGCATGAACGACGAAGGCCAGGCCACCGGCGTCTACTACGTGGACAAAACGACGAAGAAGGACATGCACGTGAAGGCGAAGGTCGTCATTCTCGCCGCGTCCGGCTGCGAGTCCGCCCGCATCCTGCTCAATTCCAAGTCGCCCCGCTTCACTAATGGTCTCGCGAATTCCTCCGGCAAGGTCGGTCGCTACTTGATGGACACGGTGGGGTCCAATCTCAGCGGCCAGATCCCCGCGATGGAGAGTCTGCCCGCCTGGAACGACGAAGGCGCCGGCGGTTCGATGCACTACTACACCCCGTGGTGGAACTATCAGGAACAGGTCGCCGGCAAGCTGGGCTTCGCCCGAGGCTACCACATCGAGATCGGCGGGGGCCGCAACATGCCCGGAGCGGGCTTCCAGAGCACGGCCCACGAATACTCCGGCGGCGCCTACGGCAAGAAGATGAAGGAGGAGATGCGCCGCTACTACGGCTCCTTTATCTACCTGGCCGGCCGCGGCGAGATGATCCCGAACGACGACAGCTTCTGCGAACTCGACCCGGAGGTGAAGGACGCCTGGGGCATCCCCGTGCTGCGGTTCAAGTTCAAGTGGAGCGAGCATGAGATCAAACAGGCCGCCCACATGCAGACCACCTTCCGGGACATCATCGAGACCATGGGCGGCCGCGTCATCGGAACGCCGGACACCGCCGGCAACAAGTCCATCTATCCCGGCGGCGCGATGATCCACGAGGTCGGCACCACCTGCATGGGCGCGGATCCCAAGGACACCGTCCTCAACCAATGGTGCCAGACCTGGGACGTGAAGAACCTCTTCGTCACCGACGCCGGTGGCTTCGTCTCGAACGCCGACAAGAACCCCACCCTCTCCATCATGGCCATCGCATGGCGGGCCACCGAGCACCTCATCGACGAACTGCGCAAAGGGAACCTGTAGGCCGCGAAACCCAACAAACCAACATTGCCATGGACACTCCCCAGATCACCCGCCGCGAAGCCCTCCAATGGGTCCTTGCCGCCGGCGCCACCTTTGCCGTCTCGCCCTATTCCGCCTTCGCCGCCGATGGCGCCGCTCCCGTCACCGGCAAGCCCTATGGCACCGACGCGCTCCTGAATAAAACCTACGCCCCCGGCGACCTCTGGCCGCTCACCCTCTCCGATGATCAGAAGAAGAACGTGACCGCCCTCTGCGACCTCATCATTCCCGAAGACGAAAAGTCCCCCGCCGCGAGCACGGTCGGTGTGCCCGCGTTCATCGACGAATGGATCAGCGCCCCCTACGCCAATCAACTGGCCGATCGCGGAGTCGTCCTGAAAGGCCTCGCTTGGATCGACACCGAGAGCCAGAAACGCTTCGGCAAACCCTTCGCCGAACTCTCCGTGGTGCAGCGGACCAAGATCGCGGACGACATCCACCACGCGCCCGACGCCAAGCCCGAGTTCCAGGAAGCCGCCGGCTTCTTCGCCACCTTCCGCGACCTGGCCGCCTCCGGTTTCTACACCACGCCCGTCGGCATGAAAGACGTCGGCTACATCGGCAACGTCCCCCTTCAACGCTTCGCCGGCCCACCGAAGGCGATCCTGGAAAAGTTCGGCTTAGCCGGGGCGTAGCGTCCGTCGTTCTGAGCCGGAATGCTGCGACGATAAGGCCTCCTGTTCGATCTGGCGCTTGCGGAGCCATGTTCCGCGCTCCCTCCGCATCGTTCCGGTTTGGACACCGGATCCACCGCGTGGGTCGCCAAAAGTCCGTTGGCATGGGAGGTCCACCCTCGGGCGATCCCAACAAGGGCTCTTTGCTCCAAAGACGGCAACCAACTCAATAGCGTCCATCTAACAAGAGACCACAGGGCCTTTCCGAAGGGACTAAATATGGATTTCCTTAAGCAAAAAGCCTCTTCACCGATGGACCCTTGCGCACCGGATGCGCCTGTTGCCGCAACGATGGGCAATGGAATCGCAGTCGTAGCTTATGAACGTGTCCAACGTCGGTTCGTCGGCCAACCCCTACCAGGCCAATTCCACTGGAGGATTCCGCCAACAAATGCAGGACTTCAAGGGCCTGTCCAACGCGCTTCAAACCGGGGATCTGTCCTCCGCCCAAAGCGCCTTCACCACGCTGCAGAACGATCTGCAGAACGATCTGCAGAGCTCGCAGACCAACAGCAAGAGTTCGCCTCTTCTCGACCCGAACACCCAGGTCGGAAAAGACTTCAAAGCGGTCCAGGACGCACTCAAATCGGGCGACGTCAAGGGAGCGCAGGACGCCTTCGCCACCCTGAAACAGGATTTCCGCGGCACCCAGAAAGCGGGCGGCCACCACCACCGCCACAAGGTCGACAACGACGGCGATGCCGGCTCGACCGGCAATGCCAACAACGCGTCGACGCCGCCTCCGGCTCCGGGTTCGACGCTCAACGTCACCGCCTGACCCACATTTTGAAACACGAAGCGGCCGCGGTCCGGATATCCGGACCGCGGCCGCTTTCTTTGAGTCTGGGCTTAAAGGACGAGTCGTGGGAGGATCGTTTTTTACCGGCCACTGAGAGGCGAAACCGCGAGCAAAGGTATCACGCTTTAGACGGGCATCGGCACCAGTCTCCACTGCCCCGGCTCCAGGCCCTCCACCGTGTAGTCGCCGAACTGGCTCCGGTGGAGGCGCGTCACGGTGCAGCCTTGGCTGGCAAACATCCGTTTCACCTGATGGAACTTGCCCTCGGTCAGTTCGAGCCGGGCTTCCCGCGCGGACACGATCTCCAGCTTGGCCGGTAGACAGGGTTTGTCCTCCTTCTCCAGTTGCAGGGTTCCGGCGGCGAACAGATCGACCATCTCCGGTCGCAGGTCGGCGTCGACGGTCACTTCGTAGACCTTGGGCACCTTGTGTTTTGGAGAGGTCCAACGTTGGACCAACGCACCGTCGTCCGTCAGCAGCAAGACGCCGGTCGTGTCCTTGTCGAGGCGGCCAATGGAGGTGGTGGGAGGATTCCGCTCCGGCCACCGCTTCGGGAGTATCTTGTAGATGTTCGCCCCTTCGCGGTCGTCGTGGGAGCAGACGTAGCCGGCGGGCTTGTGGAAGACGGCGAGCAATCCATTGGGGCATTCGATCGGTTTGCCGTCGATCAGGAGCGTGAGTGGATCGGCCTTGGCATCGTGCGCCTTGGCCGGCACTCCGTTGACCAGGACGCGGCCGCCCTTCACCCAATAGCGGGCGTCGGAGCGGCTGCAGTAGCCATGGCTGGAGAGGATCTGATCGATACGGCGCGGCGGCATGGCGTGACTGTCGCCCGGGCCGCTCGGTCGAAACAAGAACTCAACGCGCCGTCGGCTCGGCGATGCGCCACAGGTGGCTCGCGGTGCGGATGAAGAGCGCATCCTCCGCGACGGCGTAGGAAGCCAATGTGCGCTCTCCCAGATCGTTCTTGGCCAGGACTTCGAACTTCTGGCCGGTGGCGACGACGGTGGCGATGCCTTCCTCGTTCTGGAAATAGATCCGACCGTTCGCGTCGATGGGCGAACTGGAGAAGTTCCCTCCGACCCGCTCCGACCAATGGACCGTGCCGGTCTTCGCATCGACGCACGAGGCGATGCCGCCGTCGGAGACCATGTAGAGTTCGTCGCCGACGAGGAGCAGCGAGGGCGTATTGGGCGCGCCCTTCACCAGCTTCCAGGCCACGTGGGTCTCGGTCACATCGCCATGTCCCCCGGTGCGGATCGCGTAGACCCAGGGCCGATCGTAGCCCGTGGCCAGGAAGATCATCCCGAAGCCCACAACCGGCCGCGGTATGACCGAATAGCCGTTGCCGTAGGTCACCCGCCAAATCTCCGAACCGTCTTCCGGCTTCAATCCCGCGACCACGCCGGCCGCCGGAGAAACGACTTCGGTGTGGCCGTCCACTTCGATCGCCAGCGGGGTCGCGAAGGAGAACTTCCTCTGGGAATCGCTTTCCCGGGCCTGCGTCCACAGGGTCTTGCCCGTCCGTTTGTCGAGGGCGACGACCGTCGGTTTCGCTTCGTCGTCGGCCGGGAAGATGAAGCGGTCCCCGACGATGGCCGGCGAGGCTCCGTTGCCATGGACGGGCACATAGCCGTGCTCCGTGTTCCGCCAGACGACCTTGCCGGCAAGATCCAGCGCGGCCGAACCATCGTGGCCGAAATGCACGTAGAGCCGATCCTTCTCGATGATCGGCGTCGGACTGGAGCGCCCGTTCTTGGAATGGATCTTGGCCTCGGTCTTCGGCCGAAAGATCTCGGTGTCCCACAGGATCGTTCCATCCTTCGGATCGAGGCACAGCGCCCGCAGCGACAAACCGCCCTCGGACAGCGCGGTGGTGAGATACAGCTTCCCGTCGCGATAGACCGGCGACGACCAACCCTGCCCGGGCACGGACGCCTTCCAGACGACGTTGCTCGTCGCGCTCCAATGCAACGGCACGGGTCCCGTGGCGTGGCCCTGGCGCGTGGGTCCGCGAAACTCCGGCCACGACTCGTCGGCTTGGGACGAAACCACGAACAGGAGACCGCACGCCAAGGCGGTCATCCAACCGCTCCGTTGTTCAGATCGAAGTGCCATGCCGCAGACTTGTGCCCGACAGCCGATCAATCGCAAGCCGCATTTCCCGGCTCCACGGACGCGATCCTCGTCTTTACCCGAAGAACGGTTCCGGCCCAAAGTCCGCGACAGAGCCACCCTCGAAGCCATGTCAGCCCCAGCCACAGACGAAGTTCCCCCTACGGAAAAGCTCCTTCGAGAAAAGGAGCACGACGACCTGTTGTTCCGCCTGGTCAGGCTCGCTCCGGCGGAAGCCGCCGGACTGGTCGCCGAGCAGACTCCCGAAGTCGGGGCCGCGCTCCTGGTCGGACTTTGTCAGGCGCAGACCGTTCCCATACTCGAAGCCCTCGAAGACGATCAACGGAAGACCGTTCTCGCCGCCGTCCCGCCGCACTACCGGACCCAGTGGCAGCGGAACGTCTCCTACCCGCCCAACAGCATCGGCGCCCTCATGCGTCCGCCGATCGGTGTTCTCCCGTCGCACATGCCCTTGAGCATGGCCATCGAGCAGCTCAAGCAGCTCAAGCCCGAGGACCAGGTCACGTATTTCTACGCGACGGACTATCACGGCAAACTCGAAGGCGTCGTCGTCTTGAAGGACCTCTTCCTCAATCCTCCGGACAAGACCCTGGCCGACGTGATGATCACGCCGCCTTTCTACCTCTCGCCGGAGTCGCCGCTGCTCGACGCGATGAAGTCGGTCATCAGCCGACATTTCCCGGTTTATCCGGTCTGCGATGAAGACGGGCGGATCGTCGGCCTCGTGCGGGGCCAGTCGCTCTTCGAGCAACAGAGCTTCGTCATCAGCGCCCAGGCGGGATCGATGGTCGGCGTCCAGTCGAAGGAACGGCTCTCGACCCGTTGGGTCGACAGCGTCCGGTTCCGCCAGCCGTGGCTCCAGGTCAACCTCCTGCTCACCCTCCTCTCGGCCTTGGTGATCGGCTACTTCCAGGGCACCATCGGCAAGCTCGTCATTCTCGCCGTCTTCTTTCCGATCGTGACTTCGCAGGCGCGCAACACGGGAGCCCAGACCATGGCCGTGACTCTGCGAGGACTCAGCACGGGCGAATGGGATGTCCGGGAGACGTTCCGGGTCCTGGTCAAGGAAACGAGCCTCGGTCTGTTGAACGGACTTCTCGTGGGCCTGGTCAGTGCGTTGATCCTCGCTTGGCGCGCCCAGGGCGGACACGGGTCGCCGCTCATGCTGGGGGCTTCCATGCTGATCGCGATGACGCTCAGCTGCGGATTGAGCGGATTGTTGGGCGTCGTGATTCCGCTCGTTCTGCGCTGGTCCGGATCGGATCCGGCCCTCGCCGCCACGATCCTCCACACGACGTTCTCCACGGTGATCAGCCAGGGCCTGTTCCTGGGAATCGCCACGTGGCTGGCCACCTGATCTCCGGGCTTCAACCGGCCAGGTCTTCGGGTGAATTGAGGTTTCGGAACAACGCCCGCTCCGCGTCCGTCACTGCGATCCGTTGAACGATCCCGGCAGCCTCCGCCCATCCGCAAAGGCTCTGGAGCGATCGGTCCACCCCCAGCAATCGCCGCTGAACTTCCTCCGACAACCGCTTCGGATAGACCGCCGCCATTGGCTCGTAGAATCCGTCAACCCACGGCACAGCCCCTGTGTCGTCGGCGGCGGCCAAGAGCCGGCCACGCAAGAACCCCTCGGTCATCACCGGAAGATCGACGGCCAGGACCAGAACCAACGGACCTTTTGATCCCTCCAACGCCCGGGCCAATCCCGCAAGCGGCCCAAGTCCCGGTGCCGGGTCCACCAGCACCGTCTCGTCCGGAAACAACTGGCCTTTCCGAGCGCACACGAAAATCTCGTCGGCCCCCGTCGCCCGCAGGGTCTCCATCTGGTGCCGCCACAGTGGCCGTCCTTTCCAATCGAGGAACGCCTTGTCCGTGCCCATGCGCGAAGACCGTCCTCCGACGATGAGCGCGGCGGAGAAGCTCATGGCGCGACCCGGATCCGTCGTTGGCCCGCCGTGATTCCACGGTTATTTCCGCCCAAAATGCTCATAGCCGCCGGCTCCCAGTTCCCAGACGCCGCGTTGATCGCGCAACCTCAGTCCCGGCTCGGCCATGATCTTGCCGACGCAGGTCAGCGGCAGACCCGGAAACGCCGCCCGGAACCCGTCCATGATCTCGACCGCATCGGAACTCGCCACGGTGAAAACGAGTTCGAAGTCCTCTCCGTCCGTCAGCGCCGCCAGGAGGGGTGGCACCGCGCTCGCGTCCGCCCGTGCCACGATCTTGGCCGCGCGGCTGACGGGGATGACCTTCGACAAAAGCTCCGCGCCCACACCGCTCGCTTTGAGGATGTGGCGCAGATCACCGGCGAGACCGTCGCTCAGGTCTATCATGGCGTGGACGATCCCCTGCTCCGCCAGCCAAGCGCCCTCGGCCAAACGCGGCTCGAAGTCGAGATGCTTGCCCTCCAGCGATCCACCCAGCTCGCCGGTAACGAAGATGGCGTCGCCGACCTTGGCGCCCGACCGCAGCACCGCCCGTCCCTTGGGCACGGTTCCCAGCATCGCGATCGAGAGCAGCAGCCCGCCCGGATTGGTGGTGGTTTCTCCGCCGCTGATCGCGACGCCGTGCGCCTCTGCCAGAGCCCTCAGCCCGGTGTAGATTCCGTCGATCCGAGCAACGTCGTAGTCCTTCGGCAGGGCGAGGGTGATCAACGCGGAGACCGGTTTCCCACCCATCGCCGCGATGTCGCTGAGGCACCGCGCCAAGGCCTTGCGACCCACGCGTTCGGCTTCGTTGGCGGGCGTGAAATGGACGCCTTCCACCACCGCGTCGGTCTTGAAGAGGAGGTCGAGATCGCCCCCCAGATGGAGCACGGCGCAATCGTCCCCCGGCCCGACGGTGACGGCCGGGTGGGACGGAAGGTTCTGGGTCAGGCGGGCGATCAGCTCGAATTCGTTCATGCGGCGACGGATCAGGTAAGGGACTCAAGCCACCGGGCCAGCGGCTCCTGGTAGACAATGGCGAGGAGGTTGATGAGGTTGAAGAACGCGTGGGTAAAAATGGGAAGCAGCAGATTGCCCGACCGTTGGTAGAGCCACGCGAGCAGGGCGCCGAACAGCGTCAACGGCACCAGGGCCAACAGATTGAAATGGATCACGCCAAACAAAAGCGCGGACCCCCACAGAGCCAGACGCGGCCGTCCCCGGTCCCGGATCCACCGGTAGAGAATCCCGCGAAACATCAGTTCTTCGATCACCGGCGCCAAGGCGACCGCCAGGATTCCGAGGGCGACGCTCTGCCAGACGGGGGTCGCCTTTTCCTGGATCGCCAACACGGTGCTTTGCAGTTCGGGTTTGATCGCTTCCTTCAAGATCCCCCAGTCGACGAGCAGCTTCGACATCGTCGGCAGCGCCCACAGCATCAGGTTCTGGAGACCCCATGCGACCGGCAGGAAGGCGATACATGCGACGAACCCGAGCAGCGCCATGCGGATCGGTTTGCCCAGCCCGAATCCCTCCCTCCATCCGACTCCATGCCACTTCAAGAAATAGCGGAAGCAGACCAGCCCGCCGATCTGGAGCCCGAAGAACGTGCCGGCGATCTGGAGGACGAACTGTTCGTCGGGACTCTTCGGTTCGAAGGCCCAGACGAAGCGGCTCAGCAACTGGCCGACCAGGCTGGCGGTGAACAGGCACGTGGCAACCGCCACCACGAGGGTGACCACATGATAGGATTTCCAGACGGGCTGGTTCGGCACGGGGCGGACTTTCGGTGGG
Organism: Verrucomicrobiota bacterium; assembly: GCA_038209745.1. Taxonomy (GTDB): domain Bacteria; phylum Verrucomicrobiota; class Verrucomicrobiia; order Limisphaerales; family CANJSG01; genus CANJSG01. The sequence goes on from JBBQXJ010000006.1 coordinate 21,542, forward strand.
AGGAAGGCGAACTTCAACCGCGCAGAGACCCAGCGGGGACTGGTCAGCGAAAATATCGGGACCCCTTGAACCTAGAATCTTCAGCGCACGGGGCCCCGGTTGCGGCGCCTTCGGCCAAGGAGCTCACTCGATAAAAGCCAGTTCGTTGGAGAGCAGCAGGACTTGGGCGAGTTGTTCAAGTCGCGTCATGTTCTTCACGTCGGGCACCGGTTGCCCGAAATCGCCGCGAGCGCTCCATTCCAGTTTCACGGGAGGCGCCGACTCCGCCGCAGTGACCACGATCTCCGGGGCCCAGTCGAAACTGTCCCAGCCGTCGTTCGCCACGCAGTCCACCGCGAAATCAATGGTTTCTCCGGCCAAAACCGCGACGCCGTCCAGCTTGAGCTCCCCCTCGCCGTGGTGCACCGACGCCTCCGCCAAGACGCCCTGCGAGCTCGAGACGATCCGGCCCCGGACACCGTCGCCTTCCTCCGCCGGGTGCTTCAGCCGCCCGCGGACCTGGATCGTCCCATCGACCGGAGAAACCCAGCGACGGATCGCCGCCAGTCCCGGGCGAGGTCCCGGATGCCCGCCCTGCGCCGTGATGCTCAGATAGGAAAAGTCCGGCGCCGGAAACTCCTTGGTCGGGCCGAAGTGTCCGTCCTTCTTGATCGTCATCGGCGTGAATCCCCGGATACGCCCCTGGTCGGCGTCGAAATCACCATAGCCCGCCTGCCATCCATAGTCCTTCGGCACCGCGTGCTCCCCGCGTTTCGGTGTTTCGAGGAACTTCATCGCCATCGCCAGCTCGTCCCGTTCCGGCGCACGCTGATAGAGGACGCGATACAATGCGCGCACGCGATCCTTGTCGGACTTCGGGGTCGCCACTTCGGGCCGGGCCGCGAGGGCGCGGGACTGCTCCTGCACGAAATCGCTGTTCATCATGAAGAGCGCCTGCTGCGGAACGGTCGTGGCGAATCGTTGCGGACTGCTGACGTCGGGATTGGGCAGATCGAAGGTGCGGAAGATGGCGGGCAGATTCTGGCGATCGATGAAGGCGTAGACCGTGCGCCGGGTGCTGAACGGTTGCACCGTGATGTCGTCCGGCAATCCACCAGCTTTGGGATCCAACGTTCCGGCCACGGCCAGGAGCGAGTCCCGCATCGCCTCGAACTCCATCCGATGCCGGTTGAAATGTCCGAGCAACCGGCCATCCGGATCGGCCTCCAGAAGTCCCGGGGATCCATTGGCCGATTCACGATAGGTCGCCGACAAGACGATCCGGCGATGCAGATGTTTCACCGACCAGCCGTGCGCGATGAAGTCGGACGCGAGCCAGTTCAGGAGGTCCAGTTGCACCGGCGCCTCGGTGCGGACCCCGAAGTCGCTCGGAGTGCGGACGAGCGCCTGGCCGAAATGCCAACCCCAAACGCGGTTCACGAACACCCGGGCCGTCAGCGGATTGTCCGGACTGGCGATGGCGCGGGCCAATTCCAAACGGCCGCTGCCATCGCTGAACGGCTTCCGGTCCGGCCCGGCGAGCACGATCGGGAACCGGCGCGGCGCCTCCTTGCCCTGGCTGGCGGGATTGCCGCGGAGGAAGATGTGGGAGTTGTGCGGCTGATCGCGGTCCACCATCGCCATGGCGCGGAGCGGCGCCCCGGCACTGGTCCAGTCCAGCGCCTCGATCTCGCGCTTCATACCGGAGACCTTGTCGCTGATCTGGCGGCCTATGATCCGCTCGCCTTCCTCACGGGCGAGATTCGCGGGGCGGCCATCGGCATGGATCAGCTGGCGCAGTTCTTCGCGATCCGCGTCGGCCAGTTGCTTCGGCGCCTCGGCCTTGGCCTTCTGCGCTTCGGCCAACGCCTCGCGCCATGCCTTGTCGGTCTCGGCCAACAGGCGGTTGTAGATGCCGGCCACCTCTTGGATCGAGGCGGGCGAATTGGTGAAGGCCCGGGCGACGAACGGATTCAACGGTTTGTCCTTTTCGGCGTTGGCTGCGAACCGGGCGGAGAGCTCTTTCGCTTTTTCGGCGAATCCATCCGCCGGCAGGGCGGCGAACGCGAACCAGGGCGCCAACACCGGATCGTGCTGTTTGGCGCGCTGGTCGAGAAAGGGCTGCCAGCGCCGCAGGACGGTCGCGTCGACCTTCCGCTCGCCGGCGAAGACGTCGAACTTGTCGTCTTTCCCCAGCGTGGCCGCATCCCGTGCGGCCAGAAGATAGTCGCCGGTTTTCTCGCGGTCCTGGTTCAGGAAGTCGGCGACCAGCTCTTCTTTCTTTCGCTCGATCCGTTCTTCGATCTTGGCGCGTTTCTTGAGGAATTCCTGATAGTCCGGCGAATCGACCAGCGGCTTCAGCAGCGGCTTTTCCCCGGGTTCCTCCGATGACGCGAAGACGCCATGGAGCGAGTAGTAGTCCTCGGTCGGCACGGGATCGAACTTGTGGTCGTGGCAACGCGCGCAGGTCACGGTCAGCCCCATCAGTCCGCGCGTCACCACGTCGATCCGGTCGTCGATGATGTCGTTCTGGTTGTTCAGAAACCGGCGGCCCAGCGTCAGGAAACCCATCGCCGCGAGGGCCGACTTGTCGTCGCCCTTCACGATGCGGTCCGCTGCGAGTTGCTCGACGATGAACTGGTCGTAGGGCTTGTCCTGGTTGAAGGCCTGGATCACATAGTCGCGGTAGGTATGGGAAAAGGCGTAGCGGCGTTCTTCGTTGCCGGCGAGGTAGCCCTTGGTGTCGGAGTAGCGGGCGACATCCAGCCAGAAGCGGCCCCAGCGTTCGCCGTAGCGCGGCGAGGCCAACATTCGATCGACGGCCTGTTCATAGGCGTCGACGGAACGGTCCTTCTCGAAGGATTCGACTTCCTCAGGGGTGGGCGGCAATCCGGTCAGATCGACGGAGAGCCGGCGCAGGAGGGTCCGCTTGTCCGCTTCAGGGGCGGGTTTGAGCCGTTGCTTCTCCAGCTTGGACAGGACGAAGGAATCGACCGGCGACTGAACCCATTTCGAGTTCTTTACCGGCGGAATCACGGGTTGGACCAAGGCCTGGTAGGCCCAGTGCTCTTGCCGAGCACGGGCCACATCCTGCGCGGGCGCCCTCGGCGCGCCGACGCGAGGATCGGGCGCACCCATTTTCACCCAGGCTTCGAGCGCCGCGATCTTGTCGGCGGAGAGTTTGCCCCCTTCCTTTTTGGGCGGCATCGCCAGGTCTTCGTCGCCGTAGCGGACCGCCTGGATGAGGACGCTCTTGTCGGGATCGCCGGCCACGAGCACCACGCCGTTCTCGCCGCCCTTGAGCAGTCCGTCGCGGGAATCGAGGACGAGGCTGCCCTTGGACTTGCCGGATTCGACGCTGTGGCACTTGTAGCAGGACTCGACCAGGATCGGCCGGACCTTGGACTCGAAGAATTCAACCTGGTCGGGGGGAAGATCGGCGGCCTGCGTGGCGAGAAGACCGAAGAACAGAACGACGGCCCCCATGATCCTTCTCGCACTCGACCTCGTTCTGCTTCTCGGATCCATCTTCCCGTTCGCGAACGAGAAAGAGGAGCTACCCCGCTGAATGACTGGCTCGCTCTTCACGCGATCAATTCCTTCACCACGTGTCCGTGGACATCCGTCAGGCGGAAATCCCGCCCGGCGAAGCGGTAGGTCAGCTTCTCGTGGTCGAAGCCCATCAGCGCGAGAATCGTCGCGTGCAGATCGTGGATATGGACGGGCTTTTCCACCGTCTTGAACCCGAAGTCGTCCGTCGCGCCGTGGACGTAGCCGCCCTTCACCCCGCCGCCGGCCATCCACATGCTGAATCCGTAATGGTTGTGGTCGCGGCCGTTCACCTTGCCGGCGTTTGCGCCCGGAGTGGGCAGTTCAACGACCGGCGTGCGGCCAAACTCGCCGCCCCAGATGACAAGCGTGTCTTCGAGCATGCCGCGCTGTTTGAGATCCTTGAGCAGGGCCCCGATCGCCTGGTCGCTCTCGCGCGCCAACCGACGATGCCCGTCCTCGATGTCGTCGTGATTGTCCCACGGCTGGCCGTCCCCGTGCCAGAGCTGGACGAAACGGACGCCCTTTTCGACCAGTCGGCGCGCGATCAGGCATTGCCGACCCTGCGTGGTGTCGCCGTAGAGGCTTCGGATCGACTCGGGCTCCCGCTTGATGTCGAAGGCGTCGGTCGCCTCCATCTGCATGCGGTAGGCCAGCTCGAAGGATTGGATCCTAGCCTCCAGTTGGGCGTCCTTCTGCGAACGCTCGGCGTGGCGGAGGTTGAGCTTCTGGAGCAGGTCGAGCTGGGCGCGCTGGTTCTTCTGCGAAACCTGGTTGTTCCGGATGTGCTCGATGAGCTGGTCGACATCCGTGTGGGACGAATTGATGTAGGTGCCCTGGTAGATGCCGGGGAGAAAGGCGCTCTGCCAGTTCTGCGATTCCTGGATGGGGTAGCCGCCCGGACACATGGCGATGAAGCCTGGGAGATTCTGGTTCTCGCTGCCCAGGCCGTAGTTGATCCACGACCCCATACTCGGCCGCGGCAGCCGGGCATCCCCGCAGTTCATCAACATCAAAGACGGCTCGTGGTTCGGCACATCGGCGTGCATCGACCGGATAACCGCGATCTCGTCGATGCTTTCCGCGACGTGCGGGAACAGCTCGCTGACCTCGATGCCGCTTTTGCCGTAGGGCTTGAAGCTGAAGGGCGATTTGAAGGCGGCCCCGGTTCTCCGCTCCGTCCGCAGATCCAGTGGAATGGCTTGGCCGTGGCGTTTGGTCAGCTCCGGCTTGGGATCGAAGGTGTCCACCTGCGACGGTCCACCATTGGCGAAGATGTGGATGATGCGTTTGGCCTTGGCCGGGAAAGGCGGCGCTTTCGGAGCCAGCGGGGAATTCAGGACCGAGTTATCGGCCAGCAACTGCGGTCCGACCATGGACGCCAACCCCAGCGCCCCAAAGCCGATGCCGCAGCGATTCAGAAAATCCCTGCGGGTCAGGAACCGGTCTTCCAGTCGGGGCTTGTGGTGCATGGTGGAAAGAATGGCGCAACGTCGCTGCGACGACAAGGGGTCCGACGCGGGCTCCATCGCGGGCCTTCAAACGGCGATCACCCATTTTTTTCGGCCCTCAGTCGACGCAATCGGAGCCAAACCTCCAGGTTTAACGCGGTGCGACCCAATCCGGCGGAGGCGCGGTATATTCGACGCGATCTCCGCTGATCGGATGGGCCAGGCTGATCCGCCATGAATGCAGGCAAAGCGGGGCCGCACCGGGTCCAAGGGTTTGGGTGGTTCCGATCACGCCGCCCGGCAGGTAGGCCGGATCGCCGCAGACCGGGAAGCCCCGATGCCAGAGATGCACGCGGATCTGGTTCGTCCGCCCGGTGTAGGGTCGGGCTTCCAGCAACGCCGTGCCGTCGCTGAGCCGTTGCAGGACCCGGAAGCCGGTCTTCGACAGCAGCCCGTTTTCAACATCCACCTCGCGCGATCCGATTTCCCCGGCTTCGGCGCTGATCGGCGCGTCGCAGACGAATTCATCCTCCGGCGGATGTCCTTGGACCCGGACGAGGTAGTGCTTCACCACCCCACCATCGGCGAACTGGGGCTGGACGATGGATGCGAATCGCCGGGTCTTGGTCAGAACGACCACGCCGGTGGTGTTGGCGTCCAGGCGATGGGCGGCCCGGAGCTTCTCGGGTCGATACGCGAGGTCCAAGACATGGCAGAGGGTGTTTCGGTTGAACCGGCCCCCGGCGTGCATCGGCAATGGCGCCGGTTTGACCACCACGACCAGCGCCTTGTCTTCGTGCAGGATGCGGATGTCGCCGTTCACCGGAGGCTCCACCACGTCCGGAAACTTGTGCCAATACCGTTCACCACGACGGACGACCCGGCTTCCCGCCACGGGCTGGAATTCCAGATCGACGATGAGGCCGCGGGCACATTCCCGTTCCCAATCCTCGGCCGGGACATGGCGGACCACCCGGCAGAACGCCTCCACGATCGTTCGGCCGTCGCAATCCTCGGGCACGGTGATGGGCCTGAAGTTGTCGTAAGGCATGCTGCCGGGGAGCGGGTGGGCCGCAGCGGCTATCGCTCGCTGTCGGCGCGCCAAGGTCTTGGCCAAGGTCTCGACCAAGGTCTCCTCCGGAGTCTTGAAACAGTGCGGACAGGACTTCCCCGCGACGAAGAGCCCGTCGCCCTGCTCCTCGAACGTCAGTGGCGTCAGACAAACAAAGCACTGTTCCGACGTCGTTTCCTGCAGGCCCGGATCGACGCCGACCCGTTGGTCAAAGACGAAACATTCACCGTCGTAGTGTGCCCCGCCGCATTCCTCGAAATATTTCAGGATGCCGCCTTCGAGCTGGTAGACCTTTTTAAAGCCTTCCCGCTCCATGAACGGTCCGGCTTTTTCGCAACGGATACCCCCCGTGCAGAACATCACGATGGGACGATCCTTCATTTCTTCAGGCAGCCTTTGGACCGCGTCCGGAAAGGCCCGGAACGTGTCCACGCCAATGGGGAGGGCGTTCTTGAAGGTGCCCAGCTTCACTTCGTAGTCGTTCCGCGTGTCGAGGAGCACGATCTCGCGTCCTTCGTCGAGCCACTGCTTCAACGTCTTGGCCGGCAGCTTCGGCGAGGTTTTGGTCCCGGGATCGATCCCCTCCACCCCGAAGGCGATGATCTCCTTTTTCATGCGGACAAGCATCCGGTTGAACGGCTGGTGGGTGCTTTCACTGGCCTTGACCGCCAGATCGGCCATCCCGGGGATGGCGCGCAAGGCGACCAGCAACTGGTCCACGGAATCCGGAGGCCCGGCCACGAAGAGGTTGATGCCCTCGGCGCTCAGCAGAATGGTGCCCTTCAACGCGGCGTCCCGGCACAGCGCCGCGAGTCGTTCACGAAGCGGAGCCAACTCGGTCAGCCGGACGAACCGGTAGCCGGCGATGTTGCGGATGGCGGTCATCGAAAGGCCGCAAAGGCTGCCCGGAACCGGGACCGACGCCAACCCCGGTTTTCAAAGGCGACCCTCCCGGTCGTCGAAACGACCTGCGGGCCGTTTTAAGGCTCCCACGTCCGGTTCCCAGAAAACATTCCAGCCCGGATCGGCTCGGGCCGATGGACCCTTGAGCCAAACATGAGCGCCGTCGCGTTGCCAACCCAAGAACCCCCCGTCGTGCCTGCCGCTGGTTCCGCCGGGGGCCGATCGCCGGGCTTGCTGGCGATGGGGCTGGAGTCGGCTGCACAGGCGCCCCCGGTTGCGGAGCACACGTTGACGGCTGAAAGGACTTTGGAAGGCATCCGCAAGGGGCTCCGACTCCGCGAAACCACCTTCGTCGCCCAGATCATCGAGCTCGTCCGCGAGGCGAGCGCCAAGATCGAGACCCTCTCGGTCCATCAATTGGCCGAGATCATCGGACGCGACCTGACGATCACCACGCGTCTGATGAGGACGGCCTGCGCCGTGGCCTACAATCCCGACGGCGTGGAGATCGCCTCCCTGAACGAGGCCATCCAGGTCATCGGATTCGACCGTATCCGCAACATGGCGGTCTCGCTGTTGCTCCTGCAGAACGCGAACCGCAATGGGAGCCACGACGACTTCGACGACGTTTCCAGCGTGATGCTGATCAGCTCGCTCATGGCCGAGACGCTTTCGATGAGCGGCGGTCGCAAGTTGGACGCCGACCACATCTTCCTCTCCACCATCCTCCGCAACTACGGCAAGTTGCTCACCGCCTCCTTTTTCCCGACGGAGCATTGCGCGATGCTCGAGCTCGTCTCCGAATGCGGCGAAGACTCCGCGTTTCGCCGCCACTTCGGCATGACTGGACTGGAAATCGCCCGGGAAGCGCTGCAACAGGCGAAGCTTCCTCCGTCCCTCCTCCGCTGCCTGGACCGAGTCGACCCCGGGGTCTTCGAGTCGGAAGACCCTCTGTCGAAGCGCGATGAACAACTGCTTCTGATCGACTTCAGCGTGAAGTTCTGCGAGCTGCTGGCCCGGTTGAAATCCACCGACGAATTTACCGACAGATACGCCCAGCTCCTCCGGACCTACGGCCGGGTCCTCGGCTGCACGAAGGACGACATGAAACGGCTGCTGGAGGACACCCAGGAGAGGATCGAGGTGTTTCGGCGCTCCATGCCGAGCACGATCTTCGCCAACCGCGTGGTTCAAAACATCCGCGCCCTCCTCAACGACCAGCCCCTCGTCTTCAAGCCCGACCCGAACCGACGCCCGATCTCCGACCCCGAAGAGGATCCGGCCCAATACGTCCACAGCCCGGAGCGAACCCTTCGCCACGGCCTGCGCGACCTGTCGCGGCTCCTCGAACAAGGACCCATCGAGGAAGGCGTGGCCTGGGCTCTCGCCACCCGGCTGCTCTGGCGCAGTCTCGAACTCGAAAATAGCGTGCTTCTCCTCAGGCAGAGTGTCCCAACCGAGTTCCGGGCGAAATGCGGCTTCGGCAGCGCCGAACAGCGGCTCGAAGACAACGGCCGTGTGGTCACCAGGGAGAAGACCATCTTCTCCGTCAGCATCGCCAACAGTCGCGATGTCATCATCCAGCGTCCCCAGGATCCGGCCATCCAACCGTTCATCCCCGGTTGGTTGAAGCCTTTGGCCACCGGCGCCCTGCTGATCCTCCCTATCGCGGACGCCTCCGGGACCTTCGCGCTCTTGCTGGGAATCGCCCGCGCCGACCAGACCTACAGGCTCAATCCGAAGACGATGGAGATGCTCACCCTCCTGCGGCGTGATCTGGCCAAGATCCGCAGCCCTGGACCGGGCCTTCAAACGAGCTGATCGCCTGCCGGGTTCCTCCTTCGCGGAGGCCCGTTCCCGCCCTGCGCGAAAAGAATCCCTCTGCTCCGTTTCTCCATTCAGAGAGCTTCAGCAACATCCGATTCTAGATGGAAGTGCATGACTGAAACCCAGCCAATTTCCCTCGCGGCCGGAGCAGCCGACGCCATCGACGCCGGCGGAACCCAGCGGGCACAGACCGATCCGTCTCCGGTCACGCGCCGGCAGGAAACGCTGCGCCGCGTCCGGCAGGGCCTTGAGGAAAGGGACACCGCCTGCATCGTCCAGGTCATCGAACTCATCCGCGCCATCACGCTCCAGGCCGACCAGATCTCGGTCGGCGAAATGGCGGAGATCGTCGGACGCGATCTGACCACGATGAACCACCTGCTGCGTACCGCGTGCTGTGTGGGCTACAATCCGGACGGCATCGAAATCACCTCACTGCCCCAGGCGGTCCAACTCGTCGGATTCGAGCGCATCCGCAACATCGCCGTCTCTCTCCTCCTGCTCCAGAACGCCGACCGTCCTTGGAGCGACGAAGACTTCGAGGAGATCGCCACCGCGATGCTCACCGGCGCTCTTCTCGCGGAGGCCATCGCCGACAACCGCCAGAACCTCGATTCCGGCATCTGCTTCCTTTCAGCCGCTCTCCGCAGCTACGGCCGGCTCCTGCTCGCCTCCTTCCTCCCCGAAGACTACCGCGAAGCTCTTCAGCACTCGGCCCAGATCGGTGAAACCGCAGCTTTCCGCGAGATTTTCGATATCGGCCCGGCCGACCTGGGCCGCCTGCTCCTCTCCGAATACGGCTTCCCCGAATCGCTGCTTCGCAACCTGGATCCCGCCCCCGCTCCACCCCCGGAAGGAAAGCCCCATTCCAAAGCTGGAGAAACCCATCTCATCGTGGATTTTGGCGCGGGCGTCGCGGAACTGTTCGCCAAGGCCACCACCCGCGAAGACTTCGAACAGGGATTCGCCGAACGCCTCGCTCGGATCGGCCGTTCGCTCAGCTGTCCCCGCGACTCGCTGGTCCGGGCCCTCGAATCCGTCATGCGCCGGATGGACGGCTACAAGCACTCCCTCAGCAGTCCCGTATTCACCAACCGCGCGCTCCAGAACATCCGCTCCTTGCTGGCCTCAGAACCGTTCCCGGTGGGTCATGTCCGTCGTCGCCTTCCCTCGACCGCCAATGGAGACGCCTCCTTCACTTCTGGTGGCCGCGCCGAAGACCACCTGCGAATAGGACTTTCCGAACTCAATCGCCTCATCGCCGCCAAGCCGCTCAATCGCGCCGCCGCCTGGGCCACGTCCGCCCGCCTCCTGTGGCGCTGCCTCGATCTCGAGAATTGCTTCGTGCTCCTCCGGCGTGGCGCCACCGAGTTCACGGCGGAATACGGTTTCGGCGGCAATCTGGCCGTGATCCGCGCATCCGCCCGCCTGTCCTCCGCCGACCGGACCGTATTCTCCGTCAGTCTCTTGCGCGGCCGCGACGCCCTCATCCAGCGGCCGCAGGATCCCTCGATCGCCCCGTTCGTGCCCGCCTGGCTCAAACCCCTCGCCACCGGCGCCATCTTCGTCCTTCCCGTGACTGATCGGAACGGCACTTTCGCCCTCCTCGTCGGCATCGCTCCGGAGAAGCACACCTTCGCCCTGTCCCCTAAAACCATGGAGCATCTCCAGCTCCTCCGCCGGCAGCTCGGCGCCCTTGCTCCTCCGGAATCCGCCTGATTCGGCCCGGCAATCGCCCGGCGCAGCGCACACGTCGGGTCGGAATTCACGGGTCGCGGTCCCAAGGACCAATTCGTGCCTTGCGACCTCCATGGCCCGCCCGACAGACTCCCGCCCATGCTCGATATTCGCTTCATCCGCGAAAACCCCGACTCAGTCCGTCAACGCCTCGCCAGCCGCAACGCCGGCGATGAAAAGCACATCGACGATCTGCTCGCCAACGACGACCAACGCCGCAAAGCCCTCAAGGAAGTCGAAGACCTGAAGGCCGAACGCAACCGTTCCTCCAAGGAGATCGGCGCCCTCATGGGCCAGAAGAAGCTCGCCGAAGCCGAAGCCGCCAAGATCCGCGTGCGCGAGATCGGCGACAAGATCACCGCCCTCGACAAACAGGTCGCCGACTCCGAAACCCGGTGCGACGAGATCCTCCTCCGCCTGCCAAACCTCCCCCACCCCAGCGTGGCTCCGGGCAAAGACGCGGCCGACAATCCGCTCATCCGCACCTGGGGCGACAAGCCGGCCTACGCTTTCCAGACCAAGAACCACATCGAGCTCTGCCAGTCGCTCAAGCTGATCGACTTCGAGCGCGGCACAAAGCTCTCCGGCTCCGGCTTCCTCCTCTACACCGGTTGGGGCGCCAAGTTGGAGCGCGCCTTGATCTCGTTCCTGCTCGATCTCCACACCGCCGAGCACGGCTACACCGAGGTTTCCCCGCCCTACATCATCGGCGAGCACTGCATGATCGGCGTCGGGCAGTTCCCGAAATTCCGCGACCAGGCCTACGCCGTGCAGGAAGGCAACGACGCCTCCACCTTGGGCAAGCTCTACCTCCTGCCCACCGCCGAAGCCCCCGTCGCCAACATCCACCGCGAAGAACTCCTGGCGGAGAGCCAACTCCCGATCCGCTACGTCGCCTACTCGCCCTGTTTCCGCGCCGAAGCCGGCGCCGCCGGACTGGGCACGCGCGGCATGATCCGCGTCCATCAGTTCGACAAGGTGGAGCTGATCAAGATCGTGAAACCCGAGGACGGCTATGCCGAACTCGAGACCCTCGTCGGCCACGCCGAAAAGGTCCTCCAGCTCCTCGGCCTCCACTACAAGGTCATCAACCTCTGCACCGGCGACATGGGCTTCGCCAGCGCCAAGACCTACGACATCGAGGTCTGGGCGCCCGGCCAGGGCCAATACCTCGAAGTATCGAGCTGCTCCAACTGCGAGGACTTCCAGGCCCGCCGCATGAACCTCCGCTACAAGCGCGACACCGACGGCCAGAACGTCCTCCCCCACATCCTCAACGGCTCCGGCACCGCCCTCGCCCGCCTCTTCGTCGCCCTCGTGGAAACCCACCAGCAACCCGACGGCTCGATCCTGATCCCCAAGCCGCTCCAGCCGTATCTGAAGGCGGAGAGGATTGAGTAGTTGCCACAGTGATTTCCCGCACATCGTGGACCCCTCCATCGTAAAAACAGGCAGTTTCTGGACTCTAAAATGTCCTGCTTGGGCCACCATCTTTCAAAGCCAAGCACGCACAGATTTCGCGTGTGCGTGGAGCGACGCGACTACCCTGATTAAGATTCACGACGACAAAACGAAAAAGAAGGTGGGGAAACCGATTGCAGAACTCGAAGCACTAAAGCGATCCGCCGTGATTCTTGCTGTCACGGCTTGGGAATCATTTGTTGAGGACACTGTATCCCAGCAGTTGACCAAGAAGCTCGCTTCATCTGAACGACCGGACACTCTCAGCTCAACGTTCAATTACGTAGCTGCGGAATGGATGGATCCAATTCGTAGTCCTAAACGGTTCGGACCCGCTCTGACAGATTGGACCGGCGACAACTGGAAGGAGAGGATCAAGGACTCTCTCATTGAGAGGCTTAAGAACTTCAACACACCAAACAGCGAAAATACGAATGAGCTATTTGATCGCTACCTTGGAATCGCCATCAAGAACCACTGGAGCTGGCAGGCTACATCTCCAGATTCGGCTCAAAATAAATTGAACGCCCTGATCAAGTTGCGAGGCAGAGCTGTGCATCGAGGCAAAGTGTTGCATCCGATGTCCCAGCCGGACCCAGCGATGAGAAGAGGTGCCGCAATCGACGCGCTAAATCTAGTTTTCCGGCTTGTTCAATCTACCGAAGAGGCGATCAACGAGGCTCCTACGTGTCGTCACTTTTCCGCCAAATGAAAATCCTCCTCGCCACGAGTGAACTGCATCCCTTCTCCAAGACCGGCGGACTGGCCGACATGGTCGGCGCGCTGGCCAAGTTCCTCGCCAAGGCGGGCCACACCGTGGGCGTCGTCACCCCGCTCTACGGCGCGATCAAGGTCGACCACTCGCTGCTCAAGCCGCTCGAATGGCGGCTCGACATCCCGGTCGGCCACCGCGTCATCCACGGCTCGGTCAAGACGCTGACCACGGCCGAGGGCGTCACGGTCTACTTCGTCGACCAGCCCGACTATTTCGGCAACCGCGACGGCATCTACTTCGACGCCGCCGGCGACTACACGGACAATCCCGAGCGCTTCATCTTCCTGTCCAAGGCGGCGGTGAACCTCGCGCGCTTCCTGCCGGCCGCGGTCCGTCCCGAGATCCTCCACGCGCACGACTGGCAGACCGCACTCGTTCCGCTGCTGGTCTATCACGGCCGGACCCGCGAGATCTGGCTGAAGTCGCCCCGGACCTTCTTCACCATCCACAATCTCGCCTACCAGGGCCGCTACGAGGGCCCGCGCTATGGCAGCACGAACCTGCCGTGGGACTATTTCCATACCGAAGGCGCGGAATTCCACGCCGACTTCAACATGCTGAAAGCCGGCATCGCCTACACCGACGTCGTCACGACGGTGAGCCCCAGCTACGCGGAGGAGATCAAGGGATTGGAGCAGGGCTGCGGGCTGGACGGGTTGTTGCGCCGCAGGGCGGGATCCCTCGTCGGCATCCTCAACGGGGTGGACTACGAGGAATGGTCGACCACGGACAACCCCTACCTGCCCGCCTCGTATTCGGCGGCGGATCTTTCGGGCAAGGACGTCTGCAAGGCCGCGCTGCAGCGCGAAATGGGCCTGCCCATTCGGCCCGGAACGCCGCTCTTCGGGACGGTGGGCCGCTTGGCCGACCAGAAGGGCCACGACATCATGCTCCCGGCGCTGGAGGCGATGCTGGAGGACGACATCCAGTTCATCATGCTCGGCAACGGCTCCAAAGCGCTGGAGAAAAGCTACCGCGACCTGATGCTGCGGCACCCGGGCAAGGCCGCGTGCCTGATCGGCTTCAGCCAGGCGTTGAGCCACCGCATCGAGGCGGGCTGCGACTTCTTCCTCATGCCCTCGAAATTCGAGCCATGCGGGCTGAACCAGATGTATTCCCTCCGCTACGGCACCTTGCCGGTCGTCCGCGCCACCGGCGGCCTCAACGATTCGGTCGTGGACATCACGGAGGATCCGGGCCGGGCGAACGGCATCAAATTCACCGGCTACACGCCCGAGGCGATGACCAAGGCCCTGTGCAAAGCGGTCGCGCTCTACAAGGAGCCCGAGCTGCTGAAGCACTTCCGCGAAACCGCCATGGCCGTGGACTTCTCCTGGGAACGGACCTGCCAGGACTACGTGCGCCTCTATCGCGGCAAAAAGTGAAGCAGGCCGACATGCTGGTCCGAATCAGCCCCGGCGGCTCCTTGACTCCGCGCCGACCGCTTCCCAACTTCGCCCGGTGAAATCCGAAGGCCTAGCCAGACACATTTTGTTCGCGGCCACCATCACGTTGGCCCTCTACGCGGCCGGCTTCACGTGGATCGAACACATCAACCACCGTCACGGTCCCTGGGAGATCGAGTTTCGGACGGACGCGGAAGGCCACCTTTCGTTGACCGTCAACCAAGCTTCTCTCGGCATCTCGAATCTCACCGTCTCGGTGCCGGATCAAACCGTCGCCCAGTCGAACCTCTCCGCGACCGTCCGATTCGACAGCGTGACGAACACCGCGCCTGTGGGTGAGCTGGTCTACTTCGACACCCGAACTCTTCCCGGCGTGCTCACCTTCAACCTGCTGGGACACGAAGTGGAGTTCATGCCCCGCACCATGACCGTGGACAAAGAAGCCGTGGCCTGGGCGTCGAACACGAACATCGTGCTGACCGGCCCTGGCAAATACGTGCCGAAGCCGCCGAAGAAGAGGCGGTATTGATCCAGCCACGTGCAACCCGTCCGAATCGCCGCGACCTGACACGCCCGGTCTGAGCCAGGCCAGATCTCACCAGGCCCGCGATTTCCACTCCACAAACCCAGCCGCATTGGGCAGTTCGGAGACCGCCGGCCGCCACCTCGGCCCGCTCGCAGGAGCCGCTTGGGTCTCAAGACGGCATTCCTTTTTCCGCGCCAACCCGGCTTGAAACTCCCTTTCTCAAGTGTCTTCATCGGGGCATGAAACGGCTTCTTCTTCCAGTTCTGCTCGCGCTCCTCGCCGTGGCGGCCGCAGTCGAGGCGCCCAAGCCACCGTCGCCGCTCTATGAAAAGCGCGAGGTCCATGACCGCAACGGGATCGGGAAGTTTTTCATGGGGCGCGAGATCGCCCATGTGATGGGGCACCAAGCGGCGGACTGGCTGGAAAGGCCGGAACGCGAGCGGGAGGAGCGCACCGATCTCCTGGTCGACGCGCTTGGCCTCCAACCGGGGATGACCGTCGCGGACATCGGCTGCGGCACCGGATTTCTTTCGGAAAGAATGGCGCGGCGGATCATCCCGGGCGGCGTGGTCTTCGGCGTGGACATCCAACAGGAGATGCTCGACCTGCTCGTCCGCAAGATGCGGGAGAAGAAGATCGAAAACGTGAAGCCGGTTCTGGGAACAGAGGCGGATCCAAAGCTGGAACCCGGAAGCTGCGACCTCTTGGTGATGGTCGATGTCTATCACGAGTTCGACTTTCCCTACGAGATGATGGGGAAGATGGTTCCAGCCCTGAAAAAGGGCGGTCGGATCGTGTTCGTGGAATACCGCGCGGAAGATCCCGCGATCCCGATCAAGGAGGTCCACAAGATGTCCGAGGCGCAGGTCAGGAAGGAAATGGCGCTCCAGCCGGAAATGGAATGGATCGAGACGAGGAAGGAACTGCCGCAGCAGCACGTCATTGTCTTTCGCAGAAAGTGACCGATGAAACACGCGCGGCGTGTCGGCCCGACGCTTGGAAAAAGTCACCACCGACGGCCTTCCCATCCTGACGGGTGAGGTCTACGGGTTCTCCCCGAAGATTCGAAACACTCCGAGGACCCACCGACACCGGTAGCGACTTGAGTTTGCCCGGAGTTGCGTGCTGGACTGGAATCCATCAAACAAGGGTATGGACCGCAGCAGCAACAGCAGGCGCTCGGCGGCGAAACCAACGCGTTCCCCAGTTTCACTCCTCCAGTCAAAGGGAAGCCTCGCAAAGACCGCGTTGTTCGAACGAATCTGCTCGGCCCCACGACGAGCTTTCCGGACGAGATCGAGATGTATTCCGGAGCAAATCCCAACGGAATCGCCCAGCTCCAACCGCGCGCGTTTCAAAGGCGCTTCGATCCCGGATACGGCCAAAGCTTCACCACCGGCGAAGTCCGTCCTTGAGCGTGGACTACAGGCCGAACTTCACGATCCGGCAGGAGTTGACCAACGGTCTCGCCCTTGAAAACGGTGCCATGGTTGAGAGCGTTCCGGCATTCGGCCAGACGCCAGTCCGGTTTTACCGCATCACTGCTCCACAAAAATTTTCCGCAGGGGCTTCTCCCCTCCCCATTGAGGAAGATCCGCCTGGTGGCAGGCCTGTCGGGCACCGAAGCCAGACCCGGAACGACCGAATCCGGGCCGCGGTAAATCCATTCACCGAAGACAGCGGTTTTCCCTGCCAGTCGGACCCAAAAACAACTTCCATTTTGCTCTCCGGCCCACAAAATCGTGTCTCGTTTTTGTTCCCACTTCCCGACCCTAAAAACTATGGCAGCTGATAATTCCGTCGTCGCAAAAGTCGAACTCCCGCCGCTCGTCCCGCAGAAGCTCAAGTCCAAGCTCGCACCTACTCCCGGCGCGCCGAAATACACCGCCACGGTCAAGAACGCCGCCGGTGCCGACGTGACCCTCGGTTGCCCCGATGCGACGCGCGGGCTCATCGCGCTGATGGACGTCCATGCGGTCGTCGGAGGCGCAGCCTGTCACTGGGGCGGTCCCGCGGCCTTCGCCGAAGTGATGTCGGCGATCCATGGCCTGATGTTCCTGACCAAGGGGCGGCAGTGGTTCGAGGCGTTCAATTTCGTCAACGACGCCGGCCACACTGAGAACGGCATCTACGCCCTGCGGGCCAACTACGGCTTCGACGGGATGACCTTCGAGACGCTCAAGGGCTTCCGCTCCATCGCCAGCAAGTTGACCGGCCACGGTGAATCGCACCTCAATCCCGAGGGCGTCTTTCTCTCCAACGGCCCGCTCGGCTCCGCGCTCCCGCAGGCCCAGGGACTCTCCATCGGCGACAAGCTCGCCGGCAGCGATCGCGTGACCATCGTCACCGTTTCCGACGGAGCCTCGATGGAAGGCGAGGCCAAGGAAGCCTTCGCCGCCATTCCCGGTCTTGCCGGTAAAGGCCGTTTGAACCCCTTCGTCATGGTGGTTTCAGACAACGACACCAAGCTCTCCGGCCGCATCACGAAGGACGCCTTCTCCATGCAGCCCACCTTCGAGGCCCTCTCCGTCCTCGGCTGGGATGTCCGCAAGGTGGAGCACGGCCATGATCTCCAGGCGGTCTACCTCGCCGTCGAGAAGGCCGTCGCCGACGCCAGGACCAACTCGAACAAGCCCGTCGTCATCTGGCTCAAGACCATCAAGGGCTACGGCGTGAAGTCCACCGAGGAGAACGCCACCGGCGGCCACGGCTTCCCGCTCGCCGACGGTGAAAAGATCATTCCCTTCGTCGACGAGATCTTCGGCGGCCACCCTCCCGACGAATTCAAGAGCTGGGCCGCCGCCCTCCGCGCCGATTGGGAAAAGTCCGACGCAGCCAAAAAGGCCAAAGCCGAAGCGGCCGCCGCCCTCCCGGCTCCCGCCGCCCCTGCGGTGAAGAAGAACAAGGTCCAGGCCGGTCTGGCCGATGGCGTCATCAAAGCGGCCAAGGAAGGCTACCCCGTCTATTCCGTCAGCAGCGACGTCCAGGGCTCCACCGGCATCAGCAGCTTCCAGAAAGCCACCGGCAACTTCATCGAAGTCGGCATCGCCGAGTCGAACATGATCAGCACCGCCGCCGGTCTCTCCAAGGTGGGCTTCATCCCCATCGTCGACACGTTCGGCCAGTTCGGCGTGACCAAGGGCAATCTCCCGCTGACCATGGCCGCCCTCTCCCAGGCACCCGTGATCGCGATGTTCTCCCATGTAGGCTTCCAGGACGCGGCCGACGGTGCCAGCCACCAGGCCACGACCTATCTCGCCGCCGTCAGCGCCATTCCACACACCGTCGTCATCGCCCCGAGCTGCGCGGACGAAGCGGAAGCCTTCATGTACCAGGCGATCAAACGCATCGGCGACGAGCGCGCCGCAGGCCATGATGGCGAGTCCGTCGTCTTCTTCGTGGGCCGCGAGAACTACCCCGTGAAATGGGTCGAAGGATCCACCTATCCTTGGGGCAAGGCGCAGGTCATCCAGGACGGCACCGACGTCGTCCTCGTGGGCTCCGGAGTGCTCTTCAACAAAGCGCTCGAAGCCGCCAAGATCCTCGCCTCGAAGGGCAAGTCCGCGACTGTGATCAACAACCCGTTCATCAACCTCGTCGATGTCGAGACCATCGGCGCGGCGGTGAAGAAGGCCGGCGGCCGTCTGGTCACCATCGAGGACCACCAGCTCATCTGCGGCATGGGTTCGCAGGTCAGCCACGCGCTGAGCAACGCCGGCATCGCCCACCGCGTGAAGAGCCTCGGCATCAAGAACGAATTCGGCCAGAGCGCCTACACGGCCGAGGAACTCTACGTGAAGCACGGCCTCACCGGCCCCAAGATGGCCGAAGCCGCCCTTGAACTGATCGGCTGAGCGTCGCCCAGTTCGTCCGCTTCCTTCAAAGCCCCGCCGGAGCGATCCGGCGGGGCTTTTGTTTGGCCGGGAACGGTCACCATCCCGGTCTCAGGATCGGTCCCAAACAATCATTTTCATCCACTTCCGTTCGGTCGATCACGCCACGCCGCGTTCGCAGACAACCCGGAATTCCGGCCCCGACAACGCCATGGGCTTGCCGATTCAGACTTGCCGAAAGCTTCAGGAGAGACGCCCCCCAAGAGACCTCCTTCGCCTTCACGCCAATCTGCCGACGTGACCAGTCGGATGAACGAAGATTCTCGGTCGCGGTTTATAGACCCCCGCACATGGGTAAAACACCTGATGGGCAAAAGTCGGATAAGCGGAGGTAGTCGTTCTAATCCTATAAGTGGTATTCGAGAAACAAATATTATGACTGGGAGAGGGCAATTGCAGGTCCGCAGCCGCACTGATTGTCTGGGGATGACGTCCGTGCAGCGCCACATGGCGCTAGGCTCCCTCCGTTCGCCGTTCGCAGGGCATTTCATCCAGCAGCTTGTCTGGACATCGCCTCGGCGGGTTTCGCTGGGAGCGCTGCGAGAGGCGTGGCGAACGGTCTCTCGACGCCATGACGCCTTACGTTTCCAACTCGTCGAAGCTGCGACGGGAGATTTCATGGGAAACTTCGCCGAAGAAGTGGAACCCGTCATTTCCGAGGAGATCGGCATCGGAGAAAAGGACGCTTTGGAGCAGTTCCTTTCCTCCGACCGCAGCCGCGGCTTCAACCTCCGCGAGGCTCCGCTGTGGCGGGTGACCTTGCTTCAGGGATCCTCCTGGCCTTCCAGAATCATCTGGACCTTCCACCATCTCTTGCTCGACGGGCGCTCCCATTGGAACGTCTTCCGCGAAGTCCTCGTCCTGCTGGGTTTTCTTGCCAACCAGACCCCACCCGACCTGAAGAGAATCCCCACCTTCCGATCCTTTCTCGAGGTCCGAAGAGACCGTACCAAAAATGGCGAAGCGGAGCTGTGGCGAACCGTGCTCGGAGGCGTTTCCTTCACTCCGTCATCAAAGGGTGCCTCGGCTCCAAGCGGTCCGGTCCGCCGCGGACGCGCGGAATTTGAACTGAGCATCGAATCGACGCTCGGTCTCCGGGAACTTTCTACCCGTGTGGATGTCTCGGTGCACAACATCGTGCAGGCCGCCTGGACCTTGACCCTCCACGAATTGGAACCCGCGGACATCGTTGTTTTCGGTTCGACCCGTGCCTGCCGGCATTGGGGCGGAAACCAGCAGCCCCATGCAGTCGGGATGTTCATCAACACTGTCCCGTTCCCGGTCCGCATGAACCCCGCCGCTCCCCTCGGCGATTGGCTACGGAGCATCCGGGACCTTCAGCGGAGGCTCCGCCGAGGCGAACTGGCTGCCCCGGCCGAAATCCGCGAGTGGATCGGCCTCGACGCTGCGACCGAGCTGTTCGCCTCGATTCTCGTCTACGAAGACACCGACACAGCCGCGTCGTTCCCGCCCAACGTCGGCGTGGTCAAACTCGTCGAAAAATGCGACCTGCTGACCGTCGGCGTCGTTCTGGGCACCAAGCTCAAGGTGGTGGTCGAAGGACAGGAGACCGATCTCAATGGCCAATCGGTCAAAGAATTGGCGGCCTCCTTTAGCCGGAATCTTTCGAACCTCGGGCAGGCTGCTCCCGCCTCGCCGACGACGGGACTTTTCAAGCAGACCAGCCAGATCCAAGCCATTCCCTCTTCCTCTTTCGGTCCAATACTCGACTTTGACCGGAACAAGACCGTGGTGGATCTGATTCTCGAGTTCGCCAAGAGCCATGCCGATTCCCCCGCCATCGAACAGGGCGAACTCTGCCTGAGTTATTCGGAACTTGTAGAGGCGTCTGCGAACTTGGGCGCCGTGCTCAGGGAAGCGGGGTTGCGCGACGAAGAACCTGTCATCCTATGCTTCTCCCGCACGGCCGACTTCGTGGTCGCGGCTCTCGGCGTCATGATGGCGGGAGGCGCCTACGTTCCGGTAGATCCGTCAGGGCTCCCGGCCCAAGCCGCGATCAGGGCCAGGGACTGTGCTGCGAGATTCGCCGTCACCGAAGAAAGTCATGCTTCCATCTTGGGCACTTCCGAGTGCCGCCTGTTCTCGGTTGAAAATCTCCCCCCATCAAATCCGGGGGAACGCGTCTCAAGGGCTCGGCCGTCGGGCCGGTCCTATATCATCTACACCTCGGGTTCAACGGGCCGTCCAAAGGGAGTCGAAGTGGAGCACCGCTCCCTCTCCTGCCTTGTTGCCCACTACGGGACCGCCTTGAGCCTCGGGAGAAGCGACCGCATGACCTTCCTGGCGGCGACGACTTTTGATTTTTCGATAGGGGACATCTGGCCCTGCATGGCCCACGGAGCCTGCCTGATCATTCCCGCCGATCCGGAGGTGTTTGGTTCGCCCCGTGGAATCATCGAGTGGTTGGCCAGCTCCAAAGCGACCATCGCAGGGGTCGGCACCGCCCTGGTCGAGGTGATGTTCAGTCTCCGCTGGCCTTCGGCGATGCCGCTGCGGGTCTTGCTCACCGGCGGCGACGCCCTCCACTGCCACCCTCCCGCGGGATCTCCTTTTCGGTTCATCAACTGCTACGGTCCGACCGAGAACACCGTGGACGCGACCTGGGCCACGATTTTGCCGGGGCCCGGCCAAGCCCCCCCCGACATCGGCTACCCGATATCCAATGTGTCCGCCCATGTTCTGGATTCACACATGCGCCAAGTGGGAATTGGAATCGAAGGAGAACTCTACGTGGGAGGCGAACAAGTCGCCCGCGGCTACCTGAACCTGCCTGAAAAAACGAACCAAGTCTTTCTGGCGGATCCCTTCTCAGATCGACCCGGTGCTCGCCTCTACAAGACGGGCGACATGGTCCGACGTCGCGAGAACGGATCGCTGGAGTATCTTGGACGGCGCGACAATCAGATTCAAATCCGAGGCCGCCGCGTCGAACTTGCCGAAGTCGAGGCGGCGATGCTCCGGGCTCCTGACGTGGTCCAGGTCTGCTGCAGACCTATCTACGACGGACGTTCGGTCAGCGGGATTACCGGGCACGCGGTGCTGGCGGAGTCCGCTCCGGAAGATTGGGAAACCAGACTTAGGGACCATCTCAACGCCACGTTGGATCCCGCGCTCATCCCGTCGCGGTTTGTCAGGCACGGCGCGTTTCCGGTGACCAAGCACGGCAAATTCGATCGCGAAGTTTTGGACCGTCTGGCAATGCCGACCGACCAGCCGATCGAGGACCTTCCGGACGAACCCGTCGCCAGAGCGGTCACCAATACCTGGATCAAACATCTCGGCCCGCATTTCAAAACGGGCGACTCCTTTCAAATGCTGGGAGGCGACTCTCTTCTTGCGGTCAAGCTCGTGCTCTCCTTGGAGGAGAGTCTTGGAATACGCATAAGCACTTCGGAATTCCGCCTGACCGCAACGCTGGACGAGATCATTGCCCTGGTCCGGGGCAAGGAAAGGCAGGTCGGCCAACCCATCCTGATCTTCCGTCCCGAAGGAGATAGGATTCCCATATTCGCCATGTATGGAGTGGATGGCGAGGTGGCTTGGTTCCACAACCTCGCCACCCATCTTCCCCTTGGCCGAAAGCTCTATGGATTCCGGTCCCCCGCGACCGACGACATCGGCGCCTGCCAGCCAACCTTGAAAAAGGCGGCAGCCGATGTGGCCCAGGCAATCTTGAAACAGTCCGGCACCCAGCCGGTCGCCCTCGTCGGCTATTCTTGGGGAGGCGTCCTCGCCACTGAGGTGGCTTCGCAACTCCGCGAAGCCGGCGGCGAGTGTGCAAAGATCTTCCTGATCGACTCCCAGCCACCTCCTCGCCCTTTGGGAATACCGGCCCGCGCGCTTCATTTTGCACGTTGGATGCCATCCCTTCTCCTCGAGATCGCCAAAGGACGCGGTCTCCGCGCGAGATTTCGAGAATTCAAAGAGGAACATCAACTGGCGGAGCAGCTGGTCAGGGGCACCGCAGCCCCTCCTTCCTATCTGAACTGGTCGAAGGAAATCGAATTTGCCCACCACTGGCTTGCCGCGCGCCATTCGTTTTCCATCCCAACCGACTTGTCCCTGACTCTCTTCCGTTCCGAAAATGACACCGTCGCACGGGCCCATCCGATGAACCCTTATTTGGGACAGTTCAGACCCTGCTGGGGCTGGAGCCATTGGGTGGACCGCGGTCCCACGATCCATCAACTCTCCTCAGCCCATGTGGACTTGATCAAGAGTCCGTGCAGCAAGGTGATCGCCCATCTCATTGAAGCGGAACTGACAGAAGCCGAGGACTCCGTTCGTCCCTCACCGAAGAGAACGATCAGCTAGAATCTGTCGCCCCTTCCGGTTCCATAGGGGCAATCATGTGACGAACCCGGAGCGACGAACCGGCCCGACCCCGATTTCCCGTTTGCCTGCCTTCCCGCCGGTCGCCTACGTTGCCCCGCTTTGCGACCCATGAAATCTGCGCCTGTCCAACAACGCCCCGTCCGTGTCGGCATGATCTCCCTTGGCTGCGCCAAGAATCTGGTGGACGCCGAGATCATGCTCGGTTCGCTCATGAAGGCCGGCATCGAGATCACCAACGACGCCAGCGCCGCCGACGTGGTCATCGTCAACACCTGCTCGTTCATCGACGCCGCCCAGGAAGAAAGCGTCGACACGATCCTCGAATCCAACGCCCTCCGCGACGCCGACAATCGCGGCCAGGGCCTGATCGTCTCGGGTTGCCTGTCCCAGCGTTTCCGCGAAGAGCTGCCCAAGCTCATGCCCGAGGTGGACGTGTTCATGGGCATCGACCAGGTCGCGCAGATTCCCGAACTGGTGCAAGAGGCCATCGCCCGTCGTGCCGCCCGCCTTGCCGACGCTGACAAACCCCGCGCGCGCAGCTCGAAGAAGAAGGTCGCCGCCATGCTCGCCGAACTGGGCGGGTCCAAGCAAAGCCACAGCCACGACCACGAGGAGTCGATCCGCGGCACCGACAAGTTCGGCAAGACGAAGCTGACCCTGAGCTCCACTCCGGCGACGGGTATCGGGCATCAGGAATCCGTCACCAGGGACCTGTCTTCGCCCCTCCTCGACGTCACCCTTCGCCCCGTCTACATCCCGGACTACAACACGCCCCGGTTCCGGCTCACCCCGAAACATTTCGCCTACCTGAAGATCGCCGAAGGCTGCAACCACCCGTGCAGCTTCTGCATCATCCCCCGGATGCGCGGCAGCCACCGCAGCCGCACCCAGGCCGACATCGTGGCCGAGGCCAAGGCGCTCATCGCCGACGGCGTGAAGGAGATCAACCTGATCTCGCAGGATTCCACCTACTACGGCCTCGACCTCCGCGCGAACCACAGCCGAGCCATCTCCTCGCCCGAGAAGTTCAACGCCGCCGCCAAAGCGCTTCCCGCCGATGCCACCACGCTCGGCACGCTCCTCCGCGAACTGAACGCGCTGAAGGGCAACTTCTGGATCCGCCTCCTCTACACCCACCCGGCGCACTGGACCGACGAGCTCATCCAGACCATCGCCGAGTGCCAGAAGGTCGCCCGCTACGTGGACATCCCGCTCCAGCACATCCACGACGTCATGCTGGAACGCATGCGCCGCGAGACCTCCGGCCAATACATCCGCGACCTCATCGCCAAAATCCGAGCGGGCATCCCGGGAATCGCCCTCCGGACGACCTTCATCGTCGGCTTCCCCGGCGAATCCGAAGCGCACCACCAGACCCTCCTCGACTTCATCCGCGAGACGAAGTTCGAGCGGCTCGGCGTCTTCAGCTACAGCAAGGAAGACGGCACCCGCGCCGGCGGCATGGAGCAGCAGCTCACGCCGAAACAGAAACAGAAGCGCCACGAACGCGCCATGGCCGAGCAGCACACCGTCGCCGTCGCCGTCGCAGAATCTTTCGTCGGCCGCACGCTCAAGGTCTTGGTGGAAGGCGAAGCCAGCGCGAAGGAACTCCAGAAGGCCCGCATCAGCTCTTGGGAACACGGCCTCATCCGCGAAGCCGACTCGGGCACCACCAAGCTCAAAGGCCGCTACCTCGTGGCCCGAGGCGAAGCCGACGCCCCCGACATCGACGGCCGTGTCTACATCCGGGGTCAGCTCCCCATTGGCAAGTTCGCCAAGGTCCGAATCGTCGCCCACACCGACTACGACCTGATCGCGGAGCCGGTTTAGACCCCTTCGCCGTGGGGCAACGCTGCTGCGGAGTGTTCTGCCGCAGAAAATCAAACGACCCTGAAGGGGCCGATGACGCCTTGGCTCACGCCTTCGGCCGCATCTGAGGGAAGAGGATGACGTCGCGGATGCTTTCCTGGCCGAGGAGCATCATGCAGAGGCGGTCGATGCCGATGCCGATGCCGCCAGCGGGGGGCATGCCGTGCTCCAACGCCACGAGAAAGTCCTCGTCGAGCTTCTGCTGTTCGCCGCCGGCCTGGTGTTGGAGCGCCTGGCGCTGGGCGACGGGGTCGTTCTGCTCGGTGTAGCCGGGGGCAATTTCCTGGCCGTTGATGCAGCACTCGAAGACTTCGACGGTGGTCGGGTCGTCGGGGGTGAGCTTGGCGAGGGGGACGAGTTCCTTCGGCAGGTGGGTGACGAAGGTGGGGTTGATGAGCGTGGGCTCGATCAGCTTTTCAAAGACCGCGCCGGTGACCTCGAAGTCCTCGTAGCCGGCGGCGATGTCGCCCGAGAGTTTGAGGTCCTCGATGGCGCGGCGGCGGCGTTCGTCGGAGCTGACTTCGAACCAATCCTGACCGGCGACTTCGCGGACGAGATCCTTGTATTTCGCGCGGCGCCAGTTGGGAGTGAGGTCGATGACCTTCTCCTGAGTCAGTTTGCTCAATGTTTCCTTTGAAGCCTCAAATTCTGATGCGACTTCAGCCAGAACCTTGTGCCAAGGCTCGATGTCTCGAACGACAATCCGTTCGGACGTTTCTTCTCGGTTGCGGATTTCATCCTTCGTGACAGCTAGGTCAACCATTCCGCGTTTCATCAAATCCAGAGCCGCTGCTGCAACTTCGTGTGCCGGCTGATTCTCAAGGGCTTTGATCAAGGCTCTTAGATCATGAGGAACCCCTTCTGCGGCTTCACCAAACCAACTCGCAACCAACTTGGTCTTCCTCGCCTTTGCCATCTCGACAAACGTTTGACCGAATTCTCCTTCAAACTTGTGCAAAACGCGACGGATCGCGGCTTCGGTTTCGCTCTTCTTGCTGTGAGTGATTCGCAGCGTCCCCAGCACCTTCTGCGCGACGGTCGTGATAAGGGTTTCCACCGTCTCCATCATGGTCTCGTAGTCGCCGAAGGCCTCGTAGGCTTCCAGCATGGTGAACTCCGGGTTGTGCCGGCGCGAGAGGCCTTCGTTGCGGAAGTTCTTCCCGATCTCGAAGAGCTTGTCCACGCCGCCCACGAGCAGCCGCTTGTGATACAGCTCGAGCGCGATGCGGAGATAGAATTCGCAGCCGAGCGCGTTGTGCTTGGTCACGAAGGGAGCCGCCGCCGCACCGCCGGGAATGGGCTGCATGGCGGGCGTCTCCACCTCCACGTAGCCGCGGTCGTGGAAGAAGGCGCGGATCTCGTGGACGATCCTGGAACGATTGAGGAAGACGTTCTTCACGTCGTCGTTCGCCATCAGGTCGAGGTAGCGCTGGCGGTAGCGGATCTCGGTGTCGGCGAGGCCGTCCCACTTGCCCGGGGGCGGACGGAGGGCCTTGGCGAGGATTTTGAACTCGGTGACCTTGACGCTGATCTCGCCGGCGCGGGTCTTGAAAAGAGTGCCCTGGACGCCGATGAAGTCGGCGAGGTCGAGGTGCTTGAAAATCTCGAATCCGTCCGGCTGCGATTGATCGAGGGTCTGCTTCTGCGCGTAGAGCTGGATGCGGCCGGTGGCGTCCTTCAGATCGAGGAACTGGCTCTTGCCCATGTCGCGATGGGCGGTGATGCGGCCGGCGAGGGCGACGGTCTGGCCTTCGGCGAACTCGCCCTTCTCGAACTTCTCGCGGGCTTCGCCACACCGGACGTCGGGTTTGAACTTGTTCTTGAACGGATCGAGGCCCTTGGACTGGAGAGAGGCCAGCTTGCTGCGACGTTGTTCGATGAGCGCGTTCGTATCTTCCATAAACAGAGCGCGGACTAAACCACAGCCCGGGGAAAAGCGGAAAGCGGAAAGAGGCGCCGCGGTTGGGCGATGGCTCCGGCCGAGCCGCCTGCGGGCCAAAAGGATTTTCAGACAGGTTTCTCTGGCAAGTCCGAGACGCCCCGCCGTCGCCAGAGTGGCGGTCCCGTCGTCGGCAACTCAAACGGCGGTTTGGCGGGAGCGAGCGCCCTACCGTTCGCAGCGGAATCGCTTTCAGTCCGTCGGATCCCGCTTTCCCGCTTCCCGGTCGGCTTCCGGCTGCCTACGCTCAGCGCGTTCTATGGCCAGACCCCTTGTCGGAATCATCATGGGCAGCAAGTCGGATTGGGAAACCATGCAGCACGCGGCGGCCCAGTTGGACGCGTTGCAGGTGCCCTACGAAGCCCAGGTCGTGTCCGCGCACCGGACGCCGGACCTGCTCTTCGAGTATGCCGCCGCCGCCGCCGGACGCGGGCTGGAGGTCATCATCGCCGGCGCCGGAGGGGCGGCCCATCTCCCGGGAATGTGCGCCAGCAAGACTCCCCTGCCCGTCCTCGGCGTGCCGGTGGAATCCAAGGCGCTCAAGGGCATGGACTCGCTCCTGAGCATCGTCCAGATGCCCGGCGGCGTTCCGGTCGGCACCATGGCGATCGGCAAAGCCGGGGCGATCAACGCGGCGCTCCTCGCCACCGCCATCCTTGGGAACAAACATCCCGGGTTCCGCGCGGCCTACGAAGCCTTCCGAGCCGAGCAGACGGCCAAGGTGCTGGCCGATCGCGAGCTGCCGCCGAAGGGCTGATCTCAAGGTTCCATGTCGGATCTTCGCATGTCCCCCATTCTTCCCGGCGCCACCATCGGCATCCTCGGCAGCGGCCAGCTCGGGCGGATGCTCGCGCTCGACGCCCGCAATCTCGGCTACCGCATCGCGATCTTTTCGCCCGAAGCGGACGCACCCGCCGCCGCCGTGGCGGACCTGGAAATCGTCGGCGACTATCTCGATCTCGACCGGATCCGCGAATTCGCGCGGCAGGTGGATGTCGTGACCTTCGAGTTCGAAAACGTGCCGTCGGCCACCACCCAGGCCGCCGCCGAGATCGTGCCGGTGCGGCCCGATGGCCAAGTGCTGCACATCACCCAGAACCGGCTTCGCGAGAAGACGTTTCTTCGCGACCATGGCTTTCCCGCCGCGCCGTGGAAACGGGTGCAGACGGCGGAAGACATGGCGGCGGCCATCGCCGAGATCGGCGTGCCCGGGGTCTTGAAGACGGTGGACTTTGGCTACGACGGAAAGGGCCAGGTGAAGATCCTCAAGGCCGAGGACGCGGCCGCCGCGTTGGCATCGTTCAAGGGAGCCGCCGCCGTCTACGAGGGATTTGTCCGGTTCGAGAAGGAATTGTCGGTCGTCGCGGCCCGGACGACGGACGGGCAGTTCAAGGCGTTCCCCGTCTTCGAAAACGAACACGCGAACCACGTCCTCGACCTCACCTACGCGCCCGCCCGCATCGACCCGAAGCTGCTGCGGGAGGCGGAACAATTGGCCGCCGGAATCTTGGAGCAGCTGCAGGTCGTGGGCCTGTTGACCGTGGAGCTTTTCTGTACGGCGGACGGCAAGCTCGTGGTGAACGAGCTCGCGCCCCGCGTCCACAATTCCGGCCACATCACGATGGACGCCTGCGTCACGAGCCAGTTCGAGCAGCAGATCCGCGCCGTCTGCGGGCTGCCGCTCGGCTCGACGGAGCTGCGTTCGCCGGGCGCAGCGATGGTGAATCTGCTGGGCGATGTCTGGGCCCGGGGCGAGCCCGACTGGGCCGCGGCGTTGTCCGATCCACTGGTCAAGCTGCATCTCTACGGCAAGCGCGAGGCGCGTCGCGGCCGGAAGATGGGCCACCTGAACATCACAGGAGAATCGCCCGCCGCCGCCGCCGCGCAGGCATTGGAGGCACGGCGAAAACTCACGGCTTTGAACGGCCCGTTGCTGGCCTGAGCGAACGACCATGAACTCCGATCTCGCCGACAAAGTAGTCCTGATCACCGGAGCATCGGGCGGAATCGGCGGGGCGATCGCCCGCCGCTTCGCCGACGAGGGAGCCCGGTTGATCCTCCATTATCGCAACGGCCGAAAGGCCGTGGATCGGCTGACCAAGGAACTGACCGGGATCGAGACGCTGGTTGCGCGGGCCGATCTCACCAAGGAGGCGGACGTTCGAAGGCTCTTCGCCGCCTCCCTGAAGCGATTTGGCCGGATCGACACGCTCGTCGCCAACGCCGGCTCTTGGGAGACGCGGGACATTCCGCTGCACGCCATGTCGCTCAAGCAATGGCGGGCGACCCAGGACGCGGTGCTGACGTCGACGTTCCTGACGTTGCGCGAGTTTCTGAAGCAGGTCGCCAAACAGAGATCCGGGAACGCCGTGCTGGTGGCGTCGACGGCCGGTGTCTTCGGCGAGGCGGGCCATGCCGACTACGCCGCGGCCAAGTCGGCCATGGCCTACGGATTGACCCGCACTTTGAAGAACGAGATCGCCCGGATCGCCCCGCACACGGCGGACTATTGCGGTGGCCGCGTCAATTGCGTCTGCCCCGGTTGGACGGTCGTGCCGCGGACTGTGTCCAAGCTGAAGAACATCGCGATCGTCAAACGGGTCACCGCCACCATGGCCCTGCCGCAGATCGGGCGACCGGACGACATGGCGCATCAGGTCGTGTTCCTGGCTTCGGATACGTTGGCCCGTCATGTGACCGGCCAGACCATCGTGGTCGCGGGAGGGATGGAAGGTCGATTGTTGTGGCGGGACGACGAGATCGATCCGGGCATTGTGTAGACGCGGCGGATCCCGGGTCCGAACGCAGGAATCCCGCCATTTTCGCAATGCGACTTCGAAGTTGGACAAATCGGGGATGAGCTTGAAGGATGCGGTCGTTGGCCATGTATCTATTCGAGAAGAACCACGCCGTTTTAGACCCCCAGGAATTCATTGCGGCCCGTGCGGAAGGGGATGTCGGCCGCCCCGTGGAACCGCAGGCCTTGCCGCCGCGACGCTCGGAACCCCGCTGGTCCCGTCGAGCCGGACCCACGACTGGAGTCCCCTCCGGCCTTCGACGGGGGATGGAAGCCCGCGCAACGGGACATCGGCATGGATGACGTCGCCTTGGGCCCCATTCCTCCGACCCCGGATGAAACCAACGGCGATCCCGAATTGGAATCCCCCGGCGCGTTCGCGGCCGCGATCCTCGATGCATTGCCGGCCAAAGTGGCCCTGCTCGATCTGCACGGAACGATTCTCGCGGTGAACGAAGCGTGGCGGATTTTTGCTTCCGAGACCGGGGCGATCGACTCCGGACTGGTCGTTGGACGAAACTATTTCGACGAGACGACCATGGCCCCGGGGGACTGGTTGACCGAGCTGCCAAACGCGGCGGATGGAATCCGTGAAGTCCTCTCGGGACGGACGCCGCAATATGTCGCCGAGTATCCCAGTCATCTCGCCAACGGGCTCCGGTGGTTCCGCATGATGGTGAGTCCGTTGCGCCGAGGCGCGATCGCGGGCGCGATGGTCATGCACATCGACATCACCGAGCGGAAAGATTCCGAAGAGCGGTTGTTCCTCCTCAAACGGCTGTATGCGGTGCAGGGCCGGATCAACGAGGCGATCACCCGCGTGCGAAAGCCCCAGGCGCTCTACGAGCAGGCATGCCGGATCGCGGTCGAAGACGGCGGGATGATCATGGCCTGGGTCGGTGAAATCGACCCGGAGACCCGCCTCATCCGCCCGGTGGCGAAGGCCGGAAAGGAGGACGGGTATCTCGACCGGGTCCAGTTCTCCATCGACGACTTCGTCCATACGCCCGGGCCGTTCGGGGTGGCCATGCGGGAGGGCCGGGTCGACGCGTCCAACGACATCGCCACCGATCCGAGAATGGAACTGGTGCGGGAGGCGGCGCTCGCACGGGGATACCACTCAGCCGTCGCAGTGCCGGTCAAGGCCGGGAGCACTTCCGTAGCAGCCTTCATGTTCTACGCGGAGACCGCCGGATTCTTCCAGGAACCCGAGTTTCGGCTGATGGCCGCGATCGGCGACGACATCTCG
Source organism: Verrucomicrobiota bacterium (assembly GCA_038209745.1). Classification (GTDB taxonomy): domain Bacteria; phylum Verrucomicrobiota; class Verrucomicrobiia; order Limisphaerales; family CANJSG01; genus CANJSG01. The sequence goes on from JBBQXJ010000006.1 coordinate 52,331, forward strand.
TTCGCCCTGGAATCGATGAGGGCCGAGGATGAACGCAGGAAGGCGGAGCACTCCTTGCGGGAAAGCGAGAAGAGGACGGCGGCATTTTCGGAACTCGGACGGAAACTCAATTCGGCGGCGACGGCTCTTGCAGCGGGAAAGATCGTCGTGCAGGTGGCGGACGAGTTGATCGGATGGGACGCCGCGACCTTCAATCTGTCGAACGAGGACGGAAGCCGCATGGTTTCCCAGTTGAACATCGACACGATCGACGGACGTAAACAGCCCTGCGCGACGCACTACAACTATTCGCCGGCATCGGTTCTGGCCCGAGAGACCATCCAGAATGGCGGACAACTCCTCCTGCGCGAACCGGGCGGGATCGACAACGTCGGAGGCCGCCGCTTCGGCGACGTCTCGCGGCCGTCCGCATCGCTCCTGTTCGTGCCCGTCCGCGACGGATCGCGGGTGATCGGAGTGCTGTCGATCCAGAGCTATCGGTTCCATGCCTACGATGCCGGTGACTTGGAGACGCTCCAGGCTTTGGCGGACTATTGCGGCGGCGCCATGAGCCGGATCCAGGCGGAGGCCGCCCTGCAAGCCAGCCAGGCCGATATGGCGGCCGCGCAACGGATCGCCCAGATGGGCAACTGGTTTCAGGAGCTGCCAGGAGACCGCCTCTATTGGTCGGACGAGGTCTGCAAGCTGCACGGGGTTCCGGAGAACAGCACCCCCACGGTGGAGGAGGCGCTCGCCTTCGCCACGCCCGTGTCCCGCAATCTGCTGAAGGAACTGTTTGAAGCGTGCGCCCAGGAAGGAAGCGCGTTCGACGAACGGTTCCAGATCGACTCCGCCGACGGCCGAAGGCTCTGGGTGCGCGCAATGGGCGAAGCCAAGAGGGATGGCGGCGGCGTGATCCGGCGCATCCAAGGGGCGATCCAGGACGTGACAGCCGGCCAGCGCGCGGCCGAACAGGCGGCGCTCATCGACGAGGCCCGGGACGCCTTTGTCGTCCAAGACCTCGACCACCGGATCCTGTTCTGGAGCAAGGGAGCCGAACGCCTCTACGGCTGGACCGCGACCGAAGTGACGGGTCGAAGAATCCAGGACCTTTTCGGGATCGACTCCGCCAAATTCCAGGAAGCCGACGATGCGGTCCGAAGGGACGGTGCTTGGGCCGGAGAGTTCGAAAAAGCCGGCAAGAGCGGGGACAAGTTCACCATCGACGCGCGATGGACAATGTTGCGGGACGCCCGCCAGCAGGGCGGATCCATTCTGACGATCGACTCCGACATCACGGAGAAAAAGCGGACCCAGGCCCACTTTCTCCGCGCCCAGCGGATGGAGAGCATCGGCACCTTGGCCGGTGGCATCGCGCACGATCTGAACAACGTGCTCGCGCCGATCCTCATGTCGCTCGAACTCCTCAAAGAAAAGCCGACGGAAGAGGAGAAGCTGGAGCTGCTGGCGACCCTGAAGACCAGCGCCCAGCGAGGGGCCGATCTCGTCCGGCAGGTGCTCACCTTCGCCCGGGGAATCGAAGGCCAGCGCGTGTCGGTCAACCTCTCCCAACTGATGCGGGAGATCCAGCACATCATCCGCGACACCTTTCCAAAGTCCGTTGAACTGCGCCTCGTTCCGCCCGAATCCATCTGGAACGTCACCGGCGATCCGACCCAGCTGCACCAGGTCTTTCTCAACCTGTGCGTCAACGCCCGCGACGCGATGTCCAGCGGTGGCCAGTTGACGATCTCGATGGAAAACACGGTTCTGGACGAGATCTACGTGGGCATGAATCCAGGCTCCACTGTGGGAGCGTATGTCTGTGTCAAGGTCGCGGACAACGGGGCCGGAATCCCGGCTGAGATTCGCGAGCGCATATTCGAGCCGTTCTTCACCACGAAGGAACTGGGCAAGGGCACCGGGCTCGGACTGTCCACCAGCCTGGCGATCGTCAAGAGCCACGGCGGGTTCATCAACCTCTACTCGGAAGCGGGCCGAGGAACGATCTTCAAGATCTACCTACCCGCGAACACCACGATGACCGAAGCGGAAGCGGCATCCGATGGCCGGCCGCAGTTCCCCCGCGGCCGGGGTGAACTCATCCTCGTGGTCGACGACGAAGAGGGCATCCGCAAGGTCGCGCAGAAGACGTTGGAGCGTTTCGGCTATCGGGTCGTGACCGCCCGGCACGGCGCCGAAGCCCTGTCGATCTACGCCCGGCTGCACGGGGAGATCGGCGCGGTGATGACCGACATGGCCATGCCCATCATGGACGGACCCGCGTTGATCATCGCGTTGAAGACCATGGACCCGGACGTGAAGGTCATCGCCTCCAGCGGGCTCAATTCGAACGGGGGCGTCGCCAAGGCGATCGGGGCCGGCGTCGAGCATTTCATCCCCAAACCCTACACGGCCGAAGTGCTGCTCAAGACTCTGGCGAAACTCCTCGGCGACAAGCCCGGTCTCTGACCCGACGCGGAGCGCTCGCACCGCGTCGCCACGGTTCAGATCCACTCCCTCCACCGGTCCATCTGGCCCTGCAAGGTTTCGATTTCCTCGGCCTTCAAATCCACCAGAGGCGGGCGCACCGGGCCTCCGACGAGTCCGATCATGTCCATCATCGCCTTCATGGCCGAGACTTCGTAGCCCTTGCGCCGGGCGCGGAGGACATAGAGCGGGATCACCAGTTCTTCCATCAACCTGTCCAGTTCGGCGGAATGCCCGGCGGAAGCCAGTTCGTGCAGGCGGAGGGAGAGCTTCGGGGCGACGTTCGCGATGCTCGACGTGTAGGTGCGGATACCCATCGAGTAATATGCGGGCACGGCGTCGTCCCCCGCCCCGCCGATCCAGAGCAGGCGATCCCCCACGCGTTGCCGGATCATCTGCAAGCGGCGCATGTCGGCCTGTCCGTCCTTCCACGCGATAAGATTCGGAATCTGCCCGGCGAGCCGCTCCACCAGAGCCGGAGAGGCGTTGAACCAGTCTCGGCTGTAGATCAACAGACCGAGCGGCGTCGCGGCGGCGATGCTCTGGTAGTAGCGGGTGATGCCCTCCTCATCCTGGCTTGGATAATAGGGCGGAAAGGCGAGGATGCCCGATGCGCCCGCAGCGGCCGCATTCCGGGCCGCATCAGAAGCGATGGCCGCGTTGAATCCGACACCGGTCAAGACGGGCACCCGGCCGTTCACTTCCTCGACGGTCGCCTTCACCACCGCCAGATGTTCGGCCGGCGAAAGAACGTGAAACTCGCCCGTGCCGGCGGCCGCGACGATGGCGCAGACGGGATGCTTCAGGAGCGAACGCAGGTTGTGCCGGAGACCGTCCAGATCGAGCGACAGGTCCGTCTTGAAAGGCGTGACCGGAAACGAAATGACGCCTTGGAGGCGTTCGCGAAGTTCAGCGGGTTTCATGGACGGAGATTGGGTATCACGGATCGGTTGTTCGGGTGAACGACAGATGTTGTCGGTCGACATTCTGTTTACCGCACGAGGCACGGACGCTTCGGATCGAACCTCCATTCTGGCACTAGGAACTGCATCGCGGAGGCGTCGTCCCGCGCACCCAAGGCCATTTTGCCATACAATTCATGGGCCGCTTCGATCGCGACCAGGTCAGCCTCCACTCCGAGCCCGGGCTTTTCCGGAACGGTCACGCAGCCCTCGATGATCCGGAGAGGTTCCTTCGTCAGACGCTGCCCGTCCTGCCAGATCCAATGAGTGTCGATGGCGGTGATCCTTCCCGGCGCCGCAGCGGCGACCTGCGTGAACATCGCCATTGAAATGTCGAAATGATTGTTCGAATGCGAGCCCCAGGTCAGTCCGCCGAGATCGCGGCAAAGCTGCGCGACGCGGACAGAGCCCTGCATCGTCCAGAAATGGGGATCGGCCAGCGGGATGTCGACGGCTTGGAGCTGGAGCGCGTGGGCCAATTGGCGCCAGTCCGTGGCGACCATGTTGGTGGCGGTGGGAAGCCCGGTCGCGCGGCGGAATTCCGCCAGGATTTCCCGTCCGGAAAAGCCGTCCTCCGCACCGCACGGATCTTCGGCATAGGCGAGGACTTCGTGCTGGTTGCGACACAGCGCGACGGCTTCGGCCAGGGACCAGGCACCGTTCGGATCCAGCGTGATCCGGGCGCCGGGAAACCGGCTCGCCAAGGCCGTGACGGCTTCCATTTCCCTGTCGCCTTCGAGGACGCCTCCCTTGAGTTTGAAATCGTTGAACCCATAGCGCGCATGGGCCGCTTCGGCGAGACGGACGATGGCATCCACGCTCAAGGCTTCTTCTCTTCGCATTTTCAGCCAGTCGTCCTTCGCACTGGCCTCGTCGAGATACGGCAGGTTCGTCCTGCGGCGGTCGCCGATGTAGAAGAGGTAGCCGAGCATCTCCACCGACTTGCGCTGCTGCCCTTCGCCCAGCAACGCCGCCACGGGCACCCCAAGCAACTGGCCGAACAGATCCAAGAGCGCGCATTCAATCGCCGTCACCGCGTGGATCGTGGTCCGCAGGTCATAGGTCTGCCCGCCGCGGCCTCCGGCATCGCGGTCGCCGAAGCGTGCGCGTATCGTCTGAAGGACCGCGTTGTAGGAGCCGATCGGCTGACCCACGACCGATGGCCGGGCCTCCTCCAGCGTTTGGCGGATGCGTTCGCCACCGGGAACCTCACCCAATCCGGTGCGCCCGGCGCTGTCCTTCAACAACACGACATTCCGCGTAAAGAAGGGACCGTGCGCGCCGCTGAGGTTGAGCAGCATGCTGTCGTGTCCCGCGACCGGGACGACGCGCATCTCCGAGACGATGGGGGTAGAGGACGATTTCATGGATGGCGGTGCCGGTTCAAATCAGCGGCAGAAATTTCACCAGCAGCAGCACAGCACGGTCGCAAGTCCGGCCAGCGATATGACGCATTGCAGGAAGGAACATGCCTTTACAGTCGAGCCGATGGTCAGCCCGGCCCTGCGGTTGGCCAACCAGAATCCGCTGGCGTTCATCCAGGGAAACGGCTTCGAACCACAGCGCGATGGCGCGCGCGACGGAGACAGGATCGAAGCCATGCTCCGCGCAATGGACCACTCCGCCGAAAATCCCGACTGCGGTGAACATCGCCACCGTGGCGGAGCCTGGCGTTTGTCCAGCCGCCGCATGGCCGACCGCACGATTCGCTCGGCCCCGACATTTTCAAGCAGGATGCGCCCGATGATCGACCCCAGCGCGATCAAAACGCCGATACAAGCGCAGGTATTGCCAAACTGCCCCGAAACCCGCTCGCCCGAGGATTGACCGAGAGGGTCGGTCGTCTCCACAGCCGACAACATTTTGGCGCGGGCATATTGCTCCAGCGAAACCTTCGGCCTCAGCGAACCGACCACGATCGTCGCCGGGACCAGGGCCAGAAATCCGTCCAACCGCCGGCCAATAATGCCGCCCACAACCACCGCCATGCCGATGATTAGGAGCCAAAGCGGATCCATGCGATTCCGGTATCGAGGGACGTCGATTTCAAGGTGGTGCGCCTCCTTTACCGGGGTTTGAGGATCGGAGGGAAGGGTTTAATCGAGCCCATGTTCCGAGCGGTCGAATGGCACGGAGACAACGAAGTCGTCCTTGCCTTGGAGGCTGCCCTTCGCATCGAGCACCAACGGGCCGCGCCTGCAATAGGAGTTCTGCGGTTTGAAGAATCGTGGCCGTTGATTTCGGGCATCAAAGACCCAGCGTGAAGCGAATGAAGTCTGCCTGGGGCACCTCTCCCCTCACCATCCGTCATCAGTGACGGATGGTGGAGCCGAGGGGATTCGAACCCCTGACCCCCACAATGCCATTGTGGTGCTCTACCAACTGAGCTACGACCCCGACCAGCGGACGCGCAGCTTATTTACGGGCGGCTTCGTGTCAAAGCGTAATTGTCATTGGAACACACTTTCTGTCCCGGACGCGTTCGATCGCCTTCAGATCAGATCGGGCAACGAGCCGCTCCGGGCTAGGTCTGCGAACCAATACGCACTGGCCTTCGGGGCCCTCCGCTGGGTCTTCTGATCCACATAGACCAGGCCGAAGGCGGCTTCCGGCCGATAGCCGTGCTCCCACTCGAAGTTGTCGAGGAACGTCCAGCCGAAGTAGGCCTCGACCGGGATGCCGGCACGGATGGCCTTGATCACGCGCTCGAGATGTTCGCGCAGATAGCCCACGCGCCGGCGGTCCGGCAACATCTGACCGGCCGCGTCGAACTGCGGCTTTTCCGCCATTCCGTTTTCGGACACGTAGAGCCGCTGCAGTCCGTGGCTGCGATACGCGTGGTAGATCTGATGAAGCATGTCGTAGATGCCCGTCGGATAAAATGGAGGCATGAAAATGGGCCAGCCGAGATCGTTCGTCGGAGCGTCCTGGAGGAGGATGGAGCGGTAGCGGAGATCGGCTTCGGGATCCCATTCCACGACGAGTCCATAGTAGTTGTTGATGCCCACGCAGTGCATCCGCGCGCCGACCTTGATCTGTGCCATGTCGGCGGGACCGATCACGGGCATGTGGCCCTCGACGAGTTCGTTCAAAGTGTCCGGATAGGCTCCGAGAAAGAGAGGATCGAGGAACCAGCCGTTGCACACCGCGTCGGCGAAACGCTGGGCCTTCAAGTTCGGCTCGTCGCAGCTCATCGCATAGCACGGCAGGGTGCTGAGAACGACTCCGGCACGGATGTCGGGACTGCGCCGCCAAAGCTCCTCCGCCATGACCGCGTTGGCCAGGAGCAGGTGGTGCGCGGCCGAGAGCGCCTTCGCCAGGGACTTTTCGCCCGGCGCATGCACGCCCTGGTGATGGCCGAGAAAAGAGGCGCACCACGGTTCGTTGACCGTGAAATACTCGTCGATCAGATCGCCCAGTTCGTCGCACACCGTGCCCGCGTGCTTGGCCATGAATTCGACGGTCCGGTAGTTGGTCCAGCCACCCTCGTCCTGGAGGAACTGCGGCAGCTCCCAATGATAGAGCGTGACGTAGGTCTTGATGCCGTTCGCCTTCAGATCCCCGAGAAAACGGCGATACCAGGCGATGGCCTTCGGATTGGGAGTGCCATCGCGTTTGAGAACGCGGCAAGCGGACACGGAGGTCCGGAAATGCTGGATGCCGAGGCCGGACAACAAGGCGATGTCTTCGCGCCAAAGATTGTAGCGGTTGACACCGGGCAACGTCGTGTCGCCGCTCCAGGTCTTGCCCGACTTCATCGCGAACTCGAGCCACATGCTCGGTTCGGCCATCTCCTCGGTGAGGCAGTATTGCTCGCCGATCACTTGAAGATCGGAGTCGCCGAGCCCGAAGCGGAAACTCGCGGGAAACGTGGGTGCCATCGCCATTCGAACATGGGCCACTCGATCCCGTTGCCAAAGTCGATTTTGGATTTTCCGTTCTGGAGCCGCCGAACAGGAGCCCGAGTCTACGGTGGACCCGCATCAGTCAAAAGGATTTGTCCGACACGACGCGCCGCCATTCGAAGTTTGTCGTTGAACCCCGTCCATGTCGCACGGGTAGTCTCCGCTTCAATGAAACTCCCCGTGGTCGCTTTCACGCTCCTTCTAAGCACCGTCTTCACCATGTCCGCCGCCGAACTCCGCCCACAGACGCCCAACACCCGCTCACCCGAGATCGCTTCCGATGGCAAAGTCACCTTCCGGCTGATGGCGCCCAAAGCCGACGCGGTCGCCGTCCAGGGCCAATGGCCCAACGGCCGGACCCCGCTCACAAAAGGTTCGGACGGCGTCTGGAGCGCCACGGTCGCCAGCGTCCCGGCGGGCGTCTGGGAATACAGTCTCAACGTCGACGGCCTCACCATGATCGATCCCGGCAATCCGGCCGTGAAACCGCAGCGCACACCCAATACGAGCATTCTCCAGATTGCCGGAAATCCACCCTTGATCTTCGACTTCCGCGACGTCCCCCACGGCGTGGTCCGCAGCCATGATTACATTTCCAAATCCGTCGGCCGCGTCCGCCCACTCTCCGTCTACACACCGCCGGGCTACGACCAGAAGACGCGCACCAAGTATCCCGTCCTCTTCCTCCAGCACGGCATGGGTGACAACCAGGCCACTTGGACCGTCCACGGCAAGGCGCATTGGATCCTCGACAATCTGATCGCCGAGAAGAAGTGCGTCCCGATGATCGTCGTCATGATGGACGGGCACGCTTTTGTCGGCGACGCCGGTGCCGGCGGCTTCGGCAAAAACACCGCACTGATGGAGCGCGACCTGATCGAGGATGTGATGCCGTATGTCGAGGCCAACTACCGGGTGAAGTCCGGCGCCGCCAATCGCGCCATCGTCGGCCTCAGCATGGGCGGCGGACATTCCCTCACCATCGGGCTCCACCACACGGATCTTTTCGGCTACGTCGGAGCCTTCAGCGCCGCCACGCCCCAACCCAAGGAGGTCGCCGCCGCCCTCGACGACGCCCGGCTCACCAACAAATGCCTGAAGCTCCTCTGGATCGGAATCGGGAAAAACGACTTCCTCCTCCAGATGAACACCGCCTTCGAGGCGACCCTCACCGACAAGGGCATCCGCCACGAATACCACCTGACCGAGGGCACCCATAGCTGGCCGATCTGGCGCGGGTATCTGGCGGATTTCGCACCTCGCCTGTTTCAGTGAAATCCGCCCTGCGCCTGGTCCGACGGATCCTCGGAGCCGCTCCGGAATCGCCGATGTCGTCCCTGCTCCTGGGAAATGGCGATTCCGTCCCATTGGTCTTTGTCCGAAATATCCTCGCTCGCCGCTACGTCCTCCGGCTTCGGCCGGATCGCTCTGCACGCGTCACTGTTCCCAGGGGCGGATCGCTCGTGGAAGCCCGCCGATTCGTGGAACGGCAACGCGGCTGGCTGGAGCGCCAGATCCAAGGGCTCTCACAGCGGGTGACGGAACCCCGGGCTTGGTTGGCGGGCACTTCGATTTTGTTCAGGGGCGAACCCGCGGTCCTCCACACCGGTACAGCGGCCCAGACGATCCAGTTCGCCGACCAGTCCGTCGCCGCGCCGGCATCCCCAGAAGATCTACGCCCGGCTGTCGAGCGGCACCTGTGGGTTCTCGCCGCCCGCGAGCTGCCGCCACGCGTGTTGGAACTGGCCGCAGAGCAAGGACTAAGGGTGAACCGGGTCACCGTCCGCAACCAGCGGTCCCGCTGGGGATCCTGCTCCCGCCACGCCACCATTTCCCTGAACTGGCGGATCCTCCAAGCGCCCACCCATGTCCGCGACTACCTCATCCTCCACGAGCTCATGCACCTAAGACAGATGAACCATTCGGCCAAATACTGGAAAGAAGTGGCCAATGCCTGCCCCGACTACCTCAAGGCCGAGCTCTGGCTTAAAGAGCACAACCACCTGCTTCGCTGAATCCATGGTGCCACATCCGGAGCCAGAATCACGAAAGCGCGCTTCTGGACTCAAATCGGGATTGCGCCCCGCACCTCGGACAGGGCAAAGTCTGCGGCCCGGGTTCGGAACGTAGCTCAGCCTGGTAGAGCACCTGCTTTGGGAGCAGGACGTCGCAGGTTCAAATCCTGTCGTTCCGACCACTTCGCTTCTTTGGATTCCTCTCCGTTTTTCACGCCTGCCTCCCTTCCAACCCGGTCACCGGACGAACCGGCTCCGCAGCCGTTTTTCGGCAGGGAAGCACTGATTTAATCGGCAGTCTGAAAGTGCGGCATCATTCTCCACGCGGGGTCGATCCATTGCCGCGGAGCCCCTGGGTGCCGCCGAGAGGCGTCGGCGCTCGGCGGCGAGCCCGGAGTCCCGGCGGCTTCTTCGGCGCCGCTCCTACTCGCACAGCCCTTGGCTCAACTTTCGGGGAGCACGCCACCGCCTGATAGCCGCTCTGCTTGGATCGAGAAAAAAGGCGGACGACCTTTTGATCGTCCGCCTTTTGATGTTTGGACTCAGTGGCGGCGCATCCCTACCCGAGATTAATACCGATAGTGCTCCGGCTTGTAGGGGCCGTCGGCGCTGACGCCGAGGTAGGCGGCCTGGGCCTTGGTGAGCTTGGTCAGCTTGACGCCGATCTTGTCGAGGTGCAGGCGGGCGACTTCTTCGTCGAGCTTCTTGGGCAGGCGGTAGACGGTCTTCTCGTATTTGTCCTTGTTCGCCCAGAGGTCGATCTGCGCGAGGGTCTGGTTGGTGAACGAGTTGGACATGACGAACGACGGATGCCCGGTGGCGCAGCCGAGGTTCACCAGACGGCCTTCGGCCAGCAGGTAGATGCTCTTGTTGCCGGGGATGAAGTAGCGGTCGTATTGCGGCTTGATGTTCTGGATCGTGACGCCCTTGGACTGCTTCAACGCCTCCACCTGGATCTCGTTGTCGAAGTGGCCGATGTTGCAGACGATCGCCTGGTCCTTCATCGCGAGAAGGTGGTCGACGCGGATGATGTCGCAGTTGCCGGTGGTGGTGACGTAGATGTCGCCCACACCGAGGGTGCTCTCGATGGTGTTGACCTCGAAGCCCTCCATCGCCGCCTGGAGGGCGTTGATGGGATCGATCTCGGTGACGACGACGCGGGAGCCGTAGGCGCGGAGAGAATGGGCGCAGCCTTTGCCGACGTCGCCATAGCCGCAGACGACGGCGACCTTGCCGGCGAGCATGACGTCGGTGGCGCGCTTGATGCCGTCGGCCAGCGATTCGCGGCAACCGTAGAGGTTGTCGAACTTCGACTTGGTCACGGAGTCGTTCACGTTGATCGCGGGAACGAGGAGCTTGCCCTGCTCGGCGAACTTGTAGAGGCGATGGACGCCGGTGGTGGTCTCTTCGGAGACACCGCGCCAATCGGCGACGATCTTGGTCCAGATGCCGGGCTTCTCCTTGGCGACGCGCTTGAGGAGGTTTTTGATGACCTGTTCCTCGTGGCTGCCGCTCTTGGAGTTGACCCACTTGCTGCCCTGTTCGAGCTCGTAGCCTTTGTGGATGAGCAGGGTCACGTCGCCGCCGTCGTCGACCACGAGTTCGGGGCCCTTGTCACCGGGGAAGAGGACGGCCTTGAGGGTGAGTTCCCAATACTCTTCGAGGGTCTCGCCCTTCCACGCAAAGACCGGGGTGCCGGTGGCGGCGATGGCCGAGGCGGCGTGGTCCTGGGTGGAGAAGATGTTGCACGAAGCCCAACGGACATCGGCGCCGATGGCGACGAGCGTCTCGATGAGGACGGCCGTCTGGATGGTCATGTGGAGGGAGCCGGTGACGCGGACGCCCTTGAGCGGCTTGCTCTTCGCATACTTCTGCCGGACGGACATCAGACCGGGCATCTCGTGCTCGGCGATGGCGATCTCCTTGCGGCCCCAATCGCCGAGGGTGATGTCGCGGACGATGTAGTCCTTCGACGCGGGGGTGTGGGCGGCGAACTTGACGATGTCGGGGAGCGCGTTGGCGACTTCGGTCAACACGGCGGCGGCGGAGGCGGCTTTGGTTTTCTTGGCCATAATGTTCAGTTCAATGGTTCTAAAAAGGTTCGGACAGTTTTCAGGGATGCGGGTCGATCTTTCCGGGAGGAACGGATTGGCGGGCGTTGTCCCAGGCGGCCATGAGTTTCTCACGATGCTGTGAGGCCCATTCCACCACCAGTCCCTGCGCTCTCCGGGAAATCTTTCCCTCGGTCATCTGCAACGTGCGGATGTCGGACACGACTTTGTCCCCTTCATACGAGGCATGGAAATTGGAGCGGCGCGTGGTCGTTGTAATAGAATATGGTGGAAATTCAGTTGAAGCGGCTGACTTCAGGCATGGGCGGCCTCTGCACGCCAGTTCGGGAAGATCTCCCGCACCGTCTTGCCCGTGAGCTGCATGTAGAGCTGGTCGGGGCAAAGGTCGATGTCTTTCTCCAATTCCGCCGCGCCCATGCTGCTGACATGGACGCGGACGAAGTGGGAGGGGTCGTTCCAGGCGGCGAAGACTCCTTTCCCGGCCGGGGGCGACAGATCCACGACACCTTCCACTCCGTCGTTGAAACGAAGCTGGAGGCGGTGGCCGTCGAGGGCCTGGACGAGAACGAGCCGCTTCATGGCGTCTACTTAACAGCCTTTTTGAGGGCCGCAACCTTGTCGGTCTTTTCCCAGGTCAGATCGGCGTCGTCCTTGCCGAAGTGGCCGTAGTTCGTGGTCTTGCTGTAGATCGGGCGGAGCAGGTTGAGCGCCTTGACGATGTCGGCGGGCTTGAAGCTGAAGACGGCTTCCACAGCCTCGGTGATGGCCGCTTCGGTCAGCCCACCCTGCTCGGTGCCGAAGGTGCTGACGTAGACGCTGACGGGGTTCGGATAACCGATGGCGTAGGCGAACTGCACTTCGCAGTGCGTGGCCAGGCCGGCGGCGACGACGTTTTTCGCGACGTAGCGGCCCATGTAGGCGGCGCTGCGGTCGACCTTCGACGGATCCTTGCCGGAGAAGGCGCCGCCACCGTGACGGCCCCAGCCGCCGTAGGTGTCCACGATGATCTTGCGACCGGTGAGACCGCTGTCGCCCTGGGGACCACCGATGACGAAACGGCCGGTCGGATTGATCAGGAACTCGGTCTTCGCCGTGAACATGCTCTTCGGAAGGACCTTCTTGATCACTTCCTCGATGCAGAACTCCTCGATCTCGGAGTGCTCGACGCTCGCGGCGTGCTGCGTGGAGATGACCACGTTGGAAATGGAGACCGGCTTGTTGTCCTCATAGACCACGGAGACCTGCGTCTTCGCGTCGGGCCGGAGCCAAGGAGCCTTCTTCCCGGCCTTGCGGATCTTCGTCAGCTCGCGGCCCAAACGATGCGCGAACATGATCGGCGTGGGCATGAGTTCGGGAGTCTCGTTGCACGCGTAGCCGAACATCAGGCCCTGGTCGCCGGCGCCCTGCTCGGCGGTCTTCTTGCCCTTGGCCTTCTTCGCGTCGACGCCCTGGGAAATGTCGGGACTCTGCGCGGTCAGGTAGTTGTTGATAAAGAGCGTGTCGGCGTGGAACACGTCGTCGTTGTTCACGTAGCCGATGCCACGGACCGCTTCGCGGATGACGTGGTTGTAGTCGAACTTGGCCTTGGTGGTGATCTCGCCACCGACCACGACAATGTTGCTCTTCACGAAGGTCTCGCAGGCGACGCGGCTGAATTTGTCCTGCGCCAAGCAGGCGTCGAGGATCGCGTCCGAGATGGTGTCGGCAACTTTGTCCGGATGGCCTTCGCCGACGGACTCCGAAGAGAAGATGAATCGTTTGCTCATTTAATGTCGTGGATAGATCGGTCGTTCAAAGGAACATATTGACGTATCAAGATGGGACGATAAGAACATTGTCCAGCCGGTCAACGGAGAAGTTCCGAAAGTTTGCACTCCAATTCCCAGAATGTCCGCCACGCTCAAATTCCTCCGCGCCCTTGCCGAACCCACGCGCCTCCGTTCGATTGTTCTCCTTTCCGCGTGCGTAATCGGCTCCTCCGCATTTGCGGCGGACCATGGCTATGTCTCAACCGTCAACCCGATCGCGACCCGGGCCGGACTCGATGCCCTGAAGGCCGGCGGCAACGCGGTCGACGCCGCCATCGCCGCAGCCGTCACGCTGGGCGTCGTCGACGGATACAACTCGGGACTGGGCGGTGGGTGTTTCCTGCTGCTCCGCCTGGCCGACGGCCGCGTTGTCGCCATCGATGGACGCGAGACGGCACCGGCGGCCGCGACGAGGGACATGTTCCTGCGCGACGGCAAGGCCGACACGGATCTCAGCCAGACCGGGCCGTTGGCCGCCGGAGTTCCGGGACAACTCGCAGCCCTGACCTATGCCTCCAGCCACTTCGGCAAGCTGCCACTGCGGCGACTCCTGGAACCGGCCGCGTTGATTGCGCAACAGGGCTTCATCGTGGACGGCACCTACGCCCGGCATCTCGCCGACGAAGCCGCGGACCTGCGGAAGTTTCCCGCCAGCAGCGCCCTGCTGTTGAATCCCGATGGCACCGTGCCCAAGGAAGGCGACCGTTTGAGGCTGACCGATCTTGCGCTCAGTCTTCGGGCGATCGGTGAAAATGGCGCAGGCTGGTTCTACACCGGCGCCTTCGCCCGGCTGACCGACACTTGGATGCGGGGCCACGGCGGACTGTTGACGACGAATGATTTTGCCGCGTATCGGCCCATCGTCCGCGAACCCATCCGCACGACCTATCGCGGCTACGAGATCATTGGATTTCCGCCGCCCAGCTCTGGCGGCGTCCACGTGGGGCAGATCCTGAACATCCTCGAACACTTCGATCTGAAGGCCATGGGAGACGGATCCGCCGACTTCGTCCATGTGGTGACCGAAGCGATGAAGCTGGCCTTTGCCGATCGGGCGCATTGGCTGGGGGATCCGGATTTCGCGCCGGTGCCCCGGGGCCTCGTTTCCGGGGATTATGCAGCCCGGCTCGCGAAACGCATTTCCATGACGCGCGCCACTCCGGTGCCAACCCACGGCGAGCCGCCCGATTCGACGAGCGACGTCTTCAAGAAACACACCACCCACTTCTCGACGGCCGATGCCGCCGGCAACTGGGTGGCCTGCACTTCGACCATCAACACCAGCTTCGGATCCAAGGTCGTCGTGCCCGGCACCGGCATCGTGCTCAACAACGAGATGGACGACTTCTCGGCCCAGCCCGGAGTCGCCAACTACTTCGGGCTCGTCGGTGCGGAGGCCAACGCGGTCGCTCCCGGCAAACGGCCCCTCTCCAGCATGAGCCCGACGATCGTGTTGAAGGGCGGGAAGCCGATTCTCACGGTCGGAGGCGCGGGCGGGCCGACCATCATCTCGCAGACGTTGCTCACGATCATACGGACGATCGATTTCGGCATGGACCCGAAGGCCGCCTTGGCCGCGCCGCGCTTCCACCACCAATGGCGGCCCGATCAACTGCGGGTCGAAGATTCGCTGCCCGCCGCCGTCGTGACGGAGCTGGAGAAGCGGGGCCACACGGTCGTCCGCGTCGGGACCATCGGCGTCAGCCAAGCGATCAGTATGTCGGCCACGGGCGCCTTCGACGGAGCCTCCGATCCCCGGGTCAATGGACTGGCCGAAGGCTATTGACCCCCCGCGCCGACCCAAAGACATCCGGCCCAGAAACGATTCCTCATGTCCGCCACGCTCAAATCCCTCCGCGCCCTCGCCGATCCCACGCGCCTCCGCATCGTCGCGCTGCTGGAGAAGGACGAAATCTCCGTCAACGAACTCCAGGAGATCACCTGCCTCGGCCAGTCGCGCATCTCGACCCATCTCGGCCTGCTCGCCGAGACGGGCATCGTCCAGTCGCGGCGCGACGGCAAGCGCACCTTCTACCGGATCAGCGTCCACCCCGACGCGCACGTCCGAGAATTCATCCAAGTGGCCATGCGCGGCGCCAAGGAGCTTCCGGAACACGCCGCCGACCACGCCAATCTGAAGCGTGTCCTCGCCCGGCGGAACGAGCAGGCGCAGGTCTACTTCAACCAGGTAGCCGGCCGCTTCGACCGGAGCTACGGCCCGGGTCGATCATGGGAAGCCTTCGGCCATCTCCTCCTCCGGATGCTGCCTCCGATCACCGTAGCGGATCTGGGTTCGGGCGAAGGCCTGTTGAGCGAGTTGCTGGCCCGCAGCTGCGCCAAAGTCATCGCCGTGGACAACTCGGAGAAGATGGTCGAGTTCGGCGCGAAGAAGGCGAAGAAGAACGGCCTTAAGAACCTTGAATTCCGTCTGGGCGACCTCGAAAACCCGCCCATCGACGCCGCCTCGGTCGATCTGGTCATCCTTAGCCAGGCGCTGCACCACGCGGCCGATCCGGCCGCCGCCATCCGCGCGACCGCCCGCATCCTGAAGCCGGGAGGACAGGTCATGATCCTCGACCTGCTGAAGCACCGGTTCGACCGGGCGAAGGAGCTCTACGGCGATCACTGGCTCGGGTTCACCGAGAGCGACCTGCACCACTGGTTGGAGGGGGCGGGATTCAAGAAGATCGAGGTCTCGGTCGTGGCTCGCGAAGAGGAAGAGCCCAACTTCGAGACCCTGCTCGCGACCGGCCTGCGTTGATGGAGAAAGAAAAAGCGCGGCCGGAGCCGCGCCTCGAAATACTGCCGCCAGGTTACAGCTTGTTCTTCACGCCGCCCTTGCTCTTGGCCTTCTCCATCGCGGCGATGAACGCCTTGGGGCCGCCTTCAAGATAGCCGACCTGCTTCCACACGACCTTCCCGTCGGCGTCGGCCATGATGATCGTCGGAAAGCCGGAGATGTCGTGTTTCTCCTTCAGCTCCTGGTTCTGCTTCTTGACCGCGTCCGTCTGCGGTTTGGCGTTCGGATAATCCAGTTCCAGCAGCACGAGGTTCTTCTCGGCGTAGTCCTTGAACTCCTTCTGGGAGAAGACTTCCTTGTTCAGTTCGACGCACCAGCCGCACCAGTCGGAGCCGGTGAAGTCCATCAAGACGAGTTTGCCATCCTTCTTCGCCTTCGCCATCGAGGCCTTGGCATCGGTGGACCAGTCTTTCCCGCCGGCGAAGGCGGAGCCCGTGACAAAAGCGGCGAGCGTGAGCAGTAGAGCGAGTCTTTTCATGGCAGTGGAGTCGTTGTTGTTTTCCTCGAACCTGAAAAGAGAGTCACTCCGCTTTTACCCCTTGGCAAATCGCGTGTTCAAGTCGGTCCCTCAGGGCCATCGCTCGATCCCGATGATCGGCAGCGCGAAGCGGAAAGCCTCTTCCCAGTCGGGCGTGTCCGCCGCTTTGAAGACTTCGTAGATCTTCTTCTTGGCCAAAGGCGCAGCGGCGTGCGGCCCATTCGGATCCCGCGACCACAAGCCCAGGCGGAGTCCACCCTCCTGCCCATGGTCGACGTGGCGATGCAGGATGAAACTGTCGATCCCCGGCTCCTTCTCGACCAACCGATAGGCATAAGCGTAGGCCGCAGCCTGGACTGCCTCGCCTTCCGGACCGTCCGGCGTGTGGAAACCCTGTTCGGAGAGAATGACCCGCCGGGGCTGGCCGTCGTAACGCATTTCCGTTTGGCCCAGGAAGGCGGTCAGTTGCGGGAGATTCTTGAAGGTGATGCGTCGCGTGTCCGGGGAATCGGTCGCCGACTTGTCGTTCCAAAAGCGCGGTTCGAAGAGGTTTTCGGGATACGGATGGAAGGCGACGTTCCAGCCGAAGTCGCCTCCCACCCGGCTCAGTCGCTCGAATTCTTCGAGGAACGGCAGCGCCGCGAAGCTCTGCTCGGGAGAGCCGGCCGGATAGCGGATGTTCCAATGATGCTCCAAGGAGACATAGACCCGACTCGCCGGAGCGAACCGCTGCACCGCGGTCCACGTGGCCCGCACCGTCCGCGCATAATCGGCGGCGAAGGTCGCCATCGAGACGCGCCCCATGTTCGCCCAATACCAGTGCGAATTCACCTCGTTGCCGACGATGAAGTTCACCGCCCTGCCATGCTTCCGGTCAGGACGCGAGTAGCGGGCCGCCAGAAACTCCACGGCCGCCCGGTAGTAGAGGAATCCCTCCGGCGTGGACGTGTTGAAGGCGCTCAGGTGATTCGGAGCGGAGCGATCGTAGCCGGGGTGCAGCATGATGCGATCAAGCGCGGCATCCCCGGATTCGTAATAGAGCAGAATCAGGGAGACGACCATGCCCGCGTCGGAGAGCGGTTTCACTTGGCTGTCCAACCGCTCCACGGCCGGTTTGGACAGATGCACCGTGGTCCCGTCCACGATCCACGGCAGCGTGTCCGGACCCGTTCCCGTGGTGACGAGGCTGTTGAAGGAGACGTTCAAAGCCGCGTGCTTCACCCCCAGCGCGATGGCGTCGTCCACCATCTGTACCTGCAAGCCCTTTTTGCTGGCGACGACCGGGAAAGGCTCGTTCCACGGCGAAACGCCCTCGAAACGCTCGACGAAACGCGGCGCACCCCCCGTCGAGCGATCCCCGCCTCGCGCCAAAACGAATCCGGAATAGAGCCGATCCCGCGCCCCATCCATTCGAGGAACCAGGATTCTAAATGGCCGGCCCGCTCGAAGCGTCGCCACCGGCCTGGATTCGCTCGAAACGACTGTCCGCTCCCAAGACGACACCTCGAACAGCGTGTGTGCCGTCGCCGGCGCCTCTCCGGAAACGACGATGTCCAGCGCGGTCGCGGTGACATTTGTGATCTCGGCGTGGGACACCCCCGCCGTCGCCAGCAGGACGACGACTCCAAAACCAATCCAGAAAGTGACTTTGAACCGCCCAATTAGAAACGCAGACATGACGCTGTGCGACGTGGTTTTGGAGCACCGCATTCACCCGCAATCACCCGACTCCAGTTCCTCCGGTTCTCGATGAGCCGGCTTCAGGCAAACAGTCGTTCCTGTTCCGAGGGGCTATCACCGCTGATAGCGGCCAAGATGATCGCCGGACGTCGGGCCGGTGGTTTGGCGGAAGGAGCGCGGCAGTGGCTCCGATCGGTGAACCCGGTTTCGTAGCTGCAGCTCAACCTCCGCGAGGGACAACGCAACAACGGGATCGTCGTGCCGGGACGCCCGGACAAGAGCCAGCTCGTCCAACGCATCTTCTCCAGCGATACGAAGGCACAGATGCCACAATCGGATTCGCACCGAATCCTCACCACGGCGCAGAAGGAACTGCTGGATCGCTGGGTCGCCCACGGTGCGGAATTCACGCTTCACTGTGCTTTCGCGACGTTGCGACGGCCTCCCGTGCCGAAGCCCCGTGGTTCCAGCTCTTCGTCCCGAAGTTTTCCATCCGCAGTTCCATCGACGCCTTCTTCGCGGACAACAAACCCGGCGCCTACGAGCGGTCGTGGACCGGCTGCTGGCCTCGGAACACTACGGCCAACGCATGTTCCTGCCCCGGCTGGAGGCGGCGCGTTACACGGTTGCGAAAGGCTTCCAGGAGGATGGCGACACCTTCCAATGGATCAGGCGCGACCGGGTCGTGAAGGCGACCACCGACAAACTGCCATTCCACCAGTTCATCGTGGAGCAAACGGCCCACCGATTCGAGGGCCGGCAGTTCCGCCTGACCGACGGCCTCGGCCACGTAGTCAAACGGATTCATTTGTGATCGCGGCTGTCGCCTTCACGAAGGGTCGACAAGGAAGGGACTCTCCCACCCGCTTTCAACGCTCCGGTGAGCCGGCTTCCTTCAGCCGGCTCCGAGCGCCTTTGACCACGAGGCCGATCACTTCCGCTTCGTTGGTGCGGCTTTCGTAGCGGCCGATCAGTTTTTGATAATAGGGGATCGCGTCGTTGGTCCGCGTATTGTTCCAGAGCACGTCGCCGGCGGCTTTCATCGTCTGGAGGATCTCCCATTCCGCCGTGGGATACTCGACCGCGACCCGGTCGTAGGCCGAGACCGCCTCGCGGATGCGGCCCTGCTCGCCCAACACGTTGCCGAGATTGCGCAGTGCCTGGGCGGCCAGGTTGGTCCGGGCCGAAAACTGCGCGATGAACTGCGCGTAGCCCGCTTCCGCCTTCGCCAGCAACTGGGTGCGGACCGCGCCGGAAGCGGTGGCGGACGGGATGTAGTATTTCTTCGACACTTCCAGAAACGCGTCCCGGGCCAACGCGTCTTCTTTTCGGGCCTTTTGGAACTGGTCGAACCGCACCTGCTCCTGCGGATCGACCGGCGGAGAGCAACCGGCGAGGAAGGCGATGGCAGCAAAGACCCCGGCCCACTGGGCGGCGGTGATGGAGATGCGGTTCAACATGGCGGCGCGAATGCCCGACATTCACGCCGTTGCGCCGGCGGAGTTCAAACCGATTCTACGGGATCGGCAGCGGAAGAATCAGAACCCTCCCTCGGCCGCTATTCCCAGCGCGGTTCCCTGCCCAACAGGTTTCGCACGAAGAAATCCGCCCGTCGGCGGCGGCCGTAGCTTGATTCGGCCGCACCGTGGTTCGAGCCGGGCACCACCAGCAGATCGAAGTCCTTGTCGGCTTTGATCAGCGCGTTGACCACCTGCATGGTCGAAGCCGGATCGACGTTGGAGTCCAGTTCTCCGACGACCAGCATCAGCTTCCCTTGGAGCTTGTGCGCATCCTCGACGTTCGAACTCCGCTTGTAGCTTTCGTCCACCGGCCAGCCCATCCACTGCTCGTTCCACCAGATCTTGTCCATGCGGTTGTCGTGGCAGCCGCAGTCGGAGACGCAGACCTTGTAGAAGTCGCCATGGTCCAACATGCCCCGGGTCGAGCTCTGCCCGCCGGCCGATCCGCCGTAGATTCCCACGCGGCTCAGGTCCATCTCGCGATGCTTCGCGGCGGCGGCCTTGATCCAGAGGATCCGATCCGGGAAACCCGAGTCGCCCAGGTTCTTCCAGCAGACGTCCTGGAACTTCTTCGAGCGCTCGCTGGTCCCCATGCCGTCGATCTGCACCAGGATGAAACCCAGGTCGACCACTTCGTCCAACTGGCCGTAGCTGGCGCGGAATTCTTTCGGGACAAAGGCGCTGTGCGGGCCGGCGTAGATGTATTCGATCACCGGATAGATCTTGGTTGAATCGAAGTGGGTCGGACGATGCACGACGCCGTAGATCTCCGTCACTCCGTCCCGGCCCTTGGCGACGAAACGCTCCGGTATCTGCCAACCCGTCGCCAACAGCGCGCTCCAATCGGCCCGTTCCAGTTCCACGATCTGGCTGCCGTCCCCAGCGGATCGCAGCACAGTGACTGGCGCCATGTCCACGCGGGACCAGGAGTCGACCAGGAATTTCCGGTCCGGCGAAAACTTCACCGTGTGGGTGCCGTCGCCCGGCGTCAGCACCACGAAACCGGATCCGTCGAAGTTCACCCGGCAGAGTTGTTGGTAGTAGGGATCCAACGCCGGATCCACGCCCCCCGCGTAGAACCAGACTTGCCGCTTCTGCTCGTCCACCTGTTCGACTTTGCGGACGACCCAGTCGCCCTTGGTGATCTGGTTCTTCACCTTTCCGGTGGCCGCGTCGTAGAGCCAGAGGTGGCACCAACCGTCGCGCTCCGACATCCAGACGATCTCTTTCCCTTCTTCGACCGGCTCGTAGAAGAGCTTGCCGGAATAGTCGATGAAGGTCGGACCGGTCTCTTCGATGACGGTCGCCACGCCGCCCGTTTCGGCATCGACGGCAAGGACCCGCAGGATCTGGTGACCGCGTTGGTTGAAGAGGAAGGTGAACCGTTTGGAATCCTGCTCCCATCGATAGCGGGACAGGTCCCATTGATTGGCGAAAAGGTTCGTCGCCACGTCGATCTGCTTCCGCCCGGCGACGTCGAAAAGGACCGGGCGAGACTGGGCAAGGCGGTCGCCGGGCTTGGCGTAGTCGAGCGTGCGAAGCTTCGGCTGCACCTGGTCGGCGGGGGAGGATTCCACGAGGTAGACCTTCCGCTCCTCGACTTCCTCCCGCCGCACTGCGATGAGCTTCCTGGAATCGGGCGACCAGAACAGCTGCCGGGTGTAGGGAAACTCCTTCGTGCCGTCGGTGCTGAGGGCCTGCTCGGGTTCGCCGTTGGTTCCGCGAAGAACCACGTTGAAGTCGCGGATCTCGGCGGTCCATCGACCGTCCGGAGACCGTCCCGGCGCGTCGGCGCCGCGAGGTCCCCGAACCGGTGGCGATTCCGGATCATCCGTGATGTCGACCGTGGCCGGATCGTCCGACGCCTCGTAATAGCCGAGCGGCTCGTCCCCGGCCATCACCACCCAGACATGGCTGCCGTAGGTGTGCTGCACGTGGGAACCACCGGGCGCGATCTTGCCGTAGCTCTTGCGGTCGCCGCCCGTGTCCACCCAGAAAACCTCCACCGTGTTGGTGCTGTGGTTCAGGAAGGTGAGCGATGTCGACCCGCCCGTCCGCACGCTGGCCCGGGCGCGCTCGCGGGAAATCCGATTCGCAGCGGCCGCCGCCACTTTGGAGTGGGTCAACTGCCCGGCGACCGGCTCGTATTCCCAGCCCTTCCCGCGAAAGTGAAACCGCCAACTCCCGCTCTCCGCGAGATCGAGGCGGCTGAGATTCAAGCGATCTGCGAGCACGGTATCGCCAGTCGCTTTGGCCAACGCCGTCGCGAGTTTCCCGTGGTCGAAAGCGGGGTCCTTCGAGCCGGAGGCCGCATCGACGACGACATACTCGCCGGTGTTCGTCGACGTCTGGCGGCGATACCAGAATCTCGTGGAGTTGGTGATCCACTCCGCGTCGACCGAGGCGTTCAGCACCTTGCCCTCAAAGACCGGCCGGAGGTGGAAGGCGCGTTCATAGTCCGCCTTGCTGCCTTGTCCGAAAACGATTCCTCCCGACAACAAAAGCACGACGGCCAGAACCACGCGCGCCATCGTCTTGGGAGCCGCAGCGAGGAAGGCCACGTAGCCGAGCTTGGACAGGGATCGTCCCGCCCCGAATGCTTCGCTCGTGGAAGGCGGCACTCCAGCAAGCAACGACGGTTCCGCCCGTTCACCGCTTGACGAACGCCGCGCGCTGCCGCACGGAACGGCCGGCTTGTTGCACTCAAGATGCGCGATGGCGATGATGCGGGAATTCATGACGTGAATGGGAGACCACACGGGAATGGATCCCGTTACCGGCTAGTCCTAAAAAGCTCGCCCGCTCGGACGCTGCGGTCTTGGTTCCGATTAACCCACCCACCGTGAAAACCGTCACAAAACCCGGCGTAACGCCCATCTCGCAGCCGCTCCAGGCGCTCGTCGGGGTCCCCTACCCCATCCTTGAAGATCTGTTCGACCGCGTGCGGGACACCGCGTTCTTCGTGAAAGACCGCCACGGACGCTATGTCGCGTGCAACCAGTCGCTCGTCGGTCGCGTCGGCCTCAAGGACAAGGCCGAGCTGATCGGGCGGACGGTGACCGAGATTTTCCCGAGCGGATTGGCCGAACAATACCGGATCCAGGACGCCGAAGTGCTGAACGCCGGCAAGCCCGTCATTGATCGGCTCGAACTCCACTGGCACGCGAACCGCCGTTTCGGCTGGTGCCTCACGACCAAACTCCCGCTTCTCGATCCCCTCGGCACCGTCATCGGACTCATCGGCATCTCCCGCGATCTCACGGCCCCGAACGACACTTCCAAGATCCCGCCCGGATTGACCAAGGCGCTCGAATACCTCGAGCAAAACTTCACCGAGGTCGTAAGTCCAGCCGTGCTGGCCCAGGAAGCGGGCCTCAGCCAGGTCCGGTTCGCCCGGATCATCAAACGCATCTACCGCATCACCCCCAGCCAGCTCATCACCCAGACCCGGCTGTCCGCCGCCGCCCGGATGCTGCAGGAACCGGCCAAGGCCATCGCCGATATCGCCCACGCCTGCGGCTTCTACGACCACAGCGCCTTCACCCGGGCGTTCCATTCCGCCACCGGTCTGACGCCGACAGAATTCCGCCGTCGCAAACTGGCGCAGTAGCGTCCGGTGCCTCAGCATTCGGCCATGAAACTGCTCTCTTGGAACGTCAACGGCCTCCGCGCCGTGTTGAAGAAGAACTTCCTCGAATTCCTCGCCGCCGAGGCTCCCGACATCCTCTGCCTCCAGGAAACCAAGTGCGCCGAGTCCGACATCACCCAGGTGTGGCCAGACGGCTACTCCGTCTGCTGGAACAGCGCGGAAAAGAAGGGCTATTCCGGCACCGCGATCCTCAGCAAGACGGCGCCCCAGAAGGTCACGCTCGGCATCGGCCATGACCATCATGACCGCGAAGGCCGCGTCATCACCGCCGAGTTCGCCGACTTCTTCCTCGTCAACGTCTACGTGCCCAACTCCCAGCGTGAACTGGCTCGCCTGCCCTATCGCCAGGAATGGGACCGCGATTCCCTCGCTTACATGAAGAAGCTGGAGAAGAAGAAGCCCGTCATCTTCTGCGGCGATTTGAACGTGGCCCACACCGAGATCGACCTCGCGAATCCGAAGGCCAACGCGAAGAACCACGGTTTCACCCCGGAGGAACGCGCCGGCTTCACCACGGTGGTCGAAGCCGGGTTCGTGGACACATTCCGCGAGTTCGAAAAAGCCGGAGGCCACTACAGCTGGTGGAGCCCGATGGGCGGCGCCCGGGGTCGGAACGTGGGCTGGCGGATCGACTATGTGATGATCAGCCGCGCCCTGCGCCCGAAGTTGAAAGCGGCCTTCATCCTGCCCAAGGTGACCGGCTCGGACCACTGCCCCGTGGGCATCGAACTCCAATGATGCACCCGGAAAGTGCGGACCAAATCGAGGTTTGACTTGATCCCTGAAATCACCGACACCAATCGCCCGATTCGGTAGCCAGAGTAGCTCAGTGGTAGAGCAGAGGACTCATAAGCCTTTGGTCGGGAGTTCGACTCTCCCCTCTGGCACCATCTCAATCCCCTTGGAAACGCGGGCGGTTCCCACCGGACTTCCCCGTAGATCAAAAGCCCCGCCTTTCCGTGCTATCGGGAGTTTTTTGATAGCTGACCGGCCACCGGCCGGATCCCGAGCTCAGCGTTCGCTCGACCAAACAGCCAGGCTCCTCAATCCAACCGGCTCCACCGCGCAAACTGACCGTTCCAAACCGTCGATGACGGAAGCCGCCAGAGCGAACCCCACAGGATGGCTCGCACGTCCGACCGGGAAACCTTGATCCGGCGGGTGGGATCCAAGACCGGTTCGGCCCGCAGTTTGGCCAGTGTCCGCGCGCCGATCAAGATGGGCCAGGCACAGGCCAAGCGCACGCGTCGCTGGTTGCGCGGAAGCGTCGTCGTGTAGCTCCAACCCGCGCTCAAATGCTCGCCCGCCAGATCCAACAGCCGATCGTAAAGCGGTCGGAAGCGCGCCTCGTTCGACGGCTCCAAGAGATCTACAGGACTCAGTCCTGCGGAGCTCAGAATCTCCGCAGGCACGTAGCAGCGTCCCTGGCGCAGGTCCCGCGGCAAGTCGCGCAGGATGTTCACCAGCTGGAGCCCTTTACCGAACCGAACCCCATCCGCGAGGAATTGGCCGAAGTCACCGAAGTCGTGTTTGGGGAAAAGATGTGCGCGGCAGAGGTGGGTCCAAAACTCCCCGACACAGCCGGCCACCCGGTAAGTATAATTGTCCAGGTCCGCCATCGATCCCAACGCCCGGACGCTCTCTCCGGATTCCTCGGACGCCCAATGCGTTTCGAAGCGGCGCAGATCAAGTTCTTGCCCATCCGCGATGGTCCGGAGCACTTCGCGGATCCGCGCCAGATCGGCTGGAGGCAGGGTCTCCAAGACAGCCAAGGCTTCCTCGACTCGTTCCAAAAGCACGCGTTCCGCCGGCAATCCCCCTCCGACGACGCCGGGTTGGGCGCCGGCCAAGTCCGCGAAGCGCACCGGCTCCGGCTTCTGCCCAAGGATTCGCCCCTTTAGTTCCGCCAAGGCCTCGAGTCGCCGCTCGACAGGAAGCAGCTCCGTATCGGCGATGGTGTCCGTGGCCCGCGCAAGGAGGTAGGCCAGCCCGATCGGGCGCCTCACGCCGCCGGGCAAGACCCGGAGCGTGAGGTAGAACGAGCGCGAAACGTCGCGCAAAAGGCTGGTGAGAAGATCGGCGGAGGCCATTGGGCGCCGCGACTGAACCACGTTCCCATGGCGGCCGCCAACCAGTTTGCGCCTTCCCCCTCCAAGAGGCCTGTTGCTCCGGTGCGTGTCCCCTGCTTCATTTCCACCAAGGCCGCTCCTACCAAAACCAATGCCTTTCCGGGTGCACAGGAAGAATGGGATCATCCTCAGCGGAATGTGGGGAACGATCACGCGTCAGGACGTCGTCGAGTTGGCGGAGGCGGTCGCCCTTCTCGAAACCCCGCCCGTCCCCGACCGGATCACCGATCTGACCGGCGTCACCCAGATCGACCTTGCCTTCCCGGACATCTGGAATCTGGCCCAGAATCGTCGGTCGCTTCGGTTCGCCAACTCCTTCAAATCCGCGTTGGTTGCCAGCGGGCCCGTCCAAATCGGTTTTTGCCGGATGTTCCTCACCGTGGGCGAGCACCCCCAGATCGAATTCGAAATGTTCGCGACCAAAATAGGGGCCTTCGCCTGGCTCCAACAGCCCTTCCCAGATCCGGCCGTGGCCGACCCAGCGGGCCCTCAAATGACGGATTGAATGTCCGAACCGCTTGATGTTCAGTCACGGTCCATCCGTGAGTCGGTCATAGGACCGGTTCAACCTGGCGACCGCCACATCCCGCGAAAGAACACGATGACCCTGCCGACAGCAGTGCCCGACGGCCAGGCCGCCCCGCCACGGGTGCGCCGTTTTTCGGGGGCGATCGTCCCGGTGCTGGGGATCGTCTTCTGCCTCGCGGCTTTCTTTGTTTCCCGTCACATCGAAGACCGGCGCATCGGGACCGAGTTCCAACTCCTGTCAGAACGGAACGCGGCCCAGCTCCGCAATGGAGTCGACCGCTTTTGCGACATTCCACAGCTGTTGCGGCTCTATTTTCAAAACTCCAAATTCGTCAGCCGGGCGGAGTTCCACGATCTCGGCACCAACCTGCTCAACGAATCCCAGGCCATCCAAGCAGTTGAATGGGTCAGCATCGTTCCTGGAGCGCAACGGAGCGCGTTCGAACGGGAGTGTGTCGCCGAAGGGCTTCCCGATTTTCAAATCCGCGACCTGCAGCCCGATGGACGGTTTCGTCCGGCAGCGCCGGCCGAGGAATATTGGGCGGTCACCTACTGCGAACCGATGGAGGGAAACGAAGCGGTCTTCGGCTACAACCTCCTGTCCGGCCCAACCGCCCCGATCCTAAAACGCGCCGCCGAATCCGGGGAGAATTTCGCGACTCAGACCTTCCCGTTGGCCCAGTTGGACAATCCGTTGGGCTGGATCCTCCTGGCTCCGATCATCGGCAACGCCTCCGACGTTTCGAGCACTCACCAGGGCTTCGTCCAAGTCGTGCTCCGCGTCGAAAGCATGTTCGAGTCGATCATCGAAGACGACCCGGAGGAAGCCACCGACTGGATCATCCAGGACGTCTCCGAAGGTGCCAACGACCGGCTCCTTTATTCCCGCAGAACCGGAACGGCCGAAACGGACCTGACCGACGCCGATATCCGCCGCTCAACCGACTTCAGGGTGGAGCGGTCCTTCACTGTTCTCGGCCGCACCTGGAGAATGAGGTTCAGCCCGTCGCCTTCCTGGCTTGTCCGCCAGCGGACGCTCTTTCCCTTCGTCATCCTGCTTCTCGGCCTTTGCCTCACGGCCGCAGTGCATCTCCACGTCGTCTCCCTCAGACGCCGCACAGCGCTGGTCGAACGGGAAGTGACGGAAAAAACCGCGCGCCTTTCCGAATCCAATCATCTGCTCGTCGCCGAAGCGAACGCCCGAAAAAAGGTGCAGGACCACCTCGAGCTGGTTCTTCGCGGGGCCGACCTCGGCACCTGGGAGTCGAACCTGGAGACCGGATCCCTTTCCTTCAGCCCGCGCCTCGCGACCATGCTCGGCTTTGACCCTGCTGAGCCCGAACCCACCCGTGCCTGGTGGCAGAGCAGGATCCATCCCGAGGATCTGGAAAACTCGCTCGAGTCCGTCGCGAACCATCTGGCCGGCCACAGCCACCAGATCGAAGTGATCCAGCGCGTCCAAAAGCGCGACGGCTCCTATCTATGGGTCATCGACCTCAGTTCCGTCGTCGAGCGCGACGCCTCCGGCAGGCCGGTCAGGGTCGCCGGCACCCGGGCGGACATCCACGAGCGCACTCTCGCCGATGTCCGCGCCCTGCGTCTTGCCACGGCGGTCGACCAAGCCACCGAATCCATCGTCCTGCTTGATTCGCAGGGCCGGGTCGAATTCGCCAATCGCGCCTTCACCAGAAGGATGGGCTGCGCGGAATCCGCACTCCTCGGCCGGAGCTTCGACGCCGTCTGGCCCGGGGATCACGGCGATGCTTCCCTGGCGTTCGCCGCCATCGCGGTGGAAGTCGCCCGATCCGGCGTTTGGCGCGGCACCCTTCGAAATCTCCGCCGGGGCGACCAGATCTGCGCCGAACATCTGATCGTCTCCGCCGTCACCGACTCCAAGGAACAGCCGCTCGGCTTCGTTCTGGTCGCACGCGACATCACCCGCGAATCCGCCCTCGAGGAACAGGTCCGCCAATCCCAGAAAATGGAGGCCGTGGGCCTGCTGGCGGGAGGGGTCGCCCACGATTTCAACAACCTCCTCCAGATCGTCCGGGGTTATGCCGCCCTCGCGGCGGAATCCGAAACGCTCGCCGAGCAGAAAGGCCACCTCAGCCTCGTCCTCGACGCGGTGGACCGCGCCAGTGGACTGACCCGCCAGCTGCTCGCCTTTGGTCGACGCCAAGCGCTGCAACGCATCGTCATCGACCTCAATGTCATGACCCGCGAGATGCTCCGCATGATCCGCCGGATCATCCCGGAAAACATCGAGATCTCCCCTTACATCACAGCCGATTCCATCCGGATCCGCGGCGACCGCGGCCAGATCGAACAAGTCCTTCTCAACCTTTGTGTCAACGCCCGGGACGCCATGCCGGACGGCGGGCGCCTCGTCATCCGTCTGGACGTCGGCGACGTCGACAAGGCCGCCGCCGCGCGGCACGAAAGCATCACGCCCGGTCGATACGCCCGACTGCGCGTCTCCGACACTGGCACCGGCATGGATCCGGCCACCCTGGCCCGTATCTTCGAGCCCTTCTTCTCCACCAAACCAAAGGACCGGGGCACCGGATTGGGCTTGTCCGTCGTCTACGGCATCATCCGGCAACACGAAGGGTTCGTGGACGTGATGAGCCAACCGGACAAGGGAACGATCTTCAGCATTCATTTCCCGATCGCGGGCGACGAAGAGGTGGCGGCCACGCCCACGCTGGCGCCGGCTTCGATCCAGCAGGGGAACGGCACCGTTCTGCTGGTCGAGGACGAGCCGCTGGTGCGGGCTCTCGCCGTCCGTGTGCTGAAACGGGCCGGCTACGAAGTGGTCACAGCCGAGGACGGCCAGGAGGCCTGCGAGACCTTCGCCAAGGATCCGGACGCCATCGACATCGTGGTGATGGACATGATCATGCCGCGGATGGGCGGCCGTGAAGCCTACCACCGGATCAACGTCCTGAAGCCCCAAGTGCCGGTGCTCTTTTGCACCGGCTACAGCCATGAGGGCGCGGGCGGCACCTTCGCCCTTCCGCCCGGCACGGCACTCCTCGCCAAACCCTATCTCCCCAGTGAATTCACCGCGCTCGTCGCCCGAATGATCCAGGATTCCCAGATCCGGGCCTCCGACCTCTGATCTCGTCCGAAGAGCGGGATCCCCCTTCCCGCCAATCCGGAACGAGGCAGTGGAAATGAATGGGGAGCGCAGCCGCCCCGGCTGCTGTCCGGCGCGCCCCGCGCCGGACACGGACGCGTCCCGGAAACACCAGTCGGTGAATCGTTTGCTGCGCCTCCTCTGGACCGCGAGAGCGCGGTCCACTGAGCCCGGGGCGGGTGCACTCCCCCGTCCCCACTGCATCGTTCCCGCTCAGACACCACCCAAGAGCAGTCCCACATACGGCAGATCCGCCCGCACGGTCACCTTGGGGTTCGGCTGCTTTCCTAGGACGAGCCGCACCGGCTGCCCGATCAGCTCGCAAGCCGCCGTGTCGTCCGTGACCAGGAACTGCCTCTCCCGGACCACCCGCAGCGCCTCCCGGATCACCGCCACCCGGAAGGTCTGCGGCGTCTGCACCGCCCAAAGTCGGCTCCGGTCCAGATGGCGGGAGACGGTCAACCCATCGTCGGACTGCTTGATCGTATCCGTCACCGGTTGCGCGGCCACGGCGGCGCCCGTTTCCCGGGCGGCGGTGATCGTCGCTTCGATCAGCTCCTCGCTCGTGCAGGGCCGCGCCCCGTCCTGGATGGCCACGATCTCGGCGGCCGGTGACAGCGCCTCCAATCCGTTCCAGACCGAGTCCTGCCGCTCCGCGCCTCCGTGGACGATGCGGAAGGGCTTCTTGAAACCGTTCTCCTGCGCGATCACCTGGAAGTCCTGCTCCATCCCCTGGCGTACCACCACGACGATCTCGTCGATGCAGGCAACCGAGTCGAAGCGCGCCCACGTGTGGGCCACGACCGGGCGGCCGGCGACTTCGAGGAACAGCTTGTCCACGTTCGGGCCCATGCGTTTGCCCTGACCGGCGGCGACGATGATGGCGGAGATCATAGGATCGATATGTAACAACGGTCTGCTCCTTCGGAAAGCCTCATGCGGTGACTTTCAGGAGACCACGTGAGCAGAATCCTCGGAATTCCAAGACCCGCTCGCGGAACGCCCAGGAGCCAGTCCAAGGATGGGCACCGCTGAGGAAAAAACTTCTATCTGAACTTGGAAGCTGTCGGCAGCTCCTTTGTTTCGGTTTTTCTGAGAAGCGCTGGACAGTCATCGCTGTCGCAGGCGGGCAAAGCCGGGTCTTGCAGCTCGTATTGGGTCACATTCCCGGTGAGCGCCGATATCTGGACCTCGATCTTCCGTTCCTTTTCACCCGACCAAGTTACCCGGTAGAAAGGCAGCTCGTCGTGTTCGACCTTCTTGTCCAAGTAGATGGAAGGCTCGGCTGCGGTCGGAAAATACAAAGGGACAGGTCAATAGTCAGCTTTGGCAATTGTAGGTAACTCAATCATATGTGCGAACGCCGCCTAACGAAAAGCTCAGCGACCGCCGCTGACGGGCAGGCTCCATCGTAAACGGCCCGCCCGAACTCCTGATCCACACCGAGCGGGGAACGATAGCGGCGGTTCGCTGGACCGCCATGGTTAGGCGGCATGGTCATCGGAGAAAGATGGCGGCTGAGACTTCGCGATGCAGAAGCGGTAGATAAACCAGATGAAAACCGGCTGAAGGGGGAGACGCAGCCACAGAACCCATCGAGGAAGACTAACGTCCGGCCAGCCGTGCAACGCGACATGGAGATTTGCTGGGAAAACCGACAGGAGCAGAACGATCAGACCCCAAGCTGCGAG
>JBBQXJ010000007.1:0-80402 GCA_038209745.1 Verrucomicrobiota bacterium
AGCGGTTGCTGGAACCGGGCGCCGTTTGAAACCGCCATTCGCCGTTGGTCAGCACGGTCGGTTCGGGCGCGTTTTTCCAGGACGCGCCCAGAGTCTCGGTCGTTTCCACGGTCGCACCGTCGCCATGGGCCGGCCACACAACCCGGAGAACGCCGTTGGTGCGGGTCGCCGTGAGGCGGACCGGAGGATTGGTCAGGGTGACGACGACGGTCTGGTCGGTCCGCAACCGGGCGGAGACCCGTTGGGTGACGCCCTCGAGCGTGGCGGCCACTTCGTAGTCGCCCTTGAATCCACGCACGGCCAGGCGCCCGTCGGACGCCGCGACTCCGTTGGTCTTCGTCCACCATTGGCCGAAGACCTGGTTGGTCCAGGCCACGCCGTTGGGCTTGATGGTCCAATCGCGCCGGAACAGGGCGGCGTCGGGCAGCCAGTGGCGGCCTTCCCAGAAGCCCCACATGAGGACGCCGTCCACCGAGGGATGGCTGAAGGCGAGGGTGAGAAAGTCCCGCGTGTAGTCGGCCTGCACGGCGGTGTCGGTGGTGTCGATGTCGAACTCGGTGACCTGGAGCGGAAGCCCGAAGGAACCGTAGCGGTCGAAGAGTGCGAGGATCTGGTCGGGCGGGCTGAGGAAGGAGCCGAAGTGGCCCTGGAGCCCGATGCCCTCGACCGGGGCGCCGTTCGTGACGAGGTAGCCGAGGATGTGGTAGAACCCGGTCTGGTGCGCGGTGTTGGTGCCGACTTGTTCCAGGTTTCCGTAGTCGTTCACGTAGAGTCTTGCGACGGGATCGTTCTGCTTGGCGGTCTTGAACCACTGGATCATCTCGGCGTTGCCGAGGACATCCATCACGTCGTGCTCGGAATAGGGTTCGTTGACCACGTCCCAGTCCACGAGCTGTCCGGCGAACGCGGCGGAGGCGGAGGCGACGCGGTTGCTGACGCCGATGCGCAGCGCCGACGGGTTGTTGCTGAGCGCCGCGACGCTGGAAGGCATCCAGCGCCACGCCGGCCAAAGGAGGTTGTGTCCGCGCACTTCGATGTCGCGGTCCCGGAGCCACTTCACGGAGCTGATGGCGCGCTGTGGATTGCCGGCGAAGTTGGGCCACTTCAGGTCGTTCTCCAGCACGACCCGGTTGAACCAATTGGTGACGACACCGCGATAGAGATCGTTGGACAGACCGGCACCGAGAAGAGTGGCGCCATCCACGGCGGATCCGAAGGGGAAGGCATGCCGCGTCATCCGCACTGAGACCTCGGCCCCGGCGAGGGGCGTGCCGCGTTCGTCCTGCACGAGCACGGTGAGATCGGCCTTGCGGAGCTGCTCGATGCGTTGGGCGGCGGGAACGCGCCAGGCGGCATCGGGCGCCCGGCCGGCATAGGTGATGTCGCTGTCGAGGTTCGTCACGGCGACGGTCTTCAGGTAGTTCGTCAACGCGACTCCGCCGATCTCGACCACCTGTGGATCGAAGCCGAGAGGGAAGTTCACCTGCGCCTGGCCGGCGGCGTAGTTCGTGACGGCGGCGAAGGCATAGCGGAAGCGGTGCCACGCGCCGGCACCTTCGTTGAACGTTCGCGAAGCGGACTTCTCATAGGGCGCGCCCGCCCGCTCGAAAATGAACGCGGCGAAGGCGTCGTCGTTCACCGCGGAAACCCGGCGGAGGTAGAACGTGGCCTGGAGCACGTCGTTGCTGGAGACGGCGGCGGACGTGGGGATGCTCAGCTGGACGTTGTAGGTGTTGTCCGGCCGTTTGAACGTGCTGACGCGAACGGCCGTGCCGAAGGGCTGGTCCGTGACCCCGACGATCTGGCTGGAAGCGTAGGAAGAGTCCGGTCGCTGGAGGTTCCACGCGCCCGGCAACGACGCCGGGAGGACGGATGTCTGGGCCCAAGCCGGCGTCGCCACGAGCAGCAGCCAACCGCAACCAATCCCCAACGCAAGGACGCGGGACCTGCCGGCAGAGATCGGACCGATGGGAAACGTCACCATTGAGGATCGGGGCTCACGCCACCGGGGTGTAGCCCATGACCACATCAAATTTTGCCGCCAGTTCTCCAGCCTTGGATCCTGCGACGGGATTAAAAGGAACGATGACCGACTGCCGGGCTTTCCGGTCCGAGATGCCGCGCAGGACGCCGTCCTTCTCGTTCTGCGGTTCGCCCTCGATGTAGCACTGGGTGGTGAACTTCTCGCGGCCCTTGATCTTCACCGCCACATGGATGTGGGGCGTGCGGCCGGGATAGGGCACGGGCTTGATCGTGCGAAATCCGTAGTCGCCGGAGGAGCCGGTCAGGAACCGGCCGAAGCCCTGGAAGTTCAAGTCGCGTTTCGCGACCCGCGTGTCCCGGGTGTTGATATAGGCTCCGGTGTGGTCCACCTGCCAAATCTCGACGAGAGCGTTGCGAATGGGATCGCCCCGCGAATCGAGAATCCGTCCGCTCAGCCAGGTGATCTCGCCCGCCGCCGGGGTCAAGGCGTCGTTAACCGTGATGAGGTCGTTGTCGGTGTCGAGCGGCAGTTTGTCAGGATAGAACGGCCCCTCGGTCTGGCGCGGAGTCAGGGTCAGGGCTTCGGCGAAGGCGCCCGGCACGCAGAAGAGTGCGGAACCGGCGGCCACGGCCTGGAGGAAGCGACGCCGGCCGACGGCAGATCCGGAACGGCGCAGGAGGAGGGATGGACGGTTCATGGCAGGGAGATGATCGCGGGGCCAGGACGACGGTTACTTCCATTCCGCAGTGGGGTCCATCACGCAGTTTCCAGCTCTGCCGCGTCCCGACGAAGGCGGCCGTGCTCAAGTCATCCCCGGTCAAGGCCGATGGAACTCAAAGAGACTCTCACGAAGCGCCTATGCCACAATTCACCACTGAACAGCTTGCGAAGCTGACCGGCCTGACGAGCGGCATCGGTCTCGAACTGGTTTTCGTCGAACCGGGCAAAGACATCGGACTGCTGCCGGCGAACAACCTTCTGACCCAGATCGAGGAACTGGCCGGCAATTCCGGCCACGAAGAGGTGGAGCACGCCATCGAATTCGGACGGTCTTGGATCGACCACATCTTCAACAACAACGGGAATTTCGACGTCCCGTCCATCAAGAGCCTGAACTCCTGCATCCAATGGCTCCAGCGGGCCTGGGATGAGCTCGGCCGCAACCAGCCGGTGCCCGAACCTCCCACCAACTGGTCCAAACCCGAACAGTCCCAAGCATTGCCCGAAGCATTGCCCGAAGCGGAAACGGAACTCGTCGGGGATGCCAGCGAACTGGAAGAGCCGCTGTTGATGAACGTGGAGGCGGACGGCGACCTGATCCGAGAGTTTACAAACGAATCGCACGAGCACCTGCAAAACATCGAGCTCGGCGTCCTGATCCTGGAGGACAACCCCGGGGACATGGACACGCTCAACTCGATCTTCAGAGCTTTTCATACGTTCAAAGGCGGATCGGGCTTCCTCAACCTGAAACCGATCAATCGCCTGGCCCACGAGCTCGAATCCCTCCTCGACCTCGCCCGAAAGGGTCAGCTGACGATCAGTTCCGAAGTCATCAACGTCATCCTCAGCGGAGGCGACACCTTGAAGCAGTTCATCACAGAGGTGGAGCTCCTCCTGTCCGGACAGAGATCCGAAGCGACGATCATTCCGATCCAACCGCTCATCCGCCGCGCTCACCGGGCAATGGGGTTGGGACTCACGCTCGCTCCGCCCGTGGTCGAAGGGGCGAAGCCGGCACTCGTGGTCGCCACACCCGCACCGCAGGTTCAGGCTGAATCCTCCAAGATCGTCCAACTGTCACTGGCTCCGGCGGCCGGGCTGCCCAAAGCGGCCGCCAAAAGCCAAGCCTCCGCAAACGAAGGCCAGAAGCCGGCCGGAGCCACCTCCATCAAGGTCGACACCGCCAAGCTCGACGTCCTCGTCGATCTGGTCGGTGAAATGGTCATCGCCCAGTCGCTCGTCGCTCAGCATCCAGACGTGAAGCTGATCCAGAACGAGCAGTTCACCCGCTTCCTCTCCCAGCTCTGCCGCATCACCAACGACCTTCAAAAGACCGCGATGTCCCTCCGGATGGTGCCCGTCCGGGGGACCTTCCAGAAAATGCAGCGCCTCGTCCGCGACGTCGCCGTGAAGTCCGGGAAACAGGTCGAGCTTGTGATGGTCGGCGAAGAGATAGAACTCGACCGCAACATCACCGAAGAGATCAACGACCCGCTGGTGCACATGATCCGCAACTCCGTGGACCACGGTATCGAAAAGCCCGAGGTGCGGGTCGCCAAGGGCAAGTCAGCCACGGGCAAGGTCACGCTCAGCGCCTTCCACCAGGGCGGAAACATCGTCATCCAGATCAAGGACGACGGCAACGGACTGGACAAAGAGCGCATCCTCGCGAAAGCGGTCGAACAAGGAATCGTCGATCCCGGAGCGACCCTCCCGGACAGGGACATCTTCGGACTGATCTTCGCCCCGGGATTCTCCACGGCGGAAAAGGTCACTGACCTCTCGGGGCGCGGAGTCGGCATGGACGTTGTCCGAAAGAACATCGAGAAACTGCGGGGCAAGATCGAGATCGAGTCGACACCCGGCCTTGGGTCGACCTTCACGATC
This sequence comes from Verrucomicrobiota bacterium, assembly GCA_038209745.1. Taxonomy (GTDB): domain Bacteria; phylum Verrucomicrobiota; class Verrucomicrobiia; order Limisphaerales; family CANJSG01; genus CANJSG01. Next base: position 4,595 of record JBBQXJ010000007.1, read on the forward strand.
TATCTGCCGCTCACCCTCGCCATCATCGACGGCATGATCATTTCCGTCGGTCACCACCGCTACATCATCCCCACGCTGTCGGTCCGGGAATCCTTCCGTCCGACCCGCGCAATGCTCTCCACCGTCCACGGACGCGGCGAGATGGTGAACGTCCGAGGCCGCATCAATCCTCTGGTCCGACTGCACGAGGTCTTCGGTCTGTCAGACACCGCCACGGACCCGTGCGAAGCCATTGTCATCGTGGTTGAGTCCGGCTCCCACACCCGCTGCCTGATGGTCGACGATCTGCTGGGAAAACAAGAGGTTGTCATCAAGAGCCTGGGCGACACCTTCAAGTCCAACAAAGCACTCGCAGGTGCCGCCATCCTCGGGGACGGACGTGTGGGACTGATACTCGACGTCGACGCCCTCGTCCGCATGAAACCCGAACGCCTTCCGAAAGCCGCCTGAATCCATTCGCCCGACCCATGAGCACCGCCACCTTCGACTCCAAGAGCGCCAACCAGCACGCCACCGCCAAGTTCCTGACCTTCGTCCTCGGCGATGAATCCTATGGCATTCCCGTGATGAAGATCCGGGAGATCATCCAGATGACGGACATCACCGCTGTCCCGCGGATGCCCGACTACATCAAAGGCGTCATCAACCTGCGCGGAAAGGTCATCCCCATCGTGGATCTGCGCACAAAGTTCGGCTTGGCCAACGTGGCCGCCACCGAGCGCACCTGCATCGTGGTGGTCCAGGTCGCTCAGGCCAACGGCAACAGCCCGCAAATGGGTCTGATCGTGGACGCCGTGGAAGAAGTCCTGAACATCAACGCCAGCGACATCGAGGCGACGCCGGACTTCGGCGGCCGGGTGGATACTGAATACATGATCGGCATGGCCAAGGTTCGCAATGTGGTGAAGACCCTGCTCGACATCGACAAGATCGTTTCGGCCGAATCCCTCGTCCGAATCCCCACAAACGCCTGAGGAGCCCCTCCCCTCCCGTCGTTTTGTGACCGGGCCCAACCGAAGGAAGTCAAACCACCCAAATGGAAAACCGAAGATCGAAAAAGCGCCGCAGTCGCCCGAAAGAAACGCCCGCCGCATCTCCCGGACTCATCTGGGACAACCTAAAGTTCTCGCTGAAGGGCTTCTTCAAAGCGTGCAGATCCCGGGCGCGAAAAGACCAGATCCCGTCGAAGACCGAATCGGAAGATTCCCACCCCTGACGCCGTCGGCTACGGTCGCCTGTGATGACTGGCAGAGACGTTGATCGGCTTTTGTTCGGGTGCGTGCGCGGCGCCGCTGCCCGTTCTCTGGTTGCCAGCCTGTTGGCCGCCTTCAGCTTTGGATGCGTCGCTCCCGGCCCATCCCTTCCGCTCAGCCGTTTCGAATACGCCCGCCCCGAAATGGGAGTGCCCTTCCGCATCGTGTTGTACGCCAGCGATCGACCGACCGCCGACTCCGCCGCAGAAGCAGCGTTCGCCCGGATCGCGGCCTTGAACGACCATCTGAGCGACTACGAATACGACAGCGAATTGAGCGCTCTCTCCCGCACGAGCGGATCGGGCACCAACGTTCCGGTGAGCCCCGAACTTTGGAAGGTCCTCGTCCAGGCCCAGAAACTTGCCGAACAAACCTCCGGCGCCTTCGATGTCACCGTCGGTCCCATGACGAGCCTCTGGCGCAAGGTTCGACGGGAAAAAAGACTTCCCCCGCCTGAACGTCTCGCCGAGACCCGGCAACAGACCGGATACCAATGGCTCCGGCTCGATCCCGTCCGACATTCCGTCCGACTCGATCAGCCCTCCATGCGCCTGGATCTGGGCGGCATCGCCAAAGGCTACGCGGCGGACGAGGCATTGGCGGAACTGGGCAAACACGGGATTGGTCGGGCCTTCGTCGCCGCAGCAGGCGACATCTCTCTCGGCGGCCCCCCACCCGGACGCCGTGGCTGGACGATCACCGTGGGCGACATCGATGCTCCAGGAGCGCCCGAACCCCTGCATTTGGAACTCGCCCACCGGGGAGTTTCCACGAGCGGCGACCTGTTCCAATTCGTCGAAATCGACGCGGTGCGCTACTCCCACATCGTCGATCCGAGAACCGGCTTCGGGCTGACGAACCACAGTCTGGTGACCGTCGTCGCTCCGGACGGCATCACCGCCGACTCGTTGGCAACCGCCATCAGCGTTCTTGGCCCAAAGTCGGGACTTCGATTGGCTCAATCGATTCCTGGAGTGGCGGCCCAAGTGATTCAACCGGAGAAGAACAGGTTCAAAACATACGCGACGGCTCTGTTCAAGAATCTCCTCCGTGCTTCCCCAATCCATTCTGAAACGGTGGACTAGTCGCGGCACAGATGTATCGTCCGTGCATTAGGCGATGATATCCGGTCATTCCAATAATCAGCGATTTCGAAGCGGCCCCGAGCTTCCGCGCGCCGGATTCTCCCTCATCGAGCTTCTGGTGGTCATCGCCATCATCGCCGTGCTCGCAGCCATGCTTCTGCCTTCTCTTAGCAGGACCCAAGAACGCGGCCGACGCATATCCTGTTTGAACAATCTCAAACAACTCCAGCTCTGCTGGACGATGTATACTCACGACAACGCCGACGCCGTTCCTCCCAACAATTCGATCGCGTTCATCGATGAAGTCAGCCTAAAAGTCGTCGAGGAAGTTAAAAAGCTGACTTGGTGCGGCAGCAACGCCCTCTACGACACCAACACGATCCTGATCAAAGCGGGGGTGCTCTTCCCCTACAACCAATCCACCCGTATCTACAAGTGCCCATCCGACCGGGCCGGAGTCTTGTCATTGACCGGAACGGTTCTCCCCGTCGACCGGAACCGGAGCTACAACATGAACGGCACCGTCGGATGCACCGAAACATGGTGGTCTCCCGGCTACACCCGGGTCTCGCAGATGCGGCAGCCAGGACCCTCCCAAGTCTTCATCTTTACCGAGGTGCATGAGGATTGCATCTACGACGCCCATTTCGGCATCGGGGCCGACTTTCCCGGTGCGATTCTGAACTCGTTCGAAAACAACTGGGGTGAGATTCCTGCCGACCGGCACGACCGGGGAGCGGACCTATCGTTTGCGGACGGCCATGTCGAGTATTGGAAGTGGCGGCGTCCGAAATCTCCCGGACACTGGGGAAGGCCCGTTTCCGACGACGAAGAACTCAAGGACTTGCGCCGTCTGCAATCGGCCGTGTGCCCTGATTGGTCTCAGTCGGGAATCCCGAGACCTTGGTGATCCGCGGCCCCGCCAACCGGCAGTGACCCAAAAAGTTTAAAGCAGGGCATTGACACTGACGGGCAACTTTAGGCACGTTTTCCGCCCTTGGATGCCTCGATAGCTCAATGGTAGAGCAGTTGACTCTTAATCAATTGGTTGAAGGTTCAAGTCCTTCTCGGGGCACCACTTCATTATCAGGGAGTTAGGACGGATTTCTTTTCTGTGCAATCACATGCAACGCTTCTCTGCCGGGGCTCCGTGTTTGCAGGTATGGGCGAGTGAGGGCGTTTGGATACCATTTGATAGCTACAGCACTGGCTACAACGCGAAACCCGCCCGGATCTCGTGGGGCGGGTGGGATGCGCTGGGGGATTTCGGGCGGCCGAGGAAATACATGAGTGGCTCTCGGTGACTTTCACGCTGCTGTGCCGGAGCCGGTGGCGCGGTCGAAGCCTGCAAAGGATCGACACAGCGACCCACTAAGTTCCAGCACCCCTCTCAACGTTTTCCCAAAGGCATTCCGTTGCGAACGCTGTCTTTCCAGAGACCTCCGAGCGACTGTCTCCCTTGGCACTGTTCGTCTTCCAAGGACTCACCCCAGGCCATAGCGGCCGCAGTCGGAAATTGGTCCGTTTACGGAGCATGGCGGATAACAGGAGAGGCCGTTTCAACACAGTGAACGGAGCCAATCGCATGTCCAGATATACAGCCACAAAAAACCCGCCGAACTTCGGCGGGTTTTTTGGAAACTATCGATCGATCAGCGCTTGCTGAACTGGAAACGCTTGCGAGCGCCGGGTTGACCGTATTTCTTACGCTCCTTCATACGGGAGTCGCGGGTCAGCAGGCCGTTGGTCTTCAGCGAGGGCCTGAAATTTGCATCCGCTACGATCAACGCGCGCGAAATACCATGCCGGACAGCGCCAGCTTGCCCCATCGGACCGCCACCACTGACGTTTACGCGAACGTCGAAGCGACCCGAAGTCTCAGTGACTTGGAAAGGCATCGAGGCAACTTGCCGGAGCGTTTCGGTCGGGAAATACGCATCAAACGTGCGGCCGTTGACGGTGATTGTTCCGGAGCCGGGTGCGATCCGGACGCGGGCCACGGCGGACTTGCGGCGACCGGTGCCGAGGAATTCCTGAGTCTTGGGATCCTGCTTGATCATACGAGATTAGTTGGCTAGGGCGAGGACAGCGGGCTGCTGGGCGATGTGCGGGTGGTTCGGACCGGCGTAGACCTTGAGCTTTGTGATCAGCGCGCGACCCAGCCGGTTCTTCGGGATCATTCCCTTGACCGCATGCTGGATGAGACGCTCGGGATGTTTTTCGCGAATCTCTGGGACTGTGCGATATCGTTCGCCACCTTTCCAGCCGGAATAGCTCATATACTCCTTCTGCTGCTCCTTCTTACCGGTCAGCACGATTTTCTCGGCGTTGATGACGACCACGAAGTCGCCCGTGTCGAGATGGGGAGTATAAATGGGCTTGTTCTTACCACGCAGGACGTCGGCGACCTGAGCCGCCAACCGGCCGAGAATGGCTCCGTCGGCATCAATCACATGCCAATGATGCAGGCTGGCGTCGTTTGCTTTGGGCAGATATGTCTTCATCAAAAACCTTTCCATCAAAGGAGGGGTGAGTGTAGCCAGCGAAGGGTTCGGGTCAATAGGCAACATGGACAATTTTCAAAACAGGACTTGCCTTGGATTTCCACGATGCCTAAGTTCGCGCCTCTTTTGAAGCTGCCGGACGCAGATGCCCGGCCAGTTGCCCTAAGTAACGGGCGGCGAAAGCAGAAACATTTTTCTATTTTATGGCAGTCAAAATTCGTCTCAAACGCGTGGGAACGAAAAACACCCCGGTGTATCGCATCGTGGTGGCGGATGGCCGCAGCCCACGGGACGGCAAATTCATTGAAGAGATTGGAACCTACAATCCGATCAAAAAAACCGACAACTTCACCATCAAAGTGGATCGGGCCGAGTATTGGATGAAGAACGGGGCCCGACCCAGCGACACGGTCGCCAGCTTCCTCCGCAAAGCCGCCAAAGCTGCCAAAGCTGCCGCCGTGGCTCCGGTGGTCTGATTTCCGAACCATGCAGCCTTTCTTGGAATACGTGATCAAGGGGCTGGTGCCAAATCCGGAAGCAGCTCTGATAGCTCCTATAGAGCGCGAAGGTTCGACCGTCTACCAAATCCGTCTGAACCAAGCCGACATGGGCAAGATCATTGGACGAGAAGGCCAGACAATTAATGTGATCCGATCACTCCTCCAAGCCGGAGCTTCTCGCAAGGGGCTTCGTTGCACGGTAGAAGTTCTGGACGAAAATGGCCAGAGCCGCTCCGAGCGCCCGGTCCGAACGCTCCGAAACCGGGATAACCTACGTTAACTGCCCAGGCAATAGGCACGACATGAAAGTGGACGTGCTGACCCTATTCCCTGAGATGTTTGTCGGACCTTTGGACGCGAGTATCGTTCAACGCGCCAGAACCGGGGGAATCTTGGATCTCCGGATACACAATCTGCGAGATTACACGCACGACCGCCACAAGACAGTGGATGACCGTCCTTTTGGCGGCGGGCCCGGAATGGTTTTAAAGCCAGAACCGATCTTTGAAGCGGTTGAAAAGCTGCGGGACGAGCGCACGCGGGTGATCCTTATGACCCCGGCTGGACGCCCATTCAGTCAGCAGATCGCCCGCGAGTTGGCGACCGAAGAGTCGCTTCTGCTCGTATGCGGAAGCTATGAAGGATTTGACGAACGGATTCGGGAATCATTGGCCGACGATGAGATTTCCATCGGCGACTATGTTCTGACCAACGGCGCACTTCCCGCCATGGTTTTGATTGATGCGGTGACTCGGCTTTTGCCTGGAGCCTTGGGAGACGACGAGAGCTCGACCGAAGAGTCTTTCAGCGGCAAGATGCTGGAATATCCGCATTACACCCGCCCGGCGGAGTTCCGCGGAATGAAAGTTCCCGAGATGCTGCTCTCAGGAAACCACGCGGAAATCGCGAAATGGCGCGCATTGCAGGGGCAAAAGCGCACACTACAAAGCAGACCCGATTTGCTCGGGGAAGGCACAGATGCAGACCCGAGCTAGCAGACAGACAATTTTCAGACCGCCAAATAGGCCAAAAAGACTGGATTAGCCATGAATCAAGCGTTACTCGACAAGATCGAAAAGCAGTTCTATCGGAAAGAACCCATCGCATTCAACGTGGGCGACACCGTCAAGGTGCACACCAAGGTCGTCGAAGGTGAGAAGGAGCGGATCCAGATATTCGCGGGAATCGTGATCGGTCGCCGCGGGCACGGTCTGAACGAGACCTTCACCGTCCGTCGCATTAGCTACGGCGAAGGCGTCGAACGTATCTTCCCTATCCATTCCCCGCGGGTTGAAAAGGTGGTGGTCGAACGCGCCGGCAAAGTTCGCCGCGCCAAGCTCACCTATCTTCGCCAGCGCATCGGCAAGAGCGCCACGCTGGTCAAGGAAATGCCCCGCAAGAGGGTCAAGTAGGCCGCCCTTCAGTCTGTATAGCGCCGGATCCTCGGGTCCGGCGCTTTTCTTTGGTCCCGAAGATGTTGCCATCGCTGCTCTTGGCGGACGGGGCTCGGTCTTGCTAATCTCCGGTCCACGATGAACCGAATAGCCCGCCATTTTGTCTCCGACCTGCTCGAATTTGCGGGCGGTGCCGCCTTGCTGGCCAAAGAAACGGTGCAGTCGCTCTTCGTAACCCGGGTCTCTTGGAACGAGGTCGTCCGGCAACTCCATTTCATCGGCGTAAAGTCCCAGTCCGTCGTCCTCATTACGGGCGCGTTCACCGGCATGGTGATGTGTGCCCAGACCTACTTCCAGTTTCACAAAGTAAAAATGGACACGGCGACCCTCGCGGTCGTTTCAGTCTCCATGGCCAGCGAACTCGGCCCGGTGCTCACCTCCCTCATGGTGGCTGGCCGCATCGGCGCCTCTATCGCGGCTGAGTTGGGAACCATGCGCGTCACCGAACAGATCGACGCGCTTCGCACCCTTGCCGCCCATCCGGTGGACTATCTTGTTGTGCCCCGGATGATCGCGATTCTGGTCGCCATGCCTTTGCTCACGGCCGAATCAATCGCCGTTGGCATCGGCGCCGGATACATGATCGGCGTCCACCTGTTGAACATCGACGCCGCGTATCTCTGGCACAACACCGCCCACTATACCGCTCCGGTGGACATGATGATGGGCTTCACCAAATCCATCTGCTTCGGCGCGATCATTGGTCTTGTGGGCTGCTACAAGGGGCTGAGCTGCAGCCATGGAGCCGAAGGCGTGGGCAAGTCCACCACCGAGTCGGTCGTCTATGCTTCGATCACGATTCTTATCAGCAACTTCTTCCTGACGCTCGTCCTCCAGAGACTTCTCGGGCAATGATCGACGTTCGCCAACTCTCCAAACGCTTCGGCGAACAGCAGGTGCTCAAAGAGGTGGACCTCTCCATCGAGCGCGGCGACTCCGCAGTTGTCATTGGGGCCAGCGGCGGCGGTAAGAGTGTCCTCCTCAAGCACATCATCGGCCTTATGACGCCCGACTCGGGCCAAGTCCTGATCGACGGCCGCAACATCGTCGGTCTTTCGGAACGCGAGCTGATCCGTGTCCGCTCCAAGTTCGGGCTCGTTTTCCAGATGGCCGCCCTTTTCGATTCCCTGACCGTTGCCGAGAACGTCGGTTTCGTCCTGAACCGCGATCCCAAGTTGACCCGGGCCGAGATTGACCGGCGGATCGCCCGCGTCCTCGATCTTGTCGAACTGGAAGGCACCGAACAGAAGAAGCCCGCCGACCTTTCCGGCGGCATGCGCAAACGCGTCGGCATTGCGCGGGCCATCGTCTACGAGCCCGAAATCCTCCTCTACGACGAACCCACCACCGGCCTAGATCCCGTGGTCTCGGACAGTATCGACCATCTCATCATGCGCGTCTGCCGGGAGCTCAAGGGGACCTCCGTCGTCGTCACCCACGACATGCGCACCGCCCGCCGCGTGGGCAACAAGCTCTTCCTGCTGCACGAAGGCCGCATCCACGCATCCGGACCCCCGGAGGAACTTTTTGCGTCGAAGGACCCCGTCGTTTACCGCTTCGTGAACGGCATCTCCGACGCCTCCAACGACCCCCAGATCCCATGAGCGAACGTCGCACCCAGATCAAAGTAGGCCTCTTCGTAGTCCTGGGCATCACGCTGATGGCCGGCCTGCTCATCGTCTTCAGCAAATCCAAGAGCTGGCGCACCGGCCACTACGGCATCCGCCTCGTTACGGCCAATGCCGGCGGCATCATCGCCGAGTCGCCGGTCCTGATGGCCGGAGTCCCGGTTGGGTTCGTCGACCACGTCGAACTCGGCCACGGGGGCACCAACGTGACCGTCCACATCCGCGTCGACCAACGCTACGAGATCCGGTCCGACGCCGTCTTCACCATTGATTCCTCTGGATTCCTGGGAGACCAGTTCATCTCCATCCGCCCAAGCGGAACCAATGCGAAGGTTCTTGGCGAAGGCGACACCGTCTTCTGTGCCGAGCCTTTCAACCTCCAGGAAACGGCCCGCGCCGCCGCCGGGTTCATCACCCGGATCGATGCCACCGCCGAGCGCCTGAACCAAGCCATCGTCCGCGTGGACCGACTCCTGTTGAACGAAGAAACGCTGACCAATCTCTCCGCCACCGTCCGCAATTTCCGCGGCGCTTCCGAACGCGCCGTCGACCTCATGGACCACCTCGACGGCCTCGTCGCGACCAATCGCGCGCCCATCGCCGAAGTTCTGACGAACCTGTTGGTCTTCTCCTCCGGCCTCACCAGCCTGACCGAATCCCTGGGCGGAGTCATCACCACCAACAGCGCCACCCTGCACGACGCCCTGGCCAACGTCGAATCCGCCACCGCCTCCCTCAGCACCGCCGCCAAGGCCTTCGAAGGCACCGACGGAATGGTGGGCAGCCTCCTCCACGATCCGGCCCTGAAGCTGCGGACCGCCGAAGTCATGGAGAATCTCGCCACCCTCAGCAGCAACCTCAACCGCTATGGCCTCCTCTACAAACCCAAGACCGCCCTGCCCCGCCCCATGACCAACAGCTCCTTCCCCTATCCGGGGAAGTTCGGCCATTGAGCTTTCCCAACGACGCGCCCTCAACATCAACCCGCATGAAGAAGGTGGCGGACCTTGGCCTGCCAGATTTAACAGCAAAAGAAGCAGTTCAATAACAATGCCGGGCCTCAGAATGCTTACCTCCGGAAAACAACGTGCGCTTCAATTGCGTGCAGCCGATCAGATCGCGCGACTCGCATAAACACCCAGGTCCTTGCGGAGTCTTTCACTCCGTCACGCGGAGCGAGCAATCCCGTTCAAGGCAGTGCTGGCAAGCACCGCCACCGAGGACGACAAAAAGGACATGTCCTGTGTTGCGACCGAGATTCTTGCAGTTTTCGATGCCGGTCGATGGAGTTGGAACGACGGGACTCTTGTTTCAGACGGCGAACTTCGAAGCATCGAGCCAGACCTCATTGTTTATCGCAGAAGACAATGAAAACGCTTAACTGCTGGGCCTCGACATCTTGTCCGCAGTTTCGGGGAGCATTGAGCTTGGAAGCAGAGATTTCAAAGCGGACTGAGGGAGTTGGCAACCGGCTTCGGAAACCTTGAAACTGCGCTCGCCGCCGATCCTTCGAGAGTCTTTTCGACTATTCTGTAGCCGCGCGGCCCAAGGAACCGGCCGCTACCAATGGCATTTCCCATCGCCCGCTCCTCTTCGTTGGCAGAGATCGTAGCTACAGCTTTTTGCAAATGCTCTGGTCCGTCACCGGTTCGAGGAACCGGAACATCGTGTCCCCGTGTTTCATCTCCTTCCGCTCGGTCCAAACCTCCGGAATCTGGAGCGTGTCCCGCTTGGTATGGCCCAGCACAAAGAGACCGCCGTCCGCCAGGAGCTTGGGCAGCTGTGGATCGTCGAGCAGCTTTTGGGAGAAAGATTCTGAACGTTTGCCCACGTTCTTGAGACCATAGGGCGGATCCGCGAAGATCAGATCGAACGTCTGGCCCGCGTCCGCCATCTGGTGGATCGCGCCGTAGGCATCTTGCACCCGTAGATGCAGGCGCCCGTCGAGCCCGACCGACGCCGCGTTGCGTCGGATGAACTCCGCGTGCTTGGAAGACTTCTCCACCACCATCGCCGACGCGCTTCCGCGACTCAGGCACTCCAGACAGAGAGCGCCCGTGCCGCCGAACAGCTCCAATACTTTGGCGCCGTCCACCCGATCGCCCAGGCTGTTGAAGATCGCCTGCCGAACCTTGTCCGGCGTCGGCCGGACCCCGAACCCGTCCGGAACCTTCAACAGCTGACCACCCGCCGACCCGCCAATGATGCGCATGCCCACAGGCTAAGAGTTCAGGACGCCTGCAATCCAGCCCACGATGTGAAACAGAATCGCGGCCCCTTCCCTTCCCCCGCCCCTCTGCTAGCTTCCGACCGCCATGACGATGTTTGCCCTGAAGCACAGCGAGCTGCGCGATCTCTACGAAAAGGTCGTCGCCAACGAACGGCTCACCGAAGCCGACGCGCTGCGCCTGTTCGAGACCAAGGATCTCAACGCCCTCGGCGCGATGGCCGATTTCGCCCGCGCCCGCAAGGTTGGCAACCGCGCCTCCTACATCGTCAACCGCTACCTCAACTACTCGAACTACTGCATCCTCAGCTGCCAATTCTGCGCTTTCAGCCGCAAGAAGCGCGACAAGGACGGCTTCGAGCTGACCGCCGATCAGATGGTCGAAAAGGCTCGTGAAGCCCTCGCCCTCGGCATCACCGAGCTGCACATCGTCGGCGGCCTCCACCCTTCATTGCCCTTCAGCTACTACACTGGTTTTCTCAAGGCGTTGAAGGCGCTCGATTCCAGGCTCCAGTTGAAGTGCTTCACCGCGATTGAAATCCTCCACCTCGCTTGGCTGGCCAAGAAGTCCGTTCGCGACACGCTCGCCGAGCTGAAAGAGGCGGGCCTCGAATCCCTCACCGGCGGCGGCGCCGAGATCTTCCGCAAGGAAGTCCGCACCGCCATCGCGCGCGGCAAGGAATCGGCCGAGGAATACCTCGATGTCCACCGCACCTGGCACCAGCTCGGCGGACGCAGCACCTGCACCATGCTCTACGGCCATGTCGAAACGCTCGCGGACCGGGTCGATCACCTGAGCCAACTTCGCCGCCTGCAGGATGAGACCAAGGGCTTCGTCGGGTTCATCGGCCTGCCCTATCAGCCGGACAACAACGGCATTCCCGTCGAACATCCGCCCACCGGCTTCGACCAGCTCCGCACGCTCGCCGTGGCCCGGCTGTTCCTCGACAACTTCGAGCACATCACCGCCTACTGGGTCGGCATGGGGATGAAGATGGCGCAGGTCGCCCTCAGCTACGGCGCGGACGACATCCACGGCACGATCATCGAGGAGCACATCTTCCACATGGCCGGTGCCAAAGCCCCCCAGCTCCAGACCGAGGCCGCGATGGTCAAGGCCATCCGCGAAGCCGGCCGCACGCCGGTTCAGCGGAACACCTTCTACGAGCCGATCCAGGTCTGGGAAGAACCGCAGGCCGCCGCGATCTCGGCGAAGGAGTCGGGCGGGGATGCTGACGATCAGCGAACCAAGGAAACCGAACTGGCGAGTGCGTGAATGCCGAGTTCAACAACAAATTCGGTGAACGAGACGTGTTTGGCGACACGGCGAGAGAGAGGTTCGGTTCGTGGGCCGGAGAATCTTGGCGCAAATACATCGTCTGGTCCGGCCAGCATCAATTGACCGACCTCGTCGGACTGGACGTAGCGCTCTGCGGAAACTTGGCCGACGTGGAGGAGGCCGAAGACTGGAACCACAATATCCATGCCGCCGGGCTGACCCATCTGTATTGGGATCTTCCTTACCTGCGTTCCAAGTTTTCCGATCCGGCCGTTTTCAACCTGCTGGCAGTGACCCGAAATCCCGCCGATGACCCGCGGTTTTGGAAGCCACCAGAAGGCTTCCTCTACCTAGGATCGGACCTCCTCGACGACGGCACAGGCCTCAGCGCCCTGACCAACTGCGGTGGTTTCCCTGATGTGTTTCCCAACTCCGAGATTTCGCCGCTCGGCTTGATCCCGGATTGGAACCGGGCCGTGGAGATCCAAGTCGCGCTGGCGAGGGCGCACCCGGAGGAAGCCCACGCGCATTGCGCCCTATGGTCTCTCTGGCGACATCTCGGCTCCATTCCTCCGACTCCAACCACGAACCCATCCAACACATGACCTGGTTCGAATCAGCCCTCGACCATCTCGCAAAGTGGAAGGCGAAGGAAGCGGCCGGTCTGGGGTTCAAGGAAAAATTCAGGCAGTTATCGGCACGGAGCAGATCCTCCTCGGATTGTTGTCCAAATCAGAAGGGGTAGCCGGGCAGATCTTGAAGCACTTCAACATCGATGCAGCACGGATGCGGAGCGATCTTTTGAAAAACAGCGTGCCGAATTACGCAACCAGGAGCACTGGGCAACAGCAGTCGGAATAGAGGAAATCACGGGTTCTCGCTCAAAAGAGCCGTCGGCAAGATGACCCAAGGATACGGGAAGCCAACGGCGGAAAGCACGCCGTTCAGGGCGATTCGACCACCCGGAAAAATCGCCGAGGTTCGCCGGGAACGAACGGGTCGGGCAGCGTCAGCGGGCTGCCGTTACCCGGCAGCGTAGCGCTGAGATTGGTCCACATGTCGGCGGGCAATTGCGGGGTGGACTGCACCTGGTAGGCGTGGTTCGTCCGGGAACCCCACTGCAATTGGACGCCACCAAAGACCTTGGAAATAGTGACAAAAGCGAAACGGTCCGGCGGGAGCCTCACGAATTCCGACGGCGCCAACGCCACGTTGCTGATGCGCACCTCGTCGAGGCTGCCGTCGAAGTTTCGCCGGAACTGTCCATTGTCCTGTCCGCCGGGAAAGTTGCCCGCGCCGAGGTAGATCGGGTAGTCGGCCCATGCGACCGGCGTCGCGGCTCCGCTCCCGGATGTCTGCAGCGTGTAGTCCACGAACAACTGGACCGTGTTCGTCCCGACGGGCGAATCGTGATGGAAGACCAGGGCCACATGATGCCAGAAGCCGTCTCCATAACGCGCGGCTGTCGCTCCCGCATACAGTCCGACATTCGGTGCATAGCTCACGAATCCGTTCAGACTGCCATTTGCACCGTATTCGATGACGAAGGAACTCAGATGACCTCCCTCAACGGGCGTATGGAGCTTGTTGATCAGTTCCGCCGGATCGCTTCCATAAACGGTATACGGCTGGTTGGCCTTGAAAAACAGTTCGACCGTAAAGTCGTTCGTCAGCACAAAGGCGGGCGAATTCGGAATGGAGCCATAGTTTCCGTCGCCGGACAGATCCAAGCCGGTGCCCAGCACGCCGGCCGAGTAGGTCGCCGAGCCGATGGTGGTGCCGTTCAGCCCGGCCGGACCGGAGTCGGTGATCTGGGCAACTGGACTTCCGTTGGTGCCGTCGAATCGATAATAGGCCACGGTCTGGGCAGTGGCGGCCAACGGAGGGAGCAACAGGGCAATTGCTGTCACGAAGCGGATCATTCTCAATTTCATGGCAAGAGTTCGGTGACCTTCATTGAAAACGTTCCCGCCGGTTGGAATGAGGTAAAGGACAATTGCGGAGGTATGCCGACCCCGCGTGCCTACAAAACCGGGCATCCCAACTGTGCCCTTTGTCCGAATTGGAGGCGTTCTCTGCCTCAGTCCTTCTTCGCGCAACCCAGCCAGCGATAGACGCCGCCGGCCAGCACCGCGCCGAGGATCGGGGCCACCCAGAAGAGCCAGAGCTGCGTGAGCGCCCAGCCACCCACGAAGATCGCCGGACCCGTGCTGCGGGCCGGATTCACCGAGGTGTTCGTCACCGGGATGCTGATGAGATGGATGAGCGTCAACCCGAGACCGATGGCGATCGGGGCGAATCCTTTCAGAGCCCGTTCATCCGTCGCGCCGAGGATGATGATCAGAAACATGAAGGTCATGACCACTTCGGTGACGAAGCCCGCGCCCATCGAATACTTGCCGGGCGAATGTTCTCCGTAGCCGTTCGAGGCGAGTCCGGCGCTGAGATCGAAGCCGGCTTTGCCGCTGGCGATGAAATACAGCACGCCCGCTCCGGCAATCGCCCCGAGCACCTGCGAGACGATGTAGGGCAGGAGTTCCCCGGCCTTGAACCGTCCGCCGGCCACGAGACCGAAGGAGACGGCGGGATTCAGGTGGCATCCGGAGATAGGGCCGATGGCGAACGCCATGGTGAGCACCGTCAGACCGAAAGCGAACGCCACGCCCAGCAGTCCGATGCCGACACCGGGAAAGGCCGCCGCCAAGACGGCGCTGCCGCAGCCGCCGAGGGTGAGCCAGAAGGTTCCGAGGAATTCAGCGAATGCACGCTTTGATAGAGGCATAGGATAGTCCTGCGTTGAGTTGGTTTATTGGGGAACGTCCTGAACAGATCGCTCCGGAGAATGCGGGGCCGACGCCGGTTCGCAAGTCTCCCGTGGACGACATTTGCACGACCCGATTTCTCAAGACGCGCGGCGAAAACAGGGGCGTTCGAGAACGGAAAAACGGGGCAACTGGAGGGCTCCAACGGTCGGAGGGCCATCCTGATGAACAAGATCGCCGAAGAAATCGTGGCCTCGGTCCGTCTTCATACCGTCCGACCGTGATGGCAGGGATCCGGCCGTTCGTCTCCGCGCCGGATCCCTCGAGTCGGAATTGCCCGCTCCAAAGATCTCCAAGCAACCGAAGGCGATTCTCCAAGTGCTCGGTCGTCGCCGGGATCGGCATCCCCAAGGAAAGTCGCCGCACCGAGTGAAAGTGACGCAGCGATCAGTCCCGCCAAGGCCGAGCCAAAGAAGAAGGCGCAACGGAGGAACATTGCAGGAAACTCCAAGTCGCCTCCCCGTCGGGCGACGCAACTTGACGCCGTCGTCAGTAGACGCCTTCGACGATGGTCTTCTCCATCGCGCCGAAGGGCCGCACTTCGGCGACGCCGTCCCAAGCGTAGCGGTCGCGGGGGGCTTTGCGGATGGCTTCGTCGCGTTCGAGGAAGCGGGGCATGAAGAACTCCCTGGTCAACGTGGTCAGTTCCACGCGGCCCCATTCGCCGTATTCCTTCACCTGCGTCGTGTCGTTCGGATCGACGACCCTGAGCACGGCTCGGGGCTGCGGCGGATAGTAGCTGATGGAGAACTTGTCCTCGGGCCGGAGGGGCACGCTGGCGGCCAACCCCATCAAGGTGTTGCCGTAGGTCGGGTAGAAGCCGATGCGACCCTCGAGCACTTCCTCGACGATGAAACGCACATATTGCGGGGCCATCGTGGTGCCGCCACAGAAGACGCCACGAATGCCGGCCTCGAACAGATCGAGTTTCTCGGCGAGGGCTTCGAGAAGTTTGGGAGTGGTGAAGAGGCCGGAGATCTTTCGGTTCTTCAACAGCATCAGGGCTTGGTCCACCACGTGGTCCATGTATTGCCGGGCCACGTCGAACTGCTTGTTCGAGATCAGCTTCTTCACGAAGCGCGGGTCCAAATCGATGAAGTAGCAGGAGCTGCCGCGAATGTTCGCCAGATGCTCGATGGCGAGACGGAGGCGACGCGGCCCGGTGGGACCGACCATCAGCCAAGCGCCGCCGCGGGGGAAATGCTCGTCGGAAATCTTGTCGCTGAACTCGGAGTAGTCGACCTTGTAGTCGTTCCAGCCGATGCGCTGCTTGGGCATTCCCGTGGTGCCACCGGTTTCGAAGATGTTGAAGGGCTTTCCCTTGAACTCGGCGGGCACCCAGACCTCGGGTTGCTCGTCGCGCAGCCACTCGTCCTGGAAGTGTGGGAACTTCGCTATGAGGTCGGCGAAGGACTTCACCTCGGCCCGCGGATCCCAGCCGGCATTTTTCACCCAACCGAGCCAGAACGGGCAGCCGGTTTCGGGACTGAAGTGCCAAGCGACGATTTCGCGGACGTGGGCGTCGAGGGTGTCCTGCGCCTTCTGGATTTCGGCGGAGGTCGGGTCGGGGCTCATCATGTTCGGAATGCTAGATGTCGGGACGTAAACGGCAACGGCCGGTTCAGGGCTTCTTGAGCTCGGTTTCGACCCCGGCGGGTGCGTCCTTCTTGAGAATCTTCGAAGCGTCCTGCAGCGCGTAGAGATGAGTCTGGGTGCCGACGTAGAGCACGCCGTTGGCAATGATCGGAGTGGAGTAGATCGGCGAGTCGAACATCGTCTCGCTGATGATCTTTTTTTCCTTGGTTGCGGCGAACACCACGAGGTCGCCGTCCTCGTCTCCGACATACACCTTGCCGTCAGCCACCATGGTGGATCCCCACATGTGGGCCTTCATGTCGTGCTCCCAGTAGAGCTTGCCGGTCTCCGCATCGAGACAATGGACGAAGCCGGAGAAGTCCCCGACGAAGAGCAGGCCGGTCGCGGGATCGATGGAGACGGTGGAGATGCTGCGGTGGATGCCTCGGAACTCCCAGATGAGGCCGCTCTTGGTCACGTCGCCCGACTTGGTCGGATCGTAGCAGACGAGGCGGCCGATGCCTTCCCCGTGCTCCGGATCCTGGCCGATGGGGACATAGACGCGGTTCTTGTAGAAGACCGGGGTGGCGTTGATCTCGCTCGGGCCGTCGGCGGAGGGATACTTGATCGGTTTGCCGTCTTTCGCCCGGTAGTCGGGGGGGTTGCAGTCGGCTTTCCAGAGGACTTTCAGAAACGCGCCTTCGGCCGTCTCCTTGGGCTCGGCATTGAGAGCGTAGAGCCAGCCATCGCCGCCTCCCGCGTAGAGCTCCATTTTGCCGTTGACCTTGCCGGCCGAGAGGGAAGTCCACTGTCCGTGGAAGATCCGGGGTCCGATGCCGGCATCGTCTTCACCGACCAGTTTGCCGGTGTTCTTGTCGAGGGCGATGAAGCTCGGCGACATCGGCGAAGGGACGTTGGAATGGGTCCAGTCCTGTCCGTTGGACGTGCAGACGTAGACGCGGTCGCCGACGATCAGCGGAGAGCTGTTGGAGGCGTTGTGCGGAAACACGCCCAACTCGTCCATCATGTCGTAGACCCAGAGGATGTCGGCATCCTTCGGACCGATCTTGGCGGGAGGATTGCCCGTGTCCTTGGTGACGTATTCGGCTTCCGTCGTGATGCCCTGGTTGCCGTCCTTCTGTCCGTTCAGATCGAGGCAGATGACTTCGCAGCGGCTGGTGACGAGGTAGACCTTGTTGCCCTCGATGCGGGGCGACGACAGCAGGCCGAGGTTCTCCCAGTCGTTGACCTTGCCGGATTTCAACTTGGGCACGACGAGCTGCCAGAGGAATTCGCCCGTCTTCTCGTCGAAGCACATCAGGACCGAGCGGTCGCCCTGATGCTGGGGATCGCGCGGCGAGTCGTTGTTCGTCCCGATGAGGACGTGGCCGTTGGCCACGACGACGTTGCCGTAGGCCTGGGACCCGACCTTGGCCACCCACTTCACGTTCTTGGTGGTGGCCATGTCGATGTCCTCGGAGCCGGGCTTGAACTTGCCGGGGACGGCCCCGTCAGGAAGCCCCTTGGCGGTGGAATACATGTTGCGGTCCGTCGAACCTCCCCACATCGGCCAGTCGTCGGCCTGCAGGCTGACCGCAGCGATGCCGCAGAGCAGCGAAAGGGTGATCACCGACGCTCCGTGGTTCTTCTTTTTCATCATACTAATGGTCCTGGTCTTGGTCTCGACGTTACGGGTCAACACGCGCGGTTCAATTCGGAGTCACTAAAATATTGTCGATGCAAACAGGCATGTCCTGCGGCGAAAATCCATAGAGGCCGGGTGATCCCTCGGTATGGGCATGCTTGTGCGGCACTTCAACCGTCCAAGCTTCAGGCTCCTTCTCGCCCCGTTTCCACGCCTTTGCCCGAATCACACCTGAGCCGTCGGCCGCCACGTCCACCCGCGCTTTGAGCGTGTACCAGGTGTTGGGCGACCAGCGGAAATTAGGCCCGTCGGTCACGGCCGGCACCCGGAGTCGCTCCAGGTTCGAGCTGATCTCGAGTTTCTGTTCGTTGCCCTTGAGCGTGATCAGATAGCGCTGACAGATCAGTCCCACTTCGGACATCTTGCGGCGGTTGCCTTCGCTGAGGACATCGGCTTGGACGGAGTAGTTCTTCATCGTCTCGTCGCCGATGATGACGGTCGCGCGTTGGAAGAAACGGTTGTCGACGGTCTTGCGCAAAACCTTGCTCCCATCCTGTTCCCGGATGTCGAACTTGAACCGCGCCCCAATCCACGGGAGAGGCGGGTAGCTGAACTTGGCCTGGTCGAACGTGCTCGTTTCCCCCAGATCGTATTCCTCGAAGTTCTCGCTGATCGGTGGGAACGGCAGCACGCGACCGCGGATGGTCCCCTTCAATCCATTGTAGACGGCCATATACGCGCCAGCCGAAGGGACTTTCTCCGCGTCCGCCACCAGGTCGCCGGCCGCGTTGAACGAGCCGTTCATCTTGGCTTTCACCTTGGCCGTCGGAGGAATGAAGGCGTCCCACTTCACGCCGGATTTCACCTCGCCCACCACAAGACCGTGCGCGTCGACGGTGCGGACCCGGAGCGAGACCTTTTCGCCCGGGTGGAGCAGCACTTCGGACGGGATGATCTGGAGTCCGGCGGCGGCGCCGGCCTTGGGCCAAGCAGGTTCGTCCATCGGTTTTGCGAGGCCCGGGTTGTTGCCGGCCTTGCCGAAGGCGTAGAGATGCTTGGTGGTCTGTAGATAGACCTTGCCGTTGTAGGCGGTCGGCGAACCGAAGCAGCGGCCTTCCAGAGCGATGTGCGCCAGGATCTTCCCTTTCTCGGGATCGACCACGTAAAAGGCGCCCTTGGTGCCGGCGTCGGTGGAGTCGCCTCCCTTGCTGTCGGGATCGTCCAGGATCGGCACATAGATCTTGCCGTCGGCGAAGAGCGGGCAGGAGTTCCGCTGCTCAATGCCGATCTTGGTGTCCCAGATCCGCTTGCCGGTGTTGATGTCCACGCAGATCAGATCGCCCTTTTCGGCCACCACATAGATGCGGTCCCCGACGAGGATCGGGCTGCTCGTCGAGGTGGAAATATCTGCGCTCCAGATCTCGACGTCTTTCCGCTCGACCACAGTCGGCGCCTGTTGACCGAGCTTGTAGGCCACGTCGGGGACTTTGAAGCAGACCATCTGTCCCGGCTCATAAGGAGTGCCGTAGATGCCCACGACCTTGTCGCCGTTGTGGACGAGCACGGTGGCGTTGATGCCCGCCTTGCCGAGGTTGACGCGCCAGATCGGATCGCCGGTCAAGGCGTTGATCGCCCCGACACTGCCGTCGCCCAGGGTGACGTAGAGCACGCGAATGCCCTTCCACCAGTTCAGATACGGATAGGAGAATGAGCTGTCCTTTGGCCGATCACCGGGGGTGGAGGCCCAGACGATTTCGCCGGTCTTCTTGTCGAAGGCGTAGAGCCGATCTCCGCCCGGGCCCTGCGCGCCCCAGTTCGCGGTGATGCCGCGAATGATCACCAGATCGCCGTCCACCAGCGGCGTCTGGGTGCGTCCGTTCGGGAAGGTCAGCCGGCCGATCATTTCGCCGAGCGCGTGTTTCCAGAGCATCTCGCCGTCCCGCGAGAAGGCCACCAGCAGCCCCTGCGATCCTTGGAGGTAGACGTTGCCCGTCTCGGGATCGACCGCCGGACTCGAGGTCGCATAGCGGTTGTAGATGATGTCGCTGATGAAATCGCTGAAAAGGTGCTGCCAGATCGGCTTGCCCGTCTCGGCGTCGTAACAGCCGATGCCTTCCTGAAGATCCTGTCCCTCACCGAGGTAGCCCACGATGTAGAGCCGGCCTCCGGCAACGACCGCGGTCGATGCCCCGGGGAAGTCCACCTTCCAAAGCGGCTTGGCGGCGTCGAGCGTGGACGGAAGGCCGGTCTCGCGGGAAACCCCGTTTTGCTCCGGACCACGCCAACTGAGCCAGCCCTGCACGGGAGCGGCGGACAGCGCTGCGATGGAGAAAAGGAAAGAGGCCCCGATGGCAAAGTGAACGTTGAGTTTCATGCCGGATAGCGTAGCGGTTTGCCCCGGAATCAGCGGCGGCGGCCAACCGGAGTCCTGTGGGCCCGACAACTATTCCGCACACCCTGTCAGCTGGCAAACGATTTCATACCTACACGTATCAACTCCAACTCGACGGCGAAACTGAATGACCGGAATCGAAAGAGTTCGGCACCCGGACGTGCCGCCTCTTTGCCGATCCCACCAGACTCCGGTCCACGGCCATGATCGCTCAACGCCCTAAAAAACCTGCGTTTGCCTCCTTTGACACCGCCCGCCGAGGCCAACAGACTCCCCACTCATGATGCTTCCGTTCATCCAGTTTGCCGAGGCGGGTTCCACCGTCGCCGCCGCGAGCGGATCGATCTTGGAACAGCTCGCCCTGCCCTCGATCTGGATCAGCCTCCTCACCCTGACCCTCCTGGAGATCGTTCTCGGCATCGACAACATCATCTTCATCTCGATCCTCAGCGGGAAGCTCCCGATCGATCAGCAGGCCAAAGTCCGCCGCATCGGTCTGATGCTCGCGCTCATCACCCGTATCCTCCTGCTCGTGTCCATCTCCTGGGTCATGAATCTGCAGAACAAACTCTGGGACTGGGAGCTCTTCGGCCTGCCGCTGCCCAATACCGGCAAGGACCTGATTCTCTTCTTCGGCGGGTTGTTCCTGATTTTCAAGAGCGTGAAGGAAATCCACGAGAAGCTGGAAGGGCACGATGGAGATAAGACCTCCCGCATCGTCCCGACCTTCGCCGGCGTGCTCATCCAGATCCTGCTGCTCGACGTCGTCTTCTCGCTCGACTCCGTCATCACCGCCGTCGGCATGGTGAAGGAGATCTGGATCATGATCACCGCCGTCGTCGCCGCCGTTGTCGTCATGTTGATCTTCGTCAACCAGATCAGCGGCTTCGTGGACCGCCATCCGACGATCAAGGTGCTCGCCCTCAGCTTCCTGATCCTGATCGGAGTGCTCCTGACCGCCGAAGGCTTCGGCCAGCATATTTCCAAGGGCTACGTCTACTTCGCCATGGCCTTCGCGGTCGGGGTGGAAGTGTTGAACCTCAGGGTTCGGACCAAGGCCGACAAAGCCGCAGACGCGGTGAAGCTGCACCAGCCGTATCGGTGACCCGGTCGATCACGGAGCCTGAGTCAACCGCCTCCTCCGCGAACCATCTTCCCGTTCTTCGTATCCACCAGGGTCGAGTCGCCGACCGCCGGCTCCGCCCCGATGAACCGCGCCGCCAGTCCCGCGATTTGTCCGCGCTGCTGATAGGTCAGGATCCCCAGCAGTCTCGACCGGCTCCAGGGGCTCCGCTGCACCGTGGCCGCCGCCCAGGTCTTCCCCAGCATCGTCTCGCGCTGGAACACCAGGCGGCCATCGACGTGCCGGACCTTCAGCCGCTTCTCCACGCGCCGCATCCAGGAGTGGTTGTCTGTCCGTCCGATGAACAGCAGATTGGCCGACTTGGCATCCGCCTCGGTCAGTTCTTCGTCCGACTTCACCAGCAACTTGCCCGAGCGAATTCGAAGGTCTTCACCGAACTGGAACCGTGCGATCCGTTCCGCCTCCTGCCGCAGTTGGTCCGCTTCCCGGGGGATCAAGGTGGACGCCGGACAACAGACGATCACCCGCTCGCCGAAGAGATCGTTGAAGAGCTCCTTCCGTAGCGGCTTTTTCACCGGCGCCGGAGCGGCACCGCAGCGGAACTGCAGGAACCAATCGACCAGCGAATCCCCTTCCCTCTGCGGATCGTAGAGCGACCGCCACGCGTCGTGGCCCCCGTCGCCCAATTCGTCATAGCGCACTTTTCCTTTGAGGCGCCTCAGCTCGGACACGAGTTCACGCGATCTCTGCACCGGCACCACCGGATCGTGCCGGCCATGCACGCACCAGACAGGAACCCGCTTCATGGCCGCCACCGCCGCCACTGGGCCGCCGCCACACACCGGCGCGATCGCCGCCCAATACAGCGGACGTTCCGCCGCCATCCGCCACGCTGCGTAGCCCCCCAGCGAAAGCCCGGTCAGGTATTGCCGCCGCAGATCCACCCGATACCGCTTCCGCACCCAGTTGACGGCGTCCCAAAGATCCGCTTCCCCCATCCAGCGCCAGTCCACATCGCCCCGGCCGAAGGGACTCAGGAGAATCACCCGTTCATCGAAACCGCGCTCGTGGATGCGGAAACATTCCTCCGGGATCATCCGGTGGTCGGCGTCGCTGCCGTGCAGCGCGACGACCAGCGGCCAGGACTTCTTCGGCGAATAGCCGGGCGGAACCCAGAGGGCGAACGGCTGCGGAGAGTCGTCCACGGAGGACCGGCATTCCGCGAGGAAGTAGCCGGTGGGAGGATGGGAAGAATCCGGTTTCAAACGATGCTCGCCTCCGAGCGAACCACGCGGTCGGGTCGAGGCCCGTTCATTTCCCGCGTTGCCGCACCGCGTCTTTCTTCTCGTCCAAATCGCCCCGCAGCTTCTTCCGTTCATGCACCAACTGCCCCTCCAGCTCCTTCCGCTTCTCCCAGTCGCCGGCCTGGTTGGCCGCGGTGATCTGGTCCTTCAGCATGATCTCCTGCTCGGCGATCTTGGCCGCGTAGCGCGACTCGAGCTCGGAGATCTCGGCCTTCTGTTTGGTGTTCAGCTTGGCGATGGGCTCCGACTTGTTCAGCCGCTCCATCGCGAGTTCGTAGGCAGATTTCATGGGGCCACCGTAGCGGGTGATCCAGGAAAGTTCAGCGGAAGTTTCATCGTCCAACCTCGTTGCGTCCGACGATGGACCGACCAGCGCCTTCGCCCTACTTGTCCGGCTGATCGGCCGGCGCCTTTAAATCCTTCAGTTGGATTCCGGTCCGTTTTTGGAGCACGGCCTCGAACTTCGGCACATACATCTGCGTCTCCGCAGGGAGCCGTCCGGCGATCGCGTCGAAGGTCTTGATGTCGGACTTCTTCAAAAGCCGTGAGACCCGGCCTTCGCCGGCGTTGTAAGCCGCCAGGGCCAGTTCCCAGTCGTCGAAGCGGTCGTGCAGGTGGCGAAGGTGTTTCGCGGCGGCGCGGCCGTTCTTCTCCGGATCCAGCCGTTCATCCGGCAGCCACGTGGACAGCCCCAGATCCTTCGCCGTCGGTTTCATCAGCTGGAACAGACCTGCCGCTCCCACCGGACTCTTGGCCCTGGGATCGAAGGACGACTCCACCTCCGCCAGCCAGACCAGCTCCGCCGGCAGCTTCGCCTCGATGAAGATCGGCTTTAGTTTCGAGACCAAGGCTTCGGCCCGCTCCGGCAAGGGCCTTCCCTTCATTTCCTCCACCCAAACCCTCCGCTGCGCCGCCGGAAGAGGAGAGGAAGGCGTGGGCTGACCGGGCTCCGGCGCAGGCGGATTGAACTCGCGGCGCAGGTCGTCGGCGGTGGTCAGATAGTCGAGCCGCGCGCGCAACCAGCGGGCGTATGGATCGGTCTCCTCGAAGCTGTCGAGGATCGGCAGCAGCGCGGTCGCCGTCTCCTTGATCGCGCTGAGATCGTAGACCGAGTCGCTCTGGAAGCGCCGGAGCAGATCATCCAAGACCGCCTTCACCCGGTCTCGATCCACCTGCTGGAGCGAGGTCAGAACGGAGGCGTCCAAGTTCTCTTTGGCCCACGCATCGGCCGTCTTGATCAACTCGTCCGCCGAAACCGGTTGATCCTGTGCCCCCACGCTTCCAGCCAGCCCGAGTGCGAGAACTATGATCCAAGCGACTTTCACGTCCCGACCCTAGCCTGTTGGGCGACGCGACGGAAACGGTGATTCCACCGCCGATTCTCCAACGACCGGACTGGCGTCCCCGGTGGCTGAAGACCTAGCGTCGAACCGCATGATCGTTCGTGAGGCAATTCGCCGCACCAGTGAGAGCCTGCAATCCGCGGGCGTCGAATCGGCGCGGGTGGAGGCGGAGTGGCTGTTGGCCCATGTCTTGGGCCTGCCGAGGATGCATCTGTTTCTGGAGAAGTCCCGTGAACTGGCCGCCGTGGAGATCCGGTCGCTCGACCTCTTGGTCCGGCGCCGCGAAAAACGGGAACCGCTCCAGCACATTCTCGGCACGGCCGAATTCTGCGGCCGTGTCTTCACCGTCAACCGTAACGTCCTCATTCCCCGCCCCGAAACGGAACTGCTGGCCGAGTTGGCCGAGACCGCGTGGCGGGCCGTCGGTAAAGCCGGGGGCGGGCGCGTTCTCGACTTCGGCACCGGCAGCGGATGCCTTGCCATCACGCTGGCGCTGGAACTTCCCGAAGCGGAGATCCACGCCCTCGACATTTCCCCCGACGCGCTGGTCGTCGCCCGGGCCAATGCGTCTTCATTGGGCGCCAAAGATCGAGTCGCATTCCATTTCGGAGATGGCTTCAACGCTTTGCCCCAAGGGCTGCGCTTCGGCCTGATCGTGACCAACCCGCCCTACATTCCCTCGGCCGAGATCGAAACGCTCCAGCCCGAGGTGCGGGACTTCGATCCGGCCCAAGCGTTGGACGGCGGAGCGGACGGTCTGGATTTCTATCGACGATTGGCGGACCAGGCGCCGACGCGGCTTGTCCCCGGGGGACAGCTGGTGGCGGAATTCGGCGAAGGCCAAGGGCCGGACCTGAGGGCGCTCTTCTCAGGCAAGGGCTGGACCGTGGAAGCGGTTCTGCCCGACGACACGGGACGCGACCGGATGCTCCACGCAACGCGACCCTGAACGACCCCGACGACCGTTCCGGTTCGAAACGGGTCGGGCGGTCACACAGGGTGGCGAGAAATCCAATTGAGCCATGGCTGGTTCGAGCCCCACAGTCGCCGCGACCTACCCATGACCGCCGCACCTCCCACCTTCGCCGTCAATCTGGTCAACGTGACCAAGCGCTTCGGCCAACAGGTCGCGGTCAACGACCTCACGCTCCAGGTTCCCACCGGTTCCATCTACGGTTTCATCGGGCCGAACGGCTCGGGCAAAACCACGACGATCCGGATGATCATGCACATCGTCCTGCCCGACAACGGCACGGTCGAAGTGCTGGGCCAGCAAGGCACACGCGCGGCGAACGACGTCATCGGCTATCTCCCGGAAGAGCGCGGACTCTACAAGAAAATGACGGTCCGCCGCCTGTTGGTCTACTACGCGGGGCTCAAGGGCATGGGTGCCAAAGACGCCGGCCGGGCCGCCGACGATTGGCTGGATCGAATGGATCTCTCCGCGTGGGCGGGCAAGAAGCTGGAAGCTCTTTCGAAAGGCATGGCGCAGAAGGTGCAGTTCATCTCCTCCGTCATTGCCCGGCCCAAGCTGTTGATTCTGGACGAGCCGTTCTCCGGGCTGGATCCGGTGAATCTGGAGGTGATCCGGACCGCCATCCTCGATCTCCGCAAGCAGGGCACGACGATCATCTTTTCCACCCACAGCATGTCCGCCGCCGAGGAGATGTGCGACTACGTCTTCATGATCTATCGCGGCAACAAGGTGCTGGACGGCACGCTGGCCAGCATCCGCGCCCGCTATGGCAACGACACGATCCGTCTGCGCGTGCCTGGCGGGGCCGAGGCGTTGCGCGGCATTCCCGGAGTGGAGGTGGCCCGCGATTTCGGCCAGAACCTCGAGCTGCGCAACACGGGTGATCCCCAGGCGCTGCTGCAGGCCATCGCCTCCCGCGCCAGGGTGGAGCTGTTCGAGGTGACCACGCCGTCGTTGCACGACATCTTCGTCCGCATCGCCAAACCGCAAACCACGGAGGTCGCCCATGCGTAAGATCTGGATCGTCGCCCTGACCGAGTATTTGAACTCGGTCCGCAGCAAGGCCTTCATTCTCGGCATCGTCGCGCTGCCAGTGATGATGTTCGGCGGCCTCATCATCGGCCACCTCGCCAGCGACAAGGTGGACGTCAGACCGCGCAAGCTGGCCGTCGTCGATCAATCGGGACTGTTCCTGCCGCTCTTGGAATCCCGTGCCGCCGAACGCAACGCCAACGAACTGTTCTCCTCCACCAATCGGACCAAACAGGTGAAGCCCGCCTTCGTGATCGAAGCCGCTTCGACAAACGGGGCGCTCAGCGAGGGTCTGGAGCTCACCCTCTCCGACCGGGTCCGGAGCAAGGACCTCTTCGCGTTCCTCCTCATCCGGACCAACGCCGCGGAGATCGGAGCGACCAACGCGATCTCCTACTACACCGAAACGGCGACCTACGAGGAGCTGCCCCAATGGTTGAACCGGGTGGTGAACGACGAGGCGAAGCGAAGGCGCTTCGAATCCGCCGGCGTGGATCGCGCCTTGATCCAACGCCTGACCGCCCCCGTGGAGATCCGCCAACTTGGCCTCACGAAGCGGGACACATCCGGCAAGATCCAGGGCGCCAAGGAGACGAACCGGACCGCGACGTTCCTGATTCCGCTCGGTGCGGTCTTGCTGCTCTTCATGCTGGTGATGTCCTCGGCGCCGGCGCTGTTGAACAGCGTGCTGGAAGAGAAGATGCAGAAGATCGCCGAAGTGCTGGTGGCGTCGGTCAGTCCGTTCCAGTTGATGATGGGCAAGCTGCTGGGCGGAGTGATGGTGTCGCTGACGCTGTCGGTCCTCTATCTCGGCAGCACCGGTTGGATGCTGGCCAAGTTCGAAATGTTCAGCTACGTGGAGCCGTCGCTGTTCCTCTGGTTCATCTTCTTCCAACTGGTGGCGATGCTGACCTTCGGCTCGATCTTCCTCGCCATCGGTTCTGCGTGCAGCGAGATCCGCGACGCGCAGAGCCTGATGTTCCCCGCGATGATGATGGTGATTCTTCCGATGTTCTGCCTCGGCCCCGTGCTTCAGTCGCCCTCCAGCTCGTTCGCCCGCGCCCTTTCGCTCTTTCCTCCCGCCACCCCCACGATCATGACGCTACGAATCGCGTCGAAGCCCGGGCCGCCGCTTTGGGAAATCCTGCTGGGCGCTGCCTTGTCGACCCTCTTCATGCTCCTCTGTGTCTGGGCGGCCGGGAAGATCTTCCGCATCGGCGTCCTCTCCCAAGGCCAAGCCCCGAC
Organism: Verrucomicrobiota bacterium; assembly: GCA_038209745.1. Classification (GTDB taxonomy): domain Bacteria; phylum Verrucomicrobiota; class Verrucomicrobiia; order Limisphaerales; family CANJSG01; genus CANJSG01. Next base: position 31,943 of record JBBQXJ010000007.1, read on the forward strand.
CCTCGGCAAAATGCTGAAGTGGGTGGTCTCGAAGTAGCGGCTTACTGCGCCGCGCCCTTCGGCCAGGCGCAGCGAAACAGCGTCGGCCGCTTGTCCTGGGGATATTTCTTCCGACCCAGCCCGTTGTTGTCCGTGATGAGCCAGAACCCTCCGGCGTCGATGGCCAAGCCCTCCAGATTTCCCGTTCCATACCGCGTGATGTAGGCGAATTCTGGATCACGGTCCGCGAAACCGGCGTCGTATTCTGCGACGACCTGTTCCGTCGCTGGATCGACCTCCAAGATCTGGTCCCGGCTACGGACGAGCACGAAAAGGTGCCCGCGCCAAACCGAGAGGTCGCTGTAGTGGGCCTCGTTGATCAGGGGAATGTTGAACGTCGGCGAGAAGTCCCCGACCACTTTCATCGTGTCCAAGTCCACCCGGATGATCCGTGGAAGGCTGCGTTCGTTCGCCACGAAAAGGGTCCGCCCGATGACGGCGACCCCTTCGAAAGAGGCGTTGTCGTCTTTGGGATCGAAATAGCGGGCAACGGGCGACCAGTCGATCGGGAGTCGCTCCATCCGTGATCCGTCGGACGGAAACCGCAGAATCCAGCGATTCGCCTCCTCGCTGACGTAGATTCTTCCGACATCGTCCTGCGCGAGGCCCTCGATGTCATACCGGTCTTTCTTCTCTCGCTTGAACGGCGCGAGCTGAGAGGCGCCAAAGAATCCCGGGAGCTTTTCCAGATGAGCAATCCCGCCGCCGTGAGGCGCAATGATCCGGAACAAAGCCGGCTGTTGGTCGCTGAGGGTGAGAAGTGATCCGTCCGGACGGAGCAGCAACGCAGAAGCATCGAATCGGACTCCATCCAAAAGATCGACCTGCCAAACGTTGGTTGGAGAGAGGGAGAAGTGTCGGCGCTCGACCAACTTCGCCGCAGATTTTGCCGTCGTGGCCGGCGCTGCGGATCGGCATCCCAGGATCGAAATTCCGATAAGCAGAACCACCCCTGCCGCCGCAATCTTCGGCTTCCAGTTTCCACGATTCAGTGAGGCGACTCGCAACATTCCAGTGACCTTTGGAACAAACAACCGGGGACGCAAGGCCGCTGCCGTTATCGGTGCTGGGCCGAAAACAGAAAGACCCGCCGATCCTTTCGGGATGGGCGGGTCTGGGCGGAAAAAAGCGGTCCGCTCAAGAATTCATGCTGGGCGTCACTCCAACGAATCATTCATCCGATTGGACGCAGCCAAGGAAATCGCGGCCCCCAAGAGCCCAATCCACGCGCAAAGTCCGATGATGACGAGGTGCATAGGCCAAACCATAGCGGATCCGATGCCAACAACGCAAAACCCCGGAAACCACGGTTCCCGGGGTTCTAGCGGCTGAATGACTTGTCCCGTTTTGGGAGATTATCCAGCCGCTGTGTCTCAGTGGACAGATCAAGCGCGAGCCGGCAGAACCTTCTCGATCGCGATCTTTTCGAGCACGGCATACTTCGGCAGGCCGTTTTCAGTCGGCGGAGTGACTTCGCCTTCGATCAGCGGCGCCGCGTATTCGACGAACTTCTGGTTCGGCATGAACCCATCGGCGCTGACCCAGTCGCGGGGCAGGAAACGTTCAACGTTCGCGATATCCTTGAGATCCTGCAAAGCGGTGCCGAAGTAGGTCTTCACTCCGACCGTGCGGACGATCTTCACCATGAAACCGCTCTGGCCATCGATCGCCGCGCGCACGGCGGCCTCGCCGCACTTGAACGCGATTTCTGCGTCGACGGCGCTGGCGAAGTGGGCGGCGCAGCGTTGGGCATAGCCAAGCTTCACCGTGCGGGTCTTGAGGTTGAGCTTGCCCTGGATGATCTCGGCGAGCTTGTCGGCGGCACCGGAAAGAACGGCATGTCCGAACGAGTCCACCTTGGATTTGTCGGCTCCGATCTCCTCACCAGCGGCGTTTTTTAGGCCCTCGCCAACGACCACCACGCAATACTTCAGCTTGGCGATGGTCTCCTTCACCTTGGCGAGGAAGGCGGCTTCGTCCAAAGCAATCTCCGGCATCAGGATGATGTGCGGGGCATTGTCGGGGTTGCCCTGCTTGGCCAGCACGGTGCCGGCCGCGATCCAACCGGCGGCGCGGCCCATGACCTCGACGATGCAACAGGAGCCGTCGTCCGTGGCCATCGATCCGACATCGAGACCGATCTCGGCGACGGTGGCGGCGTTGTATTTGATGACCGAGCCGTAGCCGGGGCAGTGGTCGGTATGGGGCAGATCGTTGTCGATCGTCTTGGGCACCCCGATCACGCGGACTTCGTAGCCGCGCTTGACGGATTCGCCATGGATCTTGTTGGACGTGTCCTGGGAATCGTTCCCGCCCGCGTAGAAAAAGTAGCGGATGTTGTGCGCCTGGAAGACCTCGAAGAGACGGTCCATGTCCTTGGCGGCCTGTTCCGGGTTCTTGGCTGGGTTGATCTTGTAGCGGCAGGTGCCGAGGGCGGCAGCCGGCGTGTAGCGGAGGCTGTCGATCGTCTTCTGCTTCTCGTCCTGCAGATCGATGATGTCTTCGTTGAGGATGCCGAAGATCCCGTTCAAACCGCCGTAGATCTCCTCGATGCAGCCATGCTTTCCTGCCTCGGCCATCACACCGGCGACGCTTGAATTGATCACCGCGGTCGGGCCACCGGATTGGGCGACAAGTAGATTTCCAACTAGTTCAGACATAAAAATTGTAGTTTTGGGGGCGAAGACAACCGCCCAGAGGCGGACAGATCCGCCAAATCAAGGTTCAAACTGAACGTTGAAACTGCCAACCGCCCAACGGGGTGTCAAAGATTGAATTCCGGCCAAGTGGTTATGGCTGGCGGACAACCGACCCCGCCGCGGACAACTTTGAAAAACTGCTTTCGTCACGACCGACCATTTCTGATTCTCCCCCATCCGATGAACGTTCCGTTCCTGAACCTAGCCGCTCAATACGAGGCCCTTAAATCCGACATCCTGCCCGCCGTGGAGAAGGCCCTCGCCGGTGGCCACTACATCCTCGGGCCCAATGTCGCCGCCTTCGAAAAGGAGCTGGCTGAGTTTACCGGGACCGCGTTCGCCGTCGGCGTGAATTCCGGATCGGACGCCCTGACGCTGTCGCTGCGGGCGCTCGACGTCGGCCCCGGCGACGAGGTCATCACTTCTCCTTTCACCTACATCGCCCCGGCCGAGTCGATCATCCAGATGGGCGCGCGGCTGGTCTTCGCCGACATCGATCCCAAGACGCTTTGTCTGAATCCGAAGGACGTCGCCGAACACATCAGTCCAGCCACGAAGGCGATCATTCCCGTCCACCTCTTCGGCCAAGCCGCGCCGCTCGACGAGATCTTCGCCTTCGCCAATCCGGCCCAGATCCACATCGTCGAAGACTGCGCCCAAGCCATCGGCGCCACCCGCAACGGCCAGTCTGTCGGCTCCTTCGGCGCAACGGGCTGCTTCAGCTTCTATCCGACCAAGAACCTTGGCGCCGACGGCGACGGCGGCGCGATCGTCACCAACGACGAGGCCCTGGCCAAGAAGCTGAAGATGCTCCGCGTCCACGGCATCGAACGCCGCTACCACCACGACCTCCACGGCTTCAACTCCCGGCTGGACGAGATCCAGGCGGCCATTCTCCGGGTCAAGCTTCCGCACCTGAACCGCTGGAACGCCCGCCGTGCCGAGATCGCCGCCCGTTACGTTGAGGGTTTGAAGAACCTGCCCGTTGAAACCCCGACCACCGCCCCGGGCAACGGCCACGTCTTCCATGTCTTCCATCTGCTGAGCGAACGACGCGACGAACTGCAGAAGCATCTGGCCGATCACGGCGTGCCGACGATCATCTACTACCCCAAGCCGCTGCACCTCCAGCCATGCTACGCCGACCAGGATTGGCGCGAGGGCCAGTTCCCCGTGGCCGAGGCGATCTCGAAGAAGATCCTTCCCCTGCCGATGTATCCCGAACTGACCGACGCGCAGGTCGATCATGTGATCAAGACGATCCGCAAATTCCGATTCTGAGAACCGGCCGCAAAGAGGCAGGAAAAGCGGAAAAACTGAAAGGCCCCGATGGACGAATCCACCGGGGCTCTTTCGTTGTGAATCCTGTGCCCCTTTGCGGACCAACCCTTCAGTTCACCGCCAGCAGCTCGACCTCGAAGATCAAGGTGGCGTTCGGCGGGATGACACCGGGATAACCGCCGGCGCCGTAGCCCATGTTGGGCGGAATGGTCAGTTTGACCTTCTGGCCGACCTTCATCTGGGCCACGCCGACGTCCCAGCCCTGGATGACCTGGCCGACTCCGAGCACGAACTCGAAGGGCTCCTTGCGGTCCACGGAGCTGTCGAACTTGGTGCCGTCGGTCAGGGTGCCGGTGTAGTGGACAGAGACGGTCTGGCCCTTGCGGGGCGACGCGCCGGTGCCGGCGACGAGGGTTTCAGAAACGAGTTGGGACATGGGAGAGGGGATCAGCTTTCGATGACGTTGATTTCGACGGGTTCGACGCTCACGCCGACCTTTTCCAGCCAGGCAATGATGGACTTCATGTCCGAACGCTTGCCTTCGAGTTCAAGGCAGAGAATTCCGATCTGCTCGCTGACGCTGGCCTGGCGGACGTTGAAGACGACCGGGAACTTGTGCGCCATTTCCCAGATGATCGGGCGGGTCACCAGCTTGGTCGGGTAGCTGAGCCAGAAACGGCGGGTTTCCTTCGCGTCCGTCCGGGCGGCTTCCGGGGCGACCTTCTTCTGGGCAGTCTTCTTGGGAGGCATGAAAGTATTGGAGTTTAGCCGCCGGCGATCGCCGGGATGATGCTGATCTCGTCGCCGTCCTTGACCGGGGTCTGCTGGTTCTCGAGGAAGCGGATGTCCTCTTCGTTCACGTAGACGTTCACGAAGCGACGGACCTCGCCCTTCTCGTCGAGCAGGCGTTCCTTGATTCCGGGGAATTTGGACTGCAGCTCGGCCATGGCGGTGGCGACGGTGCCGGTGGCGACTTCGACGAGTTCCTGCTCGTTGGTGAGCTTGCGGAGCGGAGTTGGGATGCGGACTTTTGCGGGCATAAAATTGAACTGCGATTAACGGCGGGATCGTCGGCCAGTTTCCAGTGGGTGGCAACGGTCAATTCCCGGACTTCGAACCGCTATTCTGCGCTGATTTTCGACGACGCTGCCTTCAGAGAGCCTCCGCGCCACGATACCCTGTCTTGGCCCTGTCAAAGTTGATCGACCAAGATTGGCGGTTAAAAAAATCACCCTCCGGCAAACGCCGGGATGATGCTGACTTCGTCGCCCGGATTGAGCGGGGTCTCTTCGTTCAGGAGGAAGCGCACGTCTTCCTCGTTCACGAAGACCAGCACGGAGCCGCGGAGCTGCCCGTGTTCGTCCATCAGCCGCTCGCGCACGCCGTGGAAGCGGCTGTGGAGCTGGTGCACCGCGCCGGCCACGGTGCCGGGCTGGACCAGAATCGTCTCCGAGCCTTCACAGTAGCGACGGAGCGTGGGTGGAATACGAATGGCGACGGACATGGTGGATAGCAGTTTTCGGGTTAGGCCGCGGCGGCCGCCTTGTCGCGTTCGAGAATCGCCTCGAACTCGCGGAGGCTGGGCCGGATCTCGCGGGTTTCGCCGACATGGCCGGTCATGGCTTCGATGGTCTTGAGACCGTTGCCGGTGATGCACAGCACGGCGGAGTCGCCGGCCGCGATCTTACCCGCCGCGATCAGCTTCTTGGCCACGCCCACGGTCACGCCGCCGGCGGTCTCGGCAAAGATGCCTTCGCATTCGGCCAGAATCCGGATGCCTTCGCGCACTTCGTCGTCGGTCACGTCGTCGGCGTAACCGCCGGTCTCCTTCATCACCTTGAGCGCGTAGAAGCCGTCGGCCGGCGTGCCGATGGCCAGCGACTTGGCGATGGTGTTCGGCTTGACCGGCTTGAAGAAGTCGAGCCCGGCACGGTGCGCGGCGCTGATCGGATTGCAGCCCGTGGCCTGGGCGCCGTGGATGCGGCTTTCGCCGGAAACGAGGCCGAGCTTGTTCAGCTCCTGGTAGGACTTGTGGATCTTGGTCAGGAGCGAGCCGGACGCCATCGGGATGACGGTGTGCTGCGGCACCTTCCAGCCGAGCTGCTCGACGATCTCGAAGCCCATCGATTTGGAACCCTCGGCGTAATACGGCCGCATGTTCACGTTCACGAAGGCCCAGCCATACTTGCCGGCGATCTCGGCGCAGAGGCGGTTGACCTCGTCGTAGTGGCCTTTGATGCTGATGACGTTGGCGCCGTAGACGAGCGAATTGACGACCTTGCCCAGCTCCAGATCGGAGGGAATGAAGACGTAGGCCTCCATGCCGGCGGCGGCGGCGTTGGCGGCGACGGAGTTGGCGAGGTTGCCGGTGGAGGCGCAGGCGGCGGTCTTGAAGCCGAGTTCACGGGCGCGGCTAAGGGCGACGCTGACGACGCGGTCCTTGAACGAAAGCGTGGGGTAGTTGACGGCGTCGTTCTTGATCCAGAGCTCGCGGATGCCGAGACGTTTGGCCAATCGGTCCGCTTTCACCAGAGGCGTGAACCCGACCTCGACCCCCACGGTGGGGTCACCGGCGATGGGCAGCAGCTCGCGATAGCGCCACATGGAGTGCGGCCGGGACTGGATGGCGGCGCGGGTCATCGACTTCTTGATGCTCTCGTAGTCGTAGGCGACTTCGAGGGGACCAAAGTCGAACTCGCAGACGTGGGTGGCGGCGAGCGGGTACTCGCGGCCGCACTCGCGGCACTTCAACGCCTTCATGAATCCTTGCTGTTGCATCGTCGTTCTTTTTTTCGGGGCAAAAAAAGCCCCTTCTCGTGGTGTCGGGAGAAGAGGATGGACGGGCCGCGCTCTTCTCATTTTTCCCCGGTTCGGCTGCGATCCGGGCTGGATTTGGCACCTGACGCGGAACTCGCGGTTCCACCGGTTGCCGTGACGTCTTCGGGCCAGTCCCTCGGTCACTCTTAATGAGATCCATTGCGTATATATCAACGGATACGGATTTAATGATTTAAGCCGCAAACTACGTCAACGACTTTTATGCGGATCGATGGCCTGTTCCGATCCCGTCCATGGGCGACCGGCTGTCTCCGCTCTCGATGTGCGTCTCACCGGTCGGCGTCCCGTGCCTTGGCAGTGGTGAAGTCCCTCGGCCACCGACGCCTTCTGCCGGGACAACTCTGTCCCAGTCCCGGAAGGTGGCGCCGTTCGCCTCCGCTTTCCCTGTAGATCCACCCTCATCAGAACTTCTTCTGGCGCCGATAGATCTTGGACCGGAACGCTCATGAATCATTGGGTCATCAGATTGTTCTTCTGGGGTCTTTGCACTCTGGGAGGTTTCTCCGTCAGTCAGGTCCGCCCGGAGCTGGTGCAACAGCCCGTGGTCGGAATGCTCGTTGGCTTCGGCTTCGGGGGAGTGATGGTGGCCTTCGATCTCATGCTGAAGGGCTTCTCCATCCGGGCCTTTTCGGCAGCAACCGCCGGCATCGCCATCGGCACGGCCATGGCCTGGATGGTGGACCGGTCCGGCCTCTTCGACTTTGTGGATGAAAACCTCCGTTGGCTCATCCGGCTCGGGCTGTTCCTCGGATTCTCCTACCTCGGAATGATCGTGTCGATTCGCAGCAACAAGGAGGATTTCAGCCTGATCATCCCCTACGTCCGCTTCGCCTCCCAGTCCAAGCCCGACACCCTCCTCGTGCTCGATACCAGCGCCGTCATCGATGGACGCATCGCGGGCCTGGTCGGGGGCGACGTGGTCGAAGGACGCCTCATCGTTCCCCGCTTCGTCCTGCACGAACTGCAAAAAGTCGCCGACTCGGCCGATCCGACCAAGCGCGCCCGGGGCCAACGCGGCCTCGACATGCTCCACAAGCTCCAGTCCAGCCCCCGCACCGACGTGAAGATCCACGAGGGCGACTTTCCCCATGAATCCGCCGTCGACGCCAAGCTCGTGATGTTGGCCAAAACCCTCGGCGCCAAACTCGTCACCAACGACGCCAACCTCGTCCGCGTCGCCGTCCTCCAGTCGGTCAAGACCATCAACCTCGCCGAGTTGTCCTCCGTGCTGAAAGCCCAGATCCTGCCGGGCGACGAGGTGGAACTGCGGATCACCCGAGAAGGCCGCGAAAAAGGCCAGGGCATCGGCTACCTGACCGACGGCACCATGGTCGTCGTCACGGGCGCCCACGTCTTCATCGGTCGGAATGCCCGCGCCACCATCACGAATCTGACCCAGACCGGTGCCGGTGTGATCATGTTTGCGCAGATCGCCCAGACGGCAGAGTTTGAAGGCCAACCATGGAACTCAAAACCGTCTTCACCACCTTCAGCTCCGCCGAAGCCAATCTCGTCCGTGGCCGCCTAGAGGCGGCCGGCTTCGAGGCCTACATCCAGGGTGAACTGGCCTCGATCAGCATCGGGGCCTCCACCGCCGCCACCGGCGGCATCCGCATCCAAGTCCCAGAAGATCGCGCGGCGGAAGCCCGCGCCGTGATCGAGTCCGACCTCAGCCAACCCTCCGGAGAGACCGACGAAGGAACCACGGTTTCGTAGCGGCAGAAGGGAGCCGGCCGCCATCGCGCTCCAGCGCCCGGTCTTGTCGATCAATGTCGCCCGCCGGATTGGCGTTCCCAGCGGAACGCCGAGACTATCCGCCCGGGATTGGCCGAAGGGAGCCCGCGGTTGGAGCCTCCAAGCCCACCTGCCGTGGCCTTTCCCATTCTCACCGTTCGCCAGACCTGCTAGACCCACCCGCCCATGCAAGACACTGCGGCCCCGGCCGAGACCCTGATCTACCCGCTGACCGACATCATGTCCCTCCTCCCGTTGGACACGATGTTCCCGGTGGCGCAGCCGCTGGAGGTTGAACTGGGTGCCGGCGACGGCGGCTTCATCGCCCAATACGCCGCGCTGCGAAGGGACCGCAACATCATCGCCGTGGAACGCCTCCTGGGCCGCCTCCGCAAGATCGACCGCCGGGGCCGCCGCGCCGGACTGACCAATCTGCAGGGCGTCCGGGTCGAGAACAGCTACCTCCTCCAATGGCTCGTGCCGCCGGGCTCGGTGGATGGCGTCCATCTCTACTTTCCCGATCCGTGGCCCAAGCGCCGCCATTGGAAAAACCGTCTCGTCACCGAAGCCTTCACCGAGATCGTCCACGGCTCGCTCAAGCCCGGCGGCGTGATCTACCTGCGGACCGATGCCGTGGACTACTTCGAACAGATGGTCCTCGTCTTCGATGCGAACCAGAAGTTCGAGCGTGTGGAAACCCCGGCCGAACTCGCCGCCGTGACCACCGACTTCGAACGCGGCTTCAACGCCAAGGGCATCCCCACGAACCGCGCGGCGTATCGGAAGAAAGCCTGAGCCGGAACGAGGCAGCGGGGCTGGGGGAGCGCGCCCGCCCCGGGCGCAGTGGACCGCGCCCTTGCGGTCCATGGGAGGCGCAGGAAACGATTCTCCGCCTGGTGTGTCCGGGCGCGCCGGACGGTAGCCGGGGCGGCTGCGATCCCCATTTATTTTCTCTGCCTCGTTCCGGCTGAGAGACCCCTATGCCGTCCGAGTCGGGTTCCGAAATCGCTTTCCACTGGCTCCGGTTCTTGGTTCGTTAACGCTCAATTCCCCGCACCATGAAACCGCTTCACCGCTCCCTCTTTTTTTCGGCTTTTATCGCGCTCGCGTTGGCCGCGCTCCCGGCCGTTGACGCCGCAGCGCAGGAATCCCAGCCCTCAACTGCCAAGCCGAACTTTCCCGCCGTGCTTCCCGGCAAGGGTCTCGCCCAGCACGATTTCTTCTACGCGGGCGAGGCCAAGACGCGGGACATGTATCTCGTGCGCGGCGGCAAGGTGACCTGGAGCTATCACGACGACGACGGCAAAGGGGAGATCAGCGACGCCGTCCGTCTCTCCAACGGCAACATCCTTTTCGCACATCAATACAAGATCGAGCTCGTCACCCCGGAGAAGAAGGTCCTGTGGCACTACGACGCCCCGGCCCATTGCGAAACCCACACCGCCCAGCCCATCGGCACCAATCGCGTCGTCTTCATCCAGAATGGACCGGAGCCGAAGTGCTTCGTGGCCAACCTCGCGACCGGCCAGATGGAGCGGGAGTTTCCCCTGCCCGTCCGCAATCCCAAGAGCACGCATGGCCAATTCCGCCACGCCCGCCTGACTCCGGCCGGCACCTATCTCGTCGCCCACATGGACATGAACAAGGTCGCCGAATACGACGCGACCGGGAAACAGGTCTGGATCCAGGACAGCCCCAACAGCGCGTGGTCCGCAGTGCGACTGGCCAACGGCAACACGCTTACCTGCGGCAAGGTCGTCCGCGAGATGGATCCCGCGGGCAAGACCGTCTGGGAGTTCACCGCCGACGACGCGCCGGACTACAAGTTCAACAGCAACCAGGTCGCGACCCGTCTGCCGAACGGCCACACGCTGATCAACAACTGGATCAATCAATGGAACGAGAAGATCGATCCCGCGACCGCTCCCGTCCAAGCCCTTGAAGTCACGCCCGACAAGCAGATCGTCTGGGCCCTCCGCTCCTGGACCGAGCCCGACCTCGGCCCCTCCACCACCATCCAGATCTTGGATGGCTCCGTCCCCGAAGACGTGCATTTCGGCGACATTCGGTAGGGCTGAAACGATGTAGGCCCGGTCCCCCGACCGGGCGTCGTTCTCCGACCCGAGAGGCGTTTCGCCGAGCAGTTCTATTTTTGCGCCTTCAAGCTCGCCGGGTTGGGGAACCCAGCCTACAGCTTCGCCGCAAAAGCTATTCCGTGTTCCGCCAATTCGGCAGCCAAAGCCGGCTGCCGTTAGTATCTCCGCTCTGCTTCACAGCCCCCCTGAGCTTTGCCGAAACCAAACCCTGCACCGAACCGTCCGCGAATCCCACGTTGCCGGAGCGGCCATGCAGCCGGGCATTCCATCGCAGGTTGGAATCCACGGAGTTCGCTCCAACGGCGGCGGGACGCTGATCGCCTACGAGGAACGAATCACCGGGCTCGTCATCGGTCTTGCCTCCTTCCGTCGTGAGATGCCGATCGCCTGTGACCATCATCTCCCACTGGTCTTCGCTGGCGTTCACGCCGTAAAAATAGCTCAGGCTGTTCAGGCGGTTCAGGGGATGGCCGAAGCTGGCAGTAGTCTGGTTGGTGCCGAACCCGAAATCGCGGGCCGGTTTGCGGCTGCGATCCGAGGGGCATACGAGGATCACCGGCGATGACAACTCGTTGCCCGCCTCCTGAAACAGCATCCAGAGGTCTTGTGGGTTGTTCGTCCGGAAGCGGTCCCCGTAGACGGAGTTGGTCCGATTTTGCAGAACCAGCCACGGGTATTTGCCGTCGTAGTCGTTGGCAAAAAGCCGAAAGGCGGTTCCGATCTGTTTCAAATTGCAGTTGCAGCAAATACTTCTCGCACGGTCCCTTCCCTGGACCAAAGCCGCCAACGCGACAAGCCCCAAGACACCCAGCACAGCCAACACGATCAGAACTTCCTTTCGGGTGATGCCCGAAAGGCCGGCCGAAGGCTTGGCGCGCAGTTGCATTCTCACTCCTTCATCTTCTCCGGATCCAATCCCACGTTCTGGCACCAGGCGCGGTAGGCGAAGGGGGAGATTTCGCTGGGCTTGATCTCGCTGCGGCCGCCCCAGAAAACGTTGGTGTAACCAAGCGGGATGCCGGCTTCGACGAGGTGTTTATCGATGGCGGCCTTGTTCGCGAGCACGACGGGCTTCTCCGTGCCGTGGGCCACGCCCATGACGTTGACGTTCTTGAACTCGGGGCCGCCCTCGCGCCAGTAGGCGTGGGTCATGCAGAAGTGGCGGGCGACTTCGCGGCCGGCCTCGATCTCGCGACCAGGCGGCACGGCCCAGTGGAAGAGCGCGTTGAACCGGGTCACGCGTTCGCCGTCGGCCAGCGTCTTCACGTGTTCGAGGAAGGTGCTGAAGCGGCCGATGACCTTCCGGTTGTTCAGGTCCTCCGCGACTTCACAGAAGGTTTCCAGCGGCATGCCGGCTTCCTCGGCCCGGGCGCGCCAGAGATCAGGAATGAGTTCACCGACCTCGAATTCGCGCTTCAAAGCGGTGAGCACGCGCCACTCCAATTCATTCAACTGCACGACGGAGACATCGGTGACTTCGCCGAGCACGTCGGCCCGCGCACCGGGTTCGAGGCCGCGACGGCGGATGTGGCCGACGCCGAGGGCGAAGAGGCGTTTGGCCGGCATGAGGCGGAAGTGTTTTGCGCCGATCTTCTCGAGCAGGAATTCGCAGTGCCGCTCCATCGAATAGCCCTGCGGGACTTTCACCGTGGTCCAGAGCTTGTATTGCGAGCCGGGCGTTTCGGCGTCGGTCGAGCGGGTGACGACGTGGCCGGAGAACGGATCCTCTTCGAAGAGATAGTTGAACGCGGCGTCTAGCTTCTCCTGCGGCACTTCCCAGGCGACGAGCGAGCCTTTGGCCAAGTTCGTGGCGAGCAGGGTCTGGCGGACGCGGCGAATGACACCCTTCTCCAACATGGCGCGGATGCGTTCGATTACGGTGTCGAGGGGCACGCCGGACAGGCGGCTGATTTCGCCGAGCGGATCGCGCTGGAAGCCCTGGATGCGATCCTCGGAGACGGCAAGGATCTGGGAGTTGACCGGGTCGCTGATACTGAAGGGCACTTCCGTCGTGTTCATGTGGGCGAGACGCTAACAAAGCGGAGGCCGGAGGGAAGACTGCTTGCTGCCCGGAAGCGGACCGATTTTGCCTTTCCCGGGCGGAAACCGTTTGTCGGGCCGAGTCCGCCTGCACAGTGTCGCCCCATGAAACGCCGTGATTTCCTCTCGTCCAGCCTCGCCGCCGCCGCAACGCTTCCGGCCATGTTGACCTCCGCCGCCGAAGCCGCGCCCGCCGGACGCGAATACTACGAGCTCCGCCATTACCATCTCCGCTTCGGCCCGATGCAGTCGCGGTTCGACGCGTTCTTCCAGGATGTGGCCATTCCGGCCATGAACCGCGCCGGGGTCCGGGCGGTGGGCGTCTTCGGTGTGCTCGCCGGGCCCGACATCCCTTCGATGCAGGTGCTGTTGCCCCATGCCTCGGCCGAAAGCCTGCTGACCCTGGAGGACCGCCTCATGGCCGATGGGGAGTATCGCAAGTCCGGGGCCGATTTCCTCTCCCGCCCGGCCGCCGATCCGTCGTTTGTCCGCATCGACAGCTCCGTGCTGGTCGCCTTCTCCGGGATGCCGAAGCTGGCAGTGCCCGCCGCGGTGGCCGAAAAGAAGGCCCGCATCTTCGAGATGCGCACCTACGAGAGCCCGAGCAAGGATGGGAATCTCAGCAAGATCGGCATGTTCAACAACGGCGAGATCGCGGTGTTCCGGAAGACCGGTCTGCACCCGGTGTTCTTCGGCGAAGCGTTGGCCGGCGGGAACCTTCCTCGGCTGACCTACTTGTTGACCTTCGCCGACATGGAGGAACGGGAGAAGAACTGGGCCGTGTTCCGCAACGATCCGGACTGGAAGAAGCTCAGCGCCACTCCCGGGCTTGGCAACGCCGAGATCCTGTCGAACATCACCAACACCTTCCTCCGGCCCGCCGTCTACTCGCAGATCTAGCCCCAGCGGCTAAGCCGAGAACATCCGCGACAGCGCGAAGACCGCCGCCACGACGATCACCGCCACGGACAGGTAGAGAGCCGCATTAAAGACCGCGCCCGGTCGGTATTCCGGCGCGCGTTGCTGTCGAACCAGCAGAATTGCGATGGCGAAGACCGGCAACAGGATTGTCTGCACCACCGCCCCTCCGAGGATCAGCCATTGGGGCGTCCCCGTGAAGCCGGCCACCATGAAGACGTAGATCGTCGCAAGGAGGCCGATGCTCCAGTTCACCACCTTCCGATGCTGGAACGCCTCGGGCTTCTGCACGAAACGTCGACCGATATCGGCGATCAGCCGGGCCCAGGTCGCCATCGCCACGAGGAAGGTCGAAAAGAGCACCACCATCGCGCCGATCAGAAAGATCACGAACACCCATTGGCCAAACGTCCTCGTGTACATCTGCGAGAGCGTCTGGATCATGTCCAGGCCCGCCGGCACATCCTGACGTCCGTGCAGGATGGCGGCTCCGAGAATGAAGAACGCCAGCGTCGAAAACGTGTAGATCAACACCGCCGCCGAGATGTCGATCCGCATGCCGAGAATCCTCCGCTTGATCAAGGAAGGATCCTCGACGATGCCGGCGTTCAAATCCTTGGCGTATCCCTTCTCCAGGCACCAGTAGGGGTAGAAGATCAGCTCGGAGGTGCCGATGCCCGTGATCCCGAAGACCGCGATCGCATCCGCCAGACCTTTCTCCGGGAGTTTGAACTTCAGCCCTTCCACCAGGGCGGCGACTGACACCGCATCCTCCGTTCGCTGGAGAAAGACCAGCGCCAGCAGGGTCAACAGGGTGAATCCGGCGACCAAAATCCCGGACGTGGACTCGATCAATCCGTAACGGCCGAACACGAGAAGCACCGCCGTTCCCGCCGAGACCAACGCCGCCAACACCAGCGTGTGTCCGGGGATTCCCATCAGCCCCATCGTCTGCACCATCGAGACGAGGATGCCGCCCATCTGGATGTTGCCGGCGATGATCAAAAGCGGCAGCGCCCATCCGGCCCAGGACAGCCGCCAGCGCGGCCCCGGCACCCGGTCGAGCGCCTCCAGGGTGGTGTCGCCCGTGAGGATGGTGTGGCGGCCCAGTTCCTCCTGCAGCAGCACCTTCACCATGCAGCCGAGGATCACGATCCACAGCGCGCTCAGCCCGACGGTCGCTCCCAACCGGGGCGCGACAATGAGTTCGCCGGTGCCCACGACGGCAGCCGCGATGATGATGGAGGGACCGAGGCAATCTCGGAGACGGAGGGACATGGCCGCGGACCGTAGCGACGCGAGAGGGCTCGGGCAATCATTCGAACCGGCGACGGCCAAGCCGGTTTCTCCGCCTCTTCGCCGGAACGGTTTAATCGGGCTGCGGGACATGGTCTCGGGAAGAGGTCTTCACGGGTTCTCCCGATCAGAGCCTTTCCCAAAAGGCTCTAACCGCACGGTGGGACTTGTCGCGCTGCGACAACGAGCGCCGTGAAGAGCGGCCCACAGAACAGACCGCGATCAAACCGGGCCCAAATTGCCCGCTGAACGCGCCCTAGTCCTGCCGCAGCGCGGCAACACCCACGTGCTGGAGGCAGCTGATGGCGTCGTTGATCGAGACGTAGCCGTCGTCGCTCAGTTCGGCCTTGCCCCGGAGGGCTTCGAGCAGGTGGTAGGCGACAATGCCTTGGCCAAGGCCGGGATCTTCCCAGGCGCGCTGTTTTGGCTTGGCGGCGGAGACGACGCCCCATCCTTCGCCGGCGGTGAGCGGCTCGAAGTTCGGCAGATTCCCGACCCCGATGTCGCGCGAGCCCGCGCATACGCCGTCACGGGAATGGCAGCCGTCGAGGAGGACAAGGGTGCGCCGGGCGCGGATGACCTGGAGGAGATTGTCGAAGTCTTCGTTGGCGGGCCCGGAGGAAGGGAACTACGCGGAGGGAACAGCGGTCTTGGCCTTTTCCAGGAGACGTTTCATCGCCAGGACGAGGCCTTTCAAGCTGACGGGTTTGGTCAGGTAGTCGTTGGCTCCGGCGGCGAGGCAACGTTCCCGGTCGCCGGACATCGCGAGAGCGGTGAGGGCGATCATGGGGGTGTGGGCGACGCCGGGCGTGGCGCGGATCTCCCGCATGGCTTCGAGGCCGTCTTTGTTCGGCATCTGCACGTCCATCAGGACGAGATCGGGATGGTCGGCGATGGTGCGATCGACGGCTTCCTGTCCGTCCGAAGCGAAGATCATGCGGTAGCCGATCTGCTCGAGATAGTCGCGGAGCAGGAGCGTGTTGGTCTCGTTGTCGTCGGCCACGAGGATGAGCGGCTGATCGAGTCCGGGTGGGGCCAAACTGCTCTCCATCGGGACCGCGGGAGTCTGCGGCCTCTGCGGTAAATCCACGGATTCCGACGGCTCCGGCTTGGTCGAGGTTGTCGAGGTTGACCTCCGGACAAACCTTGTATCGTCGGGCCCGGAGGTGGGGATGACGGTGGGCAGGAAGAAGTGGAAGCGGCTCCCCTTCCCCAGATCGCTCTCCAGGCCGACGCGGCCGCCGTGGAGTTCGGCCATTCGCCGGACGAGGGCCAGACCGAGTCCGGTGCCGCAGTATTCCCGGCTCAGGCTGCTGTCGAGCTGGACGAAGGAGCGGAAGAGTTTGTCCTGGTTGCTTGGAACGATGCCGATACCGGTGTCCCAGACCTCGAAACGGACGCCGGCGGGATCATCGACGGCGTGGACGTCGATGCCGACCCGGCCACCCTCGGGGGTGAACTTCACGGCGTTGCTGAGGAGATTGACGAGCATCTGTTTCACGCGGCGCTCGTCGGCGGTGAGCTGGTCGACGCCGTCGCCGATGTTCAGGGTGACCCCGATGCGCTTCTTCTGGGCGATCTCCTTGATGAAGCGGAGGCTGGACTCGCAGACGTCGCGGACGGTGAAGAGCTCGGCATCCAGCTTCATCTTGCCGGCTTCGATCTTGGAGAGGTCGAGGATGTCGTTGATCAGCGCGAGGAGATGGCGGCCGCTTTCGGTGACACCGTTCAGGGAGCCGCGCTGCTTTTCGGTGAGGGGGCCGTAGACTTCTTCGAGGAGAGCCTCCGAGAGGCCGAGAACCGAGTTGAGAGGCGTCCGGAGCTCGTGGCTCATGCTCGCGAGAAACTCGTCCTTGAGGGTGGCCACCTTGGCCAGCTCGACGTTTGCCTGGCTGAGACTGCGGGTCCTCTCCTCGACCTGCCGGGAGAGGGACCGGCGTTCGGTCTCGAGTTCGCGTTCGATCCTCTGCCGCTCGGAGATCTCCATCCGCATGAGCCGGTTGGTGAGCTCGATCTGTTCCGTGCGCAGATGGACGCGTTCTTCGAGGGACTCGTTGGCCTGCCGGAGATCCTGCTGCGCCTGCATGCGCTCGATGGCGGCGGCGGCGTAGTCGGCCATGGCCTGGAGAGTGACGAGGTCGGACTCGCGGTAGGCGCCATGGTGGCCGCTCCGGATCGTAACCAGACCGAAAGCCTCAGGACCGCGACGAATCGGGACCAGGAGCGTCGACATGGTCCTATCACCGGGCGCGCTCCCGGGGGACGGGCGCTCGTCGGGCTCCAACAATCCGGTGCCGGAGCCGACGACCCGCTCATACAAAGCGGAAAGCGGTCGGTTCAGAGTCAGAGGAAGCTCGGCGCGATTGCCATCGACGAGTTCAAGCTGCAGGACGTCGGACAGAAGGCGCTTCTCCGCATCCCACACCATCAGGCCGAAGGCGTCCCATCCGAGAATGCGGTCCGCCTCGTTCGCGACGATGGAAGCGGCCTCCTTCTGGGACGCGGCGCTGCTGAGAAGCAGACCAAGGCTCAGGAACGCCTCCTGTACCGCTTCGGTCTTCTTGCGTTCGGAGATGTCGCGCTGGACGGAGACCCAGTGGGTGAAGAGCCCGCTCTTGTCGGCAATGGGGACCAGGGAGAACTCGACCCAGAAATCCGTCCCGTCCTTGCGATAGTTCAGCAGCTCGACAGTGATCTGGCTCAGGGTCTCCAGCGCCCCCCGCACCTGGTCGAGGGTGGCCTGGTCCGTGCCCGGGCCTTGGAGCATGCCCGACGTTTTGCCCACCGCTTCTTCGGGTCGATAGCCCGTCTGGCGGCAGAAAGCCTCGTTCACATAGACGATGCGGGGCTCCTGTCGGCTGATCGGTTCCGCCTCGGTGATGATGACCGCGTCCGTGGCGTGAAAAATGGCGGATTCCAGCAGGCGAAGCCGTTCCTCGGCGTGCTTCCACGCGGTGAGATCGGTATGCGAGCCCGCCATGCGGTAGGGCTTTCCGGAAGGGTCGCGCAGCGCGGCGCCCCGAGCCAGAACCCAGCGGCACGTCGCATTGCGATGCCACATCCGGTATTCGACCTCGAAGTCGCGGGACCGGCCCTGGAGGTAGCTGTCGATCGCCTCCATGACCCGGGGGCGGTCCTCCGCGTGCATCAGTTCTTTCCACGTGTCGAAGCGGTTCAGCAGTTCCTGGTCGGAGTAGCCGAGCATCTCCTTCCAACGCGGCGACAGATAGACGCGGTCGCTCCCGACCTCCCAGTCCCAGATGCCGGCGCTGGAACCGTTGACCGCGAGTTCGAACCGTTCGCGACTACGACGCACGTGGTCGATCTCCTCTCCCTCCTCGGTGGAATCCAACAACACCCCCGAGAACACGATCAACCCTCCGGGCTTCGTCTTCACATTGGCCTGGCCACGGATCCAGCGGAGACCCCGGCTGCCCGATTCCAGTCGACCAAGCCACTGCCACGGACTCCGCTCACGACCGGCAATATGGAGGGAATCCAGCAGACCCGGCAGATCGTCGGGATGTGCCCGGCCGAAAAACACGTCAGCCTCCCGGGCGATATCCGTGGCGGAAACGCCCAGCAAAGTGGCGGTCGACGGGCTTATCCGGTCGAACCGGAATTCGCCCGCAGGGGAAAGCTCCAAGCGGAACACCACTCCCGGCAGATCGTCGATCAGGTCGTCGGCGATCTCGGCTTCGGGGGCAGTTGCGTCGGTCTGCATGTTCGGAACGGCGCGCGGAACCGACAGACGCCACATGCGCCGACGATTCCCTGCACCGCCCTTGCATCGGCGCGAAGTTGGCGGAGTTGAGGCTTCGGCTCGTGCCGGAGGAAATGCCTCCGATCCTCGGTCAGACCACCGAATCGACGATCCGGACGTCGACGGCGTGCATGCCGGCGGCACGGATTCCTTGGAGCCCGAGTTCGGTGTCCTCGTAGGCGCGACAAAACCGGGGTTCCACTCCGATACGACGGGCTGCTTCCAGAAAGATGTCGGGAGCCGGCTTTTGCCGCACCACGTCCTCGCTCGTGACCACGGCGTTGAACCACTCCCGGATGCCGAGGTGCACGAGCACGTCGTTGATGACGTGTCGGCTGCCGCCGGAGGCGACCGCCATGGGGAGCTTGCCGAGATATTGGCGGGCGATGGCGACGACGTGTTCCACGGGCTTCACCAGGCGAAGGTTCGGGAGATAGGCCATCTCCTTCTCCTTCGCGACCGCGAGAGGGTCGAGATCGAGCCGTTGCTCGACGGCGATCATCTCGACGATGTCGCGGGTGGGCACGCCGCCGAGGGAATAGAAACGGTCCTCGGGGAAGTGGAACTTGTATTTCGCGCTGACAAACTGCCAGGCCTCCCAATGCAGCGGCATGGTGTCGGCGATGGTGCCGTCGCAGTCGAAGACGAGTCCTTGGATGGTCATAGCTGCAGGGCCTTGAGCCGCTCGTCCAGATCGTTGGCCATCAGCGGCTCGATGACGTCGTCGAGGTCGCCCTCCATGAGGGCCGGAAGATTGTAGAGGGTGAGCTCGATCCGGTGGTCGGTCACCCGGTTCTGGGGAAAATTGTAGGTGCGGATCTTCTCGCTGCGTTCGCCGGTGCCGACCTGCTGGGAACGCTGGCTCTCATACTTGGCCTTCTCCTCGGCGACCTTCCGCTCCAACAGCCGCGACCGCAGCACGGTCATGGCCTGGGCCCTGTTCTTGATCTGCGACCGTTCATCGGCGCACCGCACGATCATGCCCGTCGGCTTGTAGATGATCTGGACGGCGGAGTCGGTCGTGTTCACGCCCTGCCCGCCCTTGCCCGAGGCGCGGCAGACGTTGACCTCGATGTCCTCGGGCCTGATCTCGACATCCACCTCCTCGGCCTCCGGCAGCACCGCGACAGTGGCGGTGCTGGTGTGGATACGGCCTTGGGCCTCCGTGGCCGGCACACGCTGCACCCGGTGCACGCCGCTCTCGTATTTCAACCGCTTGAAGACGTCGTCGCCCTTTATGTTGACGACGATCTCCTTGAGCCCGCCGAGATCCGACGCGCTGGAATCCATCGGCTCGATCTTCCAGCCGCGCGCCTCGGCATAGCGGGAATACATCCGGTAGAGAGCCGCCACGAAAAGAGCGGATTCCGACCCGCCGGCACCGGCGCGGATCTCGAAGATCGTGTTCCGCGAATCGGTCTGGTCCGGCGGCACCAGGCCACGCATGACGACGAGCTCCAGCCTCGGCGCCAACTCCTCCAACCGCGCGATTTCTTCCCGCGCCATGAGCGCCATTTCAGAACCCTCGGGCTCGGACTCGAACAGCGCGCGGTTCTCGGAAAGTTCTGCCTTCGCCTTGAGAAACGCGTTCCCGCTGGAGACCAGCTCCTTCAGCCGCGAATACTCCCGGGTCAGCTCCTGGCCGCGCTGCGCGTTGTCGAAGGCCGACGGATCCGACAAGGCCGATTCCACTTCGGCGAAGCGGCGGGCAAATTTGTCGATGTGGGGTTGAAGATCCATGGAGTGGGGTTCCTACCAGCGGTCAGAATCGTTGCTCCGCCCCGCGAAGTTCCCGACCGTCACCAAAACGCAAAACCGCCCGCCTACCTCGGAAGAGGCGGGCGGGCGGTCGGATGAAAAGGGCTACTTGCGCTTCTTCTTGGTGGTCGCGGCCTCGGCGGCGGCGGCCTGAACGGCCTGGGTCTTGGCCAAGCGCTGCTGGAACTTGTCGACGCGTCCGGCGGTATCCACGAACTTCTGCGTTCCGGTGTAGAACGGATGGCAGGCGTTGCAGATGCCGACCACCATCGACTTCTTCACCGATCGGGTGTGAATCACATTGCCACAGGCACAACGGATCTCGGCGTCCTGGTAGTTCGGATGAATGTCAGCTTTCATAGCAAAGGCCGGCGAAAGTAGCAGTGACCGCGCCCCTGACAAGAGCAATTTTTGCCGAACGACCGCACAGCAGGGTTCTGCCAACGATTCCGGGCGTCCAGCGGGACCCCCGACACCTTCGGAAGTTCTCGATCAAGTGGGGCAGCGATCCCCTGATACCGACTACGGAAGGGGGTTGAAAAAACCGCAGGCACCCCCTCATGCAGTTTACTCTCGTAGTTCGTATGAGAGATTCCGCTGTGGTGATTCGCCAGCAACCCCCGGTAGCCTGCGGGCGTGGTCGAGAACGAGCCAAAGCCCCACCCCGTCGCCGTGGTCACCGGAGCCGCCGGTGGGCTGGGCCGCGCGTTGGTCGGGGAATTCCTCCGCACGGGCTGGAGAGTGGCCGCCGCATCCCATCGCCCGGCCGACTGGGAAGCCCACGTCGCGCTCCTGCCCCTGACGGTCGACGTCACCTCGAAGGAGGCCGTGGTCGCCGGCATGAAGTCCGTGACCGACCGGTGGGACCGCATCGACTGTCTCGTGAACAATGCGGGCGTTGCGCTCGACGATTCCGTGGTGCGCCTCTCAGACGAGGACTGGCAACGGGTCTGCGACGTCAATCTCAAGGGCGCTTTCCTCTGCTCGCAGGCCGTGTCGCGCGGCATGGGCTCCGCCAAGAACGGCAGCATCGTCAACCTCGCCTCCTTCGCGGCCCGCCAGGGCACCCGGGGTCAACCCGCCTATGCCGCCGCCAAGGCGGGACTCATCGGCTTCACCCAGTCGCTGGCGCGCGAACTCGGCTCACGGAACGTCCGGGTCAACGCCGTCCTCCCCGGCGTCCTGCCCACCGGGATGACCGCCTCCCTGTCCCCAGACCAATGGCAATCGCTGGCCGGCACGAACGTCCTCGGCCGCGTCGGAACCTTGGAAGAAGCGGCTCGGTTCATCGTGTTCCTCGCCGGGATGCAGCATGTCTCGGGGCAGGTTTTCCAACTCGACAGCCGGATCGGGCGGTGGACGTGAAGCAGACGCGGCATCCCAGTTTTCCCGAGCCTCAAACCGAACCGACCATCGCATTGATGCCCCTCTCCTGTCTGACTTCTCTCCGACGATGAACGCCACTTTGCGCCGCGCCCTTGCCCAACTCGCCCGCCAGATGCCCGCCGGAGAACTGCTCCGCGACGAGGCTTCTTTGCTCAAGTTTTCCGGCGACAAATGGTTCGCCACCGCCCGGCCCGACGCCGTCGCGTTGCCTTCGTCCACCGCCGCCGTCTCCAAGGTCCTCGCGTTCGCCACGAAGCATCGGATTCCCGTCACGCCGCGCGGCGCCGGCTATGGCTACGTCGGCGGCTGCGTTCCGGTGCAGGGCGGCATCGTGCTTTCGCTGGAGGAGATGGACCGCGTGCTGGAGATCAACGACCGCGACTTCGTGGCCGTCGTCCAACCCGGCTTGATCACCGCCACGCTCCAGAAAGCCGTCGAGAAGAAGCGCCTGTTCTATCCGCCGGATCCCGCCAGCCGCGCCGACTGTTCCATCGGCGGCAACATCGCCACCAACGCCGGCGGGCCGCGCTGCCTGAAATACGGCGTCACCCGCGACTACGTCCTCGGCCTCGAAGTCGTCCTGGCCGACGGCACCGTCACGCGGCTCGGCGGCCGCGCGCACAAGAACAAGACCGGCTTCGATCTGCACCGCCTCTTCGTCGGCAGCGAGGGGATGCTGGGCATCGTGACGGAGGCCACCTTGAAGCTCCTGCCGTTGCCGCCGTATCGCGCCCTGCTCGGCGTCGGCTTCAACACCATGCGCGGCTGCACCCGCGCCATCCGTGCGATCCTCCGCGCCGGATTCCTGCCCTGCGCGCTGGAGATGGCCGACCAGTTCACCCTCGCCGCCGCCCGCAAACGCACCGGCAGCAAACGCCTCGAAGGCTCGAACGCCATGCTCTTCGTCGAGCTCGACGGACAGGAACGTTCCGTGCGCGGCGAGCTGGAGGATCTGGAAAAGCTGGTCAAGCCGCTGAAGCCCGTCTTCGTCGACCGCGCCTTCGGCCCGGCGGAAGTGGAGAAGCTCTGGGGCCTGCGCCGCGAATTCTCCTACTCACTGCGCGACACCGGTCTGACCAAGCTGAACGAGGACATCGTGGTCCCGCGCGGCAAACTGGAGGAACTGATCGCCTTCGCGGAAGGCCTCCAGAAGAAGCACGGACTGCCGGTCGCGTGTTTCGGCCACGCCGGCGACGGCAACATCCACGTCAACGTGATGGTCGATTTTACCCAGCCCTTCGCCAAGGAACGCAGCGAAGCCGCGCTCGACGAACTCTTCTCCCAGATCGTCGCCTGGGGCGGTGCGGTCACCGGCGAACACGGCATCGGCCTGGCCAAGAAACCGTGGTGGCCGCTGGCCGCCGATGAATCCGTCCGCGCCCTTCACCAGACGGTGAAGAACGCCCTCGATCCCCTGCGTCTCCAGAACCCCGGCAAGTTCCTCGGCTGAACGCCAAGACCACGGAAGGGGTGCGGTCGGAGCGATGCAGTGGAAATGAATGGGGATCGCAGCCGCCCCGGCTGCCGGACTCGGACGCGGTCCGGACCCAGCAGCCGATATATCGTTTCCTGCGCCTATCGTTGGACCGCGAGGGCGCGTTCCACTGCGCCCGGGGCGCGCGCCCCCAGCCCCACTGCTTCGCTCCGGCTCAGTGCCGCAGAATCTGGAAGGTCGTGTCAAACCACAGCCCGGCATAGTCGAACTGCATGGTCCCCTCTTCGAAGCTCGCCCCGAACCACGTCACCGCGTTCCGGTTCCCGGTCAGGCCGAGGACCTCCTGGAACATCGCCGCGTCCAGCGCCAGGACCGAGTAGCGCCCGCGCCGCAGGTCATGTTTGGCCATCAAGCGGATCATTTCCTCGGCGGATTCGAGCGACGGCGTGACCACCCACAAGTCCGCCTCCGGACACTTCACCGCCAGCTTCTCCAGCTTGTTGACGCCGCACTCGCCACACTCCACCCAGAGCTTCATCCGCATCTCGTAGTCGAGTTGGCTGAGGTCCGGCACGAAGGGCACCGCGTCGTCCGGCACCCGCGCGTCGATGCGGAGACGCTCCCGGAAGAAGAGCATGAAACCCATCACCTTCAGGAGCACGTGGACCAGCGTCTGTTTGTCCCGTCGGCCGATGATGATCGACTGCGGCAGGTCCCGCTTCTTGTCCCGGCTCTCGATGGCGAAGCTGAATTTGTGGCTCATCGGCTCCGGAAGGTTGCATTCACGGCAACACCTGCACCGGCGTCTCGATCCCTACCATCCGCAGCAGGTGCAGCGCGTTCCAGTTCGCCAACCGGAAACACCCGTGCGACTCGGTGCGTCCGACCTGCTCCGGCGAAGGCGTGCCGTGGATGCCGTAGCCGGGCCGGTCCAACCCGACCCAGGCAAGTCCCACCGGGTTGTTCGGCCCCGGCGGTATGATCAACTTCCGGCCCAGTTGCTGCGCCTCCGCGGATTCCGGAAACACCTCCGGATTCATCGTGTAGTTCGGGTCCGGAATGGCCACGGCCACGTGCAGCTCGCCCACCGGCCGCTTGTCCACCCGGGCCGCGATGCTGCAGGGGAAATGCGCCACCAACCGGCCATGGTCGTCGAAGGCTTCCAACGCCCGCGCGCCCAGTTCGATGCGGATCACGGCCACCCGCCCGGACACCGGCGGCGGCTCCACGGCGGGAATCACCAGGGGCGTCCCCGGCGCGACGTTGTCCCAGTCGATCGCGGGATTCAGCCGCTGGACAAGGGTCGGAGAACTCCACGCCTTCTCGGCCACCTTTTCCAAAAGCGTCTCGTAGGCCATGGACGTTTGTTGCGACTTCCCGAGCCACGTCTTGCTGATCGGCTGCAAGTCCGCCAAGTCGCCGGGCTGCACCGTCCAGACCGTGTAGATCGGCTCGCGCACCGGAAGCCGGGCACGGGTCGCGGCATCCAGTTCGCCCGACTGCGACAAGCCCTGTTGCCGTTGGAA
Organism: Verrucomicrobiota bacterium; assembly: GCA_038209745.1. GTDB lineage: Bacteria > Verrucomicrobiota > Verrucomicrobiia > Limisphaerales > CANJSG01 > CANJSG01. Next base: position 56,752 of record JBBQXJ010000007.1, read on the forward strand.
GGCAAGGAGAGCCGCCCGCGTCTGGCCACCGGAAACGCCGTCGATCGAGCCCGGAGAAAACCCGCGCCGCGCCAACGCCAACTGGGTCTCGAAAGGGTTCTGCACTGGGCGGAAGCCGGCCCACTGGATCCCTCCCGAGGCCAGAGGCGGAGCCGGATCGGTGACCACGGTTCGCACGGCCGGTTCCGGCTGCGGCAAAGGAGCGACGTCGTGGCTTGGCGCAGCCGAAGTCGCGGGCCGCTGCGGAGGCGGCACCGGAAGGAACGTGTTGGTCACGATGACCACCACGCCGTTGCTGCGAAAGGCCCGCAGAACCGGAGTCGGCTGGAGCGTCGCCGGCCGGGCGCTGCCGGGCGCCGGGACCGTCGTGCGGGCCGGGCCAGGAGACGTCGCGAGCTTCTGCTGCTGCCTCCACCACCACCAGGCGCCATAGGCCAGTCCGGCAACGAGGATCAACCCGCCCAGCGTCCGGAGAATGCCTCCATGTTGGCGGGACCTGCGGGCTGACACGTTCAATCGCACCATGCAGATGTAGCCGAATCCGACGATTCAGACCAAGAGGAACGTGGCGGGCGGCAAGCTGACGGGCAGCCAAGGCAGCTGGCCAACCCGCGTTCACCGCACCCGAATCCGGGCACGAGAGCGGCACGGAGAAGCAGGAAGCCTGATGGCACCAAGGCCACCAAACACGGCCACGGGCAGCCACCAGCGCCTGGGTTCCGTCGGATTAGGGGTGTTGGAAGCGACAACCTTGGTAGCAGGTTCGCCTCCTTTTGGGCCCAAAGAAACACGGATTCCGGGGATAGCTGTGGCTTGCAAAAACGGGCGGTCTTCAGGATGGGATCGATGCCAGTCGTCATTGGTCTTGCTCAAAAAAGCCTCCGCCGTTTCGATGATGTCGCTGCGGATCGCTGAGAGCATTGGTTCAGGAAGTGGAATCTCTCCGCCTGCTTCTGCGAACACCCACTGCACCTTGGCTTCCGGCAGAAAAAGGCCATCCGCACCAGTCTGAGCCGCCACGACACAGATCTCTCCAAGCTGGCTTCTCCTAGATCAATCGGCTGGGCGGAGATCATCAGGATGCGGTATCGGGCTCCACCCGGAAGAGCCGAAATCAAAGGCGCCTTCACTCCATCCGACAGGAATACATATTTCCAGAAAGATGAATTTGGGAATCTCGTGGAGCGGTTTCTACAACCATGGAGCCAGGCCTGAATGGGAGAAGAAGCCGAGGCGGTCGTGGGGCGAGATGGAGGCGAAGGCGGTGTCGCCGTCCGGGAGGAGTTCGTCGGCGGTGCGCAAATCATCCTAGACTTCCCGGCAGAGCAAACCAACGTCTTCATCCGGGCCAGCAAGATCCCGTGAAACCGTTCCGCGTCACCCCAAAACCTCCACTTGGACTGCGGCGCGGCCTCGCTATGGTCCGCGCGTGCAGCCGCCCGGTGAATCCATCGAAAAGTCCCTCCCGCCCCAACGCGTCCCCGTGCCCGATGTCTGGCAGGAGCAGGCGGTCAGCGCCCTGCGCGCCGGCAAGGACGTCGTCGTCCACGCCCCCACCGGCGCCGGCAAGACCCTGATCTTCGAGCTGTGGTCGGACCAGGGCCGGAACCAGGGCCAGGCCATCTACACCGTCCCCACCCGCGCCCTCGCCAACGACAAGCTGGCCGAGTGGCGCAGCCGGGGCTGGGACGTCGGCATCGCCACCGGCGACCTCTCGGACAATCTCGAAGCACCGGTCGTCATCGCCACCCTGGAGACGCAGAAGAACCGCCTCATCCGCGGCGACGGCCCTAGTCTGCTGATCATCGACGAATACCAGATGCTGGGCGATCCGGACCGGGGCTTGAACTACGAGCTGGCCATCGCCATGGCCCCGGCCAAGACGCAGCTCCTGCTCCTCAGCGGCAGCGTCGAGAATCCGCACCACATCGTGAAGTGGCTCACCCGCCTCGGCCGCAAGGCGGTCATCGTCCGCCATGAGGAGCGCCCGGTGCCGCTGGCGGAAGCCGATCTCAAGGACATCGACCTCAACCTCCCGTCCGAGATCCGCGGCATCTGGCCGCGAAACATCGCCAAGGCCTTGGCCAGCGGATTGGGACCGGTGCTGCTCTTCGCGCCCCAACGAAAAGCCACGGAGATGCTGGCCGCCGAATTGACGCGGTTCCTGCCGAATCCGAACCCGCTCATCCTGACTCCGGAACAGAAGGCCGCCGTCGGTGAAAACCTCGCCCGGATGCTGCGGTCGCGGATCACCTACCACCACAGCGGGCTGAGCTACGCCGCCCGCGCCGGCGTCATCGAGCCCCTGGCCAAAGCCGGCCAGCTCCGCGTCGTCGTCGCAACCATGGGCCTGGCCGCCGGGATCAACTTCTCGCTGCGCAGCGTCGCCCTCGCGGCCGCCACGTATCGCCGCGACAACGTCGAGCATCCCATCAAGCCGGACGAGATTCTCCAGATGTTCGGCCGGGCGGGCCGGCGCGGCCTCGACAAATCGGGCTTCGTCCTGGTCACCGAAAACAACATCCGCCTGCAGGACGGACGGCCGGCTTGGCTCTCCCGCAGCGGCATGGTGGACTGGAACGCCCTTCTCGGAATCATGCACGCGGCGGCGGCCCAGAACCGTTTGCCGTTCCTCGCGGCGGTGGAGGTGCAGGAGCGGCTCTTCACCACCAAACCGATCGTCCTCGGGGTGGAAGAATCCCTGAAGCACCCGAACACCCCCTGCGGTCTCGAGACCGACGCCGAACGGGCCCGCCACGTCCGCCGGCGCGAGAAGGAGCTGCTCAACAGCCAGGGCGAATGGGAACGGATGGGCCAGCTCGTGGAAGTGCCCTTGAAGGAGATCAAGGCGATCCGGGATCCCAAATCTCGGAAGCGGGATGCCGACGCTCCGGAGGAGGCGATCCAATCGGAAGCAGCCGATCGGACCACGGGCATCCAGCTCGTGCCCGCGCTCTCCGTCCCAGGCGCTTTGGACCGGATCGGCCAAGGCCAATTGGTCCGGGTCGGCGAGACGGATGGACACAGGATCTACGGCCGCTCCAGCGTCGTGGCGGACCGGCTCAATGACGGCCAAGTCATCATGGCCAAGTGGGTCCAAAGCGCCGTCGGTTGGAACGGTCGCCAGGCCACGCTCGAGCAATGGAACGAGAAGATCGTCCGGTCGCTCGCCGAATACCTCGCCCATCAGGGCACTCCGCTCGTCGAAGTGGTCGAAGACGGCCTGCGGCTCCTCGCCCTCACCAGTCTCGCCGAGCATAAGTTGCGGGTGCCGGTGGACCGCCACGGCGTCGCCCTCCATCGTCCGAAGACGCGCGACGTCATGCCGACGGACTGCGGCGCCTGCCCTCTCGTGGAGACCTGCCGCAAACTCCCCTCCGCCATCGGCGCCGCGCTGCTCTGGCGCAGGATGGGCCTGGTGGATGCCAAGGGCGTGCCGACATTGCGTGGACGCGTGGTCAGCTTCTTCCATCAAGGCGACGGTCTGGCGGCGGCGTCCGCGCTGGAGGACGAACACTACCCGCTCGGCGAATTGATCTACGATCTGGCGAATCTCAACGCCGGGTTCCGCTTCTGCGGCGGCAAGGAAGCGCGCTTCGAAGGGCGTCTAGCCCGGTCCTGCCAACGCTTGTTCGGCAACCAGAACATACCCGGCTATCTGGAGAACGGCCTGCCGCCCGGCTACGGCTTCGGCGCCCAGGACGTGGTCAAGGGCGTCCACGGCAACCCCGTGAGCAAACAACGGTGGATCACCCCGTGGACCGGACCCGGCGACATCGACCGCGTCATCATCGAATGGCGCAGCCTGATGCGGCAGATCACGAATTCACCGAATCTCGAATGGTCCCGCTGGACCGGGCTCAAAGCCTTGGCCAAGACGATCCTCAACGAGACCGAATCCCCTTCGCTCGTCGACCTGCCGCCGCTGGAGTCCCATCAAACCGAACGGGTGGACCACAAGCTGCATTTGCGCCACCGCTGATTCCTGGAAGGACCGCGCAAGAACGGGACGCGTGTCGCTCGCGGCGGCCGGAGCTCTCCAGCCGGGAGCACGGCATCGTCGCCGCTCCGCCGCTGGTTGATCGCAAGGCCTTGTCCCGACACGGCGCCGAGCACGGGGACGGCGCCGTTCGTTTTCTGCGCTGGTGGCCCGCCAAAAAACTTTCCTTCCCGCCGTCGTCCCGGACCCGGCATCTTCGCTCCGCGCATGATCGGCCTCGCCCAACTGCTCCAGGACTTGATCGCTCTTCCGAGCGTCAACCCGGCCTTCGTCGAACCCGGCAACGTCTTCGCCGGTGAACAACGCGTCGCCGCGCATCTCCTCGATCTCGCCCGCCGCGCCGGCCTCGACGCCGAACTGCAAGCCGTCCGCGATGGCCGGGCCAACCTGCTCGTCCGCTTGGCGCCTGCCGGCAAAGTCTCCCGCCGCATCGTGCTTGCACCGCATCTCGACACGATCGTCGCCGACGCCGCCCAGCTTCAGCCCCGACTGGTGAAGGGCCGCATCCACGGGCGCGGCGCCTGCGACACCAAGGGCTCCGTCACGGCGATGTTCGCCGCGGTGCTGGATCTCGCCGCCTCCGGCCATCGCCCGCAGGAAACGGAGATCGTCTTCGCCGGCGTGATCGACGAGGAGAACAACCAGCTCGGTTCCCGCGCCCTCGTGAAGTCCGGCTTCAAGGCCGATCTCGCCATCGTCGGCGAACCGACCCGGTGCGACGTGGTCAGCGCCCACAAGGGCAACATCTGGCTGAGCTTCGAGACCAAGGGCCGCGCCGCCCACGGCTCCACCCCGCACCTCGGCCGGAACGCCATTCTCGAAATGGCCCGCGTCGTCGAACTGCTGGAGACGCGCTACGCCAAACAGCTTTCCAAGCGGAAACATCCCCTGCTCGGCAGCCCGAGCATCAGCGTCGGCGTGATCCACGGCGGCCAACAGCCGAACATCGTCCCCGACCACTGTGTGATGCGCGCCGATCGGCGGCTGCTGCCCGGAGAAAACCCGACCGCGATCCGGAAGGAGCTGCTGGCCCTGCTCAAGAAGGACGGGCTCACCGCGACCATCGGCGATGCCAAAGGCGTCGACTGTCTCGCCACCGAGACCGATCCCGATCGGCCGCTCGTGCAGGCTTTCCTCAAGAGCGCCGGCCGCAAGACCGCCGTCGGGGCAAACTACTTCTGCGACGCCGCCGTGTTCGGCCACAGTGGAACCCCGGCCATCGTCTTCGGCCCGGGCGACATCGCCCAGGCCCACACGGCCGACGAATGGATCGCGGTCCGGCAACTGGAGCGCGCCCACGCGGTGCTCTTGAAGTTCCTCCGCCATTTGCCGTGATCCGCTCGGCCTTCTTCCGTCAGAGCGCATGGCTCCTGTTCGCCTCGCTGGCCGGCGGCGGCCTGTTGGCGCTCGTGCACCGGATCGCCGGCCGGATGGACACCGGTGGAGAATACGGGCTCTTCACCACCGTCCTGAACTCGATGCAGGCCCTGACCTTTCCCTCGCTCGGATTGGCGGCGGTCTTCACCCAGATGACCGCTCTGGCCGCGACGGACGAAGCCCGGCGCGACGTGGCCGCAGCGGCGAAGCGCGCGGCGGGCGGGATGGTCGCCTACTGGCTGCTGATCTGTGTCCTGGTCTTCGCCGGCCACGGCTGGCTGATGGAGAAGTTCAAGATGACCAGCAGTCTCCCGCTCCTCTGGCTCGCTCCGACTCTTCTCATCACCCTCATCAACCCGATCGCTCTCGGCATCGTTCAAGGACGACAAGATTTCGCGTGGGTCGGACTCAGCTCCATCTTCGGCGGAGCCGGCCGGCTGACCATCACTTGGATGGCCGTGGCATTGCTCGGGGCGAGCGCCGGTTGGGCGATCTGCGGGGTCTTCTTCGGCTTGATCGCCGGGTTCATCCCGCTGCTGCTGGCGAGCCGGCCGATCTGGCAATTGCGCGGCGGAGACTTCCATGTTCTGCGCTGGCTGCGTGATGCCGGGCCGCTCACGGGCGGGTTGGCCGCGTCCGCCTTCCTTTTCTCCCTCGACCAATGGGCGGCCCGAGAATTCCTGTCGCTGGACGGCAATGACCTCTATGGCGCCGCCGGGACCGTCGGGCGCGTCGTCATGTGGGTCTCGGCTCCCCTCGTCATGGTGATGTTCCCGAAAGTGGCCCGCTCGGCATCGGCCAAGGAAGACCGGACAATCGTCTTCCAAGCCTTGGGGGCCACTTTGGTCGTGGCCGCTTTGGCAGCTCTGGCCTGCACCCTGTTTCCCTCCGTGCCGCTGTTGGCGCTTCAGGGGAAGAAGCTCGCCGGAGCGGCCTCGCCGCTCGTGCCGGTCTATGTGTGGTGTCTGGTGCCCTTGACCCTGACGAACGTCCTTCTGAACAACCTTCTCGCCCGCCGCCGCTACCGGGTCGTCGTGCCCTTGCTGTTGGTGGTGGGCGGCTACTGGTTGGCGCTCAGACGGTTCAATTCTTCCCCCAAGGAAATCATCCTGACCATGGGCGCCGCTTCCGTGGTCTCCCTCATCGTTTGCATCGCCGCCACCTGGCTCGGAACCGGACGACCCGCGAAGACCCCGAACTAGGCAGCCCCCATACCCCATCCGGGTGGCTGGCCAAACACGGACGTCCTCGGGAAGGCTCCCCTCCACAACTCAACGAAAGCACCTAAGTTTGGCGTGCTTTTCACCGACCAGCGTAGACACTCATAGTCATCAGCTGCTCACCCAACGGCCCGCCTCACGCCGTGCAGCACCCATATGAAACTCTCCGACACCGTCGTCATCCACGAACCGCCCCAACGGGTGTGGAAGGCCATCACCGATCCCTCCAGTTGGCCCGACTGGAATCCCAAGGTGGTCCGCGTCGTTCGCACCAGCACTCGTCCGCTGGAGGTCGGAGAAACCTTCACGGCGGACTTCAAGTTGAGCGGCCCGCCCATGCCATCCCAGCTAAAGGTCCGGGTGCTGAACCCGCTTCGCCAACTGACCGTGAAGCAGCGCCCGGAAGGGCGACACCGTTCCCGGTCGGTGAAGATCGACTTCGAGATCGAAATGGAAGGGACCGCGACCCGCGTCACCCAGACGACCGACATAACAGAAGCCGGCCTGCCTTTTTGGACCCGGACCGTGATGTGGATCGTGACCCGCTTCGGCAAGGCGGCCGGCCCGTCGCCGCTGGACGGACTCAAGAAGCACCTCGAATCCACCTCCTCCAAAACGCCTTCAACCATAGCCAGTGCCGCCGAAGGATCCCCGGCGATTCCGACGGAGCCTTCCGATCCAGTCGATCCCGCCGCACCGGTCAACCCCGCCACTCCAGACAAAAAGGTCTGGTAGACGAGAGCACCCTGCGTCGGCGTTCAACCGTCGACTCCAGAGCGATTCGGAGTTTCCACGGCTTGTCGGGTCGGCAAAATGATCCGCCGTGGCCGACACCCTCACTGCCGTCGAACGTTCACGGCTGATGTCCCGCATCCGCTCGCGCGGCAACGCCCGGACCGAAGTCGCCCTCGCCAAATTGCTTCGCCGGCATGGCGTCACTGGCTGGCGGCGGCACTTGAAGCTCGAATCCGTGGCGGCGGTTCAATCGCGCCGTTTCGCCGATCGACGGTCGCGCTACGTCCGGCCTGACTTCGTCTTTCGCAAGGAGCGCGTCGTTGTTTTCGTTGATGGCTGCTTCTGGCACGGTTGCCCGCTCCACGCCACCCAGCCCAAGGACAACCGCGCTTTCTGGTGGAACAAGATCCGGACGAACCAGGCGCGGGACCGCCGGGTCCATCGCGCCCTTCGCGCCAAGGGTTGGAAGGTTCTCCGCATCTGGGAACACGCCTTGCGTGGCGTCGATGGGAAGAGGCCCATCGCAGACGACGAAGTCCCGTCAGTGATCAGACGAATCCGGCGTGCGCTTGGCACAAGGGCCCAGTGAGTCCGGGATCTCCTTCAGCGCGCCAGCGTCTTGGACTGCGCCGGTGCTCCGGCGCTTTTGCCACGCTGCTCCGTCCGGCCAAACTTTGAGACCACCGCCTCTCGGCCCAAGCGAGTCTCACCAAGCGGCGCCGCAGCGCCGCAGTCCAAAAGCTTCGCCACGACGCCGCCCGCTTCTTCGATTCTTCCACCCTACGGAAGCCGTCGTCGAAACTCCCCGCAGGCCGCCGCAATGTCCTTCGCGTTCAGGATCGCCGAGACCACGCAGATCCGTTTCGCACCGGCTTCCAGCACGGAGTCCAGATTCTCCAGCGTGATGCCGCCGATGGCCCACCAGGGAACCGCCACGTTCGCAGCGGCCCAGCGCACATACTCCAACGTCACCGGCTTCGCGTCCGGCTTTGTGCCGGTGGGAAACACCGGGCCGATGGCGATGTAGTCGGCACCGGCCGCGACGGCGCGCAGGGCTTGGGCGGAAGCATGGGTGGAGAGGCCGATTTCTGGGAATGGATACCTGATACCTGATACCTGATTCCCGATACCGGATACCGGATGCAGGAGCTGGTCTGTGTGGGTGAAGCCGGCGTCGAAGAAGTCTTCCTGGCCGAGATGGCAGGCCGGTGCGCCGAGGGCTTGGGCGACATCAAGATGGTCGTTGATGACCAACCGGACGCCGGCGGCGGCGGCGATGGGCAGGAGCTTCTCCGCGACGCCGCGCACCCAGTCGGCCGATTCGTGCTTGGCGCGGAGCTGGACCAGGTCGGCGCCGCCATCGCACAGCTCGCGGCAGACCACTTCCGGAGTGCGTCCGTGGAGATAGGCCGTGTCCACGAATCCGTAGAGGCGGCAGTCGGCGAGAGGTTTCATTTCAAAACGGGAACCACCAAAGCGAAACCACAGATGGACCCAGATTCACACAGATACGGAATCATGGCAGTTGGATGGCTCCCCACCCACATTGAGTGCCAAGGATGAAGAGAGAATCCCGGATTTCGCCACGCCCATCGGGTCGGGCTGGAAGTCCGACCCACGTTCCTCTGCATTGCTCCGGCTCAAGCCGGTCCGCTCCAAATCTGTGACCATCTGTGTGAATCTGTGGTTGCTCTTCCGGGTTTTCGCTGGGCGCGGCTCAATTCACTTCTCGATCCCGATGCTCTTCAGGAACGGCTCGATGGAGCGGGGGCGGCCGAGGAACTTCTCGATCGAGACGTTCACGTCCCTCGAACCGCCCGGAGCGTAGATCTCGTCGCGCAGACGACGGCCCGCGACGGGATCCCAGAAACCTTTCGGAGAGTTCTCGAAGACCGTGGCCATGTCGGCGGAGATGGCGTCGGCCCATGCGTAGCCGTAGTAGCCGGCGTCGTAGCCGCCGCCCATGTGGCCGAAGTAGGCGATGAAGGCCGAGCCTTCCGGCACCGGTAGATGCACTTCGCTGAGGACGCGGTTGCAGACCGTCTGCAGTTCGTCCGGCGTGGACGGGACGTTCTCGCCGTGGATGGTGAGATCCATGATCGCGAAGGAAAGCTGGCGGCGGTAGAAGTTGCCCATGGTGGCGAGCTTCGCGGCCTTGAGCTTCGAGAGGATCTCGGCCGGAATCTTCTTGGAGCGGTCGCGGTAGTCGGCGGCGAAGCTGTCCAGGACCGACTTGTCGTAGACCCAGTTCTCCAGCATTTGCGACGGTGCTTCGACGAAGTCAGACGGGACGGCGGTGCCGGAGAACCGCACGGTGTTCGCCCGCGTGAGGATCGTATGCATCGCGTGGCCGAACTCGTGGAAGAGCGTCTCCACCTCGTCGTGCGACATGAGGGAGGGCTTGTCCTTTTGCGGCGGGGGAAAGTTGCAGATCAACGCGGCGGTCGGCCGTTGGTAGGTGCCGTCGGGCAGGCGCTTGCCATCGACCACGCCGAACTGGGCGAAGTGGTTGTATTTTCCGTCGCGCGGGAACATGTCGAGATAGAGCGCGCCGAGCGGTTCACCGGTGGCGTGGTCGCGGACGACGAAGAGCTGGACGCCCGGCGCCCAGATGGATTCCGCCGGCGGGGTCACTTCATCGAGGCTGATCCCGAAGATCGTCTCGTAGACCTTGAACATGCCTTCCAGCGCCGCTTCGTAGGGGAAGAAGTCGCGGAGCGCCTCGGTGTCGATGGTGAACTTCTCCTTCCGCAACTGGTTGGCGAAGTAGCGGGTGTCCCAGAGGCGCACCTGCGCGGCGGGGTCGCCGGTCTCCTTCGCCTTGAGGACCTGATACTCCTTCAATTCCGCGTCGAGTTTCGGCTGGAGACCGACCTTCAAGTCTTCGAGGAACTTCAGCGCGGTCGCCCGGTCCTTGGCCATCTTGGGCTCGATCTGGTAGTCGGCCCAGCTCTTGTAGCCGAGCTTGTTCGCGATGGTCTTCCGGAGCTGCACCATCTCGGTCATCAACGGGAGGTTGATCTCCTTGGCCAGGTTGTAGTGGGTGTCGATCATCCGCCGCCGCACGGCCTCGGATTTCGCGTTGTCCATGACCATCAGGTATTGCGGCGTGACGTTGACCTGGATGGTGAACTCGTCGTCGCCGGTCTTGATGCCGTCCTGGCTCAGAAACGCCTCGGGCACGCCGTCGAGCTCGGCCTTGGTGAACTTCAGCGACGCCTTGGCCTTGGTCACGTTCGAGCGGAAATCGGTGGACTTGTTCTCCAGTTCCTTCCGCAGCCGCTCCACTTCGTCGCGTTGCTCCTTCGGCAAGGCCAGACCGGCGCGCCGGAAGCTGCGCATCGTTTCTTCCAACAGCTTCTCGTCTTCGCCTTCGAGCTTCGGCTTGGAGTCCGAGAACGCCTTGATGGCGGCGTAGACGTCCTCCCGGTAGTCGAGGCCGACATACCAGTTCTGGATCTTCTTGATCGCGCCGGTGGCCGCTTCGCGCAGGGCGGCGTCGGGGGAAGTCTCCTTCAACAGACCGAGCCGGTTGGAGGCCAACCCGGCGCGGAACAGCACCTCGTCCAGCGCCAGCGTGGTGTTCGCTTCGGTCACGGCGGCAGGTTGGACGCGGCCGATGACGTCGAGCGCGGCGTTGCCCTCGGCGATGGCCTGGTCCGCCGCCGCGAGAATGGCGTTCGTCGTGGTTTCGAAGACCGGGAGGGTCAGCCGATCATGGAAACCAACGGCCTTCGCCTGATACTCGGCGAAGTTCCCTGGCGCGACGACCCGGTCGGTCCGGTCGGTGGAATCGGTCTGGCAACCCGTGATGGTGGCGACGGTCATGAGCGTGATCAATTGGCGATACATGGGCGGAAACCCTTAAAAAGTTGCGCAAGCTTGGTCGCGGCCAAGCGGCTTGTCGAGCGGCGGGCGGGCGGCTGTCGGCTGAATGGGCGACATGTCCCCGGACAAAGATTCCGCTGGAGACGCGCCGGGTTGAATCTATTCTCGGCGCACACGTCACACCCAGCGATTCATCATGCGCGCATTCCCAACCCACCACTTCACCCGGACGCTTTCCTTTGCTTTGGCCTTGGCGGCGGCGCCGATTCTCCATGCAGCCGACTCCCCGGAGCAGGTCTACGGACCGTTCTGGTCCGGCACCATCATGTCCGGCAAAACCCCGGTCGCGAACAAGGGCATGGCCGTCATTCTCGGCGCCAACAAGGACGCCTACATGGTCTATGACCTCGACACCATGCGGATGGCCGCGGCGTGGACGGGCGACTTCCTGAACTTCGGCAACTCCGTGACCAAGATCGAATGGCCCCAGCCGCCCCAGGTGAAAGGGATGATCCAAGTCTCTTCCGCCGAAGGTCCCGGCTGGGCCGACACGAAAGGCAGCTTCACCGATCCCCGCGAACGCCAGCAGGGCCCCATGCCCAAGAATTGGCTCCACTACGAGGGCGCCTATGTGAACGCCGGACGCGTGATCCTGAGCTACCAGATCGACGGCACTTCTGTGCTCGAACTGCCCGGAGTTGAGACCGTCGGCGGCCACACCGTCTTCACCCGCACGATCCAGTTCCTCGGCAATGCCCGCGACGTCGCCCTGCTCGTGGCCACCGGCAATGAAGCCAAGGCCCTCGTCCACGGCAACACCGGCTCGATGTCGGTGAAGCTCGGTTCCGACAAGACCCTCACGTTCTCCGGAGAGGGCGCCAACCCCGTCCTGTGGGATTCGGACAACGGCCATGTCGTGGTCAAGATCCCCAAAGTCGCCCGCAACTCCGTCATCCGCATCGCCACGATGGCGTCCGGTTCCGCGCCCGCCGACGCGGTCCTCCCGTCGCTGCCGCCAATGACCAAGGACCTTCGCCCATTGCTCAAAGGCGGCCCCGCCCGTTGGAACGAAAACATCACATCCACCGGAACGCTCGGCACCGAGGACGGCGCCTATCAGGTCGACACGATCACGGAGCCGTTTCCGAATCCCTACAAGACCCGCACCTTCTGGGGCGGCTTCGACTTCCTGCCCGACGGACGCGCCGTCATCTGCGCCTGGCATGGCGACGTCTGGATCGTTTCCGGCGTCGACGCCAAGCTCGACAAGCTGACCTGGAAACGGTTCGCCACCGGCCTCTTCCAACCCCTCGGCGTGAAGGTCCAGAAGGGCAAGATCTACGTCGTCGGCCGCGACCAGATCACCGAACTCGAGGACCTCAACGGCGACGGCGAGGCGGACTTCTACCGGAACTTCAACAACGACACCACGGTCACCCCGAACTACCACGAGTTCGTCCTCGATCTCCACACCGATCCGCAGGGCAACTTCTACTTCGCCAAGGGCGCCGCGTGGCCGCCCGACACCCAGTCCCCTTCCCAGGGCACGCTCAACAAGGTCTCGCCCGACGGCAAGAAGCTGGAGGTCATCGCCACCGGTTTCCGCGCCCCCAACGGCATGACCGTCGGCCCCGACGGCACCATCCTCACCGGAGACAACCAGGGACATTGGATGCCCTCCTCCAAGCTCAACCTCATCAAGAAAGGCGGCTTCTACGGCATGGTCCCGACCGCGCACCGTGAACTGAAGCTCCGCTACCAGGACGGCAAGGAGATCACGACCGATCCCAGCCTCCCGGAAGACCGCGCCAAGTACGGCCTCAAGGGCTTCGAAGGCGCGATGCCGATCCCCGAAAGCTACGACCAGCCGGTCGCGTGGGTGCCCATGCGCTGGGACAACTCCTCCGGCGGCCAAGTCTACGTCACCAGCAAGAAGTGGGGCCCTTGGGACGGCATGCCGCTCTTCATGAGCTACGGCAAGTGCCTCCTCTACGGCGTGATGATGGACAATGTCGACGGCACCGACCAGGCCACCCTGACTCCGTTCGGTCTCAAGTTCGCCAGCGGCATCATGCGCGGCCGCACGAATCCGAAGGACGGCCAGCTCTACTTCTGCGGCCTCAAGGGCTGGCAGAACTCCGCCAGCCGCGACGGTGGCTTCTACCGGGTGCGCTACACCGGCAAGCCGGTAGAAATGCCGATCAAGACCCACGTCGCCGCCAACGGCATCCAGATCACCTTCAGCGACGCCCTGGACGCCAAAGCCGCCATGGATCCGGAAAACTACGGGGTCGAACTGTGGAACTACTACTACAGCGGCAACTACGGTTCGCCCGAGTTGAGCGTGAAGACCCCCGGCAAACAGGGTCACGACCGCCTGGAAGTCACCGGGGCGACCTTGTCCGCCGACAAGAAGACCGTCTTCCTGAAGGTCAACGGCCTCCAACCGGCCGACCAGTTCTCGGTGAAATACCTCCTCAAGTCGGCGACGGGCGCCGAGCTCAGCTCCGAGCTCATCGGCACCATCCACAAGCTCGGCAAACCGATCGAGTGATCCGGCGAAACCGATCCTAGGATTCGACACAAGGGCGAGCTTCGGCCCGCCCTTTTCATTTCGCAACCCAGACTCGTTCTCACCACGCCCGAGGCCTACAGCGAAGGGTCATCGGCCGGCGAAATACCCCGCGACGCCGGCCCGAAGCATCGCCACCAGTTCTTCATCCATGAACCGGTAGTCGTCGGAAATACCAAGGCAGACGATCTCGCGCGAATCCGCCGCCTCAGGAAACCGCTCCCGCAGGATCTCCCCGTGGCGTTTCTCCATCACAAAGACCACGTCGGCCCACAACAGCAGCTTCTCCGAAACGCGGATGCGCGCCTGCTCCGAAGTGCCGGCCGACCGCACCTGCCAGCCGGGCGTGCTTTGAAAAATTTCCTCGGCCGTCCGGCTGCGCCATTGGTTGCGGCTGCAGATGAAGAGGAGCTTGAGCGGGTCGGTCATTCGGAATCGGCGCATCCTCTCACGGACTTTCGTAGGCCGAGCATCCCTGCCCGGCCAGTCGATGGTCTGATCCGCGTGTTCCTGGACGTGCCTGTTTCGGAAACTTGCCGGGCAGGGATGCCCGGCCTACGGCTTCGGCGCGGCGACCCGCATTCCCAAATTCTTATAGAGGAAGGCCCATTTGTCGGCGGATTCCTCGATGAGCTTGCCGGTGGGCTTGCCGGCGCCGTGGCCGGCTTTGGTCTCGATGCGGATGAGCACCGGGGCGTCGCCGGTCTGCACGGCTTGGAGGCGGGCCGCATACTTGAAACTATGGGCCGGGACCACCCGGTCGTCATGGTCGCCGGTGGTGACCATGATCGCGGGATAATGCGTGCCGGGCTTGAGGTTGTGATAGGGCGAAATGGCGAAGAGCGGTTTGAAGTCCGCCGCGTCGTCGGGCGTGCCGTAGTCGCTGGTCCAGGCCCAGCCGATGGTGAACTTGTGGAAGCGGAGCATGTCCATCACTCCCACGGCCGGGAGACCGGCGGCGAAGAGATCGGGCCGTTGGTTGATGACCGCGCCGACGAGGAGGCCGCCGTTGCTGCCGCCCATGAGCGCGAGCTTCTTCGGATTCGTGATCTTCTCCTTCACGAGGAATTCCGCCGCCGCGATGCAGTCGTCGAAGACGTTTTGCTTGGTGTGTTTGGTGCCGGCCTTGTGCCATTCCTCGCCGTATTCGCCGCCGCCCCGGAGATTGACCACCGCGTAGACGCCGCCGAGCTCCAGCCAACCGGCGACCGAGGCGGAGAAACCGGGAGTGAGGCTGATACTGAAGCCGCCGTAGCCGTAGAGCAGCGTCGGATTCGCCCCGTCGAACTTCAGCCCTTTCCGTGCCGTGATGAACATCGGGATGCGCGTGCCGTCCTTGCTCGGGAAGAAGACCTGGCGGGTTTCGTAGTCCTCGGATTTGAAGGGCAGACTGGGCTTGCGGTAGACGGTGGTCTCACCGGTCTTGAGGTCGAGCCGGTAGCTGGTGGCCGGCGTGGTGTAGCTCGAGTAGCTGAAGAAGGTTTCGGCGTCCGTCCGTTCGCCACCAAACCCACCGGCGCTGCCGATGCCGGGCAATTTGACTTCGCCGAGCGGCTTGCCGTCGAAACGGGCCGTCTTCACCACGCTGTGGGCGTCCTGCAGGTAGTTCAGGGTGAATCGACCGCCCACGGTGCTCACGCCCTCCAGTTTGTCGGAGGTCTGCGGGATCAATTCCTTCCAGTTCACCCGCTCGGGCTGGGTCGTGTCGATGGCGATGACGCGGTTGCGGGGCGCGACCAGATCGGTGCGGAACCAGAAGACCGGGCCTTCATTGTCCACGAAGCTGTAGTCCGCGTCGAAGTCCGTCAGCAAGGGCTTCACCTTCCAGTCCGGGTCCGCCAGCTCGGCGTAGAAGACGCGGTTCTTGGGATCCGTGCCCT
Organism: Verrucomicrobiota bacterium; assembly: GCA_038209745.1. Lineage (GTDB taxonomy): Bacteria > Verrucomicrobiota > Verrucomicrobiia > Limisphaerales > CANJSG01 > CANJSG01. The sequence continues at coordinate 72,364 of JBBQXJ010000007.1, forward strand.
GCGACGCGGTGATGATCAAGTAGAGGCCGTCGTCGGTGACGTCGCCGCCGAAGTTCCATTCCTTCTCGTCCGGGCGTTGATAGACCAATCGATCCTCCGACTGTGCGGCGCCGAGTTTGTGGAAGTAGAGTTTGTGGTAGTAGTTCGCCTTCGAAAGCTTCGTCTCCTCCGTCGGAGCATCGTAGCGGCTGTAGAAGAAGCCGCTGCCGTCCTTCAGCCAGGAGGCGCCGGAGAACTTCACCCATTCGATCTTGTCCGGCAGATCCCTGCCCGTCTCCACGTCCCGGACGAACCACTCCTGCCAGTCGGAGCCGGACCGCGAAACACCGTAGGCCAGAAGCTTGCCGTCTTTGGAAACCGTCGTGCCGGACAGAGCCACCGTACCGTCGGCGGACAGCGTGTTCGGATCGAGCAACACCTTCTGCTCGGCGGTCAACGAATCCACGGTGTAGAGGACGGCTTGGTTCTGCAGACCGGAATTGCGGCTGATGAAGTAGCGTGCTCCGTGTTTGGACGGCAGGCCGAAACGCTCGTAGTTCCAGAGTTCTTCCAATCGATGCCGGATCCGCTCGCGTTCGGGGATGGTTGCGAGATAGGCGAAGGTCACCTTGTTCTCCGCTTCCACCCAGGCCTTCGTCTCCGCCGCGTTGTCGTCCTCCAGCCAGCGATAAGGATCGGCCACTTCGACGCCGTGGAGGGTTTCGACGAAATTGGTGCGACGGGCTTCGGGATACTTCAAGGGAACGGAGGCGGCTTGGGACATGGAACAGATTCCGGCGGCGACGATCAGGACGCCGGCGGCACGAATGGAGAAAGGCGGGATTGCCACGGCCGAAGACCGTAGCCGCGACGCCCTCGCTGGCAATGCCACATGAGGGGGACTTGCGGAATGACGAAGACCGAAGACCAAATCCCTAAACGAGTCGCCCATCGTTCGGGCTTTGACCTTCGGTCTTCGTCATTTTCTACGTTCCTTGACCACACCCCGGTCGCGCGGCCAATCATCCCGCCATGGTTCGCTCGTTCGCCTACACCACGCAGGGCCGGCTGCACACGAAGGACATCGAGATGTTCCTGATGCCGACGCTGTTGGAGGACACCAATCTCTTCCTCTGGGTCGACCTGGAAGGTCCCTCGTCCGAGGAAACGAAGTTCATCCTCGAAGACGTGTTCCGTTTCCACCCCTTGTCCATCGAGGACTGCGTGACGGTCAGCCCATCCCCCAAGGTCGAGGAATACACCCCGAAGGAAAACGACCGCTTCTCCTCCTATCTCTTCATGGTCATCCATGCCGTGGACTACCATCGCAAGGACGGCGTCTTCGGCACCAGCGAGCTCAACTTCTTCCTCGGAAAGAACTTCCTCGTCACCTTCCACGAAAAGCCCCTCCGCTCGGTCCACACCGTCGAGGAAAGTTGCATCAACGGCACCCAGCACATCGCCCGCGCCCCGGACCGGGTCGCACACAGCCTGCTCGACGCCATCGTGGAAAACTACAAGCCGGCGCTGGAGGAACTCTCCGAGGAGATCTCCGACCTCGAACAACTGGCGCTGACCAACCCGACCAAGGACACCCTGAACAAGATCCTCCTGATCAAGAAGGAGGTGCTGCATCTCCGGCAGATCATCGGCCCCCAGCGCGAGGTCCTCGCGCGTTTCGCCCGCGGGGAATTCAAGATGATCCGGCCACATCTCGTGCCGTATTACCGGGACGTCTACGACGGCCTCCATCACATCTCCGAACTCTCGCAGAACTACACCGACTCGCTCACCGGCATTCTCCAGGTCTACCTCAACATGTCGTCCAACCAGACGGGCGAAGTGGTGAAGCTGCTGACCCTGATAACCCTGATCACCACGCCCGCGATGTTGATCGCGGGCTGGTATGGAATGAACTTCGAGGGCATGAGCGAGCTCCGCTGGAAGCACGGCTACATGGTGGCGGTGGTCGCCACGGCCGTGTCCACCGTGCTGACCTATCTGTGGTTCAAACGGAAAAAATGGCTCTGACCACCGCCCCGTCCTGATTTCACCACATGCCCGCAAAACCCAGCTTTCTCGACCGCGTCCTCGGCCGCATCGGCCGTCTGGATCCCCAGGGCCTCCAGACCGTCGTCGAGCGGCTGGCCCGGGAACGCAGCTTCCTAGAAATGCTGTTCGACACCATCGAAGACGGCGTCCTGGTGGTGGATGAACAGGGCCGGGTGCTCTACTTCAACCAGGGCGCGGTCAAGCTGCTCAATCTCCCCGCCGACAACGTCGAGGGCCAGCCCGTCACCCGCTTCCTCCCCGAGCTCGACTGGAAACGCCTGGCCAAGCTCGACGCCAAGGGCGGCAACCGCGTCGCCCGGCACGAGTTCGAGATCAGCTACCCGGAGCGCCGCTTCGTCCGTCTCTACGCCGCTCCTTTGGATGGCGAGGCCATCGGCAGCTCCGGAGTCGCCCTGATCCTGCACGACGCCACTGAAGCGCGGCAGCAGACCTTCGAGGCCATCGAGAGCGAACGCATCCAGGCCCTCACGCTTCTCGCGGCCAGTGTCGCGCACGAGATCGGCAATCCGCTCAACGCCCTCCACATCCACCTCCAGTTGATGTCCCGCGAGAGCCGCAAGCTCCGGCAGACCCTGGCCGAGCCCGTCTCCCCGCCAGCCAGAACCTCGGGGAAGAATCCACCCCTCCGCCATGAATCCACCGAATCGCTCGACAAATTCGACCAATATCTGGACGTGGCGAAAGGCGAGATCACCCGGCTCGACTACATCATCACGCAGTTCCTCCAGGCCATCCGGCCGACCAAGCCCAAGCTCCAGCCCGCTTCCCTGAACGACGTCGTCGCCGAGACGCTCGAACTGCTCCGGCCGGAGCTGGAAAACCGCGGCATCTCCATCAACAGCCAATGCGCGCGCCGCCTCGCGCTCGCGCCGATCGATCCAGGACAGATCAAGCAGGCTCTGGTCAACCTGGCCAAAAACGCCATGCAGGCCATGACGAAGGGCGGCGCGCTCACCCTCGCCACCGGGGAGACCTCCGACGCCGTCTGGGCCAGCGTGAGCGACACGGGCGGCGGCATCCCGCAGGAACAGATCAACCGCATCTTCGAACCGTTCTACACGACGAAGCAGAAGGGCTCGGGCCTTGGGCTCATGATCGTCCAGCGCATCCTCCGGGAACATGGCGGCCGGGTGGAACTGGAGAGCAACCTCGGCCAAGGCACCCTCTTCCGACTGTGGTTTCCTCTGGCCGAGCCGAAACCAAAACTCCTCCAAGGCCCGCCCGGATGAACCTCCCGTCCGGCACTCGCCAAACCACCGTCCCGGCACTCCTCGCGCTCGGGTCGTTGTTCGAGCTGATCGGCCGGGCAGAGCGCATCGTGGACGGGTTCAGCAATCCTTGAGGCAAAACAGGTCGAGCCGCATGCCCTCGAACCGGTCTTGCCAGCGACCAAGGAGTCTCTAGCTTCCTTCAGTGGTTCATCCCAATTCATGAAACAGGGCGGCCGCAATTTTCATTGCGGCCTTTCCCGAAACGGAATCAACCAAGTTTCTCTGGATCATTGTTCGACGTGCAAAGTATCGATCTGAAAAAGGCGTTCGGCGGCACCGTCCGAGTTTGGCGCAACCGGCTTGGACTCTCCCAAGAAGAGCTGGGAGGGCGCGCCGGCCTGCACCGGACCTATGTCTCGGACATCGAACGCGGCTCCCGCAACGTCTCCCTCGAGAGCATGGAGAAGCTGGCGGGTGCCCTTCAAGTTTCCGTCGGAACCCTCTTTTCCAGTCCCGCCGAGCCCCCTCCGCAAAACGGAAACCAATCCGTGATCGAGATCCTGTTGGTCGAAGATTCTCCGATCGACATCACCCTCGCCAAGGCAGCCCTGAAGGCCTCCGGCGTCCTCCACCGCATCGAGGTCGCCATCGACGGAGCCGCGGCGTTGACCCACGTCTTCGGGCCCTCATCCAACGGCGAACGCCGCGCTCCCGTGCGGCGCCCCGACTTGATCCTGCTCGATCTCGGGCTTCCCAAGGTCGACGGCATGGAGGTCCTGCGGATCATCAAGGGCGACGAGCGAACCCGCTCGATTCCCGTGGTGGTCTTGACCGCCTCCAGCAGCGACCAGGATCTGGACGACAGCCGCCGACTCGGAGCCGACGGCTACCTCACCAAACCCGTGGACCTGACCGGCCTGAGCAAGATCACCCCCCGACTGAGCCTCAAGTGGGCTCTGCTGGCGCCGGATCAGCTCGCTTGATCCGAGAACCGTAGCGCTTCGGACACAGGTCCGGATCCGAGATGTGAGACCAAACCGGGAGTGGGCCGGAGTGGCGGATTGAATGGGCGAGTTCAAGATCGCTCGGCCGACGGTCCACCACGAATGCTCAACCATGGCTCTTGTGAATAACGCGATCAAACAGACCCAGGACGCGGGATCCCGAATGCTCAAGGCGGGAGCCCTCGTCGTGACCCTCATCGGCTTCGTCGCCACTACCGGATGTCACAGTCTGGAAATAACCCAGCCCAAACGTTCGGTCGCGGAACAGCTTCTCCTGAGCACCGCCACGGACCGCGCGGTGACGGGGATCGATCTGACACCGCTCCGCCACAAGTCCGTCTTCGTCGAGGAGCGCTACTTTAAAAGCTATGACAAGGGCTACGCCATCGGCTGCCTGCGCCAGGCCATTTCCGAAAGCGGCGCGCGACTGGTGAAAACCAGGAACCAGGCCGATCTGATCGTGGAGATCCGCAGCGGCGCCCTGGGCCTGGATACCCGCAGCACCTTGATCGGTATCCCGGCCTTCACGGTCCCCATCCCTCTGGCCGGCCCTGTATCGACACCAGAAATTGCCTTTTACAAGAGCCAACTGTCGGATTCCACGGCCAAGTTCGCCCTCTTCGCCTATGAGCGGGAGTCCGGCGAACACGTCCATTCTTCCGGCCCTTTGAACGGCACCGCCTACTTCAACCACTATCTCTTCCTCGGGTTCTTCAACTGGCGGGGCACCGACATCCCGCAACTGGATCTCAAGCTAAAGGAAAAGGTCACTACGAAGCAGTCGCGGTGACCCTGTAAATCCGACGGATCCGGAACGCTTGGAGGAGCGCGGGCCTATTCCTTGCCTTCTCCCACATAGACGATGCGGGAGATCGCGTCTTTGGGCGAGCCGGTGAACCAGCCGCCGTATTCCGCCATGTAGATCGCCCCGTCCTTGCCGAGCTGCATCTGGAGCGGGCCGGCCGTGAGGCCCCGACCAAACGACGTGGTCTTGATCACGGTGTGGGTCGCCGGATCCACTTCGGCGAAGCGGATCGTTTTCCGGGTGAAGTCGGAGTAGAACATGCCCCCCTGATATTTGTCGGGGAACGCGCCCTTGCCCGAAGCGTGGTAGATGGGGCCCACCGTGATGCTGGCGCCGCCGACATGGCCATAGGTCAGCCAAGGTTTGATCGCGTTCGGATAGCGATTGGTCTCAGTGGTCGGATAGACCGGGATGTTGTTGCCCATGTAGAAGGGCCAGCCGTAGTTCCCGCCCGCCTGGAGCAGGTTGATCTCTTCCCAATCCTCCTGCCGATCATAGCCGACCTCGCCCACATAGACGCGGCCGTCGGTCAGGTCGATGTGCATCGAATACGGGTTCCGATGGCCGAAGGAGTAGACTTGCGGCGCCGCACCGGGCGTCTGGACGAAGGGATTGTCCGTTGGGATCGAGCCGTCGAGATTGATCCGAAAGGTTTTGCCCTGATACATGCCGAGGACCTGGGGCGGATTCTTGGGGTCGTCCCAAAACTTCTTGGTGTCCGTGGAGACGTTGTTGTCGCCCATGGTCACGTAGAGCTTCCCGTCCTTCGGGTTGTATTGCATGGCGCCGCCCTGATGGAACCCGCGCAGGGAAACCCACTCCATCAGCATCTTCTCGCTGCCGGCCTTGAGTGACGTCGCGTGCTTCGGATCGTCCACCACGAAGCGAGAGACCCGGTTCGAGTAGACCTGCCCGCCGTATTCCGGGGCGTAGTAGAGATAGACCTCGCCGTTCTTCAGATAGTCGGGATGGAACTCGATGCCGTGCAGACCGCGCTCGTTCGCTTCCCGACCCGGCACTGGATGCCAATCGGTCGGGATAGTGGCGATCAGGTCATGCTTCTTCGTCCCGAAATCATAGGCCCAGACCTCGCCGCGACGGCCCGTGAACCAGAGGCGGCCATCGGGACAGAACTGGAGGTAGACCGGCTCCTGGATGTCGCCCTGCACCAGCGCTTCATAACGAAATCCGGGCGGGAGCTTCAGGTCGGGATTGCCCTCGGCGGCGGCGGCCGGCCCCGGGTTCAGGAACAAGGCGCCACAGGCCAGAGCCAGCGCCGCAAGACGATGCGGGAATGTCATTAGGCGAGCTTGGACGAAGCCGACGGCCAATCAATTCCCTAAAATTGTCGACACGGACGAAACAGTCCCCCCGGTCATCCCGCTGTCCTGGCCACTTCCCGCATCCATTCGCCGACCGCCTGCTTGATCGATCCAGCAACGTCCGCCCGCGGCTTGGCAAACTTCGGCGTGAACCACGGGAAACCGCCCACCAGATCCGGCGTGACGAGGATCTGTCCGTCGCAGTCCAGCCCGGATCCGATCCCGATCGTCGGAATCGGAACCGCCTCCGAGAGTTCCTTCGCCACGGGCGGCGTGACCAGTTCCAGCACGATGGCGAAGGCGCCGGCCTCGACCAAGGCCCGCGCATCCGCCAGCAGGGCTTGGCGTTGGTCTTCGGTGCGGCCCTTGATCCTGTAGCCGCCTTCCTCCAGCACGTGCTGCGGCAACATCCCCAGATGCCCGATGAAGGGAATCCCTGCCTCCGTGATCGCCCGCACCTGAGCGACGATCTCGCGACCGCCCTCGGCTTTGACCGCTTCGGCGCCGGCTGCGACCAAGCGGCGGGCATTGGCCACGGCGGCTTCCGGGGTGTCGTAGCTGTGGACGGGAAGATCCGCCGCCACCAGCGCGCTCGGCTTCGCGCGGGCCACGGCCCGGACGTGATGGAGCATGTCGTCCATCGTCACATGGGTGGTGTCGGGATAGCCCAGCACAACCATGCCAACGGAATCGCCGACGAGCAGCAGCGGCACACCGGCCTCGTCGAGAAGCTTGGCGGACGGATAGTCGTAGGCGGTCAGCGAGGCGATCTTCTCGCCCCGTTGTTTCATCGCCGAAAAGTCGTTCCAAACACGTTTCATTGGTCGAGGCGAGCATCCGCCCGGAGCGCTAAACTTGCCAGACTGGAAGCGATCGGCCTCATCGGATCCGCCGACGCCTGGCGTGAAGTTGCCGCAGGCAAGACGCCCACTCAGCCTGCGGCCATTTCCAAGCCCGATTCCGCGGCGCGGAAGGTTGTTCCCGTCGCGCCATCGGTGGAACGGCCGACTCCAACCCACATGGCCGCGCTGAAGACACCGATGGAACCCATCGTAGTCGCGGAGGCTCCCAAGCCAGAACCCGTCCGCCACGATCAATGGTCGCCTGGTCTACGCTGGCGACCGGGTGTCTGGCGCCGAAGTCGTTTCCAGCGGCCGAGGCAATGTGCTGCTCAGTGTCCGGGGCGAAGCCCGCGAACTGAAGAGGCGCTGACCGCCTCAGCGCCGGGAAACGAAACGCGACCCGTCCAGATAGAACCTCAGGGGCAGGTCCGTCGCCCGCGAGAGGCCGATCCTCGGCCCGCACCGAACCGGCCCGCGCGCGTTCCGAAACATCTCCACGTCCGGATCCATCCCGATGAACACGGGCGAATCGCCCCGGCAAAGATCGGCTCCGTCCAAAGACCGTCCGATGTCCAGCGCGGCGCAGCATTTTCCAGGACCATTCGTCAGGTCGGAAAGACCCTTCGCACCTCGCCTCGCCCGCATGAAGGCCAATCCCAGATCCGCCTCCACCGCCCGGACCAGCACGGCTTCGGCGATCCCTTCCGGACGGCAGACGGCGTTGAAGCTCTGGTGCGCTCCTTATTTGAACTAGACGTAGGCGCGCCCGGGAGCGCCCCACATCGCCGCGTTGCGAATGGTCT
>JBBQXJ010000008.1:0-80297 GCA_038209745.1 Verrucomicrobiota bacterium
GGAGCGCGCCCGCCCCGAGCGCAATGGACCGCGCCCTCGCGGTCCATTGCAGGCGTAGATCCACTACGAAGGAATGTGAGCACGAGCCGTTGCAGATCGGATTGCGGAGCAAGCCCGGAAACAAAAAAGACCGGGCCGAAGAGCGGTCTTTGTGATTGTTGGATCCTACTGCTGGATCAGTTGCGGGTCCGGTAGAACCCGGTGGCGGTCACGGTGTAGGGCGAGGAAGCGCCGGCCACATCGGTGAAGGTACCGTTGACCGTGGCGCTGGACTGCAGCGTGCCGGTGTAGCTGATGCTCGAGCCAGCGATGGCGACGGTCGGACGATTCACGGCAGTGCGGGCCTGGAACGCCTTGACGTAGCCGGCGACGGAGTTGTCGTTAACCAGGACCTTCGTGCCGCCGGGCTGCACGCTGAACCACTCGGCGTTGCCGCCGCCGTTGCCCTGGAACCAGACAGCGCGCATGGGATACACACCCGGCTGAGGAACGATTATGTAGTAGATCGTGTCGGTTGCTCCACGACCGCCGTTGAACGAACCGAGGCTGACAGCCGTATCCGCACCGAGGCTGACGGTGACACCACCCGCGTCGGCCAGATGGTCCTTGATCTTCTGGCCATCGACGATGCTGACCATGACGGCCGGCAGGTTCGTGTAGGCGGTGCCTCCCATTACGATCGGGAGGATGCCGTCCGCGTCGGCCGCAGTGCGGTTGTTGACGACGATGACGCCGATCGCACCGGCGTTGAAGGCGTTGGTCAACTTTTCGTTGTATGAGTTCACACCACGGTCGATCAGAACGATCTTCCCGGCGACGGCCGCCGCGTTGCTCAACGCGTTGGTGGCCAATGCCGGAACAGCATAGACAACCTGGGCGGTGATGGGGGTCTTGGGCAGCGGCAAGGCGATGCCGCCCTCGTCGGTGCCGCCGGAGACGGCGCCGAGTGCTCCGGTGATCGCGGCCGGCGAGTTGACCTTCAGCGCGTAAAGCGAGGTGGGGCCTTCGGTCGCAGTGACGCGGAAGCCATCATCGCTGTTGAAGCCGAAGCTGTAGAAGCCCGCCGTGGGGAACTCCAGATAGGTCTGGATCTCCACGGAGAAGTTTTCCAAAGCATTCGCGAGGACCCCGTTTCCGGGGATGCCGGGAACCAGCTGCTCGCCACCGAAGTTGCCCTGCTTCGCCATGGTGATGTCGTAGTTGAGGCTCAAAACCTCGTTGTGGACGCCACCGGTGAAGTTGGCGAGGTTGGCCACGTTGGGACCAAAGAGGCCCTGCAATTCCTGCTCGGCGAAGGCGACCAGGTTCTGGTTCCGGTTGTTCGCCGCAAACGTTCCGTCGGTGCCCGGAGGATCGATCTGCCAGGTCTTGATCTTGAAGCCGGGCTTCGTGGCATCACCCGATCCGACCGGAGACTGCAGGGCGGTAGAGAGGGTCACGTAGGTGAACGTCTGGTAGCTGAAGGACCAAGTGAGCGACGCCGGGTTTCCGCCGGCATCCGGAAAGCCCAGCTCAACCGTGTGGAGCGAGCCGCTCGCCGGCGTGACACCGGGGTCGTAGGAGATGGAGACCACGTTTCCGTCCTTGCTGACCACGGGCGTGACCGCAGCCCCATCGAACTTCAGGCTCACGTTGGCCGCCGTCCATGCGGTTTTGCCGTCGCGGTGCGAAACCTCGATCTTGGCGTAGGGCGCCACGTCTTTGGCGTTGGGCGCCGGGAGCTGGGCCAAGAACGCGCCTTCCGGAGGAGCCGGCACGTCAACCGCCGAGGACAGGAATTTACCGGGGATCGGCAGCAAGGAAGCGGCCGGGGTCGTATCGCCCACTTTGCGCCAAGCCACTTGGCCGAAGTCGCCGCCACCGCCTTCTTTGTAAAGGAGACGGATGAAGTATCTCTTTCCAGCCACCAGCGCTCTCGGCACGACCGTGGTCTGGGTCGGGCCGTTCTCCGGCTCCAAAAAGGCGTTGCAGCAACCGAACTCCTCGGCGACTAGCTCGATGTTTGCTTCCGTGGCGTCGGTGCTGATGGAGAACTGGCTGTTGTCATCGCTCCGGATGAAGAAGTTATAATCCCCGGATTCGGTCGGAGTCAGGAAACCTTCGATGGCCGCGCCGTAGTTGTCCAAGGCGTCCGTCGAGAACAGGTCGCGGCTGTTGGCCGAGAACACGGCACCGATCTGGTCCGGAGAGCCCGGATACTTCGGGTCGTCGAGCAGCGTCTGGACTTGGGAAGTGGGGATGTTCTTGTAAACCGACATCTTGAGCACCCCGTCCTTGACCAACAAGTAGGAGAAGAAGACGGCCGTGCTGTCGGCGGCGACCTTGTTCCTGGAACCATCCGTCACGTTGTTCACCTTCAGCGTGAAGGCCGTCGCGCCGGGCGCCTGGGCCGCGGTGGTCAAGGTGACGACGTTTCCTTTCACCGTCGCCGCCGTGACGGCGACGCTCGGCGTGATGCTGTAGTTCGCCAAGTTGGTGGCAGTGGTCGGATCGACATCCTCCGAGAACCTGACGACGACCGTGTCGAACGTGCCGGTTGCGGTCGCCGAGATCAGCACCGGTTTCGTGGTGTCGGTGGGGTCGGTTCCTGCGAGGAATTCGTTCAAGTTGCTGACACCGTCGCCATCGAAATCCTTGGCGGCGTCGCTCGGATCGTTCGGATCGAACCCATATTGGATTTCCCAAAAGTCCGGCATCCCGTCTTTATCGGTGTCCAGCGCCGGGACTGGCGAAGCACCGGCAGCGAGTGCCTTGATCTCTGCCTCCGTCAAAGCGCCTCGGTAGATGGCGACATCGTCGATGACCGCGTCCGGCGAGCCCCCGCCGTCGTCGGATCCGATGTTGACCCGGGTCACATCGGTCGGCAGCGGGTCCGCACCCGCCGTCTGTTCAACCAAGAGTAAGCCGTCAACCCAGACCTGCTTTACCCCGCCGTTCTTCACGAACGCGTAATGGTGCCAAGCGAGCCAATCGAAGGCGGGAAACACCCCGACCACGTTCGCGCTGAGACGTTGCCCGGGGGCAGCACAGCAGCCGCCCGCAGTGTCGAAATAAATGTTTCCGTCCGACCACGGGAGGTGAAACTGGAGGCTTCGGTCTCCGGCCACGCCGGAGAGATCGCCGAGAGCCCAGAAGGAGCTGCTGCTGGCGTTGCTGTTGTTCTTCTGCCACAGCACGACCGTCACTTGGTCGTTCACTGTGGCGATGTTGAACGGATTGGCGTTGCCTGCGGCCGCGATGAGCAGTTTTCCACGGTTGTTAAGACTCACATCGAAGCCCTTACCGCCACCAGGTCGACCTTCGCCAGCGGCGGTCAAGACCGCGCTGCCTTCGATGGCACCGGTGTATCTCCCGTCTTGGGTCCTAATCGAGACCCCGTCGGCCTCTACCTTTTCGAAGTCCCAAAATGCAATGAGGTCGGCCGCTTGCGCCGCCGATGCCAGTCCGCCCGCAGCGAGCGCCGCCAAGATGATCGGCCTCAGCCGTCTCTGGAGTGTGTTGTTCATGATCTGCTAGTTCTGATCGTTTGTGACCGCCCACGGTGCAGTTCACGCGAACAACGCATGGAATTGCCTGCACTGGGGGATTGGTGTCATTGCCAACTTCGGGACCAAGGTTGTCGAGCAAAAAAGAAACTGTATTAATAAGACTTTCAAAAGCTCAATTTTATCAAATTAAGCAGTCGTTAAACCCCAACTTTGGCGTTTGGGATTAAGCAGGGTGCCAAAAAGTAGCAGCTTGAAATTGGACAGATGTTTAGATGCGTCTGCCTTGGGCAACCGGCTCGATGCCCTGGCCTATCCCGGCGCCCTGGCGTTAGGTTTGCCGATCGGCTCGGGAATGATCGAAATCGGCACCGGCATGTCCTCCAAGCCCGGCTCAAAAAGGCCGGCACCGCTTGGCTGCCCGGATACGCCGACCCAATCGCCCTCCTGCGCGTTCTCCACGCCAACAACCGATGCCTCTCGATCTGGAACTGACCCCCACCAGGAATGAATCACACCCGAGCGAAGAAGGGACGAGCGCCGGCTGTTCCTCATTTCACTGCCGGATCAATCGGGCCGCACCAGCCAGTCCCGAAGGTCCAACTGGCGGGTGAGCCGCTGCTGCTCGGATACGGGAATCAGGCCCGACTGCACTTTGGCCCAGGCGAGTTCGCGCAGGCTCCTCCAACCGTCCTTTCGGACCAACCGCCGCAGCAGACCCGCCCGAACCCCGGGCTCGATCATGTCGGCCACTTCGTCGGTCATCAGGAAGAACTCGTAGATCGCCACGCGTCCCCGGTAGCCGCGCTGGCCGCACTCGACGCAGCCGGCGCCCTTGAAGGCGCGCACTTCGGCCGGTGGGATGTCCAGCGCCTTGGCCATCTCCTCGCGCACCGAGTCCGGGATGTCGGGATCGGGCATCCGGCAGTGCAGGCAGACGCGTTGGGTGAGCCGCTGGGCGATGCTGCACACGAGCGAGGAACCGATCAGGAACGGCTCCACCTTCATCTCGATCAGCCGCGTGACGGCGCTGATGCTGTCGTTGGTGTGAAGCGTGGAGAAAACCAGGTGCCCGGTCTGGGCCGCGCGGATCGCGATCTCGGCGGTGACGGCGTCGCGGATCTCACCGATCAGCACCACATCGGGATCATGGCGCAGGACGGAGCGCAGTCCGGTGGCGAACGACAGGCCGATGTCCTCCCGCACCTGGATCTGGGAGACGCCGTCCAGCTGGTATTCGACCGGATCCTCGATGGTGATGATCTTGCGCAGGTCGTCGTTCGCGTGGGCCAGCGCGGCGTAGAGCGTGGTAGTCTTGCCGGAGCCGGTCGGCCCGGTGAGCAGCACCAGTCCCTGCGGCAGACTGGTGATCTCGGAGAAGAGCCGTTCATGGGCAGGCTCCATGCCGAGCTGGCCCAGGTCGAGGAACAGGCTTTGGCGGCCGAGGATGCGGAGGCAGACCATCTCGCCATGTTTGGTCGGGATGATCGAGACGCGCAGATCATACTCCTCGCCGCCGGTCTTCATCGCGATGCGGCCGTCATGGGGCAGCCGTTTTTCGGCGATGTTCAGCGCGGCCATGATCTTCACCCGCGAGACGATGGAGCCGTGCAGGTCCCGGATGCCCTCGGGCACGGGCACGTTTTGCATGATCCCGTCGATGCGGTAACGCAACCGGATGGAGGCGTAATACGGCTCGATGTGGATGTCCGTCGCCTGGAGGCGCAGGGCCTCCACGAGGATCTGGTCGACGAACCGGCTGATGGTGGCGTCGACGGCGGAGGCGTCGTCGCCCACTTTGACGTCGAAGATGATGTCCTCGCTGCCTTCGGACGGGTTCCGGCTTTCGCGCAGTTTCTGGATGGTCTCGGCGCCCAGGCCGAACTGCCTCTTGAGCAGCGCGTGGATGCTGCTCGGTGTGGCGAGGGCCACCTTGATCCGCCGGTTCAGAAGGAGCCGGAGGTTCCCCAGCTCCATCGGCCGCGGCTGCTCGCTGAAGTCGATGGTCAAAAGCTCGCCCTCAAGCGCACAAGGAACCAGGTGGTCGTGGAAGATGAATTTCACCGGCACGGCCTTGAGCGCGTCGGGATCGGGCGCGCGAACCGTCAGATCGATGAACTCGCAGTTCAGGGTCTCGGCCAAGGCGCGCCAGGTGTCCTCCTCGGTGGCGTAGTTGAGGTCGATGACCGCCCGGTGTTGCGGCACGCCGAGCCGGTCCTGCCGGCGACGCACCTGCTCAAGCTCCCGGGCGTCGAGCTTTCCCTGTTGAAACAGGAGCATCGCGGGTTCGATCGGCGGGACGGGATTGGCCATGGGATTCAGCGGATCGGGACTTCGAGATTGAGCGCCCGGCGGAAGACAAGCCGATTGGTCGCGGCGGCAGTATTCGTCAAAACCAGCTCCTCCCGGGCGACCTCCGCGATCCGCCAGTCGTCGACCACCACGCCACCAGGAGCCAGACGCAGGGTCTCCTTGTCGGCCCGGACATAGAGCGTCGGCGCGGCGCCTCCTCCGTCCAGCAGGCCCAGATAGGTGAGCGAGACGGAACGAGTCTTGGGCGCAGGTTTCACGGAGGCCTTCTCCGGAGGCGACTGGGGCCGATCGAAATGCCCGGTCGAGAAAACATCCCGGTGGTTGGCGGCCACCATTTCGGCGACGGGCCCGGTCGAAAACAAAGTGTCCAACCCCGCGATCGGGGCGCCAACGATGCTTGGACCTCCGCCGGGCTTCGGCGGGAGGATCCGTGGACGGCTCTCCAACCCGGCGATCGCCAGCACCAAGAGCACCAGTGCGCCGATCAGCGCCGCGAACCCGGCGATCTTGGTCTGTTCAGGAGAGGCGAGCATCATCGTTCAGGGGCCGTCACGGGGAGCCGGTCGCCGGCAGCCTAAGGAATCCGCGGAACTCCACGGCCAACCGGACATTGCCCGGAGGCTGGGTTGTTTCCTTGCGGAGAAGGATATGCTGGAGCGTCATGCCGGGCAACCCGTCCACCCCCGGCAACTTCAACTCCGCGCGGGCCTTCGAGTCGAGCAACACGATCGTCAGGAGCCGGGAAACGGAGTCGAACGTCCCCACCACCTCAAGACGAAGCGGTAGTTCGACCAGCCGATGTTCGGAGAAAGCTGGCGCCGGATGGGTGACCGGGGCGGCCATCGTCAACTGCTCGACGGCAACCACCCGGGCCTCGATCGCCGCCCGGAGCACGCCGTCCGCAAGGGCCAACTGGCCCCACAACAGTTCGGGGCCAGCATTCTCGACGGAGAACTCCGGCAGGCCGGCGATCACGGCGGGAGCCAGCTTTACCTTGCGCTCGGCCGCGAGACTGACCAACCGGTCGCGCCGGCCCAACCGGTCGTTCTGATAGTCGATCAACTGGAACGGCCGGGAAAGATTCGTGGCAATGGCCGGCTCGGGCGCATAGCGCTCCGCGATGACCGCCTGGGCGCGGGCCAAGTTGGTGAGCGACTGTAGAAGAGACTGTTCGAGGCCTTTCAGGGTCTCGTCCGACAGTCCGGACACGGCCGGATTGTTGGTTCCCGCCATTCGAAGTCGGACCTGCATGGCCTCGAAAGGGGCCGCTTGGGCGCGTTCCTTCTTCGACAATGGACGGAAGATCGCCACGTAGTAGACCGCCAAAACGACGAACGCGATGAACAGGCTCATCTGTCGCCGGGCAAGTTTCCGGGGCAGGCTCATGGATTCGTGGCCTTCCGAAACGGAGCATACGCGGGCCGCATCGGCGCGGGCTGAGCGGGCAGGCGCCGCAGATCGTCACCGGTCAGGAGCGAGGGCAGGACATCGTCATCCTCCAGAGTAAACGCGAGGGTGTAGTAGCCTTGCGGAACAACGACCGCCGGGTTGACCAGCTTCCGGCGCTGGTCGTCCGAAACGATGTCCACCTTGCTGAAAATACCCGCCTGCTTGAATCCGTCGATCATCCCGCTAAGGGCCGCACGCGCCGTCGGTGCGTCCTCCGAAGTGCTGAACTCGGCGATGAAGGCGTTCGTCAGGCGCGCCGAACCGGTCATCGGCGGGGAGTTCGTGGCCGCCGGATGGGCCGGCTCGGAGTAGTAGCTGTCGGCGTCGGCAAACAGGACGAACCAAGCGTTCGTCGGCAAAGGCCGGCTCGTCAAAAGGTCAAGGGTCTGGATGGCGGCCATCGTCTTGCGCTGGCGAGCGAGCAAGGGGCGCACTTCGTCGTATTCTTCCGCCAGCCGCTGCTTCAACAAGGAGGTGCGCCGGGCCCGTTCGATCACGGAATCGGCCTGGGCGAGACGCGAGTCCGTCTCCCCGATCAGGCGCTGCTTCTGCCAGGTCCCAATTCCCAGCACGAGCAAGGTGATCGCCAAAAGAAGCCAGACACTCGCCTGCAACATCTGCACGGCAGCCTGTTCCTTCCGCGCGGCCCTCATCTCCTCCGGCACCAGCGAGGCCGAGGGGCCGCCCCTCCGCAAAAGACCGCACGCCAACCCATAGGCCACCGCGAACTGGCCGGCCGGCTGGATCGGCGGCACGCCGGGCAGATCGGCCCAGCCGCAAAAGGACATCACGCTGTTTGCACGGAGGTATTCCCGCAGCCCGGGCATTTCGGCACCGCCACCACTGAGAACGACTTCGAACTGGCTGGAGGAAACGGTCACCGAGGGGTGTTCGCGCAGCCAATCCTCTCCGATCCGGACCAGCTCGGCGTGCCATTGGTCCACGAGCTCGCACAGAGCCGGCAATGGCTTCGATCCAGACAGCAGATTCTCCGTGTTCTTGGCGAGCTCCGCATCCATCGACGAGCATCCGCGTTCCGCACGGACCTTTTCGCTGAAGAGAAATCCACCGACGGGAAAGCTGGTGACGAAGACGCCTTGTCCCTCGTGAACCACGGCCACGACCGTCCCCGAAGATCCGATGTCGACCAACAGGGCGTTCCGGAACGCCGGGCGCATCTCCCGATAGGCGGCCACCAGCGCGTTCCCCGGCGAGGCGGTCTCCCAGATGTCCTCCTGCAGCGTCCCGAACTGCCCCACCAAGGCGAGAACCTCGCTCTCGCGCGCATGGGTGATCCAGTAGGGGTTGGTGTGCTGGGCGAAAGGGTCCATCCGCCCGTAGTCGTAGATGATCGCGCTTTCGGTGAGGCCGCTGAGCCGCACGATATCCGCCTGGATCTGGTCGCGGATGGAGCGGGCGTCGGCAGTCGGCAGGTCCAGGACCTGGGAGTCCGTCGAGTGTTGCGGGACGGTGACCACCAGAGGGTGCGTGCCCAGTTCGTCGATCAGATCCTGCAGCAGGCGGGTCCAACCCGGCGAACCGGGCTGGTTGCCCTCGTCCAGATCCACGACGCGGTGGCCATGGACCAGGACCCGGCCGAAGGGCATCGAGACAAGCAGTGCCTTGAGGCATCGGCTGCCGGCGTCCATCACCAGGAAGCGGCGGGAGGAAGGGAGAGAAAACCGGTTCATCGGGTCTTCGCGGCGGAGGCCGACTTCTCCGTCGACTTGGGAAGCACGAACTCGCCCGACTCCGAGACGATGGTGGCGGTGACGAAGATCAGAAGATACCGGGGCGAGTCGATCTCGGTGCGACGCCGGAAGAGCGAGCCGATGATCGGTATGCTGCCCAGGATGGGAACCGACTCGACGAACGTGGCCTGGTTGCGCTCGAGCACCCCGCCCATGACGACCGTCTCGCCGGTCTTGACGCCGACGCGGGTGGAGAGCTCCTGCGTGCGCATCTCGGGCAGGCGGATGTCGAACTTGCTGGTCACCTGTCCGGTGTCGTTCACGTCCGAGACGGTCGCGAACGTGACCAGCTGGACGTCCGTGGTGACCTTCGGGTTCAACGCGAGAAGGATGCTCTCCCCGTCGCCCGCGATGCTCGCGACCACGTTCAGCTCGACGCCGGAGACGATCTTGGTCGGCTTGCCCTCGGGCACCAGGCTCGAAGTGGTGCCCCGCTCGAAGACGCTCTGCTTGACGGTGTACTGCTCGAAATAATACTGGATCTTGCCGTCGCTGATCTTGCCCGGGCGGTTGTTGATCAGCAGGAGCCGGGGCGCGCTCAGGGTCTGGCTCTCCCCGCTCTGGTTGAGCGCGGTGATGGTGGCCGAGAGGTTTTGCCGGTTGAGGATGTTGGTGAATTGTTCCGAGATGGGCAGGGCGACGGTGGAAGGCGACAGCTTCGTGAAGTCCTGGGGCTCGACACCCTGCTGGGGGAGGAGGTTCCGCCCGGTCTCCCAGGCCACGCCCAGCCGCAAAAAGGCCGGCTCCGTCACCGTGATGAACCGCGCCTCGATGAGCACCTGCTGGATGGGCTTGTCGAACTCCTCGATCAACCGCTCCAGCCCTTCGAGCTGGTCCCGGGTGCCGCTGGCCACGATCAGGTTCCGCTCATAGTCGATATGATACTTCGAGCCCTTGAAAAACTGGACGATGGCCGTTTCCAGCGAGGTCTTTTCCGGAGCGTTGTCGGCCACGAAAAGATTGAGCTTCTCGGTCGTCGTCACCGCGGTGATCTCGCCCTTGGCGTTTCTGCCCTCGACACGGGTCGGCGCTTCGTCCGCGAACCGCGCCGGCGTGACAAAGCCCCGGCGGAGGCGGTAGATGCGGGTCTCCTCCATCGCGTTCTTCGGATCCGCGCCGTCCAGGATCCAGATGAGATCCTCCCCGACCTGGAAACGGAGACCGAGATTGCGCGAAACATAGTCGAGAAACTCGCGCAGCCGGACCTGCTGGAAGTTCACGCTCAATTTTTTCTGGAAGGCGGGCAGAGCCTTGTCCGCCACAAAGTTGATTTTCTCCCGGGTTCCCAGCTCGAAAATGATCTGCTCCAGCGTCACGTCGTCCAAATGGATGTCCACGCGTCGGTTGAGCAGGTCGGCCATCGGCCCCTCGGTCACCGACGGGCTGGCGAGGAATCCCTGGTGCTCGATCTTACGGCCATAGCTCGGCGGCACGTAGGGAACCGCTTCGATCTGCTGGACGGCGTCGCGCAGATCCTTGCGCGGGGTGAGGCCACGGTCCTTTTGCTCGGTGATGATGCTGGTAATGGACGGATTGAACGGCGAGTTCTTCGAATCGATCTCCCGGATGCGGTCTTCAACGGCGCGTTCGCGGAGGATCTTGCGGTTGTCGGTGACCCAGCTGTGCAGGCGTATCAGCGCGGTGTCGTCGGGAAACTGTTCAACGAGACGCCCGGATCTCAGCTCGGCGTCCTCCCACTGGCCCTTTTTTGCCAAGTCGAAGATCTCGCGGATGGCTTGGTCGTGCTCGGCGCTGAAGCGGATCGCCGGCGGCTCCGAAGCGGAATCCGCTTTGGGGGTCGCCGTAGGAGTCGGAGCAGGGATCGCAGCCTTTGCGGAATCGGCTGGCGCGGCGGGGGCGGCAGGTTTTGGGTCCCGGGTGGCGCATGAGGTGGCGGCCGAAACCGCCACCGTTGCCGTCGTGATGTTGATCCAACCGCGAATGCCTGCCATAAAGTGTTTCTAGGACGCCTCCATCTCCATCGTCATTCATGCAACACACACTGCCGTCACGGCGACGGAGAGCGATTCGGGCGACGGACCAAGCGCGTTTCTGATACTGCGAACGTCGTTCCCGACGCGCAAAGGTGAATTCCTTTTATATACGGATGGTCGGGATCCCCGAAAGGTCAAAGGACCGGCACCGGGACTCGGCGACCGCGAGGCTTCGAACCAATGTCCCTTTAAAAAAAACTTCAGCCGACCGCGCCCCGCGTCCGGACTTTTCCTCAGTTCCCATCCGGCTTCCGATCCGAAGCGGCGGCGCTGGCCGGCATTCTGAACTCCACCACGGCGTCGGGCTTCGCCGGGTCGAACGGCGGCACGTCGTCCACGATGAACTTCGCCAGGTCCAGTGGGGTCTGGCGGACTCCTTCCACCACGCACTTGGCCAATTCGTAGCTGCCGTAGTTGTTGTGGTGGGTGCCATCCTGGAACGCTTTCCCCAGATCCGGCCCCAACGCCCGATAGAAGACCTTGCTGGCTGCATGGAGGTCGATCAGCGCCACCTTCTTGGCCGCGGCAATGTCCCGCACCGTCCGGGGATACCCGACCAAGGTGTCCTTCTCGATCCCGGCCTTCCGTTCCATTGACGTCACCCGCACCGGCGTCGCTCCGGCCGCGCCCACCTTGTCCACCAATTTTTCCAGGTTCGACCTGTAGGTCGCGAGGGCGTTGGTCGCCCAGTCCTTCATGTCGTTGTGGCCAAACTGGAAAAACACATAGTCTCCGGGATCCATCCTTTCGCGACCGGGCCGGAGCCGAAGTCGAATCGTTTCACGGCCACGACCTCACCCGCTCGTGCCGCCATCAACGTCACGAAAAACGCCAGAACGCGCAGACCCAAAGCCCCGGGGTGATGCATGCCGACATCATGGGAAACGTTCCCACCCGATCAAGCCCCGCAGACCCGATCCTGCCGGAAAGAATCGCCGGATCTCCTCCGCTTCAAGCCTTCCGCTCTCGCCGCTTCCCCTTATCGTCCCCAGCCATGAACCCCGTCGACGGCTCCGTCGAACCCTCCCGCACCCGGCCGAAGCAGGCAGGCGTCTCGCTGTTTCGCCGCAGCTTTGGCCGATGGCCGCAGAAACGGCTCCCACCGGTCGCGGCGATATCCATTCTCTTCGCCGCCGTCGCAGGTCTTCAAACGGTCTGCCGCGCACAGGATCTCGTCATCGGAGAATTCAGCGAAGCGAACTACGGGACGTGGACGAAGACCGGCACCGCGTTCGATCCGGATCCCGCCTCGGGCGGCCTCCTCGCCAAATTGGAGATAGAGAACGCCCTCGCCAGCCGCGTCGCCAGCAGCGAGATCGAAGGCGACGGTCCCAAAGGAACGCTCACTTCCCCGGAGTTCACGATCACCCGGAAGTTCATCTCGTTCCGCATCGGCGGTGGCGACTACGAACGCGACACCTGCGTGAACCTGCTCGTCGGTGGAACGATCGTCCGCAGCGCCACCGGTTGGCGGAGCGATCGACTCGCGCCCACCAGTTGGAAAGTGGGCGAACTTGGAGGTCGATCCGCCCGGATCCAGATCGTGGACAACGCGAGCGGCGACTGGGGCCACATCAACGTCGCCGACATCGTCCAAACCGATGAACCCGAGCGTCCGGCCTTGTTGATTGAGCCGCTCTACCACGAGTCGTTGCGCCCCCAGTTCCACTTCACGGCGCGCCAGTGGACGATGAACCGCCTCAATCCCCGCGAGCGCCAAGAAGGCTGGGTCAACGACCTCAACGGCCTGATCTACTACGACGGTGAATACCACCTTTTCGCCCAGCGCTGGGCCAAGTGCTGGATCCACGCCGTCAGCCGCGACCTCGTCCACTGGACGGAATTGGAGCCCGCGTTTTGGGAAGAGTGGTTGGACAGCGGCGTCCAGTCCGGCACCTGCGTCGTGGACTACGCCAACACTTCGGGCCTGTCGCCGGACGCGGCGACACCGCCGATGGTCGCGTTCTGGTCGCGCTTCGACAACCGCAGCCAGTGCCTCTCCTACAGTCTCGACCACGGGCGCAGCTGGAAGCTCTACGAAAAGAACCCGATCATGATGCGCCCGGAACGCGACCCCAAGGTGTTCTGGTATGCCCCCGGCAAGCACTGGGTCATGATGATGTACGGCGAGAACCAGTACCACATTCTCACTTCGGCCAATCTTCTCGACTGGAAGGACGAGAAGATCCCCATCGCGAACAGCTTCGAGTGCCCGGATTTCTTCGAGCTCCCGTTGGACGGAAATCGCGACCAGATGAAATGGGTCCTGATCCAGGGCAACGGAAAATTCTCCGTCGGCACCTTCGACGGCACCCGGTTCCACGAAGAGACGCCCCGGAGCCCGTGCGACGTCGGGCCGAACTTCTACGCCACCCAGTCCTGGGCCAACACCGACACGGGCGACGGCCGGAGGATCCAGACCGCGTGGATGCGCGGACCGTCGTTCCCCGACATGCCGTTCAACCAGCAGATCAGCTTCCCCTGCGGGCTCACGCTCCACAGCACCCCGGAGGGTCCAAAGATTTTCCGCGAGCCGATCCCGGAGATCGCGTTGCTGCACCAAGGGCAGGACATGTGGACGAATCGCATCTTGCAGGCCAACCAAGTGCTGCCGCTGGAGCCTTCCGGCCGTTCCTTCCACATCCGGGCGGAAGTCCGCATTCCCGAAGGCGCCAAGCTGACCTTCAACCTGCGCGGCGTGCCCGTGGTTCTCACGGCAAAGACTCTCGAGTCCGGGAATGCGCCGGCGGCGGTGCAGGATCAGATCAAGACCGTTGAAATCCTCCTCGATCGCACCTCGATCGAAGCCTTCGTGAACCACGGCGAAATCTCCTCGACCCGCCTGGTCTCACCCCGGGAGAACGGCCTCTCCGTGAAGGCCGAAGGCGGTTCGGTCACGCTCCAGTCCCTCACGATCCACCCGCTCAAATCGGCGTGGCCGGACGCGGTCGCAAGATAGGTCGCCACCCGACTCCAAAAGGTCACTCCGCGCTTCCGCTTCGATCGTCCCTCGGTATCTTCCGAAGCCATGAACCTCGTCCAAGCCTTCGTCGATACCGCCACGACCTTGCCCGAGCAGGAAGCCGTTTTCTGGGGCAGCGACGTTGTCCGCTACGGCGAATTGCTGGCCCACGCCGGCGCCATCTCCCACGTCCTCCGCACCTGCCACGGGATCCAGCCCGGCGACCGGGTCGGCCTCTATCTGAAGAACCGGCCGGAGTTCATCACCGCGCTCTTCGGCATCTTCTCCGCCGGGGCCGTCGCCGTGCCGATCAACACCTTCCTCAAACCCGACGAAGTCCGCCACGTCGTCTCCGATGCCGGCATCCGGATCGTGCTCTCCGAAGAAGCTCTCTCCGAAACGCTCTCCGCCGTCCAAGCCGACGCGACCGCGCTGGCCGCCTGGAATGTCGAGTCGATCGGCGAACTGCCGCCGAGCCCCGACGAACCGGTCGTCCCGCGCGAAACGTCCGACCTCGCCGTCCTGCTCTACACCTCGGGGACCACGGGCAAACCCAAGGGCGCGATGCTCACCCACGGCAACCTCGCCCACAACGTCGAGTCCCTCCGTCAGGTGCTGCTCGTCGCCGAGGTCGACCGGTTCGTGCTGCTCCTGCCGATGTTCCACACCTTCATGCTGACCGTCTGCGTGCTGCTGCCGCTCCGGACCGGCGGCTCGATCGTGCTCGTCCGCTCCGTCAGCCCGGCCAAGGCGATGATCCACGAAATCATCGCCAACAAAGGCAGCGTGCTTCCCGCGATGGCCGCGCTCTTCCGCGCCCTGTCGCAGCTTCCCGCCGAGGTCCAGCTTCCCCTGCGACTCTGCATCAGCGGAGCCGGACCGCTGCCCGGCGAAATCCTGCGCGCCTTCAGCGAACGTTTCCCGGGACTGCCTTTGATCGAGGGCTACGGCCTGACCGAGACCAGTCCCGTCGCCACGGTGAACCCGGTGAAGGGCCGGGTGAAGGCGGGCTCCATTGGGCTGCCGATCTCCGATGTCGAAGTGAGCGTCCAGGACGAGAGAGGCCAGCTTCTGCCGGACGACGTCGAGGGCGAGATCTGCGTCCGGGGCGGCAACGTGATGGCCGGCTACTGGAACCAGCCCGAGGCCACCGCCGCCACCATGCGGGGCGATTGGCTCCTGACCGGCGACATCGGCAAGCGCGACGCCGACGGCTACTTCTTCATCACCGACCGCAAGAAGGACATGCTCAAACCGAACGGGATGAACGTGTATCCACGCGAGATCGAGGAGGTGATCTACCGCTTCAACGGCATCAAGGAAGCCGCCGTGATTGGCGAGCCCGACGAACGTCGTGGCGAACGCGCCCTGGCCTTTGTGAGCCTCGACGAGGGAGCGCAGTTCAACGAGAGGGCGCTGATCGATTTCCTCAAGGAACACCTCGCCGACTACAAGGTCCCGCGTCGCGTGGTCGTCCTCCCGGCGCTGCCCCGCAACGCGACCGGCAAAGTCCTCAAGACCGCTCTCCGCGAACTGGTGGCGTAGGCGTAACTCCGAACGGAGCCCCGCTTTTGGAACGGCCCGGCTGTGCGGCCCAACCGGCTTGCCCAGACGGAAAGGCTGGCGGCGGCAAAATCGTGTTCGCCGCTCCGAGATTACCGCTCAACCGTCCGGTAGAATCGCTGCGATTGCCCGGCCGCGGAGGGATCGTTGATGAGCAGGGATCCGTTGGTGACGACCAGATCGCCCGCCAAGGGCTCCCACCCGGCTTGGGGATCCGACCCCAATTCGTTGCGCCACTGGACTTCCAGACCGCCGACGTCGGAGGAGGCCAGTCCATCCACCCCTTGCAGCAGGAGACGATAGCCGCCGACGCCATTCCCCTGTGGCGGCTCCAACCGCGAGGGAACCACCACTCGGGCCACCGCGTTGCTGCTGACAACGCTTCCGCCCGGATTGGACACCGTCACCGCATAAACGCCCGAATCGGCGCGCGCAGCCGATTCGATGGACCACCTTGCATTGGTTTCTCCGGCCAGAACGGATCCGTTCCGGGCCCACTGATAGGTCAACGGAGTCGATCCATTCGCCACCACCGTCAGAGCCAAAGGCGCCCCCGCTGCAACCGTCTCCGATCGGGGTTGCTGGACGATGACCGGCGGCGCCTGGGTCAAGGTGATCAAGGTCAGCGAATAGGGCGGAAACGCGTAGCGGAAGGCGGAGCCGGCATTGGTCATGGATCCCGACGTGATGTCCTGTTCCGCCAGAGGCCGGTTGAGACGGGCCGCCTCGTCGTTCGGAATGCCGTAGCTGCGCACCAGCGCCGCGCTGGCCGGGACAAACCCCGTCACGGTCACCTGCCCCGTCAACGTCCCGCTGGCGTCCTGGTTGATCACCAGCAGCGAGAGCGCTCCGTTCGTCCGCCGGACGGCATGGGCGGAGAGCAATTCAAAACCCGTGTCCGCCGCCACGACCGTGTCGCCACCCCGGGCGAATTCGGAGAGCAGCTTGAAGGCATAGAACTGCGGGTGCCGCGTGGTCGCCCCGTTCAAGATGCCGTAGTCGCCGTAGAACTGGCCGCCGCTGGAGCGCCAGCCGTAGAGCGAAGGATCCATGTTGTTCGAGGTGTCGGTGCCGTTCCGCAGATCCCACCAGACCAACGCGTTCATTTCCGTGCGCGCCAAACGGCCGAAGCTCTCGCCGAGATACAGCGCATTGACCAGGCTGACGGACTGCTTGCCCGGTTTGCTGGAGACGGAGTTGTTCTCGGTGCAGACGAGCTCGATGTTCGTGTGCCCGGCGCCGAAGTAGTCGGCCAGCATCTGCCGCATCCCGGCGACGTCGCGCTCCCAGTTGCGCGCGGTCTGGAGCAGGAACGGATCGCTCTCTCCGCCGCCGTTCTGCGGATAGTAGTGGTAGACGGCGAAGTCGGGCGTGACCCCGAGCTGCTTGAGGGTGGAGAGCAGGACGGGCGTCCAGCCGTTGTGCTGCTGGCCGGTGCGTGGATTGGTGGCGGGATGGTTGGTGTAGCCGTTCACGAAGCTGTCCTCGCCGTCCACGATGACCACGCCGACCTTGATCGTCGGATCGGCGGCCTTCATCTGCGCGAGGTAGTCCTTGGCCCGATTGGCATAGGTCCAGGCATCGTGTGGGCGGGCGTTGGTATCGGCTTCCCAAGTGCCGTAGTTCTCGTTGCCGATCTCCCAATACTTGAAGGCGAACTGATTGGTGACGTTGGAGTGGCGCACCCAGCCGGCGGCTTCCTCCGGCGTGCCGTTGCCGTAGTTCGCCGTGATGAAGACCTGCGCGCCGAGGTTGGTGGCGTTGCGGGCGAACTTGGCGAAGGACGTGGCCCACTCCCCGGAGTTGTTCGCGCTTTTGTTGCTGGACCAATGGTATTCGTCGGAGGCCGATCCTCCCGGAAACCGCAGCGTGGTCAGGCCCATCTCCGTGATCGCCGACCGGGTGGCGGCGGAGTCGAAGTTGCCGTCCCAGATGGCGGTGTTCACCCCGAACCAACGCGCGTCCACCTTCCGGATCGGCTTCGACGCGTCCACCGTCACGGGCACCGCTGCGGGAAACGGCTTCGCCACCAGTTCGATGTCGTCCACGTAGAAGGTCGGTTTGGCCGAGCCGACACGGTCCTGGATCCAGAAGCCGTTCGCGTTCGTCGCGTTCGCCAGTCCGATGCTGGAAAGCGGGACGATGAATTCTTTCCAAGTATTGGCCGGCAAGGTCCCGAGGCTGAACGCCGTCTTCTCCGATCCACCGACAACGCCCCGCACCTGGATCTGCTGCCCGCCATTGGTTCCTCCATGGATCCAGAAACGCAGGCTCTGGAAGCGCGAAACGTCGAAGTCGTTCCGGCGGACGAAGAGCGCCTGCCAGGCTTGGCCCATCGTCACGCTGATCGCGTGGCTTCCACTGTGCGCGGTGGCGGTGCTGGCGGCGTCGACCGTGGCCCAGCTCCAGTTCTGGAAGCCGTTCACAAGGTTCTCGCTGTAGACGAGCAGCGGTGCCTGGGCGCGAATCGTCGGGGCGACAACCAGCAGGGCACTCGCGAAAAGGAGGGCGATTTTGAAACGGAACATGACGATGGATCGTGAAAAGGTAGGGAAGAAATACGCCCGATCCGCCCGTTCGGCTATTCCCGCAAACTGACGACGCGCCTTCTCCGTGGCGGCGATTGGCCGTTCGCCGCGACACGGCCGAACCCCGGCCGGTGCCCTGCTTGACTTGGATTTTCGCGAACCTCATTTTCGAAAGGCTGTTTTGACGTCAGCAACACCCAGATTTTCATGAGCACCCCGCACAACCTTTTCGGCACCCTCCAGACGTTCGACCTCGGCAATGGCCAATCCGGCAAGTTCTACAGCTTGCCCGCGCTCGAAAAGGCCGGCGTGGGACCGATCTCCAAACTGCCGGTCTCCGTCCGCATCGTGCTGGAGTCCGTCCTCCGCAACTGCGACGGCCTGAAGGTGCAGGAAGCGAACATCAAGGAGCTGGCCAACTGGAAGCCGACCATCGCCCGCACCGCCGAGATTCCCTTCGTCGTTGCGCGCATCGTGCTCCAGGACTTCACGGGCGTACCCCTGCTCGTCGACCTCGCCGCGATGCGTTCCGCCGTGGCCAAGCTAGGCAAGAATCCCAAGATCATCGAGCCGCTGGTGCCGGTGGACCTCGTCGTCGACCACTCGGTGCAGGTGGACTTCGCCGGATCGGCCGACGCGATGCAGAAGAACCTCGAACTTGAATTCACCCGCAACCGGGAGCGTTACCAGTTCCTCAAGTGGGGCATGCAGGCCTTCGAGACCTTCAAGGTCGTCCCGCCCGGCATCGGCATCGTCCATCAGGTGAACCTGGAATACCTCGCCAAGGGCGTGCTCTCCACCCCGGTGGTGGCACGGGCGCCCTCGCCTCTGTCCGGTGCGGCGGGCGCCCCGCCTGCCGAAGCGCTCTACTACCCTGACACGCTCGTCGGCACCGATTCCCACACCACCATGATCAACGGCCTCGGCATCGTTGGTTGGGGCGTCGGTGGAATCGAGGCCGAAGCGGGCATGCTCGGCCAACCGGTTTACTTCCTCACCCCGGATGTCGTCGGCGTTCACCTGACCGGCTCGATCCGCGAAGGAGTCACCGCGACGGACGTCGCCCTGACCATCACCCAGATGCTCCGCAGCGAGAAAGTCGTCGGGAAGTTCGTCGAGTTCTTCGGCCCCGGGGCGGCGGCGTTGCCGTTGGTCGACCGTGCGACCATCGCCAACATGGCTCCCGAATACGGCGCCACCATGGGCTTCTTCCCCATCGACGCCGAATGCTCGAACTACCTCCGCGCCACCGGCCGCGCCGAGGCGCAGGTCGAGCTCTACGAGAACTACTACAAGGCCCAGGGCCTTTGGGGCATGCCGAAGAAGGGCGACATCGAATACTCCGCCGCGTTGGAGCTCGATCTTTCGACCGTCGTCCCGAGCGTCGCCGGCCCGAAGCGTCCCCAGGACCGCATCGAGCTGCAAAACCTCAAGACGAGTTTCGTCGGCGCCTTCAGCAAGCCGGCCGCCGAAGGGGGCTTCGGTAAGAAGGCCGACGAGTACTCCCGCTCGGTTCATGTTTCGGCGAATGGACAGATGCACGGCGGCGGCGGCACCAACGAACCCATTTCCCAAACGGCGGCAGCTGCGGCGAACATCAATCCGCTGACCGCCGGTGAAATGACCGGCAACCGCCCGACACACGACACGGTGACCGGACGCGCCCGTCACATGGAAGGCGACGTCGGCCACGGCTCCGTCCTCATCGCCGCGATCACCAGCTGCACCAACACCTCGAATCCGAGCGTCATGCTCGCGGCTGGGTTGCTGGCCAAGAAAGCCATTGAACAGGGCCTCACCGTCAATCCAGTGGTGAAGTCCTCTCTCGCTCCCGGCAGCCGTGTCGTGACCGATTATCTGAACAAGACCGGTCTGACCAAATATCTCGACCAGCTCGGCTTCCAGACGGTCGGCTACGGCTGCACCACCTGCATCGGCAACTCCGGCCCGCTCCATCCGGCCATCGAGGACGCCGTGGTGAAGAACGATTTCATCGCCGCCTCCGTGTTGTCGGGCAACCGCAACTTCGAGGCCCGCGTCCATCAGAACATCAAGGCGAACTTCCTCATGTCGCCCCCGCTCGTCGTCGCCTTCGCCCTCGCCGGCCGGGTGGACATGGACCTGACGACCGAACCGCTCGGCCAGGGCAAGAACGGCCCCGTCTACCTCAAGGACATCTGGCCCAGCCTCGGCGAAGTGCGCGACGCCATGCAGTCCGCGCTCAAGCCCGAGATCTTCCAGAAGCTCTACACCGACTTCGCCGCCCAGAACCCCAAGTGGAACGAGATCCCGTCCAGCGTCGGCAACGTCTACGAGTGGGACCACGAGTCGACCTACATCCAGGAGCCGCCCTTCTTCACCGACTTCAGCATGGTCCCCGGCAGCATCGCCGAGATCAAGGGCGCCAAACCGCTGGGCATCTTCGCCGACTCCGTCACCACCGACCACATCAGCCCTGCCGGCGCGATCAAGAAAGCCTCGCCCGCCGGCAAATACCTCGGTGAAAACGCGGTCGAATTTGCCGACTTCAACAGCTATGGCAGCCGCCGTGGCAACGATCGGGTGATGACCCGTGGCACCTTCGCCAACGTCCGGATCAAGAACCTCATGTGCCCCGGCGTCGAAGGCGGCTACACCGTCTACTACGGCACCAAGGACGTGCCCGCGCCCGACAAGGCGATCACCGTAGCCACCGGCAAGCCGACCTACATCTACGACGCCTGCATGGCCTACCAGGCCGACGGCGTGCCGTTGATCATCCTCGCCGGCCAGGAATACGGCACCGGCTCCAGCCGCGACTGGGCCGCCAAGGGCACCAAGCTGCTCGGCGTGAAAGTCGTCGTGGCCCAGAGCTTCGAACGCATCCACCGCAGCAACCTCGTCGGCATGGGCGTGCTCCCGCTCCAGTTCAAGGAAGGCACCACCGCGCAGACCCTGAAGCTGGACGGCACCGAGACCTACGACATCGTCGGCCTCGGCTCCGACCTCAAACCCCAGCAGGATCTCACGCTCAAGATCACCCGCGCCAACGGCGCCGTGGAGAACGTCCCCGTGATCTGCCGCATCGATACTCCCATCGAGATCGACTACTACCGCCACGGCGGCATCTTGCCATACGTCCTGCGGCAACTCGTGGCCAAGGCGTAAGCCAAAGATCGTGGGCGCTTCCGCACCGCCAGCTCTCACAGCCGTTGGTTCAACTTTTTGGGAGCAGTCCAAACGAACCGAAACCCAATTCAATGCCGGAGCTCCGGGAAGTGGACTTCCGCGCACTTCGGACAAAACGTGTGGGTGAACCGGGCGGGAGTCCGGGCGCCGATGTAGGATTCGATCCGGGACCATTCCCCTCCGTCATCCCGAACGTCTTTGCAGAAGGCGCAGATCGACAGAAAGCCTTCCAGGGTTTTGACCCGCTCCCGGAGCAGCCGAGTCTGACACGAAGCGCGATTGACCAGAAACGCGACGATCAGGACAACCATCGCGAAAATCACCGAATTGATCCCGGCAATCTCCAAGGCCGTTTCGTTTGCCCAAAAGAAATGAAATCCGAAATGGACCAGGTTGAGCCCGAACGCCAGTCCCCAGGCCTCGGCCACTGATCGATACCAGGCACTCAGGACAACCGGCAGGATCAGCAGGATCGGGACCTGGAGATGGGGGCCGGACGCGAAGTCCACGATCAAACTGGCAATCGCCACGGCGCAGCAGGTCGCTCGAAGCGATCAGAGCGGCGAGGCAAACCCCTGGAGGCGTCGATCGATGAAATCAAAATCCGTTTTCATTTGCTTCCGAATCAGGCGCACCAAGAGAGCAATGAATGCGGACGTCGCATGGTCGTAAAATGGACGCTCCTGCGCTGGGTCATCAAGAGAACGCGTTTTGCAGTCTCGGCCTTGATTCATACAAGCTGCGACTGTGCCAATGGTTTTTTGAATCAAGGTTGAAACGATCGCCCAGAAGATCGATCAGCAGACGCAAATTGAAGCCGCGCTCGAGCCGGGTAGAATGCCGGGCGCAAAATGGTCAACCAAACGGTGGAGCGACGCTCTTCCAGAAGATGGGCCCAGAAAAGGGGGAGGCTGAAAGGTCGAAGGGAGGCTCTTTCACCGGTGTCCGCTCAATGCGGGACCGAGAGCCTCCCCTCAACTGTTTGGTAACGATGGCTACAACCAAGGGAATGGAGTGCAGCCGGTGAAAAGCTTCCCGAGCCGCGAAATCGACTCAAGGGAAAAGTCCGCGAAAAAAACTGGCTATCAGGAAGTTCCGAGGGGATTGGGTGCGGGAGAAATGGTCGGGGCGGTGAGATTTGAACTCACGACCTCTTGCACCCGAAGCAAGCGCGCTAGCCAAACTACGCTACGCCCCGACAAGGCGGAAAAACTGAACAGCGGGGACCCCGATTGCAATTCCATTTTTTGCAAACCTCAGGACCCGTTGTCCCTGACTCGCGACCCAAAACAGGCCTCCGAGCGTCACACAACCGCCGGATCGTTCAAGACGGCGAAGGCCATCCGTTCCTGGGCCTGTTTCTCCGCGACGGCCCGCCGGAGCCGGTTCGCCTCGGTGGCGAAGGCTTCGCCCGGATGCAGACCGGCGCTGCGGAGAACGAACTCGGCCAAGCAGGAGGCGACCAGTGAAAAGTGGCGCCGTCGGAAGTTCCGGATCTCCCCGGCCGGAATTTCGGTCCCGCCTCCCAACCATCGAACCGACGGATTTTCGGCGGCCGCGAGCTGCACCTCCTCTGATCGGAGACAGCCCCGGGCGTAGCAGTAGGACATCACGCTCAGAAGAATTCCGGCCCGTTCGCGATCCGGCTCCGCCACCCGGGACGGAAAAAGAGGTCGATCCAGAAACTCCTGCGCCACGCTCGCGGCCAACGCCACGTTCCGCCCATCGGGCACCTCGAACGGCAGGCCCGGGTCATGGGCCGTGCGGTTCCGGGTTGGCATCGAGGCGGCGGCGTTCATGGGCAATATCTTGGTTGGCAACTAGGACGATCGAGTGACAACCCGGCGACAAGCCCGGGAAAACTCGTGGATTCCAAACGTCCATCGTCAGTCCATTGATCCACTTGACGCGGCATTCATCCGGGCTGTTAAAATTCTTGGCGCCTCCCCTGAAAGCCATTCCCAAAACACCAAAGCCTACACATCATATCTACGCATCCTGATGCGATGATTTTTATTCTAGCGCAAGCCTATGAGCCCTCTTACTTTCGCACCTGTGAGCCAATCTCCGATCTACACCGGCCAAGGCGCCGCGCTGGAGCGCCTGTTGCAGAAGCGCATCGCCATCATCGACGGCGCGATGGGCACGACCATCCGCACCTACGAAATGAAGGAGGCGGATATTCGCGGCCAGCGGTTCGGCGGTTCGAAGAAGGATCTGCTGAACAACGGCGACCTTTTCTCGATCACCCAGCCGGGCATGATCTGCGACATCCACCGCCGCTTCCTCGAAGCCGGCGCGGACATCGTCGAGACGAACACCTTTTCCGCCACGAGCATCGGCCAGAGCGAGTTCTTCGTGGACGACCCGCGCGAACACGGCGGGCGCAAAGACCCGGCGTTCTATCAGAAGATCATCGAGGACAAGTTCCTCAACGACCTCGCCTGGGAGATCAACGAAACCTCCGCCCGCCAATGCCGCGAATGGGCCGACCGTGTGGCCAACAAGGACGGCAAACAACGTTTCGTAGCGGGTGCCATCGGGCCGTTGACCGTCTCGCTCTCAAACTCGCCCGACGCCGACGATTCCGGATTCCGCGTGGTGACGTTCGACCAGGTCAAGCAGGCCTACCTCACCCAGATCCGCGCACTCATCGCGGGCGGATCGGACTTTCTGCTGGTGGAGACGATCTTCGATTCGCTCAACGCCAAGGCGGCTCTCGTCGCCATCCAGGAAGTGTTCGAGCAGGACAAGGTTCGGTTGCCGATCTCGTTCTCCGCCGCGGTCGGTCGCGGTGGCGAGACCATGATCTCGGCCCAGACCATCGAGGCCTTCTGGACCTCGGTGAAGCACGTGAAGCCGCTCTCGATCGGTCTGAACTGCTCGCTCGGTCCCGACCTGATGCGGCCGTTCCTCGCGGAATTGTCCGAGAAGTCCACCTGCGCCATCTCCTGCTATCCGAATGCCGGATTGCCGAATCCGCTTTCGCCGACCGGCTTCGATCTGAAACCGGAGGACATGGGCCGCTTCCTCGGCGAGTTCGCCCAAAGCGGACTGATCAACATCGCCGGCGGCTGTTGCGGCAACACGCCCGAACACATTGCCGCCATCGCCAAGTCGCTCGAAGGCCGCCATCCGCGCGACTTGGCTCCTAAGGAACCCGGCACCGAGCGTCTCGGGGGGATTTCAGGAGCCGCCCCGGAGCCCGTCGCTCCCCTGCCCCTGCGCCTCTCAGGCTCCGCTCCGTTCACCCAGCAGATCGGCCAGTTCATCATGATCGGCGAGCGCACGAACGTCGCCGGCTCGCCCAAGTTCGCGAAGCTGATCAAGGAGAACAAATACGACGAAGCCGTCGCCATCGCGCGGCAGCAGGTCGAGAACGGCGCCAACATCATCGATGTCTGCATGGACGAGGGCATGATCGACGGCGTCGCCGCGATGAGCCGTTTCCTCCAGCTGCTCGGCAGCGAACCCGAGGTCGCCAAGGTTCCTTTCATGGTCGACTCATCGAAGTGGGAAGTCATCGAGGCCGGCCTGAAATGCCTTCAGGGCAAGGGCATCGTGAACTCCATCTCGCTCAAGGAGGGGGAGGCGAAATTCCGTGAATCCGCGGCGAAGGTGCTGAAATACGGCGCCGCCGTCGTGGTCATGGCCTTCGATGAACAGGGCCAGGCCGCCACCTACGCCGAGAAGATCCGCATCTGCGAACGCGCCTATCGCATCCTCGTGGACGAAGTCGGATTTCCGCCCGAGGACATCATCTTCGATCCGAACATCCTCACCGTCGCCACCGGCATCGAGGAGCACAACAACTACGCGGTGGACTTCATCGAAGCCACGCGTTGGATCAAACAGAACCTCCCGCACGCCAAGATCAGCGGCGGCGTGTCGAACGTCTCGTTCAGCTTCCGCGGCAACAACCCCGTCCGCGAGGCCATGCACAGCGCGTTCCTCTACCACGCCATCAAGGCCGGCATGGACATGGGCATCGTCAACGCCGGCTTGTTGGAGGTCTATGAGGAGATCGAGCCCGAGCTGAAGTTCCTCGTCGAAGACGCCTTGCTCAACCGCCGCCCCGACGCCACCGAGCGTCTCGTCGACCACGGCGAGAAACTGAAGGCCGCCGGCGCCGGCACCACCGCCGCCGACAAGAAGATCGAGGAGGAATGGCGCAAAGGCACCGTCGAAGAACGTTTGTCCCATTCGCTCGTCAAAGGCATCGACCTCCATATCGACGCCGACACCGCGGAAGCCCATGCGAAATACGGCAAGCCATTGCTCGTCATCGAGGGCCCGCTGATGGCCGGCATGAGCGTCGTCGGAGACCTGTTCGGAGAGGGCAAGATGTTCCTCCCGCAGGTGGTGAAGTCCGCCCGCGTGATGAAGAAATCCGTCGCCTATCTCACGCCGTTCATGGAAGCCGAAAAGGCCGCCATGGCCGCCCGTGGCGAAGCGGTGAAAGCCCAGGGCAAGATCATCCTCGCGACCGTGAAGGGCGACGTGCACGACATCGGCAAGAACATCGTCGGTGTCGTCCTCGCCTGTAACAACTACGAGGTGATCGACATGGGGGTCATGGTGCCATGCGAGAAGATCCTCGAACGCGCCAAGCTGGAAAACGCCGACATTATCGGCCTGAGCGGTCTCATCACGCCGTCGCTCGACGAGATGGTCCACGTCGCCAAGGAGATGGAACGCACCGGTTTCAAGGTTCCCCTGCTCATCGGCGGCGCCACCACCAGCCGCGCCCATACCGCCGTCAAAGTCGCCCAGCACTACAGCGAACCCGTCGTCCATGTCCTCGACGCCTCCCGCGCGGTGCCCGTGGCCAGCAGCCTGTTGAGCGGGGACCAAAAGTCCGAGTTCGTAGCCAAGCTTCGCGCCGACTACGAGAAGCTCCGCGAACAGCACACCGGCAACCGCCAGACCCTCCTCTCCGTGGACAAGGCCCGCGTCAACGCCGCCCAGTTGAAGTTCCACGACCTGCCCAAGCCCGCGTTTACCGGGGTGCGCGTGCTGCAAGATGTCTCGCTCGCCGAGCTGCGCGAGTTCATCGACTGGTCGCCGTTCTTCCACACGTGGGAACTGCGCGGCGTCTATCCGAAAATCCTCCAGCACGAGAAGTATGGCGAGGAAGCGACCAAGCTCTTCGCCGACGCCCAGACTCTGCTCGACGAGATCATCGGCAAGAATCTGATCCAGGCGCGCGGCGTCTATGGCATCTTCCCGGCGAACCGCGTCGGCGACAGCGTCGAGCTCTATACCGACGAAAGCCGGACCACGGTGCTGACCACCTTCCACATGCTCCGCCAGCAGATGGACAAGACCGACGGCACGCCCAACCGCTCCCTCGCCGACTTCGTCGCGCCACGCAGTGGGACAGGCTTCCAGCCTGTCTCCGGGGCTTTCATCAGCCCTGGATCGTCCAACGCCAACGGGCTGGAAGCCCGCGAGGCAGACAGGATGTCCGCCCCACTACGCGATCACCTCGGCGCCTTCGCCGTCACCACCGGCTTCGGGCTCGACGAATTGGTAAAGAAGTTCAAAGCCGACCACGACGACTACAACGCCATCATGGCGGAGGCTCTGGCGGATCGATTGGCGGAAGCCTTCGCCGAATACCTCCACAAGCGCGTCCGCGACGAATGGGGCTTCGGCCAGACCGAGAACCTCACCCGCGAGCAGCTCATCGAGGAGGAATACCGCGGCATCCGGCCCGCCGGCGGCTACCCCGCCAGCCCCGACCACACCGAGAAGCAGACCCTCTGGAAGCTCCTCGATGTCGAGGCCAAGACCGGCATCCAGCTCACCGAGAGTTGCGCCATGTGGCCCGGCAGCAGCGTCAGCGGCCTCTACTTTTCGCACCCCGACTCCATCTATTTCGCCGTCGGCAAGCTGGCCAAGGACCAGGTGGAAGACCTCGCCCGGCGCAAGGGCCGCTCCGTCGATGAAATGGAACGCTGGCTCGGGCCTTGGTTGAACTACTGAACCTTCGCGGATCGAGTCCGGGAAGCAGGCACCCGACAAGCGGTTTAATCTTGTTGGGCCGCGCCCGGCGTCTCTAGCGTCCGCTCGTGGTTCCATCTCCATGGTTTGAGGCCCGGCCCGACGCAGATGCAGTCTGCGGTGACAAGCTGCCTGCAACCTGGGGCACAGCAACAATCCGCCCGTAAGCAATCCCGTGCACACCGCCACCAAGAACCGTCTCGGACTCTGCGCGGCCCTCGCGCTTTTCTTAACCTCGAGCCAGCCGGGCGCGGCCCAAAACACCACGCCGCGCAGTCTGGACGAGTATCGCCGGCACGCCCTGACGCGGCCCGGAGACGCCGCTCGCGGCGCGGCGCTCTTCGCCGACGAGCAGCGTCTCGGCTGCGCCAAGTGCCATTCGATCGACGGCACGGCGTCCAAAGCCGGTCCGGATCTATCCGCCGCCGGAGACGCCTTTGGCCGGTGGGATCTGGTCGAATCCGTGCTGCTGCCCTCCGCGAAGATCGCCCCCGGCTACGGCACGGTGACGGTCGAGACGAAGTCCGGCGAGACGATCCAGGGCATTCTCAAGCAGTCCATCGGAAGCGGCATCCAGTTGATGGGCGGTGACGGGAAGCTCGTGGCCATCGCCAAAGCCGACATCCTAAAACAGGAAGGCAGCGCCGTCTCGCTCATGCCGGAAGGTCTCCAGGCCGGTTTGTCGCTCCAGGAATTCACCGACCTCACGGAGTATCTGACCACGCTGAAACAACCGGCGAACGCGCTCATCAGCGATCACGGCATGCCGGCGCTGATTCCCGAACTGGCCAAGCCGATCGCCGTCCGACCTTTCCTTGACCAGCCTCTCACGATTCCAAAGTCCAAGATCCAGACCGGGCTCACCGCCATGCAGCAGGTGCCCGGAGTTCCCGACACCTTTCTCGTGCTCCATCAGAAAGGCTTCATCTGGCGGGTGAAGAAAACCGCGAACGGCGAAGAGAAGGCCATCTTCAGCGATCTCACCCGCGAGGTGTTCAGCGACCGCGGTCCGAACGGTCTGCTCGACCTGGCGTTCCATCCGAAGTTCCGCGAAAACCGGAAGTATTATCTGAAGTATCAGGTCTTCGAGGACGGCACCGTCGCCACCGTTCTGGAAGAGAAGGAATTCAACGCCGACTTCTCGGCGGATTCCGGTCGACCGGGCCGTCGCCTGATCAAGATCGTGAGCGTGGCCGAAGACCACAGCGGCGGCTGTCTGGAGTTTGGACCGGACGGCTTCCTCTACTTCGCGATGGGCGACACCGGTCCGCACAACGATCCCAACGGCCACGCCCAGAACCTGCAGCTCCTGCTCGGCAAGATGATGCGGATCGACGTCGACCACCAAACCGAAGGCAAGGCCTACGCCATCCCGTCCGACAACCCGTTCGTGGGCCGCCCCGACGCACGGCCCGAGATCTGGGCCTACGGTCTCCGCAACCCGTGGCGCTTCTCCTTCGACCGCGTGACCGGCGACCTTTGGCTGGCGGATGTCGGCCAGGACCGCGTGGAGGAAGTGGACATCATCAAGCGCGGCGGAAACTACGGCTGGAACGTGTTCGAAGGGTATGAACCCTTCTCGAATCAATACCGGGTCGAGGGCCGGAAGTTCGTTTCGCCCGTGTTCGCCTACCGCCGGAAATACGGGAACTCGGTCACCGGCGGGCTGGTCTATCGCGGCGACAAGCAGTCGTCCTTCTACGGCGTGTATCTCTGCGGCGACTACACCTCGCGCCGCATCTTCGGCGTCACCCAGGAGAACGGCGTTCTTAAAACCGTCCACCAGATCGGCTCGCTCCCCCAAGGCCAAGGACTCGTCTCGTTCACCGCCGACGAGGCGGGCAATCTCTATGCGGTCGGCTACGAGGGCATGATCTTCAAGCTGGATTTCACCGGCTCGCGCTTCGACGAACTCAAAGCCGACTAAACGTCCCGCGACTGCGGCGAGACAAGCTCCTGGGAGAGGATCGTCTTGTTCCGGCCGGCTCCGAAGACCCCGCTCCACAGGTTCCAGCCTTTGGAGCGAGGTCTTCGGAGCTGGGTCCTCATTTGGCGGCTTCGGACCGTTCTCCCGAGCTTGGACCCGGGCGGGTCCAGCTCTCTCCGCTCGGGAGTGCGCTTGGAGGCGGGAACGGGTTCGGCAACGCCATTGTCGCGCGGCAAGCGACCTGCGTTTGAATGGCTACCCCACCTTGAAGATCGTTCGGAGATCGCGGCCGAGATTGAACCAGGATCTGCAAGGATTTCTGCCTGTTCGATGGCGTCCCATCTACTCGTGGTCCGCTTCCTCGGAGTTGTCTCGCCGGTTCCTGCAATTGCTCCTCCCGCCGACAAACCACTTTCGGAAAGACCACGCCAGTTCTTCTCCCCGGATCACTTCTCGCGAGTCTTGACGGTGAAGCCGCGAGCATTGACGGGCACGCTGGTCCCATCGGAAAACCGAACGGTCCTGGCGCCATCGGTCAGGCTGTAGACGACGTAGGAGAGTCGCGATCCACGACGGAAGACGACGGCCATCGGCTCGGTCCCGGTGATCGATGGATCGGGTGCGCCGAGACGTTCAAGATTCGTGATCCAGTGGCGGGTGTTCACCCACGAATTGCCGTCTTCGAGCCTCGTGTTCGAAGGCGCGGCATCAAGCAGGCGACGGGCATCCGCCGGATCGCTGAACGCGCGATACATCCAGACGAGGTCGGGCCAGTTGTCCCATTGATCCCCGCCGTGCTCGGCCACCAAGGCTGCGTAGTTCTTCGCCGCATAGCCGGGAAAATGCCCGAGGTAGAGCGAACCGCCGTGGATGGGCAGCCAGTTGATCCCGTGCACGAGCTGCGGATCGGCGGTGAACCAGGTGCCGTTCGCACCTTTGCCTCCCCAGATCATGGTCACGACGGAGGGGGTGTAGTCGCGGGGATGGTTCTCGTTCCACACGTCGAACCAATACTCCTGGATGGCCTGCATCTCGGTCGTGTAGAGCCAGACACCGAGGTCGCGGAGGCGGGTGTTGCCCGTGGCCTCGCCCCACAGGACCAGTCCCGACCATGCGTTCATGGCCTCGGAGGAAGATTCATTGTTGTTGCCGTCCGCAAACTGGGCGGGGCCACTGGCCCACGAATGCCCGGCGTAAGGATCGAAACACCGGAGAAACGGAAACAGCGGGTCGCTCCGCTCGGATGCGGCGATGTCCCGGATCAAAAGTTCCACCATGCCGCCCCAGCGATCGGACCGGGCCCACTCCGGATCCTCCCGGGCGATCTCGGCGGCGGCCTTGATGAAGTAGCCGTAGTGGAAGTAGTGGTCGTTCAGCTCACGATCCGACCCGAAGCTCGCCGGATAGCCGATTAACGTGCCCCAGTTCCGATCATAGCCGAACCACGCGCCTGCTTTCGGTTTTCCGTTGGGGGCCTTGGCCGAGAACCAATCCTCCAAAACCCCGCGAACCCGCGCCCGCACGGCGGCCGTTTCGGGCAGCCCGTATTGCTCGGTGATGGGAAGGAGCGTCGCGAGCCGGCCCAACTGTTTGCCCACCCAGTAAGTGTCGCGCCCGTCGCCTCCGGGGCGGGCCAGATCGACGGCGAAATCGCGGACCATCGTGTCCCGGTCCGTTCCGCCCACATCGGGCAGCGCCGGAAGAATCCCGGTGAACCGCGTCCGCGTGGCGAACGAAGAGCCGGCAGCCAGCTTCAGCGCCCCGCGCACGGAACGGTAGCCGAGCGGAAGCAGCGCGGTGCCGGTGTTTCTCCATTGGTGCGGATACAGGGCGAAGAGCGTTCCGCGCTCGTCGCCTTCGCGGGCCACGGTCTCAAAATCGAACCGGGTCGTCACCGCCGCCGAAGCCGGATCGTAGCTCCACGACACCTTGGTTCCGACCACGTGGGCGTGGGCGTGCCGCGCGAACAGTTCGAGCGTGGCAGTGGCGCCGTCAGGAAGCACGGCCACGCTGAAGTAACCCTTTCCCTTGGTGTCGCAGGAAAGCGTCCGCGTTCCGAGACCGCTCCAGGTCGAGCCCGACGGCGCGAACAGTCCGTAGCGCCGACCGTGGATGTTCACGCCGAGAGTCGGCGAATGGTCGTCACCGACCATCACCGACGGGGCGGACCCGAAGGTCAGCCGCGGTTCCCCGCCCTGATAGACCGCATAGACGTAGGGTGAGCCGTGACCATAGGAGACGCGCAGCGCCGCGTCGTTCGTCGCGAATCGCAGATCCACGAACCAATCGCTGGATCCATCCACCAGCGGTCTCGGAAAATGGTCCACCGCCGAATGACCGAGGACGAAGTCTTCCTTTCCGCCCGCCATGGAACCGTAGATGGCCGCTTTGTCCGAACGGATCGAGGGCCCAGGATAGTAGATCCGCAGGCCCTCCGGCTCGGTCTTCACCGCCAAAGGATGGGGATACTGCGGAAAGGATTCACCCGGCCAGGCAGCGGACGACCACCAGTCGTTCGACGGCATCGGACCCCTGACTCTCTCCGTGCGGAGAATCGTCCCGGGAGGACCCTTCGCGCCCATGGGCAGGTCCCTCGTGTAGCTGCCGGCCCCAAGGTCCACTTGCTCCGCCTGGAGCAACCCCGTAAAGACGACCAAAACCCAGAGTCCGCTGAAGAAGACCGATTTTGAAGGTTTCACTTCCTGACGAGAAGCCCGCTGCTCCGCATCCAATCAGCGACCCGATCAGGCCACGTGGTGACTTCCTGTTCGGTGCGACGAAGGCCGTAGCCGTGGCCGCCGGTGGGATAGAGATGCATGGAGGCGGGAACCTTGGCGTCTTTCAGCGCCTTGAAATAGACGAGCGCATTCTCGGCCTTCACCGGATCGTCCTCGGCCATGGCGATGAAGGTCGGCGGCGTGTTGCTGGTCACGGTCATTTCCGGAGCAAGAATTTCGCCCTGGTTGTCCTTGGTCAGATAGGCGGGATAGATCAGCACCGAAAAGTCGGGCCGGCAGGATTCCTTGTCCGCCCCGTCCACCACGGGGTAGGTGCGGACCTGAAAGGTGTTGCTCAGGGCGGCGGCGAGATGTCCTCCAGCCGAAAAACCGAGCACTCCAATCCGACGGGGATCGATGCCCAGCTCCTTCGCCCGATGACGGACCAGGCCCATGGCCCGCTGGGCATCCTGCAACGGCGCGGCGTGCGGCGGCAGGCCTTCGCGGCGCGGAACGCGGTATTTCAGGAGCACGCCCGTGACGCCGACGGAATTGAGCCACTCGCAGACCTCGGTGCCCTCCAGATCCATCGCCAAGATGTGATAGCCGCCGCCGGGACAGACGAGAACCGCCGCACCGGTGTCCTTCTCCGGGGCCGGTTTGTAGACGGCCAGCGTCGGCGTGGAGACGTTGCCGAGCCGGATGAGCCGGCGGCCCGCCACGAAGTCCTCGGTCGGCTTGGTCAGGTCGGCCTCTTCGGCCATTCCACCTTTCTCGCCCGGCGCCGTCTCCGGCCAGAGGCGCTCCGGTTTCGGTTCGGCGGCACCGAGGCGCAGCGTGATGATCAGCGATCCGAGCAGGGCGAGACGGCGGTTCATAGTTTGGAGACGATCACTTTTTGGAGGCCTTGTTCAACCGTTCGAGGTAGTCGAGGAGCGAGGCGAAATCGGAGACCGTCAGCGGTGCGACCAGGCCTTCGGGCATGAGCGACTTCTCCAGTTTCTCGCGCTTGGCGACATCGGCGACCTTCACCTGAACCTCCTGGGCGGCGACGTTGCGGAGAGTCACCACGTCGGCCGCTTCCCGCACCACGAAGCCTTCGATCTCGTCGCCGTTCTTCATCTCGAAATGCTGGGTGACGAAGCCCTGGGCGATGGTCTTGTTCGGCATGAGAATGGCCTCGGCCAGTTCCCGACGCGGATAGACGGAGGCGATGTTGCCGAGGAACGGACCCTTCAGCGGCTCGTCGGTCGTCACGGTGTGGCAGGCGACGCAGCCCACTTGGGTGAAGAGCTGTTCACCCCGGTTCGCGTCGCCCTTGGTCATCATCACGGCCGCCACGACGTCGGCCACTTTCATGTCCTGGATGTGGGGTGCCTTCGCTTCGGCGCGGAACTTGTCGGGATTGATCCGCAACTGGTCGATCGTCTGTTTCGCGGCTTTGGCCACGTCTTGGTTCGGATCGTCGAGTGCGGCCACGAACTGGGCGGCCCGGCTGGTGTCGCGGGCCTCGGCGGCGGCCTTGAGGATCTGGATGCGACGCTTGGGTTCCGACCAGCCGGCATCGAGTGCCTTGCTGGCGGCTTCACGGGCTTCGGGCGCACCGACCTTGCGGCCGGACAGACGGAGCAACATCACGTCGGCGAGCTCGGACGCGTCTCCGTTCAGCTTGGCGGCTTCCTCCGCGAAGACCGCGTGGACCTGGTCGAGCCCGTTGGCGCCGAAGACGGCGCTCTTCGTTTTGGCGGCGAGATTGTTCTCGGTGCGCGTCGCCTGCACGAGCGGGTAGCCCGCGAGGATGGCGCTCCACGCGTCCGGACTGGAGGTCTTGGCGAGCGCGATCACGGCCTGGGCGCGAATGGCGTCGGACGTGTCCTGGGCCCGGGCCGTCCGGGCCAGCAGCGGAACGGCGCTCGCAGGCACGGAGTCGGCGTCGGCCAACTGGGCGGCAATGGCGGGCAAAAGGCTGGCGTCCTTTTCGGCGCGGGCGATGAGCGTGTCGATGGCGTCGCCGGCGGGGATGCGGTTGAGGGCCATTTCACGGCCGATGAGCGCGGCCTCCTTCGAGTCCGCCTTGTCGAGCGCGGCCTTGAGCGTGGAGCCGATCTTGGCGGTCTCGCTCCACGGATCCGGCTGGTAATAGGGCCCACGCGTGTCGGGCCGGGTGCCCCAGGAATCACCTTTCCACTCACCGTCGACGAAGTGCAGCCGGCAGAGCGCGGAGATCAATCCTTCGCGACGGGTCGCGTCGGTCTCCTTGTTCAATCGTGCGATCAATCCGTCCACCACGGCCGGAGTGTGCAGCGTCTGGAGGACTTGCAGCGCGCCGGCGCGGACCTCGGCGGAACTTTTCTTCGAATCGACCGCCGCCAAGCAAACGTCGTCCGCTTGAAGACGCATCAGGGCCTGGACCGCGGTGCGGGAGATGACCGGATCGGCGTCGCCGAGCAATGGCACCAAGGCCTTGGCCTGCGCCACGTCTCCCAGGCGCCCGACCGCCACGACGGCTTCTTTGCGGGTGCGGGCGTCGGTGGATTTCAGCGCGGCGAGGATCGGTTTGGCGGGAACGCCCTTCAATTCATCGGCCCGATCGGTCAGGGCCCGGATAGCCCAGGGAGCGATGGATGGATTCGCGGCGAGCTTGACCAAGGGCTGGATCGCGGCCGCCCCCAGGGCCTGCTTGAGCGCGAAGACCGCCGCCACACGGGTCGCGAGCGGCTTGGAAGAATTGCCGGCCACAGACTCCAACAGGGCGGCCACGGTCTTGTCCACACCGCGACGCAGCAAGGTGCGTTGCGCTTCGAGGCGACGGCGCGCGCTGGGCGAATCAAGCAGGCCGACGAGCTGGGAAGGAGTCGCTTTGGCGAAGTCCGGCAGCGGCTCCGGATGATAGCCGGTCGGCGTCAAGCGGACGAGGAAGCCGACGTCCAGACCGACCCAGGTGAACGAGGCCCCCTTCCAACTGGCCGCATAGATCGCGCTGTTGGCATCCACGTCGATGTCGGTCACGCGGTCGAGCCGGAGAAACTCCTCCTGGGTGACTTTGAACGTGGCGCCGTCGGGGGTGAGACCGTGGTGATAGACCCAGCCGCGGCCCCAGTCGTCGGTGAACGGAGCGTTGTTCCATTTGGCCGGGATGCCGGGTTCATCGATCCACGCGGCACCGCAGCCGGCACCGCCACCATAGTCGGCCAGAGGTTCGATGAATTCCCCGGGGAAATTCTTGAAGAGGCGCGGATACCCGTGCTGCGTCAGGCCGGAGAAGTGGTGGAAGCGAACGTCCCATCCGCCGCCGTCATTGGTGTTGTCACGGGCGAAGATGTCGAGCAACGGGCTGACCGCCGCTTCCAGGATGTTGCGGGTGCCCATCGCGTAGAGCTCGAGGCCGGAACCATCGGGCCGGAAACGAACCACCCCGCCTCCCCGCAGCTGAAGCTTTCTGCCGTCCGTTCCTTCGGCGTGCATGAAGCCGAAGTCGCCGATGGCGGCGTAGATCCAGCCGTCGATGCCCAGTTCCAGGCCGTTCGACGAATGGTCGGCGGGCCGGTCCTTGAAGTCGAAGGCGATGCCCTTGATGAGGACTTTGCTCTCGTCGGCCACGCCGTCGCCGTCGTTGTCGATGAAGACGCTGATGTTGGGCGGATGCATCAGGTAGAGGCGGTCATGGTCCCAGACGAGGCCGCGCGGTGAAACGACGTCCGGCACGAAGGCTTTCACCTCGTCGGCTTGACCATCGCCGTTCGTATCGCGGACGCGAAGAACACGGCCGAGATGCTCCTTCCGGTCGAGCGATCCGTTGCCGTCGCTGGAGACGTAGAGCGTGCCGTCGGGCGCGGCTGCGATGAAGACGGGATAGTTCACCGCCGGCGGCGTGGCGAAGATGGTGGCGGTGAATCCTTCGGGCACCTTCACTTCCTTGATCAATTGCGCGGCCTTTTCCGGCAGCACGCCCGGGAGTTTGGCGAGTTGTTCCGGAGTAGGCTGCGCGTCCTTCGAGAGGAACGGGAACTGTTCGAGGATCGAGCCTCCCCCACGCTGCGCCAATCCGGTCAGCGGAAAGAGCGCGGCGAATGCGGACGCCAAAACAAACGGAGCCTTAAAAGCACGGGAATGCGAACGAATAGCCATGGGATGGTGTGTTACGAAGAGCATGGAAAAGCCGGCTGCCCCGAGCAACGCCGCGTTTCATGATTCGTCAGGCTTTCCGCAGGGCTGACGGATCGGCCCGAACGTCGGTGCGACTCGAAGTTCTCGAATGGCCTCGCGGCGCGGCCCCAAAGAAGAAGCCCGTTTCCCCCAAGGGCGCAGTCCGCCAAACCGTCGGGACTCAGGGCCGGGGTGGGCGCCCCCGGGTGCCGCGGGCGCGGCGGGCGATCGACGGAATTCGCTCATCGCGGACCTTGGGCTCGAACCGGCGCTTAGCGATTTCGCCGAACGGACGGCGGGCGGCAGGCGGACGCGGACGCGGCGATGGCGCCTCAACGCCTTCGG
The DNA here is from genome assembly GCA_038209745.1 of Verrucomicrobiota bacterium. Lineage (GTDB taxonomy): Bacteria > Verrucomicrobiota > Verrucomicrobiia > Limisphaerales > CANJSG01 > CANJSG01. The sequence continues at coordinate 36,355 of JBBQXJ010000008.1, forward strand.
GGCGCCATGGAGCTTCGCGCCGTATTTCGGGACGGACCGTTCGGCGAGGGGCCGAAGTTGTCCGGCTTGATTCCCGGCCGAAGACTCGCTGTTCGGGCCGCTCCGGGCGCCGGGAAACGCCTCCGCGAGGCGCACGTGAACCCGAGGCCTGCACGCCCGTCACCTCGTCCTCTTCTTCATCCGGCTCGTTCAAAGGACCGAGCGGCGGATCGAAGCGGACCTGCTTGATCTGCTCCTCGGCCTGTTCGGCGTTGAACTTGTAGTAGTGGACGAAGTCCTTGATCGGGGCCGACACCATGATGGCCTTGCGGTCAAAGGGGTCCGCGAATCCCAAGCGGATGGCGCGCAACCCGAGCAGCGCGTGGCGGTTAGCCCCGGCATACATGCGATCACCCGCCACCGGGGTGCGGTTGGCGAGCAGGTGAAGCCGGATCTGATGGGTGCGGCCGGTGATGGGCCGAACCAGCACGAGCGCCGCCCGATCGTTCTTCTGCAACACCTGGAAATGGGTCTCGGCCTGCTTGCCGTAGTCCGGATCGACGCGGTGCCGACCGTACCGCTCGGGATCCGGACCGAGCGGGAGCTGGCAGATCCAGCGATCAAGCTTCGGCACACCATGCGTCACGGCGAGATAGGACTTCTCCACCCGGCGCTGGGCGAATTGAACCGAGAGCGGCCGCATCGCTCCCAGGTGCTTGGCACACATCAGCACTCCGCTCGTGTCGGCATCCAGCCGGTGGACGAACCGGAGAAACTTCAGTCCCCGGGACCGGGCCCAGAAGGCGCCTCCGCCAATGGAGGATTCGATGGCGATCTGCAGGTTCGAGCGACCTGGCACGGGCACGTCGGGCGTGAGCACCCAACCAGCCGGTTTGTCCAGGAGCAGAATGCTGCGGTTCTCAAAGAGGATCCGGACAAGAGTTCCGTCCCCGAGTTCAATGTGGGTGGTTTTGGCCAAAGGAAAGGACCGGAAACTCCGGTCAATCGCGACCTTCCACCAGGGTCGCCTTCTGGGATTCGGCGACGCGGCGGTAGGGCGAATGGAGATTGAAGTAGATGCCGCACAGAGGCCGATCGGACTCGGATTGGCTAAGAATAATGGTCACGTGGCCGTCCAGTGCGATCCCGTGTCGCAGATGCGGGGCGCGGCTCTCGAAGGCGTCGATCGCCTTTTGGACAAGACGATGCAGTGCGCCCTCACAATCGGAGGGCGCCTTCTCAAGACAGACGATGCAGCGGTCGAAGACCCGGAGGGCTTCCTGCATCTCTTCTTCAAACATTTCGATGGTCAGCACCATGACCCGGTCATTAAAACGTATGATGGAGGGAAATCAATAGATGCGTCCTGGATCGGTCGATCCGCGACCGATCCAGGACAAAGTAAAAGGGCCGGCTGACGCCGGCCCTTTATGGTTGGGATCAGAAGAGACGGGGCTACTCCTTGCCCTTGATCATCTCGTCCGCCGCGTCGAACGCGTGCTGGAGAGCGACGAGGTCTTCGCCGGGCTTCAGGTTGTCGAGCATCTTCTGCTCTTCCTTCAGCTGTTCCGGGCTGTAGTTGGCCGCCTTGATGGACAGGCCGATGCGCCGGTCGCTGCGGTCGATCTTGATCACACGGGCCGTCACGTCGTCGCCGACCTTGAGCACGTTCTTGATCTTGTCCACCCGGTCTTCGCTGACCTGGGAGATGTGGACCAATCCATCGATCTCGTGCTGGAGCCCAACAAAGGCACCGAAGCTCGCCAGCTTGGTGACCTGGCCGGTGACGAGATCGCCGACTTTGTAGAAGTCGTCGATCTTGTCCCAAGGATCGATCTCGAGCTGCTTCACGCCGATCGAGATGCGCTGGTTGGCCTTGTCGACCTCGAGCACCACGGCCGCGACGTCGTCGCCCTTCTTGAACACCTCAGACGGGTGGTTGATCTTGCGGGTCCAGCTGATGTCGGACACGTGGATCATGCCGTCCAGGCCTTCTTCCAGTTCGACGAAGGCGCCGTAGCTGGTGAGGTTGCGGACCTTGCCGCTGACCTTGGTGCCGACAGGATACTTGGCTTCGGCGTTGTCCCACGGGTTGGTCTCGAGCTGGCGGACACCGAGGGAGATCTTCTGTTCCTCGCGGTTGATGCCGAGCACGACGGCCTCGAGTTCCTGATCCGCCTTGAGGACGTCGGAGGGCTTGGCGATGCGCTTGGTCCAGCTGAGCTCGGTGACGTGGACGAGGCCTTCGACACCGGGTTCGAGTTCGACGAAAGCGCCGTAGGGCACGAGGTTGACGACCTTGCCTTTGACCTTCTGGCCAACGGTGTACTTGGCTTCGATGCCTTCCCAAGGATTCTGCATCTTCTGCTTGAGGCCGAGGGAGACGCGTTCCTTCTCGCGGTTGATGTCGAGAACGACGACGTCGAGGTCCTGTCCGACGCGGAGGAGCTCGCTCGGATGGCCGATGCGGCCCCAGGACATGTCGGTGATGTGCAGGAGGCCGTCCAGACCGTTGAGGTCGATGAACGCGCCGAAGTCGGTGAGGTTCTTGACGGTGCCCTTGCGGATGTCGCCGGGCATCATCTCGGAGAGCAGCTTGGAGCGCTTCTCGTTGCGTTCGGCCTCGATGAGCTCGCGGCGGGACAGGACGACGTTCTGACGGTCCTGGTTGATCTTGACGACCTTGAACTCGTAGGTGTTGCCGACGAAGGGGGCGAGATTCTTGGGCGGAACGATGTCCACCTGGGAAGCGGGCAGGAACGCCTCGACGCCAATGTTGACGATGAGACCGCCCTTGACGGCGGCCTTGACCTTGCCGGTGACGGTGGAGCCTTCGCTGGCGATCTGGAGGATCTTCTCCCAGTTCTGCTTGAACTCGGCCTTCTCTTTGGAGAGGACGACCATGCCGTCCTTGTCTTCGAGCTTCTCGATCAGGACGTCGATGACATCCCCGACCTTCACGACCTTGATATCATCGAACTGGTTCCCGGAGACGACCCCTTCGGACTTGTAGCCGATGTCCACCATGACTTCCTTGGGACGGACTTCGATGATGGTTCCCTTTACGATCTGGCCCGCAGCGAAGAGCGTGTCGCTCTGCTTCATGGCCTCTTCCATTGTCAGCATTCTGCTTCTCTTTATGAATATCAGCGGGAGTCCTATCGGCGTGAAATCGCCTGAAGGCTCCATTGCCTAACTGAAAACCCTGGTTGCCTGGCAACGGAGGTTGAAGGTTAGGTTGCTGGTTGACTGTTGTTTCTCGGCCCTGTTCGACAATCCGCACACGCGGCGTCGGGGCGATTGACAAACTCCTGCATCCAGAACCTCGCTGGCAAGCTGTTATTTGCCCTCCGGCTCGCCGCACGGGCGGGCCCAAATTCGACTTTCACGCCCACGCTGAGCCGGCAAGCCGGCCTCCAGAAGGCCGCTGTCCGAGAACACAACGCCCTCGAGGGTAAAGGCAGCAGCCGTCGCCCCGGTCTTCAAGACAAAGTCTTCGGTCCTGGTTTGTTCCTGTAAGTGGAGACCCAGGTCGGCATCGATCAGCGGCAGGATATGGGGCGGGCGTTCGACAACGGTGACGTGGATTCCTCGGCGATGAAGCAGGATAGGCCGCAGCCGACGCACCGCTGGGGACACCGCGCCCGACAACAATACGACGGGGAGTTTTCATCGGGGCGACATTGACAAATCGGAACCAAAAACAAGGAGCGGGTCGCCGATCAGTGGTCTTCCAGCGTCTCCGGGCTGCAATCTCGAATCGCACCGCAAACCCGTCACGATGCGGGCTACCCCAGCGGCTCCGCACCGCGGGTGACCCTCGCGTAGTACCCGCCCCGGCGGATCAGTTCATCGTGCGATCCGCTCTCGGCGATCGCCCCGTCCTGGATCACGATGATCTTCGTCACACGCCGGATGGTGCTGAGCCGATGCGCCACCATCAGGACGGTGCGGCCGCGCATGAGCTCATGGAGGCTTTGGACGACCAGCTGTTCGCTCTCGGCATCGAGCGCGCTCGTAGGCTCGTCGAGCAGCAGAACCGGGGCGTTCTTGAGGAAGGCCCGCGCGAGATTCAGCCGCTGCCGCTCGCCAACGCTGAGTCGGGATGCGCCGTCGCCGACCGAAGTGTCATAGCCTCGAGAAAGCCGACGGATGAAGGCGTCGGCATTGGCGGACTTGGCCGCGGCTTCGATCTCTTCTCGCGACGCCCCGGGTTTGCCATACGCGATATTCTCGGCGATGGACGCCGGGAGCAGGATCGGCTCCTGCAGCACGACCGCGATCTGGGAGCGAAGATCCCGCAGCTTCAATTCGCGGAGATCCACTCCGTCCAATGAGACCGCGCCAGACGTTGGATCGTAGAACCGCGGGAGCAGGTTCATCAGCGTGGTTTTGCCCACGCCGCTAGGACCGATGATCGCGGCGGATTCGCCCGGTTTCAGACAGAACGAAATGTCGCGCAAGACCGAGCGTTCGGAAGTGTAACCGAAGCCGACGTGGTCGAAGCGCACTTCGCCGCGAACGGTCAACGCGCCAGACGCGGGGGACGGATCTCCGACACGTGAGACTCCCCGCTTCCCGTCTTTGACTTCCTCCGGCGTATCCAGAAGTTCAAACACCCGACCCGCCGCCGCTGACGCGCTGGAAACGGTCGCCCCTACATGGGAAAGCTGGTTGAGCGGGTCGTAGAGCTGCCCGAGATAGGTCAGAAAGATGAAGAGATCGCCAACCGTAAGTTTACCAGACAGCACCTCGCGTCCTCCCATCCAGATGATCGCGGCGGCCCCAAGCCCGAAAACCGATCCGATCGCCAGCCAATAGACCAATTCCCATGCGTGTTGGGCCAACCGCGTGTCGTGGGCCGTCAAGGTCTGCGTGTTGAACTGGGTCTGTTCATAGTCCTCCCGCGTGTAGCTCTGGATGAGCGGCAGAGCCACGACGGTTTGTTGGACCTGCGACGTGACCGCGCTGTCCGCCTGTTGAGCGGCGGCTCCCCGCTCCGTCATCTTCTTTCCGAAGAACCGGATGACCAGAAGCAGCAGCGGCACGGTGCCGAGGGCGACGAGGGTCAACCCGCCGTTCAGCTTCAGCATCACGACGACCATCATGCAGAGTGAAATCAGCGCCTTGAGGAACGTCAGGAGCCCCTGCTGAAAAAGTGTCTGGATCGAGTAGGTGTCCCAAGACGCGCGGTAGATCAGGTCGCCGCTCTTCGTCCCCTGATGGAATTTGAGCGAAAGCCGTTGGAGACACGCGAAAACCGCGTTGCGCGCTCGCATCAGACCGCGCAGCCCGGCCTGGATGGAGATGAAGTTCTGTCCGGCATCGATCGTCCCTTGGAATAGATAGATCACAAACGCCGCCAACCCCAATACGGCCACGGCGGTCGCCTTCGGCCAGTCCGCTGCCCCAGTGCCGGCGAGCCATGATGGCAGCGGCTTGTCACCGAGAACCGAATCGATGAGCAGCGCCACCGGCCATGGCTTGAGAAGATTTGTTCCTACCCCCAGAAAAAGCAGACCCAGAATCGCGACCAAACGGCGGCGATCATCACGATAGAACTGAAATGCTCTGCGCCACGGCGACATGTGGCGCGCAGACTAGGAGCGCCGCGAGGAGAGAATCCAGTCCGATGCGTCCGACAACCCCTCGATCAATTCCACTCGATCCCGCGACCGGTTGCGCCATGAGCCGGCGCGACCCCGGGGCTCACGCCTTCAAACGACGACGTCTTCGGACTTCCGGAAGAACACCCAGCGGACCATCAAAAGACCAAAGACACCCGCTGCGGCCACCGGTCCTGCTTCCGGGACCGGAGTGGTTTGAAATTGGCCGAACTGCTGGATCGATTGGCCGCCGTCTCCCGCCAAAATGTTCAAATGGCCAATCGCGAACGAATCTTGTTCGCTCACCCCCAGCCGGACGTAGGAGATGACAGGCATGTCTGCCTGGATCCCGACGAAAGCCACATTCCCGTTGGAGCAATAGCAGGCATTGCCCCCCACCGAATAGGAGCCAACCATCACGTCGTTGACGTCGAACGCCTCGATCCAACCGGTATACGCTCCGTAAGGATCGCTCTGGATCCGGGTTCCGACCGCGAGGACAGGAGTGCTGAAAGACACGGTGATCGGCTCGGTGACCGACCGCATGCTGCCCTGCTCTTCATGCTTCCACAGAAGTTTCTCGCCCGCCGCGAAGCAACCCATCCAGCCCGAGTCCTGGTCTCGCCGATCCAACAATCCCGACGGCGAAGACACCGTGAGCGAGAGACCGGCTGTAACGGGCAAGGTGAACGACATTGGCAGCGCGTCGTATTCCATTCCAGCTGCGGACCAGTCGACCGTGTCGGACCAAGACACCCCGCCTTCACTGGTGATGGAAGTCACCAACGGTGCATTCGCCCAAGCTTTGGGCAACTTCATGCCGGGACCAAGAATAGCCAGCCCAACCGTCAACAACGAAGAAACCCGGGCAACTCTGGTGTTAAGAATGTTGGTGTTTGACTTAGAGGTTTTCATATCGCTGCCGAAGTTGTCCCACAACAGGACATCTTGGTCAACATGATTTGCTTTATTTCGGGACACTTTTTAAATACAAATCTTCACGCTGTTTTAATTCGTCCTGTTTTTGGTTTTTAAATCGACTGAGATTTTGAAATTCGAGCCATCTCCTCCCAAATCAAAACCAAAGCTGTATCCCGCTCGCTCTGTTCATTCCGAGGGTTTTCCGCTAGGTTTCGAGAAGTGGTAGACCTCCAACATCGCGTTCGCACTTTCTTGGTCCGGCGGCTCAGCCACCTTCCCAACGCGAAGTTGGTCGTCGCCGTTTCTGGGGGGGTGGATTCCATGGCGTTGCTCCATTTGATCCACTCGGCGCTGCCTCGCCCGGCTCTCGCGATCACGGTTGCCCACTTCAATCACCACCTGCGCGGCCGGGAGAGCGATGCGGATCAAAACGTCGTGCAACGATCAGCCAAATCGCTGGGCATTTCTTTCAGCACCGGTTTTCCCCAAACAGCCTACCAATCTGGAGGCGGCTCCACCGAGATGTGGGCGCGCCGAGAGCGGCATTCCTTCCTCGCAGCCACCGCTCGCGCTCTCAACGCTTCCTTCATCGTTACAGCGCATCATGCGGACGATCAGGTCGAGTCGGTGTTTCTTAGGTTGTTTCGTGGCGAAGCCTCCAGTTTGGGGGGAATGGCCCAAGATGAACCGGCTCCGTTTGACCCTGATCTGACCCTGCTCCGTCCCCTGCTAACGGTTTCAAAATCGACGCTGGTCGTCTTCGCCCAGACTCGCCGGATCCAATATCGGAACGATCTCTCCAACTTGGATGAATCCTTCAAGCGCAACTGGATCCGCAACCGGCTGATCCCCAGTATTGTCGACCGCTTCGGTCCCTCTGTGACAACAACCGTGCAACGATGTGCCGAGATCTTGGGAGCAGAATCGGACTATATGGAGGGCGAGGCGACTGCGTGGCTGGCAACGCCAGAGTCACGACGACCTCACCGTTTCTCCGCGCTACCAACCGCTCTCCAGCGCCGCGTCGTGGTCAAACAGCTCAAAGATGCCTCGTTGGTTCCAGATTTTGCCCACATTGAACAGCTCAGGAACAAGCTGGGCGCGACGGTGATGTTGGAAGGCGGCCACTCGGTCCAATTGGATCACACGGGGAGACTGGTTCGCCTTATCCAGCGCTCGCCGCTTACCTTCGATCAGCGCACAGTCCAAGTCCTTCTCAATGAGGGCTCTTCTGTCCAATTCGGCACCGCAACCTTGCACTGGAAGACCACTCCACTAAGCCACCCGATCCGAATACCCCGCTCCAAGACCGGGCGCGAACTCCTCGATGCGGACGCCATCGGCCCCGGCATCATCCTTCGCCATTGGCAACCTGGCGACCGCTTCCAACCCATCGGCTTGGGCAAGGCCGCCAAGATCCAGAACTTGTTCGTTTCGGCCAAAATTCCCGCTGATACTCGTCGGAGTCGAATCGTCGCCGCCCGCCCAGATGGGGAGATCTTCTGGGTAGAAGGCCTGCGAATTTCGGAAAATTTCAAACTCAGTCCCTCAACCCGCCGATACCTTGATTGGCGCTGGCAGCGCGCCAAGCCGATTCTTGCGACCCCCATGGGAGCATGATAGATTTTGCAAACAACTTGATACGAGATGTCTGACAACAACAAAAAATCCGACGACGAGAAAAACGACAAGAGGGGCGGCGATTTTCGTTTCAACTCCCGGACCTTGGCCTTGTGGATCGCCATTTTGGGGGCCTTTGCGGTCCTAATGTTCATGAGGAACACCACAGTCGTCCAACCTCAGGAGCTTTCGCTCGTCGAGCTCTTGGAAAAGGTCAAACAAGACCGGGTGCTCGACGGAAAGATCACTTATAGCCAGCAATCGAACATCCAGACCATTACTGGCAAACTGATCAAGACGGACGCCAAGGGCGATCCGATCATGGGCAAGGACGGCAAACCCGAAACCACCGACTTCCGCACCCAAGATGTACTCACCGAGAGCTACCGCGACAAATTGATCGCCTCAGGAAAATTTAAGCCGTTCGAAGCCAGCACTTTTTGGCTCAACTTTGTCTATGGACTTCTCCCGCTCCTGATTGTCGTCGCGCTCATCTACTTCTTCCTCGTTCGCCAGATCAAGATGGCCGGCAAGGGCGCCATGAGTTTCGGCAAGAGCAAGGCCCGCATGATGGCCAAGGACAAGAACAAGCTCACCTTCAAGGACGTCGCCGGTGTCGAGGAAGCGAAGGACGAAGTTTCCGAGCTGGTCGATTTCCTCAAAGATCCCAAGAAATTTCAGAAACTCGGCGGCCGCATTCCCAAAGGCATCTTGATGATCGGCCCACCCGGAACCGGCAAAACGCTTCTCGCCAAAGCCATTGCCGGCGAGGCCGATGCCGCATTTTTCAGCATCAGTGGCTCGGACTTCGTGGAGATGTTCGTCGGCGTCGGCGCCAGCCGCGTCCGCGACATGTTCGATCAGGCCCGGAAAACCACGCCATGCCTAATCTTCATCGACGAAATCGATGCCGTGGGTCGCAGCCGGGGTCATGGCTTCGGCGGCGGCAACGACGAACGCGAGCAGACGCTCAACGCGCTGCTGGTCGAGATGGACGGCTTCGACACCCAAGAAGGCATCATCATCATTGCGGCCACGAATCGTCCCGACGTCTTGGATCCAGCCCTCCTCCGTCCCGGCCGTTTCGACCGTCAGATCACGGTCAGCCTTCCAGATGTGCGAGGACGCGAAGCGATTTTGAAAGTTCACGCTAAAAACGTGAAATTGGACCCTATAGCCGACCTTTCCGTCATTGCCCGCGGCACTCCTGGCTATTCAGGTGCCGATCTCGCCAACCTGCTAAACGAAGCCGCCCTCTTCGCCGCCCGTACCGGCAAAAAGTCGATCTCCATGTCCGATCTCGAGGAAGCGCGCGTCAAGGTCCGATGGGGTCGTGAACGCCGCAGCTTGGCCATGTCGGACGAGAACAAAAAGCTGACCGCTTGGCACGAAGCCGGACACGCGCTCGTCAACGTGCTGCTCAAGCACACTCACCCCCTGCACAAGGTTACCATCATTCCGCGCGGCCAATCGCTCGGTTCCACTTGGTCCCTGCCCAAGGAAGATCAGCTGAACTACGGTCGCCTCCAGATGCTGGACGAAATCTCGATGGCAATGGCCGGACGCATCGCCGAGGAGATCGTCTCCGGCGATATTTCCACCGGCGCTTCGGGCGACATCCAGATGGCCACCCATCTCGCCCGCAACATGGTTTGCCAGTGGGGAATGAGCGACAAGGTGGGCATGGTCCAGTTCGGCAGCGACAACGACAACGTGTTCCTGGGCAGGGACTTCGCGACCAAGAAGGATTACAGCGAACAAACCGCCCAAAAGATCGACGAAGAAGTGCGCCGCATCATCACCGAAGCCTATGATCGTTCGAAAAGCCTCATCGGTTCCCACCGCGACAAGCTGGAGATGATCGCCAACGCGCTCCTCGAATACGAAACCCTCGATGGTTCCCAAGTCGAAGAGATCATCAGCACCGGGACGTTCACCCCGCCGGCGCATCATCCCAGAGATGTGGACCCTCCTTCCGGCGCTCAAGCAGTCACAACCGGCAATGAGCCCGTCAAACCGGCTCCTCCGATCCTCCCCGGACTGGGAACCCCAAGCCCGGCCCCAGCGTAGCCGAGAATCGCATTCGCCAGATTCCGAACCCCTGCCAGTTATCAATTGGCGGGGGTTTACTTTTTAAGGACCGACTCGAGCCCTGACCAGAAGTCGCGTTCCCGGCTCGAGATTCCGTCGGCGCCAATGCCTCCAGTTTTTCGTCCAATATCTCCAAGAGCCGCCGTACTCGCTGAATCCGACTGTAGGCCACCAGTTGCATCGGCGTGCGTTCCTATTTAGGCAGACATAGCCGCCGTAGATGCTCCGCGCTGAGATGGGCCCGCTTCGCCAATTCCCCCGACGACCACGCCGCTCCGGACTCGCGCTCAACTTCGTCCCACAGCTTCCAGAGTCGGCGATTGCCCTGCCACAGGCTCGCCAACCGGGCCGCCGCTCCATGCACCAGACTAAACCAATGATGCACGAACTTCGGATCGCGGGCACCGATGCCTGCGCCCCAGGGACCTTCGATCATCCGCGCCAACTCGGTTCCGCCTCCGCTGCCCTTCATCGGGGACATAGCTCCCACAAACGGCTGAATCCATGGCGGCTCGTCGTAGCGCAACCAAGCCATCGTGAACGGACTGCCAATTATGTGGCGAAAAACGCGTTCACTACCCGCAGCGGAGCCATGGAGGCCATTCCTTTGGCCACACGCTGCCATCTTCCATCGATCAAGATGCGATCTTCACCCTGCACACAGGCCAAGAAAAAAACTCCCGCCGGCCGAAGTCGGACCCGCCGATAAGGAGCGCACCCATCGTCCCGACCGAGCCTGGAAATCCGTTGCGGCGCCAACTCAGGACAATCCGCCAATCCGATTCGCCACCATCGCAAACCTGGACCATCCGCCGTCGACGAGGTCAGTTCAAAGGGATCTGCGGGCGCACCGCGACGCGATCCGTCGATCGGACCCGATGTCACCGGCTTCCTCTGCCCCGCAGCATTTTTCCTCCTGTCGCCGAAATCGGAAAAAACAGTTCCTGAACCAAGTCCAACCGAGAACCTGCGATCACATTCTGCGCCTGACTCCCTCGAACCCGGGTCCACCGAACGTTCGCCACCCATCACAGCCGCAAACTGGATTTGCCGTCCCGCCACTCGGCGGCTTAGTCTCCGTCCAGTTACCCCTATGAAATCCTTGCTGACTGCATTCCTGATCGCCCTCCCGGCCGCTTTTTACAGCCCCAGTGTGATGGCCGCCACGCCGTCTCCAAAGCCGCTCCGCGCATTGCTGGTCATCGGTGGCGGTTTCCACGACTACGCGGTTCAAAAGGACATTCTCAAGCAAGGCCTCGAAGCCCGAGCCAATCTGCACGTCGATGTCTGCTATGCTCCGGCTCCCGGCAACGCGACCAAGATGCGCTTCGACTGCTATACGAACGCCAATTGGGCGGCCGGATATGACGTCATCATCCATGACGAGTGCTCCGCTGACGTGACCGACATTCCCTATATCCAAAACATCCTCAACGCCCACAAGAAGGTGCCCGCCGTGAACCTGCACTGCACGATGCACTGCTACCGGATCGGCAACCCGGGCGACAAGGTCACCGAACTCGGCACGCCCCACAGCCAATGGTTCGAATTCATCGGAATCCAATCCAGCGGCCATGGCGCCCAATTGCCGATCAGCATCAACTTCCACGAGCACCCCATCACGAAAGGCATGACTAATTGGACCACGATCCAGGAGGAGCTCTACAACAACGTGAGAGTGTTCGACACCGCGACGGCCCTCGCCAATGGCCATCAAACGGTCAAAGGCCGCGACGGCGCCGATCGGGTAGACGACACGGTCGTGGTCTGGGTCAACAACTACCAGGGCGTCCGGGTCTTCAACACCACGCTGGGCCACAACAACGCCACGGTGGCCGACCCTCGGTATCTCGACCTCGTGACCCGCGGCCTCCTCTGGTCGGTGGACCAACTCGACGCCAACGGCCACGCAAAAACGGGCTACGGCCCCGTGTCGACCAAGTAGAGTCAAGCCCCAGAGCCTCCGCGAAAAACCGCTCCGCTTTCGGGCGGCTTTTTTCGTTCGCGACCATGCGCCATCCGCGATCGTGCCAGGAACAAAAGTTGACTTTTTAACTCAAATCCTATCTATTAATTACCTAAGTGAAACGGACCATGAACAAAGTCTTTACTGGAACATGCCTGCATCGCATTGCGATGTGCTGCTGGCGCTCCATGGCTTTGGGCACCGTGGTCTGAGACAGAATTGAAACAGAATTTGTTTATCAGACCCACGGTTGCGAAAGCAGCCGTGGGTTTTATGTTTTTTGTGCATCGCCCGCGCAAATCCGATCACTCCATCAAAAACAAACAACAGACCGACAACACAGACAGTATGACAACCAAAGACAAGTATCCGCCCATCAAGTATGGAGGGGAAACACGGTTCGGCGTCGAAGCCAGGCCCGTGCCCTTCCGCGCAACGCTGGAAACTGAACTCGACCGGCTCAAGAACCGGCTCGTTCTGAACTACCTGAGCGAATTCGCGGAGCCCGAGTTCAACCGACTCCTCCGGCAGGCCGCCAATGAAGCCGCTGCGCTCGCTGGCATCTCGGCCTACCCTCTGCTGTTGCTGCCCTCGCTTCTCGAAGAGAAGGCGCGGGAAGCTCGGCGGCAGGTCGCCCGGCAAAACGTCATCCGCTCCCGCAGTTCACTCCTCCTTCACGAGGTAGCGGCATGATTATCGACCTCTCCCTCTGTAGCTGGACGGGGAACCGTTGACGCCGCCCGCCCGACCGTGTCGGGCCGCGTCAACGGTTCCCCGTCCTTGCCGCTTCGAGCGACGGACCGATTACGTTTGGCAGACGTTTCCGTTCCAGCCATTTCTCTGGGGTGAGCGATCTCCCGCCCGACATACGACCCAAACGCCGCCACCGTTACTCCGGGAAGAACCCGAGGCGGTTCCATGAGAAATACAAGGAGCTCGATCCGAACCGTTACGCCGACGACATCGCCAAAGTTCTGGCCTCCGGTAAAACCCCCGCCGGCACCCACCGCCCGATCATGGTTTCGGAGATCCTTGAAGCGCTCGCACCCAAGCCCGGCGAGATCGCAGTGGACTGCACCCTCGGTTTCGGCGGGCACTCGACCGAACTTATCCCGGCCCTGCTTCCGGGGGGGAAACTCTTCGGCCTCGACGTAGACCCGATCGAACAACCCAAGACCGAGCAACGCCTCCGCGCCGCCGGCTTCGGTCCAGAATCCTTCCAGACCCGCCGGATGAACTTCGCCGGACTGGCCAAGCTGGTCTCCCAAGAATCGTTGACGGGAGTGGATCTGGTGTTGGCCGATCTCGGAGTCTCCTCCATGCAGATCGACAATCCGGACCGGGGTTTCACCTTCAAAGCCGACGGCCCCCTCGACCTCCGCCTCAATCCTGAACGGGGCCAATCCGCAGCCTCGCTGCTCGCCAAAATCGACAGCGTCCGCCTCGCCATCCTCCTATCGGAAAATGCCGACGAACCTCGCGCCCAATTCCTCGCGGACGCCATCTTCGACGCCCAGTCTGGAGCTCCGATCATGCGGACCCAGCAATTGGCTGATGTGATTCGGTCGGCTTTGGCCGGCCCGGGCAGGGATCCGGCAAAGATCGAGACCAGCGACACCCTGCGCCGCGTCTTCCAAGCGCTTCGCATCGCGGTCAACGACGAGTTCGGCGCGCTCGATTCTCTGCTCCGCGTCCTGCCGAACTGCCTGAATCCGGGAGGCAGGGTGGCTATATTGAGCTTCCATTCCGGCGAGGATCGGCGCGTGAAAAAGGCGTTTCAAAACGGCCTCCATGATGGCGTCTATTCCAGAGTATCCACGGATGTCATCCGACCCGGACCGGAAGAAATTCGCGCCAATCCACGCTCTTCGTCAGCAAAACTCCGCTGGGCCGTGCGCGCGAAACCAATTGGCGCGACCAAACGTCCCACAACCGGACAGCCTCTCGTGCGCTATCGTTAATCCCATCCATTGACAGCAGAACCCTACTCCAGATGGGCAGATCCCGCGCGATTGTGCCCTTGTCGAAGATGTTCCGTTTTTGGAATCGGATAACCACCCCTTTCTCAACCGTTTGGCGGTGCCTCAGTCTCTAATACTTGCACCATCCCCTTGGAGCAGAAGGCAGGTCTTTGGTAAGTTGAATCACATTTTGCGGGGAATGGATTCGTCCGTTTCCGGCAGGACTCAGGGTCAGCGGAGAGTCGGAGCGGAGTTCGCGCCGTCCATTTCTGCAGATGAATTGGATCCTGAACTTTGCGGCGCATCGTCGCCGAACCATGAATGATCTGAGCTCGGACAGTCTAAGCAGCGTCAACCTCAACTTCGTCGAGGAACTTTACGAACGGTTCCTCCAGGACCCGGCCTCCGTCTCGCAGGAGTGGCAAGGTTACTTCAACAACGAACAGTTTCTCGACGGCTCCGCCAATGGAACCCTCCAACCGGCGCTGAAAAGCTACAGCCTCTTCAATCCCCCCGCCGCCGCCCAAGCCGAATTGGCTTCGGCCCGCGCGATGGAGGACCGGATCGATCGACTCGTGCGCGCCTACCGGTTCCGGGGCCATATGATCGCGGAGATCGATCCCCTCGGCCAACCCCGCCGCATGCCGGACGAGCTCAAGCCGGAGACCTACGGTCTGTCCGAAGTGGACATGGACCGGGAATTCCCCGCCATCGGGGTCGGTGGCCACGGCCGCAAGCTGATGAAGCTGCGCGACCTCCTTTCCGTCCTCCGCAACACCTACTGCCGCAGCATCGGCGTCGAATACCGCCACATCGACTCCGTCGCGATCCGCCGCTGGCTCCAGGACCGCATGGAGCCGAACGAAAACCGGATCAACCTCACCAAGGAACAGCAGACGCGCATCCTCACCCGTCTCACGGATGCCGTTATGTTCGAGGAGTTCATCCGGAGAAAGTTCATCGGCGCGAAAAGCTTCTCCCTCGAAGGATGCGAGAGCCTGATTCCCCTGCTCGACCTCGCCATCGAAAAGGCCGCCGAACAGGGCGTGACCGAGATCGACATGGGCATGGCCCACCGCGGCCGGCTCAACGTGCTCGCCAACATCATGGGCAAGCATCCCAAACACATTTTCCGCGAATTCGCCGACCTGGAGCCCGAGAAATATCGCGGCTCCGGGGACGTGAAGTATCACATGGGCTACAGCCGCAAGTGGAAGACGGCGTCAGGCAAACAGCTCCATCTCTCCCTCTGCTTCAACCCGAGCCACCTGGAGTTCGTGAACCCGGTCGTGCTCGGCCGGGCCCGCGCCAACAGCGACCGCCTCGGAGACACCGACCGACGGCGCTCGATGGCCCTGTTGATCCACGGCGACGCCGCGTTTGCAGGCCAAGGCGTCATTCAGGAAATCCTGAACATGAGCCAGCTGCCGAACTATTCCGTCGGTGGCACCCTCCACATCATCGTCAACAACCAGGTTGGCTTCACCACGTCGCCCAGCGAAGCGCGCTCCAGCATCTACGCCACGGACGTCGCGAAGATGCTTCAGATCCCGATCTTCCATGTGAACGGCGAGAATCCCGAAGCCGTCGCCCAGGTCGTGCATGTGGCGATGGAGTTCCGCGCCGCTTTCCAACGCGACGTCATCATCGACGTCTACGGCTATCGGCGCCTCGGCCACAACGAAGCCGATGAGCCCTCCTTCACCCAGCCTCTCCTCTACAAGGCGATCGAGAAGCGCAAACCCGTCCGCGAAGCCTATCTCGACAATCTTCTCGCGCTCGGCGGCATCACCCGGGAAGAAGCCGACAAGATCGAAGCCGAGCGCCGGAACCGCCTTGAAAACGCGCTCGCCGAATCCAAGAGCTACAAGCTGCCCAACGAGCTCGCCTCCGGAGTCTGGGCCAACTACGTGGGAGGCGAAGACGCCGCCGCGCCCCAAGCCGACACGAGCGTGCCGGTCGACCGGTTGCACGAGCTGATGGTCAAAGCGACGGAAGTCCCCGACGGCTTCACCGTCCATCCCAAGCTCAAGAAGATCCTGGAACATCGCCGTGGCATGGCCAGAGGCGAGCATGGCTTCGACTGGGCCGGAGCCGAAACACTCGCTTTCGCCAGCTTGGCGACCGATCGCTTCCGCGTCCGCCTGAGCGGCCAGGACTGCGGCCGCGGCACTTTCAGCCATCGCCACGCCGCGCTGCACGACTATGAAACCGGAGAGGTGCATGTGCCCCTCCAGCACTTGGCCCCGAACCAGGGAAATGTGGATATCCTCAACAGCCCGTTGAACGAGGTCGGCGTGATGGGCTTCGAATACGGCTACAGCCTCGAATGGCCCGATGGTCTCATCATGTGGGAGGCCCAGTTCGGAGACTTCGTGAACGTGGCGCAGGTCATGATCGACCAGTTCCTCGTCAGCGCGGAGAAGAAGTGGCGACGACTCAGCGGACTCGTCCTGCTCCTGCCGCACGGCCTGGAAGGCCAAGGCCCGGAGCATTCCAGCGCCCGCCTGGAGCGGTTCCTCAGCCTCGCCGCCGAGGACAATATCCAGGTCGTCTATCCCTCCACGCCGGCGCAGTATTTTCATCTGCTCCGCCGGCAGGTGCTCCGCAAGATCCGCAAACCGCTCATCGTGATGACCCCGAAAAGCCTGCTGCGCCACCCCAGGGTCACCTCGTCCCTCGAAGAGTTTTCCCACGGATCGTTCCACCCCATCTTGGGCGACACCACGGTCCACCCTGCCGAGGTGAAACAGCTCGTTCTCTGCTCCGGCAAGGTCTACTACGATCTGGAAGCCAAGCGGCAGGAACTCGGCCGCGGAGACGTTGCCATCCTCCGGGTCGAGCAGCTCTACCCGCTCGCCCCGGCAACCCTCGACGCGGCCTTGACGCCGTTCGATCCCAAGACACCGGTTGTCTGGGTCCAGGAAGAACCGGAAAACCAGGGTGCATGGCGCTACTTCAGCCATTTCTTCGGCGGCCAACTCGCTTCCCGCGGCCTGTCCTTCTCGGGCCGCCCCGCATCCCCCAGTCCGGCCACAGGTTCGGCCAACAGCCATCACCACGAACAGGAACAGGTGCTCGCCGGTGCTTTCTCCCCGGTTCCCCAGCGCTGAAGCCTCCCATCTCCAACTCCCCCAATAAACACTCTCAAATGGCCATTGAATTGAAGGTGCCCGCCGTGGGCGAATCGATCAGCGAAGTTGAAATCGGATCCTGGCTCAAGACCGAGGGCCAAGCCGTCAAAGAAGGCGAAACCCTCGTTGTCATCGAGACCGAAAAGGCGACCGTCGATCTTCCCTCACCCGCCTCCGGCGTGCTCGGCAGGATCCTCAAACCCCAGGGCAGCGTCGCCGCCGTGGGCGAACTCATCGGCAGCATCGAAGCCGGCGTCGCCCCTTCCGAAAGCCCCGCCGCTTTCTCGTCAAACGCTGTCGCAAAACCTCCTCCGGCAGAATCCTCCCAGCAGATTCCAGCGCATGATGGATCCAGGATCATGCCGGCCGCCGAGCGAGTTTTGGCCGAGTCGAATCTTGCAGCTGCCGGGATCGTCGGCAGCGGCCCCGGCGGACGAGTTCTCAAGGAAGACGCCGTCAAAGCGGTCGAAGCCAAGAAGGCTCCACCCCAGCCCCCGTCATCCTTTCCCGCAAATCCTTCGGCTCCCGTTCCGCCCAATGCGGTCTCGGGCAGCGGGGAGTTCCGCCAGGAACAAGCGGTCCGCATGTCCAAGCTGCGCCGCACCGTCGCGAGCCGGCTCGTGTCGGCCCAGCACCAGGCCGCCCTGCTCACCACCTTCAACGAGGCTGACATGTCCGCCATCATGGCCTTCCGCAAGGAGCACGGCGAAGCCTTCCTCAAGCGCCACGGCACCAAGCTTGGTTTCATGTCCTTCTTCGTGAAGGCCGTCATCGACGGGCTCAAGCTCGTGCCCCAGCTCAACGCCGAGATCCGAGGCGACGACGTCGTCTACAAGAACTTCCAGGACATCGGCGTCGCCATCGGCGGCGGCAAGGGCCTCGTCGTTCCCGTCATCCGCAACGCCGAACGGCTCAGCTTCGGCGAGATCGAGAAGGCGATCCTCGACTTCGGGACGAGGGCCAGGGAAGGCAAGATCATGCCCGACGAGCTGGAAGGCGGCACCTTCACCATCAGCAACGGCGGAGTCTACGGATCGATGCTCTCGACCCCCATCGTCAACCCGCCGCAATCCGGCGTGCTCGGCATGCACAACATCGTGGAGCGCCCCGTCGCGCTGAACGGCCAAGTCGTCATTCGCCCGATCATGTATGTCGCGCTGACCTACGACCATCGTGTCGTGGACGGCAAGGAAGCGGTCACGTTCCTGAAGCGAGTGAAGGACTGCGTGGAGAATCCGGCGCGGATGCTGTTGGAAGTGTAGGCGATACCCCACAATGCAAACCTTCGATCTAGCGGTCATCGGCGGCGGCCCCGGCGGCTACGTTTCAGCCATCCGCGGCGCGCAGCTCGGCCTCACTGTCGCCTGCATCGAAAAGGAATCCGCCCTCGGCGGCACCTGCCTCCGCATCGGCTGCATCCCCAGCAAAGCCCTGCTCGAATCCAGCGAGCTCTATTCCGAGGCCAAACACGGCTTCGACAAACACGGCTTCAAGGTCGGCGAAGTCACGCTCGACCTCGCCACCATGCTGAAGCGCAAGACCGAGATCGTCTCCCAGATGACCAAGGGCGTCGACTTCCTGTTGAAGAAAAACAAGGTCGCCCGCCTTCTCGGCCACGGACGCCTTCTCGGCAATGGCCAGGTCGAAGTCGCCTCCGCCGACGGCAAGAGCGAGACCATTTCCGCCAAGCACATCATCCTCGCCACCGGCAGCAAACCCGCAGTCCTGCCCGGCATCGAACTCGACGGCCAGATCGTCGGCACCAGCACCGAAGCGCTCGCCTACGACACCGTGCCGGAACACCTCGTCGTCATTGGC
This sequence comes from Verrucomicrobiota bacterium, assembly GCA_038209745.1. GTDB lineage: Bacteria > Verrucomicrobiota > Verrucomicrobiia > Limisphaerales > CANJSG01 > CANJSG01. Next base: position 55,451 of record JBBQXJ010000008.1, read on the forward strand.
GCCGGCTACATCGGCCTCGAACTCGGCTCCGTCTGGCAACGCCTCGGCGCCAAGGTCACCGTGGTCGAATTCATGGACCGCATCGCGCCCGGCATGGACCGCGAACTGGCCGACGAAGCGCAGAAGATCTTCGCCAAGCAGGGCCTCGAATTCCGTCTCCGGCACAAGGTGCTTTCCGCAAAGGCCGAGGCCGGCAAGGGCGTCGTCGTCTGCGAAGGCCAGGAGCCGATCATCGCCGACAAGGTGCTCGTCGCCGTCGGCCGCGTGCCCAACACCGAGAACCTCGGCCTTGACGTCGCCGGGGTCGCCACCGGCCTGCGGGGCCGTGTGGAAGTGGACGAGCGTTTCGCCACCAACGTCCCCGGCATCTATGCCATCGGCGACGTGATCAAGGGCCCCATGCTCGCGCACAAAGCCGAAGAGGAAGGCGTCGCCTGCGCCGAGTTCATCGCCGGAAAACACGGCCATGTGGACTACAACTCCATTCCCGGCGTCTGCTACACCCATCCCGAGATCGGAAGCGTGGGCCAGACCGAGGAGCAATTGATCGAAGCCAAGATCGAGTATCGCAAAGGCGTCTTCCCCTTCAAAGCCAACGGCCGCGCCCACGCGCTCGGCCAGACCGAAGGCAAGGTGAAGATCCTCGCCGACAAGAAGACCGACCGCCTGCTTGGCGTCCACATCCTCGGCCCTCGCGCCGGCGATCTGATCGCCGAAGCCGCCGTGGCCATGGCCTTTAAGGCCACCGCCGAAGACCTGTCGATGGCGTCCCACGCTCATCCGACCCTGGCCGAGGCAATCAAAGAAGCGGCGTTGGCCGTGGACGGACGCGCGCTACACATTTGATCCAAGAATCCGAGTTGAGCCGGAGAAATACCCACCAAATCCCCAGAAACACCTTGCCCGCCGCAGGTCGCTTTCCTAGGTTCACCCCTCGCTGGTTCTCCTGCCAGCGTGCCGGGTTGGTAGCTCAGTGGTAGAGCAGCGGCCTTTTAAGCCGTTGGTCGTGGGTTCGAATCCCACCCGACCCACATCTTCAAAGTTCATAAAGCCCTTCAAAGTAGGGGTTTCTATCCTCAAACGGCCAGATTAGAAGAATCAGGTCCAATCGTTCCTAATCCAGAAGTATCGGCCACTTTTGGCATCCCCTAGCGGTGGAGGCTCAAGAGGTTGTTCATGAGGAGACGGGTGGGAGGAGATTGAGGGAGCTTGGCCAACCGGCCGATCTGGACGCCGGGGAGCTTGCGGCGGCGCAGAGCCAGGACCCGGAGGACGCGCGCAGACCATGGATGCCGTCCTGGGAGCGTTTTGGCCTGGAAGAACGGTGCTCAAGGCCTGCGGTGCCAGAGGCGCTGAACGGGCCAGCTACTTCTGGGCCGAGCCGACCGCGATCCCCAACCCGGCGGCGACCTCGGCGACGGGTTGGTGGAGCTCGACAATGCGCTTTACCAGTTCGGCTCGACTCAACGGGGGTGAGCTTGGCATTGCGATGGGCGTTCATGCGGGGGTGGTTCCTGGATCGGCGTTGTTTTCACAATCCCATCGTTCCAGCTCCGCCTCGCATGAACAACCTCCTGCAACCATCACACCTAGTCCCACCCCAGCCCTACGCCCGCGATCGCGATCGCACCCAACCCACCTTCTTCGCGCGCTCCCACAGCGACCCCACCGCCCCCGTCCGCTTCGGTACCACCCTGCCCACCAGACTTTAGAGCGGCCCTGGCGCTTTGCTGTTCGCCAACGACAACACTGGAAGTCACTGAAAGGTTACAAGTCCAACCGCGAACCGCACAGATATCTCCGGAGCGGAATCCGGTTTCAGCAAGAGGTCCGCCGCAAGCCCAATCCACGAACGGAAAAACGGCTCCAGAGTGTGCCGGAGCCGTTCAAAACGAACTGGAATTGGACCTCAGCGCGACTTGGGACGCAGCAGGACCACCTTCTGGGTCGATCCCTCGATCTCGACGCTGTGGGACTCGACATCGGGATCGTCGCGCAGCATTTGATGGACGATGCGCCGGTCGTAGGCGTTCATCGGCTCCAGCTCCACGATGTCGCCCAGTCGGCGCACCCGCTCGGCGGCTTCCTTTGCGCGCTTCAACAGGGCGCCCCGGCTCTTCTGGCGGAAGCCACCTACGTCCACGGTGACCTTCGGAGAGCTGGGGTCCTGCTGGAAGAGGATCCGATTCACCATGTATTGGAGATCCGCCAGGGTCTGGCCAGCGGGCCCGATCAGACGGGCCGATTCCTCGCTGGTGATATCGAGAATGGGCCCGTCCTCCGACGGGATCTCTTCAATGGTCGCCGGGAAATCGAGATGCCGAAGGAGTTCCTCGAGGATGGTCTTGGGTTGGACGGTCATGGTGAAAGGATTGAACGGGGCGCCACGGGCCGGCTCACTTCTTCCGTTTCCCCAGGAGCAGTTTCGCGGCGGCGGGGTCGGCGCCGGGTTTGGTCAACTTCGTCTGAACCACGCCAAGGAGGTTCTGCACGGTCCAGTAGAGCGTCAATCCCGAGGCCATGTTGTAGAGAAAGAAGAAGAACATGAAGGGCATGAACTTCATCATCTTCTGCTGGGCCGGATCCGCTCCGGGCGCGGTCGGGGTCAGGCTGGTCTGCCACCAGGTGCTGGCCGCCCAGAACAGGGGCAGCAGGTTGAAGGGAAGGTGCGTGCCGGGAATCATGAACAGCGTGTCAGGCTGGGAAAGATCGCAGGCCCATAGAAAGCCGGTGCCGCGCAGCTCGATGGCGGCATTGAGCATCTGGTAGAAGCCGATGAAGACCGGGATCTGGATGACGATGGGGATGCAACCCGCGACCGGATTGATGCGGTGTTCGCGCATGAACTCCATCGTCTTGGCGTTCACCTTCTGGGGGTCGTCCTTGTACTTCTCCTTGATCTTGGCCATCTCCGGCTGAAGCAGGGCCATCCGCTTCATCGACTTCGTCGAAGCATGGGTCAGGGGAAAGAATAGGGTTTTGATGATCACCGTGATCACGATGATGGCAAAGCCGTAGGAGAGCCCCCACGAGTGGAGTCCGTTCATCGACATCAGCAGGGCTTTGGCGAAGAACCCGAAGAACTTGCTGAATCCCATCAACGAATCCACGTCGGTCTCGGTCTCTTTGGCGAGGTTGACCAGGGTGTTGTATTCTTTTGGACCGGCGAAGACCGTGTAAAAACGTTCGATGGTCTGGCCGGGCTGAATGACTGTGGCGGGATAGACCAAAGCGCTCTCAAAACCAACCGGTTTCGGGTTCGCCCGCGAATCTTCGGCGATGACCTCGGCCGAAGGCGGTGGCAGATCCAGTTGAAGCGAGCGGAACGCCGCTGCGGGCGCTGCGGGAATCACCGCCAACGCAAAGAACTGGTTGTTGACCGCGGCCCATTTCACGTTTCCAGCTCCGGCGCGATATTCCGTCCGGGGTGTGCCCGGGAAACATCCCAAAGTCCGGTTGGCGAACCATCCTTGGTTGACCACCTCGGGTTTGGCGCCGTTCTGCCAATGGGTTCCCAGCGCCATCAAGGGTTCGTGCGGGCTCAACGACGTCGCCGTCCCGATGACATACTCATACTCGGGAAGAGCGATGGGAACCTCGCTGGTGTTCGTGAAGACGAGCCGATGGCGGAGAATGTAGTTGGTGGACGGCAGGAACTCCTTGATGACCGACAATCCGTTCGGCAGATCCGCACGGGCAACCAGTCCGGCACTGACCGGCGTCAGCTTCCATGTCCCACCGCCGAACGGCCCGCCCAGCAGAGTGAACGCCGGCAAGGGCGCCCCGCCGTTCAGCGCGACCATGCCCAGATTGGTTGTCCCCGTGTTCTTGCAGCCGGTCGCGACCGGGTAGCCGCGCATCTCGAACTGTTTCACTCCGCCCCCATGCGAACTGAAGGTGAACACGGTCGTGTCGTTGGTGATCGAGATCAGCTCTTCCGGTCCCGTCGCGGGCAGCGGCCGCACCGAACTGCCCGCTGGAGCTCCGGCGAGCATCGCCGGAACGGAATTGCCTCCAGTGGCCAAGACGCCGGTGGCCACATCGACCACATTGGTCGGACGGGGCTTCGGCGGATACATCTTCGGCACCAGGACCACCTGCCAAAGCACGATCAGGCCGAGGGAAAGGGCGACTATCAATATCGATTTACGATCCATGAAGAGGAGAAAGAGATGGGGAACGCGAGTCGGCCGAGGGGCCGCTTTCCGGCACGGGGTCGTGGCCACAGCCTCCCCATGGATGGCACCGGCACAGACGACGGACAGTCATGGCGCCTCCCTTTGAGGCGCCATGGCGCTGCAAAGCTTCGATGCCGTATTGCGAACAACTGGGCGTGAACCGGCATCCGGACCCCGGGCCCGCGATGAAGTGGATCGCCGGTGAAATCACCCAGCGATAGCCCCGAAGCATCCAGATAAACAATAGACGTATCACTTACAGAAGCTTGGCCTGGGTCAATGCCCTCAGCAGGTCCGTCTCAACCTGCTGGCGCGACTTGGTCGCTATGCTTCGGCGAGCCACCAGCACGAGGTCCACGGATCGACCGAACGAATGACGGTTCAACCGGAACGCTTCCCTTAAAAGCCTGCGGGCCCGGTTCCGCACCACGGCCGGGCCTACTTTCTTGCTGGTGACGACACCCAAACGGGAGGCTTCCCCCGCCGGGCGTTCGGTCCAGTTGACGATCAAGCACCCGAGCACGATTCGTCGCCCGGTCGCTTTGACCCGGGCAAAGTCGCCCGACTGGCGGAGCCGACGCTCCGCCGGCAAGGTGCAGCGAGGAGCGTCAGGACTCATTCAGGTGATCAGACCGGAGTGAGGCGCTTGCGGCCCACGCGGCGGCGATTGGCGAGGATGGCCCGGCCGCTTTTGGAGGAGTTGCGGCTGAGGAAGCCATGCTGGCGCTTCCGGCGGATTTTCGATGGCTGATACTGGCGCTTCATAAATTCTGGTTCCTGTTGACCCCGATCTGCGGAGCCCGACACCGGCCCGTCGGCCAGCGAATAAGAGCCGCGAAGCCTAGCAATGCCGACCTTCGTGTCAAGAAACCCCCTGAACCGATTCAAAAAGAATTGGCTCCCGCGCCGCTTCGAGGCGGCGCTCATGGTCCAACCGGCCGGCATCAATCCACACCGCAGAGCGCGGGCGGACCAATTGGCAACGCAAAGAGGTCAGTTGGGCGGCGAGGCGATCCACAGGCCAAAGCCTTCCGTGGTGACCCACAGCTCCCGGGTCTTGGGGTTCACCCGCATCCAGACCACTTCGCGCGGTCCATCCATGAACTGGTCTCCGGACTTGGGAATGAAATTGAACCAGGACCGACCGCCATCGATGGACCGGACCACGGGCACCTCCGTCACATAGTCGAGTGCTCTTCCACCCGCGTAGATGATGTTTGGGTCCACCGGATCGACCGCGACCGTCGTAATGTGGCGTTGACCGAACTGGTCCACGGGCGTCGCGAGCGTGGTCCATCGCCCTGACTCGAAAACCTTCAACGACTGCTGCGAAGCGAAGTAGCCGCGGGCCCGGAGTTGGTCGATGCCGGCGTCGGTGAACCCGCCGATGCTCGGGGTGATGCTGCGCCACGAATCACCCGCATTGGTGGAGACCATCACGGCAGTGTCGAGCCGGCCGACAAGGGGATACGGCGGCAGGCTGCCGGCCGTATAGACCGCCTCGCAGCTGGGAGTCGCCAGCCACGTCGCGCCCCCGTTCAAGCTTCGCCAACCCGGGGCGAAGAGGAACGCCGCGTTGGTGGGATGCGCCGTGATGATGTCGCCTTCGCTCCATTCCACCGGCCGCCGGGATGGATTGGACGCGGACGCCCAGGACGCCCCGCCATTGGCGGAAACCAACAACCGACGTGGCCCGGCGCCGATCGAATACCCGACGAACAAGCGCCGGTCATCCGCGGCAAAGGCCGTGAAGGCTCCTCGGTTCAAAACACCCCGATCCACTCTGAGCAGATCCCAGGTCGCACCGCCGTCGCGGGAGAGAACGGCCTGCGATTGTTTGAGGGAGAGGAGGACGGCGTCCGTTCCCTCGCGGAACTGGAAGCCCCCGCCAAAGATAGGCTGTGGAGCAGGCGCGCCGTGCCATTTGAAGACCCCGTCGTCGAGACGTCCGATCCAGATCCCGTTTCCGCCAGAGATCCACACGGAACCATCCACATACCAACCCCAGCTCCTGGTCAGGTGTGGGTCGCCGGCGCCTCCCACTGCGGTAACCAACTGGATCCGGTTCCACTGAAGCCCAGCATCCACGGTGAACCAGACAAGCCCGTCGTTCGCCGCGATCAACATTCGCGCCGGATTGGTTGGGGAAACCGACAAGGCCCGCCAACCGGAGGGATCCGCAGGCAGCTGGATATCGGAAAGGCGGAGGAAATAATTCGCACAGTTTCGCGAAATCCAAAGCTGTTTGTCGCGGATGGCCCAGACGTAGTCAGGCGCCCGTGCGGACACGGCGATCGCTTGAACGGGCCGGAGAAACTCGAGCTTGAAGGTGAAGCCTCCGTCACCGCTCCGGAAGATTCCGCCTTCGTTCAAATTGCCGCTGGCACTATAGACGAAGAGTCCGTGGGGGGCGCCGACGAGGAGCCCCCCGGGGTATCGGGGGCCCATCGACCGCCAAGATCGACCGCCGTCCAAAGAACGTTCCACCCGACCACCTGGATCCAGCTTCCAGATGCGTTGACAGGCACCCCGCTCGCGATTGTAGGAACTGGGATCGACCACCAATTGGCCCTCGAACGGACCGCTGGAAGAATGCAAATGGCGCCAAGTAGCACCCGCATCGAGAGACTCATAAAGCCCGTGCCCGCGGACGGCCTCGGACCCGCCCGACGCCAATCCAAGAACACGAAGTGGATTCACTGGATCAAAGACGAATCCCGAAGCCCCGGGAGCACTCCAACCGCTCATCGACACCTGCCAAGTCGCCCCACCGTCGGTCGATCGAAGGACGCCGCCGGAATCAAACCCCGCGAGAAGAAGGTTCGTGTCGCCGGGACAACCCACGACACAAAAAAGCTTCGCCGAACGGGCGGCGGCCACTCCCCTGAAGTCGACTTGTCGCCAAGGCGACTGTGCCCGGACGTCGGCGGCGGTTGCCAACAGAACGACACAGCAGGCGGCTAACCAACGGAGAATCACGGGCGAAAACTAAAGTCACCCAATCGACCTGTCCACCTTCTCACAGCCTCCCGCAGAATGCCGCTTTGAGACATTCGAGGCTCCTGGAGGCGATCACTTCGGCGCCCTCCTCGAACTTGAATACTTCCACCGACACCGTCCCGTCGTAACCGACTTCGCGAAGCGCGCCGGCGATCGGAACAAAGTCCACCTCACCAAATCCAGGTCCCTTCAGATTGCGGTCGTTGGCGTGGAAATAGGCGAAGTCACCGGCGGACTCCCGGATGATCTGCGGAATCGGCTTCGGCTCGGCGCACATGGCTTTGACGTCGAGAATGACCTTCATCCCCCTGCTGTCGAACTGACGGGCGAATCGGATCCCTTCGGCGGCCGAGTTGATGAAGTTCGTCTCCACCGGCGACAGCGGTTCGAAACAAATGATAACGCCACGATCCACGGCACATTTCACCGCGTCGCGAAAACAATCCGTGGCCCAATTCCAAGCCTGTTCAAACTCCACCCCCGGCAGAACCTCCCGCTGCTTGGGCGAACCAACAATGACGTTCTTCCCTCCCAAATCCGCACAAAACTCGACCAGATCCACGAAGTAGCGCGCCGTGCGCGCCCGAGTCGCCGCCTCGGGATGGGTCAGGTGCATACCCTCGGTCTTGACCAGCACCCAATGGATCCCGGCGATGGCCAAACCGGACCGGTCGGCCAGATCACGGATGCGACGCCGCTCTCCGGCCCCGATATCTGTCACGTGTTGTGCGACAGTGAACGGGGCGATCTCGACGGCGTCGTAGCCGATGGCGGCCATCCGCTGGAAGGCATCCTCCAAGGTCCAACCGGCGAAGATTTCGTTGCAGAGGGAGAAGCGCATGGCCGGCATTCTCGGAGTGGACCCGACGAGTTCAACCCCAACTTGTCGGCTGCGGCTTAGCGATCGTCGGGATCGGCGTCCTGCGCCTCCACCTCTTCGACCGCTTCCCGGATCAACTGTTTGAAAGCGGGCAGTCCTTGATCGAACGCGGCGGAAATCGGAAGAACCGGAGTCTTGCGGACGCGGCGCTTGAACTTCCTCAGATTCTCCTCGGCAGCAGGTTCGTCCATCTTGTTGGCCACGACAAGTTGAGGTCGGGCCAGCATCGCCGAATCGTATAGCTCCAGCTCGCTGAGAAGCTGGCGATAGTCGTCCCAAGGCTCGCGTCCGTCCGTGCCGGCCATATCAAGGAGGATCACCAAGACGCGGCAACGCTTGATATGGCGCAGAAAGGCATGGCCAAGTCCGATATTGTCGTGCGCCCCCTCGATCAAACCCGGCACGTCGCAGATCGTAAGGCGGCGGAAGTCCGCGAATTCTAGGATTCCAATCTGGGGCGTCAGCGTCGTGAATGGATAAGCGGCGATTTTGGGCCGCGCCTTGGAAATCGCGGCCAAAAGGGTGGACTTGCCGGCGTTCGGATATCCGACCAACCCAACTTCGGCAAGGATGCGAAGCTCGAAAAAGTAGTCGCCCTCCAAACCCGCCTCGCCGGGCTGGGCGAACCGCGGCGTCTGCCGAACAGAGGTTGCAAAATTGCGGTTGCCCAGACCGCCGCGGCCGCCCTTGCAGAGCACGAACTGTTGTCCATGTTCCGTAAGATCGGCCACTAGTTCCCTCTCCAGACGGGAGTCGTCCTTGCGGTCTGGCTCGATCGGTTCCTCTTCGAGATTGATCTCCATCGCGCGGTCGGAGCCGCTATGACGAATGATCGGCCGACCTGCGGAGCCTACCGGCATCATACCGGGAGCGCCGCCCAACGCCTCGTCGTCGTCGTCGTCCGGTTCGACGGGAACTCGGCTTGGCAGCTTCCACACCATCGTCCCGCAGGGCACTTTGATGACGAGATCTTTTCCCGCGAGACCGTCCATGCCTTTGTTCAGGCCACCGGCTCCGTCCTCGGCGATCAGCCGCGGCTGGTAGAACTGGTCGACCAGATTGTTGCGATCATGGTCGGCCTCCAAAATCACATCCCCGCCGCGCCCCCCATTTCCACCGGACGGACCGCCCTTGGGCCGGAACGCTTCCCGAAGAAAGGCCACGGACCCTTTGCCACCGTGACCGGCACGCGCGTAAACCTTGATCTGATCGACAAACATGAATCGGGTAAAATTTGGAGGATGACAGCGAAACGAGAAAACAAAAAAAAGGCGAGGCCGATGAGGACCTCGCCACAAAATCCTATTCTCGAAATCAATTCTGGGCGACTGCAACCGTCTGGATGCTGACGCGACGACGGTCCTTGTCGAACTTCACCTGACCGTCGGTCAGAGCGAACAGAGTCCAATCGCGGCCGATGCCGACGTTGACTCCAGCATGGAACTTTGAACCCCGTTGGCGGATGATAATGCTGCCGGCAGTGACATTCTCGCCACCAAAAGCTTTAACACCGAGGCGCTTTGATACGCTGTCCCGACCGTTGCGGCTACTTCCGCCACCTTTTTTATGTGCCATAACCTGATCCTGTTCTCCGTTCCGACTTAAGCTTGAATTCCCGTGATCTTCACGACCGTCAATTCTTGGCGATGGCCCACCGTGCGGTGGTAGCCTTTTCGACGCTTCATCTTAAAAGCGATCACCTTGTCGCCGCGCTTGTGCTCGACGACGTCGGCCATGACTTTGGCCGCATTGACAGTGGGCGTTCCAAAGGTCGCCGTGTCGCCGCCTCCGATCATGAGAACGCGTTCAAAGGTGAACGTCTGGCCAGCCTCTACTTCGAGGCGTTCGATTTCCAACGTGTCTCCGGCAATGACACGGTATTGTTTGCCGCCGGTTTCCAAAACTGCATACATAAATTCAGCCCTTAAAAGGAGCGCTGACAGCACCAAACCAGCGACCATGTGTCAATCATCTATTTTCTCCATTCGCTCAAATCTCGAAACTTGGTTTGCCATCAAACTCCTTTCTCTAAAACGTCGCCCAAGCCGGAACCATGCAGAAGAAAACACGACTGGGCGATGATCCGGACTCCGACCAACGGGTATCCTACCCGTTGGTCGGAGTCCGGATGGAATCACTCAACCGTGTGGGCCACAGCGGTAGGCGAAACCCTTCGGAACCTGCACGGCCCACCGGCCAGGCTGGGAGTCCGATTGCAAGTCGATTCGTAATTTCGCCAATCTTCGCATCGTTTTGGCTGGCAGGTTCTTAGTTCGCCCTCTACATCCAACCGGTATTCACCCCGTGAAAACGAAGGCGAAAGGAAACGAACCAATTCTGTTGCCAAGTGATGCCAAATCTCACGTTTCAATCGGTCGGTTCGGTGCAACTCGCGGCCCAGAAACGTCATCGGATTTGCATGGCCTGTGTAAGTTGGGACGAGCAAGGCATAATGCGCCATGTCTGGTCAGATTACGGAAAGGATGAGCATGGGCAAACCCCATCCAGTCATAGAGCATACGCGCCGCGCGCGATTCGACCCGCCTCCTCACGGCAATAGTTTCACGAGGTAGAACTGCTGCTGCTGCTGGAAGGCATTGGCGATCGTCACTTTCTGGGCAGTGCCGTCGCCCGTCCTCATGGACCCTGGAACTTCGACCCACCCTCCGGTGGAGAAGTTCGTGCGGCTTTCGACGATGAAGCGTTGGCCCCGGTTTCCGGAGAAACGAAAACCCAGTTCGCTGGCGGTATAGCTGGCGAGGGATATTTTGGATTCCTTCCGGGCCGTCGCGGCGGTGCCTTTGATCGGCATCCTGCGATTGCTGGTCGGGTCGGCCGCTCCCCACGTGGCTCCATCGTTGAACGAGTCCGCGCTTCCAAAGGGTTCCAGCCGCGCCGGTGGTCATGAGCGGTGTGGCGGGTGTCCTGATGACGGGGCGCTGGGTGCTGCCCCCACGGTGATGAACACTATGGGGTGGGTCTCCCCGGAGAGGTTCATCATCAGCCCGGTGCTGGAGGAGCGTTTGCCGGTGCCCGGGTCGTCGGAATAAATCAGGAGCCGGACCACCGGGGTGGGTTGCCGAGATCCCGGCTGCCCAAGACCAAGTCCACGGAGTCGAGCGCGTAGGTCTGCGGTCCGAGGCAGAATTTGTTCGCCTGCCAAACGTTGGGAGCGGCGAAACCCTGGCCACTAAAACTGGCGCCGCTGTTGTTAAAAATCGTGATAGGTCCGCCCGCCGACGGGGTCGTTGCAAGCATACTCCAGAATCCTCCTTCGATCACGGAGCGGTTGTCGTTCATCCGGCCTGTGGCGAGCTGGCCGATGGTGCTACTGAGGGCGAAACCGCCGCCGGCACTCGAATTGCCACCAACGGCGATGAAGAACTGTAAACGGCTCTAAAAATTCAACCGTAGGCTGAGCGTCAAGGTCCGGCCGCGCGGGAGAGTGGCGTGGAGGTTCAGAGGGCTGAGCCGATAGTCCTGGTCGAAGACGTTGAGCAGGCTGCAACGGAGTTCCGCGACGCGGCGAGGAAGGCGATAGCCGAGGGTGACATTGTGCTGCCAGAAATCGTCGCCGGGCCGTGCGGGGGTGTAGCCGGAGTTTTCCTGATGGAACCACGCGGATTCCCATTGGGCGAAGACGCCGCTGGAGTGGTGGAAGTTCGCGGTCAGCGAAAACGTCTGGAGCACCCCACGCTCGTCCTGTTCCAGTCCGGCCAAGCCCGGCGTTCCGGCGGGGATGTCGGGAAACTGGCCGTTCAGTTCCGCTTCGCTGACGCGGTAGTGCGCGCCGACTGAAAAGCTTTCTCCGAGCAGTTGCCCGAAGTAGGCAGAGACGGAGCGTTCGCGGAAGGCCACCGACTGGCGCGTGCCCGACGGCGAATCGGCCAGCGCGAGGAACGGGATGGAATTCGTCAGCACGCCGACCATGCGGTCGCCGTCGGACTCCAGCCATTGACCCTCGATGCCGAACCACGTGCCCGAGGCGAAAGACTGGTCGAAGCCCAGTCCTGCGCTGTCGAAACGAGCTCCCGGCACGAGGCCGCCGGCACTCTCGGGCACTAGGCTGCGGAATGCCTGGTTGAATCCGCCGACCTGCGTCGGCTCCAGGCGCTCGCTCTGGTCGAACGAAGCTCCCCCCAGCGACCGCGCGAACCCGGCGCGGAATACGCCACGATGCCACGGTTGGTAGATGATCCCGGCTTTCGGCGCCAAGAGGAACCGAGTCTCGGTGCCGTTTGCTACGGGCGGCAGTTCGCTGTTCAACGGGTGCTCCAGCAGGTCGTAGGCGACGCCAGCGGTGAGGTGGAGCGTCGGCAGCAGATGCCACGTTTCGTAGCCGTAGAGACTGAAGCGCTGAATCGGATCGGCCACCGTTTGGTCCGTCACGATGCCGGCGAATCCACGACCCAGACTGGCGTGCGTCTCGACATCACCTCTCTGCCAGCGGCCGCCGACCACCAACGCCTGCTGCTCCGATTGCCAGATCTGCTGGAGCTCGGCGGTCCAGAGCTTGGTGGCGCTGGTCTGGTCCAGAGCGAAGGCGGGGCCGGCTGGCGGCGACTGTACCTCGACGTCTGTGCCGCCGTTTTTGCGAACGAACACGAGATTCGGTTGGGGATCGTGCAGCGTGAGATTGTCCTCGATGTGTGACAGGAGAAACAACGTGTGGCTGCCGGCGGACCACGCGTGATGCCAGCCGAGGTGCAGGGCGGGCTCCTGGTCTTCGCGGACATGGAACCCGCTCTTGGCCGAAGCGGGATCATAGTAGTCGGCCACGCCGCCCGCGTCGCTCCGGTAGTCGCCGACCTGAAAGTAGAGCTCGACGTCGACTGTGATCCGTTGCTTCGCTGTGAGGATGAACTGACGGCGTTCGGCGGCTTGGTCCACCCGTTCGCCGACGGAGTTTTCGAAGGATGCGTCGAGCGCGTAGCTGAGGCCGTCGACGGTGCCGAAGAAGCTCGCGCTCTGCCGCCAGTCGCCGTTGTCGGTGTATTCGGTCAACGACGCCACCGCCAGAGGCCGTGGATCGAAGAAGCGCAGGTGGTCCTGCTGGTCGAGCAGCTGCGACAGGTTTCCTGCGCCGGGCGGTGCCAGGAGATTCGCCACGAGCAGTTCTGCATTGCGCGCGGTTTCGAGACGAAGATTGAAGCGGCTCCGGTCTTCTTGGGCTTGATGGCTGTTGGCGAGGAAGAGGTGGGCTGAGAATTCGGCGTAGTCTTCGGTCACTGCACGGGCGGCGGCTTGGTGACTGACGTCGGCCAGGCCGACGTCGGCGTAAAGCGCGGCGAGATTGGCGCTGCGGATCGCTCGGTCGCCGTCAAGCAGGAGGCGTGAACGGAAAACGGCGCGGTTGTCGTTGCGGTCGGCGGCGGCTTCAAGATCGCGAATCGCGTCGTTCAGCCGGTTCTGCTGCCAGAGCCGGAGACCGGAATAGAACCAGCCGGTCGGCTCGGCGGGATCGAGGCGTTTGGCGAGATCCAGCTCCTTGGTAGCGGCCTCGTTGTCGCCACTCTCGCTGGCGGCCTTGCCGAGGTAGGCGCGGAAGAGGCCACGCTGCGGCTCAAGAGCGGCGGCGGTCCGGAAGGCTTCGCGGGCAGCGGCGAATTCGCGCGAACGCATCCGACAGAGTCCCGAGCCGATCCAACCCGGACCGTAGGCCGGATCAAGCCGGAGCGCTTCGACGAAGGCGGACATGGCTCCGCGCTCACGGAACTGGTCGAGAGCGATGAAGCCGCGTAGCGCGTGGGCCGGAGCGTAGGCGGGGGACAATTCGGCCGCCAAGGCCAGGGCCTCCAGCGCGGCGTGGCGATTGCCAAAGGCGAATTCAAGTTCGGCCAATCGGGCTTGGGCGATGCCGAATCGCGGAGCCAACCCGGTCGCTGTTCGCGCTGCGTCGCGAGCACCGGCCAGCTCGCCGCGCGCCTGCAAGGTGAAGCTCCGGGCCAACGATTCGCTTGGGGTCGGCGGCGTGGACAAGGAGCCGGTTGAGCGGCCTTGAACGGTGGCGACGAGTTCGCGCAGCGCGCGGGCGGCGGGCCGGTCGATTCCGGCGACCAAGCGGTCGGCGGTTTCGGCCTGACCGACGCCAAGCAAGAGGGCGGCGCGCAGGCATCGCGCGTCTTCACCTTCGCTTGACGCCGCATTTGGCAGAGCGGCGAGCGCCGCAAGCAAGTCGCCGGTTTCGTAACGGCTGAGCGACTCCTGAAGCCGCTCGCGATCCTGCGCTGTGAGCACAAGGTCCGTCGGAGCTACGACGGCTGGATAATAGAGCGCCCACTGGATCGGGCTCACCACGTCGAGCAATGCAGTTGTGTGCGGGGGCTGGCCGGCGGCGAGCCGCAGTTCATGGCCGCGCTCAACGGTGGTTTCGCCGGCATCGGAGCGCAATGTCACGCGGCCGTCGATCAGGGCGAGACGCAGGCCGTCGTCGGAGCTGGCGAGGAGGAATTCGGTGCCGCGAATGGCTCCGCTGGCCAACGGGGTGTCGAACTCCACGTCGGTTGGGCGTTCGCGGTTGAAGAAGTAGAGCGAGCCGGCAGGAAGTCCGAAGCGGCGCCTCTCGGCGCGGATCGGCGGAAGGATCTCCAGCGTGGTGCGTTCGTTGAGGCGGACCACACTGAGATCGGAAAGGCGAACTGCAGCGCGGCTGTTCTCGGCGGTCCGGACCCTCGCACCAGGAACGAGTTTCGCCCCGATGGTCGCCGCTTGCCAATTGGTGGCGCCAACGTTCAGCAGCTCCACGCGGCCCGCGACCTCGATGAGGATGCTGGGCGGCGGGTTCGTCTCGGCCGCTGTCGCGATGGCAGCGGCCGACAGGCAGAACAACAAGATGCAGATCCACCGGGACACGGCCCCAGCGTGGGAGATCGGCCTACGGAGGGGAAGCGGTGAAGCGGCGAACGGCCCGCGCCACCTCTGAGCCGCCGCAGAACCGGGTTCCGACCCGGTGGAAGTTGGCTTCGAAGCACACACGATGGTTAAGATTTGTCCGAAGCGGCTTCCGCGAGACTCCAGGTCCCGCTCCACGGCGGAAGGATTTTCATCCCGGTTTCAGGTGAAGCTCAGGGAGCCGAAGTCGCGATGATGAACAGGGCGGCATTGGTGCCCTTCAAGACCCCGTTTTGAAACTGCCGTCGGACGAACATCCCGTGAGCACCGTCGATGAAGTTTAGGTCGTATTCATTCCAGCGGTCGGCCTTGAACTGGACGACCAGCGAAAAGGTGTCCGCTCCTGTTGCGGCGTAGGTGTAGGTGAAGTCGGTCGGCGCACTGTCGTCGTGCTGTACCCCGGTGGCCGTCTGGAAGACGAGATTCTCAGGCACGGCACCGCTCAGCATGGTGTAGGTCAATCCTGCGGGGGACACCGGCGGCGGATTCGTGACAGCGATGTCCGTCACGGGCGTCACGGTGCCACCGTTGGATCCGGCCAACCCGGTGGGGCTGAAGACGCCGGTGTCGGTGTTTTTGAGAGTGCCTCGGCGGTATTGACGGCGCACGAAATGTCCGGACGGACCATCGGTGAAGACGAGATCGATTTCGTAACGGTCGCCACCCGCGCCGTAATAGCCGAATTTCATCACGAGCGACGCGGTGTTCGTGGAGAGCACGGTGTAGGTGTAGACGAAGCCATTGGTGGACGAACCTTCCGAGACGACGCCCTGGATCTCCACGCCGGCCGTCGTGTCGGAGAAGCCGTACTGGTCCGGCACGCCGATGGCCTGGAAGTAGTAGAGCAACCCGGCCAGCGAAGCAGGTGGAGCCGGTGGTTCCGACGCGGTGGCTCCTCCGCCCGCCGCGCCGTTCGTGGAGACGACGACCAGGGTTCCGGCGAGATCCCCGAGCACCCGGAAGAGCCCCGTGTGCCTGTTTTTCAGGCGGCCGTTGCGATACTCCTCGGTGAGCCAGGTGCCGGCGTTCGTCGTGGCGAAGGAATAGGTCAGCACATTGCTGCGGGTCGCGGAATAGACGATGTCGGCCCGGGCTTCGTTCTCGCCGGTTCGGCGAAATTCGTAGGCGAAGGCGGCGGACTGTCCCTCGGAGAGATCCGCGCCGTTGGTCTCGCCGAGGAAGTCCATCAGTTCGCCACCGGGTTCGTCGTCCATCTGGAAGCGCCATCCGGCGACGGACCAAGGGGCGACACCATTGGTGGGACCGTCCATCACACGCACCCGGTAGAAGCGGTGGACGCCATTGTCTTCGCGGGCGGAGAACAGCTTTCGGTCGCGACCGCCGTGGCCGGGCTCGGGCTCGCCGAGATCCGTCCAGTCGGTGAGGTTGGTCGAGCTTTGCAGGACGTAGCTGTGGCCGGGCACGGTGTCGTGCTCAACTTCCACCGCGTGGTTGATGCGGAGGACATCATCGGCGCCGGCGGCGCGCGTTGAGGAAGCGGCCACCAGTCCGACGGCGATGGCCAGGAGAGGAAGGAATTGTTTCATGGTTTCGATGGGTTGTGCCGACGTTTCCGAAGGCGGTTGATCCATTGTTAGCAGCCGCTCTGCCAAGGCTCCGGAGGCTTGGAAAGGGGCTTGAATACGATTGGAACCGGGAGTGGAGATCGGGGGCGTTCCGGGAGCGGAACAAGTGTTCCGCTGTCGCGGATCTGAACCCCAAATCCTCGGCCGAAGCCTTGCCCTGAAGACGGAATCGAACCACGCAAAGCTGGGGTCTCCGAACAGAACGGGATTTTCCCGTGCTTTCCGTGCCACACGGAACAGCCTCGGAGTCCGACCCGCGTTCACCCGCATCGTTCCAACTGACAGTCCCGCACAGAGAACTGAAAACCGAAAGGGCGACGGACCGCAAAAAGCGGTCCGTCGCCTGATTGTTTCGACGAACGCCTACTGTCCGGCAAAGACAGGGTTCCCCGAGGCGTCGGAGATCACGACTCCGACCAGGGTGTCGCCGGGCATGCTAAATAGCTTTTCGGAGCACGAGCCCGCACCCCCGACGATCACCATGGAGGTGTTCAGGTAGGGATACAGGACGCCCGATCCGACCACGTGAACGTAGAGGACCGTGCCATCGGGCACGTTCAGCGAGCTCACCTGCGCATTCACGGTCATGTCCATGAGTGTCGGGTAGTACTGGGCGATCTGGTAGGAGCCGGTGCAGACCGGATAGACACCGTTGATCGGACCGGAAGCCGCATAGATCACAGAGGTCAACGGAGTGGCGGCAGGAAGCGCGGGGCTGGGAGCCGGTGCCGGTGCTGGAGAGGGCGAGGGAGCGGTGGACCTTCCACCCCCGCCTCCGGTGGCACCGCCTCCACCACTTTTCACGAGACCCCCTTTGTCGGGTATGGGTGTGGGGGTTGTGCTGCTGACTCCGCCGCCGCTGCCGCCGGAGGCGCGGAGCTGGGGTTGGGCGATCGTGCCGCACAGGGCGAGCACGGCGGCCAAGGTGAAGAACCGGCCTGCGATTGTCTGAGTGGGCTTCATAATTGTGTTTGTCTGACCAACGTTTGTTTATCGAACTCCGCTTCTCTGTTCCTCATGGAACGGTCGGGGTTCGTCCAACGAGATAGCAGCGGCGATGCCACGGAAGATTTGGAACGGGAAGAGGCGCGGCGGATGGCCGAAGGAGAAGGACAATCTCGGTGGAAACGGCCTTTTTGCCGCAGGAATGTCGACATTTCCAATTCCCAACCTCAGCAGCGATAAGATTAGGCCGGTTCATTCGAACGGACGACGCGAGGCTCCGTGTTCCAATGTGTGTTCCGGCGGCGGAACATGATAACTGCTGGATCATGAACGCGGGAGCAGTCCGGATTATTCCTCCCATCTTTCGAGCAAGCGCATCCAGTCTGTGTCCTCCCGCTCCTTGATCTTGCGTGTGGGTTCGGGGAGATGGCTTTCGCAGCATGTCCACGGAGTCCGGAGAAAAGGCTTCCAATTCTCCCCCGCCCCACGAGCCAAGCTGGAAGCTTCGGCCTGGCCGGCACGAACTTCATCCAACCTACTCGATCCGGATGCGGAGGAAGGTGTTGGTCCCAGCGGGAAGATTCAGCGAACCGGGCTGTCCGTCTCCGAGGATCGATCCGGCCCTCTCGGTCCATGGCCCCGAGACGTCTTCGGCTTGCTGGATGTAGTAGCTCTGGCCGGCGACGGTCTCGAAGCGGAACTGCGGTCCATCGACTCCGGCGACCAGATCGCAGCGTGGTGGCACGACGACGTCGAGTTGAAGGGTGACGGTCACCGGGTCGGCCAGGTAGTTCGCCACCGTGACCGTGTAGTCGCCCGACTGGTCGCGCGTGACCGCTTTCAGGGACAGGACGATGCTCTTTGCCCCGGGGATGGCCGAACCACCATGACGCCAGGTCACGGTTACCGGTGGGCTCGCGGCGATCGGGGCGGAAAACTCCACGTCCGTTCCGACGGCCACCGTTCGTTTCGGCGGCAGGCTCAGGATCGTGGGAGGCTTCGGAGCATCGTTGGTGTTCAGCTGATAGTTCAGCCACGCGATACCGCGAGCACCTGCGACGCCATCGACGGCCACGAGGTAGGTCCGGCTTTTCAGCACGGGCAATCGCACGCCGGAAGCGACCCCATTCGAGACTCCGCCGTGGTCGCAGTTGATCGGGATGAGATCGGCGTAGGAGGCGGGCGTGCCGTTGAAGGTGTAGACCTCCATCACCGTGTCGTAGGTGCTGCCGACGGTGTCGAGCGACACCATGCCATCGGCGGGCGGCTGGTAGGACAACCAATACGACGCGCCGCCCGGGACCCCGCAATGGACGGGCTCGGTCGCATCCGTCGTGGCATAGACGGTGTTGAAGATCTGGCTGCCGTTGTAGCCGCGCACCACGCCGACCGGGCCGCCGGACGGCTGGCGCAAGGACGACTGGACCCGGCGATTGGGCGTCGCCGGAACAACTGCATTCCCTCCACGGTCGTCGACGCCGATCAACGGGGACGCGAGGGCGTCGAAGGGTTTGTCGCGGGCGAGCGCGTTGGTCTGTCCGTCGGAGTTGACCTGGATCTCCACCGGTGTCGTGTCGATCTCCAGCCGATTCCCTCCGTTGCCCACGCGGATGCGGAGCGAATAACGGCCGACATTGGTCACCTGCAGGCTGGGGATGAAAAGCGTGGGCCCCGTCGCGTCGAAAGACTCGTCGTTGAACCGCCACTGGAGATCCACGTCCGGCGCGGCGTCGAGCGCGATGGTCAGAGTCACTGGGTCGCCGAGCCGGGCGGCGCGGTCGCCCGGCACGGAGACGACGACCGGCGGCGGCGTGGTCAAATCGATGAAGTCCCAGTGCAGATGGATCGAACCGACAGCGCCGTCGAAACCGTCCACCGCGATCTCGTAGCGCACGCCGGCCCGTGCGCCGAACCGGATCAAGCTGGTCGGAGCGGCGCCGGGCTGGTCGTCGTTGCGCGCCGTTTCGTGGAGCTTGTCCACAGTGGTTTCGCCGGGGGCGAGCGTGTAGGCCGAGAGCAGCGTGTCGAAGGAACTGCCGGCCGTGCGGAACGTGGCGACGCCATCCGCCGGGGCGATCCACGAAATCCAGACCGAGTGGCCGCCGCTCTTGCCGCCGTGTTTCGGTTCCCCGTTCTCGAACGTCGCGGTCAGATTGTCTCCCACCAGATCGCCGGTTGGGGTGGCGACGGTTTCGCGTCCGGCGAAGCTGTCTGAAAAGCTGGCGGCACGGCCGACCCTCCCTCCTAACAGGATCAGGAGAAGCACGACGGGCCAAAGGCCGTGTCGCGCGCAGAACCATCGTCTGTCCGCCGAGGTGTTCATCAGGTGCCGAGGATCGACGCAGCCGGTCGGATTCTGCCGATGCGCCGATCCACAACGTTCGACCGTAGCGGGAAGAATGCCAGAGCGCGAGAAACGGGAAAGAGGAAGGTTCCATCGGCGAAACCGTTCCGGCGACGAAGCGGGTGTTCCGATAGCGGAACAGGGCAGGACACGATTCCAGCCTGGCCGGGAGGTCGGACGGGACCGCCCAACGGCGGGCGCCAAGGGGAAAGGAGTGGATCCCAGATTCCTCCACGCCCCACGGGTCAATCTGGAAGACTGGCCTACGTTCGACCGCGCCGTTACGGCTTTGCCCGAACTATGCCGCTGGCGGACGCAGCTCGGGCCATTTCTCCAAGCGTCGCAGCAGCGCCTGCGGAGACAGCCCGACCTTGGCGGCGGCGCGACGGATGCCGCCATTGGCCTCGGCCAAGGCCGTTTGGATCAAGCGGTATTCCTGCTCCTCCAAGCGCGTCAGAGAGCGTTGAGGAGGCGGAGGCGTTACCGCCGCGGCCGCAGATGGAGGAGCGGCAATGTGTGCGGTGGTTGGACGCCCGCGATGGAGCCAGTTCACATCCAATTTCAGCCAACGGCTATCGTCCGGCGTTTTGAGCAGGGAGCGCTCCAGGACGTTGCGGAGTTCGCGAACGTTGCCAGGAAAGTCGTGAGCCTCCAGCGCCTCCAGATCGGCGGGCTGAAGAAGCTGTTTGGTGCGTTCGTATTTTACCGCCAGATCGGCCAGCAACCGTTCAGCCAACCGCGCGAGGTCGGCTCGGCGCTGGCGCAGCGGCGGTAGTTCGATGGAGAAGACTTCGAGCCGATAGAGCAGATCCTCGCGGAAACGGCCCGCGCGCACTTCTTCGGACAGTGAGCGGTTGGTGGCCGCGAGGAAGCGTCCCTGGAACGGCAGCGTCTCGGTGCTGCCCAAGGGTCGGTATTCGCGCGCCTCCAGCAAGCGGAGCAGTTTCGCCTGGAGCGCGAGCGGCACTTCGCCGATCTCGTCGAGGAACAGGGTGCCGGTTCCGGCGGCCGCGACGAGTCCCTGGCGTTTGCGGTCGGCTCCCGTGTAGGCCCCGCGTTCGGCACCGAAAAGCTCGGACTCGAACATCTCCGCCGGAAGCGCCGCGCAGTTCACCGCGACAAAGGGCGCACTGTCGGAGGGATGGGTCAACGCATGGAGCATCCGTGCGGCGACGTCCTTGCCGGTGCCGGTTTCACCGGTGACTAGAACCGTGGTCGTGGCGTGCCGGGCGATCTGTCGGAGCTGTTGGATCACCTCCACCATGGCCGGTGAATCGCCCAGCCATTCCGTGGCGGACGCGGGTGAGGAGCCGGCGCGGAGCCGTTGCAAGGCGCGGCGCAGACAGGCCGAGAGCGCATCGACGTTGAGCGGTTTCGGCAGATAGTCGAAGAGCCCGTTCCGGGTGAGCGCGACGGCTTCTCCGAGATCGGGGATGCCGGTCATCATGATCACCGGCATGTCGGGGTTGCGCCGCGAGAGCATGGCGAAGAAGTCGTAGCCCTTGCCGTCCGGCAGATGGTTGTCGAGCAGCGCCAGGTCGAATCCACGGGTCGTCGAGACCGAGCACGCCGAGGCGATGTCGCCGCAGTGGACCACCGTTCCGCCTTCCGCGCGCACGACCTGTCCCGCCATGTCGGCGAACGCGGCGTCGTCTTCGACGATCAAGCAAGTGAACGGGGCGGCGGCTGTCATGCGTGGCGAAGTCTAGGTGGGGTGGGTCGTCTTGCCCAGTGCCTGAGCGACGGCCAGGAGAAGCTCGTCGAGCGAGAAGGGCTTCGGCAGAAGCCGAGTGTTCTCCTCGGAGGAAGCGGCGCTGTCCGCTCCGGAAAGGATGACCGGCAAGCCACTGCGGAGCTTGCGGGCTTCGCGAACCAAGCTCGGTCCGTCCATCCCGGGCATCGAGTTGCCGGTGATCAGCAGCCGGATCTCCGAGCCTTGGTCCTGCAGCAACTGGAGCGCGACCGCGACGTTCGGCGCGGCCAACACGCAATAGCCTTCAGCCGTCAATCCATCCACGAGCAGCTCGCGGATCGCCAGTTCGTCGTCCGCCACGAGGATCCTTTCGCCCTGGCCGCGCGGAAGGCCGGCCAGCGAATCAGAGCGCGGCGCGGCTTCGGTCTCGGTCGCCACGGGCAGGAAGACCTCGAAGGTGCTGCCTTGGCCGGGCTCGCTCTCCACCCGGACAAACCCTTCGTGGCTTTTGACAATACGCTGCACGGTGGAGAGCCCGATGCCGGTGCCCGCCCCTTCGGCCTTCGTGGTGAAGAACGCTTCAAAGAGGCGCGCCCGCACCTCCGGCGTCATGCCGGTGCCGGTATCGGATACCATCAGCGAAACGAATCGACCGGGACGACCGCCCGGAATGGCGGCGGCTTCCTCGGCGGACAGTTCGACATTGTCCGCCGCGAAAGTGAGTCGGCCGCCGGCAGGCATGGCGTCGCGGGCGTTGACGGCGAGGTTGAGCAGGATCTGGTGCAGTTCGGTGGGCCGGCCACGAACAGGTCGAAGGTCGGGAGGCAGAAATGTCTCCAGCTTGATGCCGTGTGGGAACGTATCGCGGACGAGATGCTCCAACTCCCGGACAAGACCGGCGAGATCGACCGTCTCGGCGCTGGCGGCACCGCCCCGCGCGAAGTGGAGAACCTGCCGGACCATGCCCGCGCCGCGATGGGTGCTGTCCTCGATCATCTGCAACATCCGGCGGGATTCGTCATCCACCGCATTGCGACGGAGGATCTGCACGCCCATGAGGACTGGCGCCAGAGCGTTGTTCAGGTCATGGGCCATGCCGGCGGCCAATGCGCCAATTGTGTTCATCCGCTGCGTGCGGAGGAACTGCGCCTCCAATGCCTTCTGCTCGGACACGTCGCGATTGACCAGCAGCAGGGCTTTCGGTTGGCCGCATCCGTCTCGGATGAGCGTCCAGCGACTCGACGCAATCAGGATCGCACCCGAAGCGGCGCGCAGCAGCAGTTCGCCGTTCCAATCGCCGTCTTTCAACGCGACGGCTCGCGCCCTAGCGGCCAGGTCAGGTTGCGGCGAAAAGAGGTCCTGCACGGCGGAATGTTCGCGAAGTTCGGCCAGACTTCGGCCAAAGAGCCGTTCGGCGCTGGGATTGGCATAGGTCACTGCACCGTCGATCGTTTGAACGAGAATGGCGTCGTGGGCCGCGTCGATCAGGGCGGCTTGTTCACGAATGCGCTCCTGCGCGATCCGGCGTTCGGCCTCCAATTGACGACGCGCGCGATACCATTCCACCGATTGGAAAAGCACGGACCCGCCCCATGCAGTCGGCGCTTGGACGAGCCCAACCAGCAACCACGGAAACCAGGTCCCGGCCCGAAACGCCATCATCGAACCGACCATCGCGACGACGACTGCGGCGAGTGCACCCGCGGTGGCCCAGACAGGACGAAGCCACATCAGGCTGGCGGCCAGCCCGAGCCCGATGCCGGCCAAGACAACCAGCTCCACGCCACGAGAGCCGCGGTGGAGACCATCTTGTCGCAGGAGATTCAGCAACTGCGTGGCGTGGACCTCGACGCCGGGCATGAAGAACTCCTTGCGTCCCCAAGAGTGAAAAGGGCTGCGGAATTCATCGCGTGGTTGGTCGAAGGAACCTTCGGACGAACGGGCACCGATGAAGACAATCTTGTCGCGGAAGAACCCGGCCGGCAGCGCGTCGGAAGAAAGAGCCTCCGCGTAGCTGACATGCGGCAGGCTGAGAGCCGGGCCGTAGTAGCGCATCCATTCGGCGGTCAACTCCGAGGTGTGTTTTACTCCGATCTGCTTGGCGACCGCGTGGGCCAAGCTTGGCTTTGATTCCGAAACCAGTCCCGCGAAATGCCGGCGAACGACCAGATCGTCATCGATCCTGATAACCGCCAATCCCCAGCCCGCGGCGGCTTCAGCGAAAGGTCCGAAGGGTGGAGACCATGAGCGGCTGCGGGCGCCAGTTGCATTGTCGCCCTCGGCGAGGTGGCTGGATTTGATGTCGTATTCGCCGGCGAGGACCACGCAGCCGCTTTCGCGGATTGCGCCGGCAAGATCGCGGTCCGCTTCGGGATCTGGCCCCGGTCCGGCGAAAAGAATATCAAAGGCGACGGCTCGCGCGCCCGCTTCGGTCAGTCGCCGGACGAGCTGTGCGTGGACTTGTCGGGGCCACGGCCGCAACGGATCGAGTCCAGCGGCGCGATAGGTTGCAGGATCGAGATATACGAGAACCACCGGAGCGTTCATCGCATTCAAGGGCATCGCGTCGGTCGAAAGACGATGGAGCGAATCGTAGCTCGCATGTTCCAGCCAAGAACCCGAAGAAGTGCCGTAGAACAGAGGCCAAACTCCCAGTAGCGCCGTCAACAACCCGACCCAAATCACGCCAGCAACGCGGGACACAATCTTGGATCTATCGGGCATACCGTTAGCGGGATGCTTGGAGTCTGACGGGAGAAAGACCAGCTCTGATGCGGTTGGTTCAGGGGCAACTGTGATGGCCAATGAAAACGGTTGTTCCTGCCGTTCGCTATCCATTTCCCTTGGGGCTCGGAAAGCGAAGGCATGAACGAGTAACGCCGCCACGTGGCCCTGCCGGGAGCGATGTCGATCGAGTGCGAGCAGGAGCCGGTGCGGCCGGCGACGATGACGGCGTTGCTTGTGACGGGACATGGCGCGCCACTGCTGCTGGTCGGACCGCTGCTAGGTTCCGGGGATCAGACCGGTCAAAAGTGACCGGTCATCCCACTCCAATTTAGCCTCAAATGTTCGTGGGGCGCCGGGTAACAATCCCGCGTCCCTAAAGCGGGAAAACGCTCTCAAGAATGGCTGTCCTCACTTGGATGATTGTCCTGACCCATGCTTTCCATTTCTTTCGAGACTCGGGGACATAAATCACCTGTTGAAAGATAGGGCCATTTTTAGGGCCACACATATTTCGCTTTTTTTCGCAAATTGCTGAGCGTTTTCTCGAAACAAACCGAAAACATGGTGGAGGCGGCGGGCGTTGAACCCGTCCGGAAATTTCGC
>JBBQXJ010000009.1:0-74498 GCA_038209745.1 Verrucomicrobiota bacterium
TGCCGTCCTTCGGCGCATACTCGCAGCGCGTCACCCGCCACTGCCGGCCCAAACCGAGGAGTTCATGAAACAATTGCTCAGGTGTCATCCCCCTTGCTGACCCATCTCCTACCCTCTACCCACTGAAAACAGCGAGGAACCCGTTTTGAGATGGAGCAATGGCTTCCGCGCCCGAGAACCGAGGTCTTCCCGTTTTTCGCCGACGCCGCGAATCTCCAGGCGATCACGCCGCCCTGGCTGGACTTCAAGGTCGTCACTCCTGGGCCGGTCACGATGCGGCCGGGAGCGCTGATCGACTACCGGCTCAAGCTGCGGGGAATTCCCATCGGTTGGCGCACGGAGATCTCGGTTTGGGAACCGCCGTTCCGCTTCGTCGACCGGCAGTTGAAGGGCCCCTATCGCCAGTGGATCCACGAGCACACTTTCGAGGAGAAGGACGGCGGAACCCTCTGCCGGGACCAAGTGGACTATGCGGTCCCGGGCGGGGCATTGGTGAACCGCTTCTTCGTCCGGCGCGATGTGGAGACGATCTTCGCGTATCGTCGGGAGAAGCTGGACCGGATGTTTGGCAACCCGTCTGTGTCCTGAAACGGCGGCGGCGAGGCTCGGTCCGGCGCTTCCTTCCTCACCGGATGCAATGCGTGGATGACGCTCGGCTGGCGATTGGAGCCTAGCGTCTCGCTGGACCCGATCGCGGCTCGACCGGTCGGACATCTCACGCGCATCGATTCCGTCCAGCTCGGGGTTGAAGCCGACCGACTCCACGGCCCCTGCGACACCGGGTCTCCTTGAGCGTTCTCGATTTCGTGTTGCAGGATCTCGGCGCACTGAACCGGAGCCCAGGCCGAAACGACCGCCGAAAGCTCGCCGAATATCTCGCCGGGATCCGGAAGATCGAGACACAGATCGAGAAGTCTGAACGCTGCAAACTGCCAGGAGCCACCATCGGCGAACGCGCCCATGTTCCGGACGACCCCACGAGTCCTGGGTTTCGGTTTTTGGTGCCCCCGTAATGGGGTCTCTGCTGGCTGCTGACAGCTCGAGGGACGCCCGCTAGCGTCTAGGCCGATGAACTTCTCCACTGCGGCTCCGCCTCCCGCCGGCGCTGTTTCTTCGGCTTCGAATCCGGGAGCGTTCCCCGCCGGGCGGCTGGGTTCCATCGACGTCTACCGGGGCTTGGTGATGTTCCTCATGATCGGGGAGCTGTTCCATTTTGGGCGGGTTGCCCGGGAACTCCACGCGGCCGGTTCTCCCAGCGGATTCTGGGACTTCCTCGCGCACCATCAGGACCACGTGGACTGGGTGGGATGCGTGCTGCACGACATGATCCAGCCGTCGTTTTCGTTCCTCGTTGGAGTGGCGCTGCCGTTCTCCATCGCTTCGCGATTGGCCAAAGGCCAGGCGCCCATCCGCATGTGGGGTCACGCGGTCTGGCGGGCGCTGATCCTCGTGTTGCTCGGGGTGTTTCTGAGATCGACCGGCACGGACCAAACGAACTGGACGCTGGAGGACACGCTGTCGCAGATCGGCCTCGGCTACCCGATTCTCTTCGCGCTCGGCTTCGCAAAGCCAAGGGTGCAGTGGATCGGTCTGGCCGTCGTCCTAGTCGGCTATTGGCTGGCTTTCGCGCTGTATCCGGTGGCGCCGGACTTTGAGTACGCGTCGGTCGGGGTGTCGGCCGATTGGCTCAAGGAACACGGTCTCACCGGCTTCGCCGCGCACTGGCAGAAGAACAGCAACTTCGCCTGGGCCGCCGATACCAGGATCCTCAACTGGTTTCCGCGTCCCGAACTTTGGCGCTTCAACGGCGGCGGCTACGCCACGCTCAGCTTCATTCCCACGCTGGGCACGATGTTGCTGGGCTTGATCGCCGGCGGCGTGATCCGCGGCGAACGGACTCCGATGGCGAAGGTCCGCTGGTTCGTGGCGGCCGGGTGCGTCGCGCTGGTGGCGGGTTGGGCGCTTGGTGCCCTGGGAATCTGCCCGGTGGTGAAGCGGATCTGGACGCCGAGCTGGACGCTCTTCAGCGGCGGTTGGTGTTTCCTGTTCCTCGCCGGTTTCTACTTCGTGGTCGACGTCGTCGGGATGAAGAAGTGGGCGTTCGCGCTGCGGGTCATCGGCGTCAATTCCATCGCCGCCTATCTCATCGCGCACCTTTGGGACGGGTTCATCTCCCGAAACCTTTCGACCCATCTCGGGCGCAATTTCTTTTCGTTCGCCGGCGCGCCCTACGAGTCGTTCTTCCACGGCACGGCGACGTTTCTCGTGATCTGGCTGATCCTGTTCTGGATGGAGCGGAGGAAGCTTTTCCTGCGGATCTAGGAAACGTGCGATGAATCCGAGCACCCCGGCCCAGACCCGGCGGCAATTCGTTCGACGCATGCTCCTTTCTACGCTGGTCTGCGGTCTCGGGTCGTCGTGCACGGTGTCTCCGGATGCCCACGCGACCCCGGCCTCCGCGGCCGACCTCGCCTTCCTCCGTGAAATCGCCCGAGAAGTGCTCGACAGCGCCCGCATCCGACCGGGCGACCGCATCCCGGGTGGTGCCAAGAACACGACGGGCCAAACGCTGCGCGCACCGGGTGGCACGCTGAACTACTACCCTGCGTTCTGGATCCGCGACGCCGCGATGATGCTGGGCGGCGAATTCGTTCCGGCCGAAGAGATCGAAGGCTGGGTGCGCCTGATCGCCTCCACCCAGCCCGGCGCCGACGGGTTGCGGTTTGGGCGGCTGGTGATTCCGCCCTACAGCATCCCCGATCACATCACCCTCGCCGGCGAAGCCTGCTGGTATCCCGGCGCGTATGCCGAGCAGGGCAACGGCACCTACGGATTCCTGCCGCCGGCGGACGACGCGTTCTTCTTCATTCAAATGGTCTGCGAACACGGGCGGCTGAGCGGCTCCGTGGCGTTCTTCCGCTCGGTCGTGAAGACGGGCTGGGGCGAACAGCGCCTCTCCGAAGTCTGCGTAAAGGCGTTCGATTCCGTCGCGGTCGATGCTGCGACCGGTCTGGTCGTCTGCGAATCCGCCGAAGGCCGGACGCGGGTCGACTGGGGATTCTGCGACTCCATCCGCAAGACCGGCCTGTGCCTCATGCCGTCGCTGCTCCGTTGGCGTTCCGCGCGGGCTCTTGCGGCGCTCCTGGAAAGCAGCGGAAATACGCGCGAAGCCAGACGCCTTCGCGCTGAAGCCAAGAAGATCCAATCCAAACTCGCGCCGACGTTTTACCGGGAATTGGCGCCATCCGACTCCGGGAAAACGGGCTGCCTGCTCTCGGCCACGGAGCTGGGACGGAAAGACGACGTTTGGGCCTCGGCCTTTGCAATATGGCTCGGAGTGCTCCCGCGCGAAACCGAGCGCCGCGTTGCGCGCCATCTGCTCGCGGTCTTCGAAGCGGGTGACATCGTCGCCGAAGGGCAGGTGCGGCATCTGCCGCTTTCCGGCGAGCTCGGCGGCCACTGGGAATCGGCGTTGAGCGGTCCGGATCATTACCAGAACGGCGGCTATTGGGGCACCCCGGCGGGTTGGTTGATCGTGGCCTTGCGTCGGGTGAATGCCTCGGCTGGCGACCGCCTTCTCGCCGAATATGTCGCACACCTTCGTGCCCACCGTGACGAGGGCGCGCCGTGGGAGTGGATCAATCCGGCTCTCAATCTGCGCGCCAATCCGCGCTACGGTTCCTCGGCTGGATTGGTTTCCGTGTCCCTGCTGAACGCGGCCCACGAATTCCGTTGAGCGCACCAGAAAGGCGGATTATTGCGTTTGACCCTTGTTTCGCGACGCGGATACGTTCCGCGTTCACTTTTACCGTTATGATCGGAACTTTACGCCGTCATCAGAGCTGGGTGTGGATCGCCGCGATTCCCATCATCATCGTCTCGTTTGTCGTTTTCTATAGCCCGGCGGGACGGAGCCGGTCGGGTGGTCCGAAGACCGACCGCGGCATGATCAGCGACCGGCCGATCACCGAGCAGGAGTTCCGCGATTCATGGAGGGAGCTGGAGATCCTCTACTTCTTCCGCAACCGCAAGTGGCCCGAGACGGCCGACTTCAAGAAGGTCGGCATCGACCCCGAGCGCGAAGCCTACAACCGCATCCTCATCCATGAGCTGATGCGCAAGAACCACGTGGAGATCCCGCCCGAAGCGATCGCCGCGTGGATCAAGACCGTGTTCCGTGCCGGTGAAGGCGAACCTTTCAATCGCGGAATCTACGACACCTTCCTGGCCGAGATCGCCAGGCACGGGGCCAGGGCGTCCGACCTCGAACGGTTCGCCCGTCTGGAAATCGGCCGCGACCACCTCGGGGCCGTCTTCGGTGCCTCCGGCGACCTGGTGACCCCGATGGAGGCCCAAGCCGCCTTCCATCGCGAACATGACCTGATGGTCACCGAGATGGTGACCTTCCCGGCGACGAATTTCCTGTCGCTCGTGAAGGTCGACCCGAGCGCCCTTTCCACCTACTACACGAACCATGCCGCCGACTACCGCATCCCGGAGAAGCGCACGGCCAGCTACGTTGCCTTCCCCTACACCAACTATCTGGCGGAGGTGGACAAGGACATCGCCAGCATCACCAACCTCCAGGAGCGGCTCGAACAACAGTATCTCCAAGCAGGGGTGACCAACTTCACCGACGAAGCCACGGGGCGCATCCTGTCCAAAGAAGACGCGCTCGCCAAAATGACCTCCGATGGACGTGAACAGGCCGCGGCGGCCAAAGCACGCCGGGCCGCCGCCGTGTTGATCAACCAGATCTTCGCCGCGACCTCCCCCACCAATCTCTCCGCGAACATGGGCCTGCTGCGGACGGTCGCCGCGACCAATGACCTCAAGGTCCAGATGTCCGCTCCCTTCGACCGGAATGGCCAACCCCCGGGATTGGACGTGCCCGCCGACTTCGCCGCGGGCGCTTTCGGGATCACCGCCATGAAGCCCGTTCCCTCCTCTCCCGTGATGGGTAAAACAGCGGCCTACGTGGTCGCCCAAGGACAGATTGTCCCAAGCCGTCTCCAGTCCATGGCCGAGGTCCAGACCGAAGTAGCGGCCGCGTTCAAAGCCGCCGAATCCGTGAGACTCGCCCGCGATGCGGGCCTGATGTTCGCCGCGTCGGTCACCAACGCCGTCAATGCCGGCAAGAAATTCTCCGAGCTCGCCGCCGCCGCCGGATTCAAGGTCGAGTCCGTACCTCCCTTCTCCGTCAGCAGCACCGACCTTCCGGGATTGGACCGCTCCCTCCCGCTGGGCTTCTTCCAGCAGGTCGGCTTCGCCATGAAGCCCGGAGAGACCAGTCCCTACCGTCAGGCCGGCCGCGTCGGCGTCGTCCTTCACCTCGCGGAGCGCAAGCCCGCGGATGAAGCCACGCTCAAGGCGGATCTTCCCGCCTTCACCAAGCGCATCCAGACGCAGCGCCAGTCCCAGGCGTTCATGGACTGGGTCAACCGCCAGGCCAAAGCGCTGAACCTGTCCCTGCCGCAACCGGCCGGATCCTGATCCCGTGGCCGGCACCATCAAGCTCTCGTCCCCCGAGACCCACGAATTCTGGGAGATCGACGTCCTGCACGAGGACGAACATCTCCTGGCCCTCCACAAACCGGCGCGCCTTCTGGTCTCGCCGGACGTGGACAATCCCGAACGTCCGAACCTGATGCAGCTCCTGCACGGGTCCATCGCAGCGGGGAAACCGTGGGCGGTCGAGCGCGGAACAACCTACCTGTCGAACGTCCATCGGCTCGACTTCGAAGCCACGGGCGTTCTTCTGCTGGCCAAAGACAAAGCCACGGCCACCGCCCTCGGAGACCTCTTCGGCTCGGAGAAGCCGGTGCTCGAATTCCTCGCCATCGTGAACGGACGGCCCTTGGAAGCGTCCTTCATCGGCGACGCCCCGCTCCTGCCGCATCCCATGCAGCCCGGGGTGATGCGCGTGGACTTCAACGAGGGCAAAAAGAGCATCACCCAGTTCGATCTCGTCGAGGCCTTCAACGGCTATTCCCTGATGCGCTGCGTCCCGGTCACGAACCGCGCGCACCAGGTCCGTGCCCACCTCAAATGGGCCAAGATCCCCGTCTGCCAAGACGACGCCTACCAGGGCAAGCCCCTCTGGCTCTCCCGGCTCAAGCGGAAGTTCCATCTGAAACCCAATCGCGAAGAACGTCCGCTCACACCCCGCCTCGCCCTGCATGCCTCCCGCATGACGCTGACGCATCCGACCACCGGGGCCGAGCTCACGATCGAATGCCCTCTCCCCAAGGATCTGGCCGTGGCCTTGAAGTATCTCCGGAAGTTCGCCGCCGAAGGCTCCGCGCTCCCCACCGACGACGACGGACCGTTTCCGTTTCCGTTCGCAGCCGAGTAGCGCCGTCCCGGCCCGGAGTCGTTCCCGACCGCTGTTCGGTGTCGGAGGGTCGACCTCCGCTCGTGGAACTGTGGAACTTGGGATCTTTGTCTCGTGCGTCTGCTCTCTTCCCTTCTCCGACTGCCTGACCTTAGCCTCCCGACGTGCACAGCGGCTTTGAAACGGACCTCCGCGAGCGCCTGCAGATCCTCCAGGATCAGGGCCTGCACCGTTGTTTGCGCCCGCTCGATTCACCACAGGGCCGCGAAATCGCGATCAACGGCCGCACCCTCCTCAACTTCTCCTCCAACGACTATCTCGGCCTCGCCGCGCACCCGGCTTTGAAGGAAGCGGCTATTCGCGCGACGGAGAAATGGGGCACCGGCAGCGGCGCTTCCCGCTTGATCTGCGGCTCGCTCGGGCCGCACGACGATCTCGAAGCCGCGCTCGCCGCCTTCAAACGCACCGAAGCCGCCCTCACCTTTTCCTCCGGCTACGCCACCGCCATCGGCACGATCTGCGCGCTGTTGGAGAAGGACGACATCGTCGTCATCGACAAGCTCGTCCACGCCTGTTGTGTCGATGCGGCCCGCCAGTCCGGCGCCCGGCTCCGCGTCTTCGGCCACAACGATCTCGAAGACCTGGAGGATGTGCTCCGTTGGTCGCTCGAGCACCACCCGAACAGCCGCGTCCTCATCATCACCGAGAGTGTCTTCTCGATGGACGGAGACCTCGCTCCCCTCCGCGAAATGGTCGAGATGAAGGAGCGCTACGGCGCGTGGCTCATGGTGGACGAGGCCCATGCCACGGGCGTTCTAGGACAGGGCGGGCGCGGTCTGGCCGAAGCCCTCGGCGTCGGCCAACACATCGAGGTCCAGATGGGCACCCTCGGCAAATCCCTCGGCGCCGCCGGCGGCTACGTCTGCGGCTCACGCACGCTGGTCGACTTCCTCATCAACAAAGCCCGCAGCTTCATCTTTTCGACGGCTCCCCCGCCCATGGTCGCCGCTGCCGCCACCGTCGGCGTCGAGCTTTGCCAATCGGACGAGGGCGACCGGCGCCGACAACAGCTCCAGCAACGCGTCGCGGAACTCTCCGTAGGCCTTGCCCCCTTGCCCGGCGAGACCGTCGCCGGAGACTTGCCGCGCAAGGATGGCCGGCCTACGAACGCGGCCGCGATCGTCCCCGTGATCATCGGAGACGAGACCGCGACCATGGAACTGGCCGCCAAGCTCCGCGAAGCCGGACTCTTCATCCCGGCGATCCGCTATCCCACCGTCGGGCGGAGCAAGGCGCGGCTGCGCATCACCTTCACCGCCGAGCACACCCCCGACGACGTCGCCCGCCTCGCCTCCGCCCTCAAGCAACTCGCCCCCGCCCCGACATGGCAAAGCTGAAATCCAAGCGGCCGCTGCACCCGCTGGCCCGGCTCGACCACGCCCACGTCTGGCATCCGTTCACGCAGATGCGCGACTGGCTGAAGGACGAGCCGTTGGTCCTCGTTTCAGGAAAAGGCGCCGTGCTCACCGACGTCCACGGCCGCGAGTTTCTCGATGCCAATTCCTCGATCTGGACGAATCTCCACGGCCACGCCCATCCCAAGATCAACGCCGCCATCCAGCGGCAGCTTCGGAAGGTGGCGCACACATCGGCGCTGGGCTTCGCGAACGAGCCCGCAAGCCTGTTGGCGGAACGCTTGGTGATGCTGGCGAAGATGCCGGATGCCCGATCAGCGGAAGGACGCTCTGCCAACGAAGGCCCAACCGGCATCCGGCATCCGGCATCCGGCACCAGCGCCCCTTCCCTCCCGAAAGTCTTCTTCTCCGACGACGGTTCAACCGCGCTGGAGGTCGCGCTCAAGCTCGCCCACCAGTTCACCCTCCGCACCAGAGGCGTGAAGAAGCCGCGCTTCCTGACCCTGTCCGGCGCGTATCACGGCGACACCATCGGCGCCGTCAGCCTCGGCCACATCGACCTCTTCCACAAAGCCTACGCCGGCCTGCTGTTCAAGGCGGACGCGGTCATGTCGCCCTATTGCTATCGGTGCCCGTTCAACCGCGCCAAACCCGAGCGCGCCGACGCCCGCACCTACCGCAAGTGCGGCTGGGAATGCGTCGGCAAGGTGGAGCAACGCTTCGCCCTAGCGACGCGGGCCGGCAAGCCCATCAGCGCCTTCAGCTACGAACCCCGGATGCAGGGCGCCGCCGGAATGATTCCCCAGCCGGAAGGCTGGCTCGGGCGCGTGGCCGAGATCGCCCGCAGCCATGATGCCCTTCTCATCGCCGACGAAGTGATGACCGGCTTCGGGCGCGCCGTGGGCCGGGCCTCCCTGCCCAGCCAGTCCGCCACCGGAGAATTGCCGGGCACGGAGGCCCGGCCTATGGGGCTCTTCGCCAGCCATCAAGAGGGCGTTCAGCCCGACTTCCTCTGCCTCGCGAAGGGCCTGACCGGCGGCTACCTGCCCATGGCCGCCACCCTGACCACGCAGGCCGTTTTTGACGCATTCCTCGGCGACTACACCGAATTCAAATCCTTCTTCCACGGGCACAGCTTCACCGGCAACCAACTCGGAGCCGCCGCCGCGCTCGCCAGCCTGGACCTGCTCGCAGGAGACAAATCCCTCCAAGCCCGCACTCGATTGGAGACCGCCCTGCGGACCGAGCTGACGAGCCTTTGGGAATCCCCCTTCGTCGGCGACATCCGGCAAGTCGGACTCGTGGCCGGCGTCGAGCTGGTGAAGGACTGGCGGACCCGCGAACCGTTTCCCTCGGAAGCCCGGGCCGGCATCCGCGTCTGTGAAGCCATGGCGAAACGCGGCGTCCTGACCCGCCCCGTCGGCGGCGTCATCGTGCTCATGCCGCCCTATTGCACCACGCCCAAGCAAGTCCGCCACATGGCGACCGCCCTCCGGGAATCGATCGAGGAAGTCCTCAGCGAATAACACCGTCTCTTCGCTCAACCATCCGCCGCTCTTCGAGCACCCGTCAGGACGACCATGGCCGCATCGATGCGGTTCACGAGGGCGGAATCCCTCTCGGCTCGACCTCCGAATCGAGGCGATCCACTTGTCAGAAAAAGCAAACGACCTGGATGAACCTTCGCCGCATTGGACAGGCGGCCGGGAATGAGGATGATCGCGCCGCATGCATCCGTTCGACTGTCTCGTGCTCGGCAGCGGCATCGCCGGCCTGTCCTTCGCGCTCAAAGCCGCCGAACGCGGCCGCGTGGCCATCATCACGAAGAAGAGCCGCGCCGATTCGAACACGAACTGGGCGCAGGGCGGCATCGCCGCCGTCACGAGCAAGGAGGACTCCCTGGAAATGCACGTCGCCGATACGCTCGTCGCCGGCGCCGGACTTTGCCGTGAGGACGTGGTGCGGACGATCATCTCCGAGGGTCCCGCCCGCATCCAGGACCTGATCGCGTTGGGCATGAAGTTTTCCGAACGCGAGTTCAACGGCACCCGCGAGCTGGATCTGGGCAAGGAAGGCGGCCACTCCAAACGCCGGATCCTCCACGCCAAGGACATGACCGGGCGCGAGATCGAGTCCGCCCTCCTCCAGGCCGTCGCCCGCAATCCAAACATCGAGGTGCTGGAGAACCATCTGGCCATCGATCTGATCACCACCCAGAAGCTCGGTCTGGACGGTGAGAACCGCTGCGTGGGCGTCTACGTGTTCAACGTCCTGACCGGGATGGTGGAAACCTATTCGGCGGCCGACGTGGTGCTGGCCACCGGCGGCTGCGGCAAGGTCTATCTCTACACGACCAATCCCGACATCGCGACGGGCGACGGCGTGGCCATGGCGTATCGCGCGGGGGCGACCATCGCGAACATGGAGTTCGTGCAGTTCCATCCCACGTGCCTGTTCGACCGGCGCGCGAAGTCGTTTCTCATCAGCGAAGCCGTGCGGGGCGAAGGCGCCCGGCTTTTGGGCGGGGATCGGGAACCCTTCATGCAACGCTACGACGCGCGACTGGAGCTGGCTCCGCGCGACATCGTCGCCCGCGCCATCGACAGCGAGATGAAGCGGACCGGGGCCGAGCACGTCTGGCTGGACATCACCCACAAGCCCGCGCGGTTCATCATCGACCGCTTCCCGACGATCTACGAAACGTGCCTCCGTTTCGGCTTGGACATCACCAAGGATCCGATACCGGTCGTGCCGGCCGCGCACTATCAATGCGGCGGCGTGCGGACGAACCTCGACGGCGAGACGGATCTTCCCGGTCTCTACGCCATCGGCGAGGTCGCCTGCACAGGGCTGCACGGAGCGAACCGTCTCGCCAGCAACAGCCTGCTGGAGGGTCTCGTCTGCGCCCATCGCGCCGCCCTGCGAATCGCGGCGTTGTCCGCGAAACCTTTCAAAGGAAGCATCCCCCTCTGGCAATCCGGCCACGCCAGCAATGCCGACGAATCGGTCGTGGTCTCGCACAACTGGGACGAGATCCGGCGTTTGATGTGGGACTACGTGGGCATTGTCCGCACGAACAAGCGCCTCCAACGTGCGGCCAAGCGCATCGCCAATCTCCAGGAGGAGATCCAGGAATATTACTGGGACTTCATCGTCACGGCCGATCTGCTGGAGCTGCGCAACATCGCGACCGTGGCCGCGCTGATCGTGGCCTGCGCGGCGAAGCGGCCGGAGAGCCGCGGCCTCCACTACAACCTCGACTACCCCGATCTGGATCCGGCCTGGGCCCAGAAGGACACGGCGATCCGGAGAGACTCCTGATTCCAACCGCCGCCGATCATTTTTTGAGGCGGCTGGTGGCCCGGTGCTGGATCCAGGATATGTCCTGGTTCCCCGGGGAGGGCTGGGGGCCCTTGTCGCAGAGATCCATGGTGCCGCGAGCGATCTTCGGCATGGTGCGGTTGTCCTCCCAACGCTTGATCTCGGAGTGCCCATCGACGAACGAAAACCCGCCCGCGCGATGGTGGTAGGACGCCGGATAGTCGCAGGTGAACCGCCATTTGCCGGGAGCTCTCGGGGAGAAGCCTTCCATGTCGGTGTAGTAGTTGCCCCAGTTGATCGAGTCCTCGCGCATGTCGAGGAACAGCCACGCTCCCGAAGGCGACGGATCGACGATGTCGGCGCGCTTCAGGAAGACCCGGTAGTTCGGATCCATATAGCTGGCATAGTCGCCACCGAAGCCCCCGATCCAGAGGTTCATGGAAATGCTGCGGACCCGCGGCTGCTCCGTTCCTTTCTTGGGACCGAAGGCGGGCGTGACGGTCGACCAATCGGCCGGGCAGCGGTAGATCGCGGCATTGGGCGCGTAACGCCAGAGGAGACCAGGCTTGATGTCGATGTCGGGATTCCAGTTCGACTCCCGCAACCCGTCGTAGTCGATCTCGTTCAACGACCAGACAAAAGGGTTCAGATCGGGCCGCGCCGGATCCCTGCTGGCGAACGGCACCCAGTCGCGGTTGTCGTCGACATACATGTTCCAGGCCATCATGAGCTGGCGGTGGTTGTTCATGCACTGGACGCTCTGGGCGCGCTGCTTCACCTTGGAGATCCCCGGCAGAAGCAATGAGGCCAGGACGGCGATGATGGCAATGACCACCAACAGCTCCACCAGGGTGAATCCGGCCGACAGTTGCCTCCGTTGTTCGTCGCACGGATTGGAAGTCGAACGGAGCATGATAGCAAACTTGGTTCAGTAGTCGTAGAGACCACCGTCCCGCGAATACGCGCCGCCACCGCCGCCACCGCCTCTTTCTCCCTCGGGTCCTCCCATGAAGTCGCCGAGAAGATCGCCCATGTCCGCCTCGATCTTTTCCGGATCCTCGCCGGCTTCGAGTCGCTTGATGGCGATGTCCATTTCCTTGGGCATGGTCCCGGGCGGCATGACCTCTTTCATCTTCTTCATCATGTGGGCCATGTGGCGCGGGTTGTTCTCGTCGAGGTGCTCCATGTCGCGCTCGAGTTCCCCCATCACCTTCTCGATGCGGGGATCGTCCATGTCGGGCATCGGCGGACCGCCCATGTCGTCGCCGGCCGGGGCCGCTTTCGGCTCGGCCATCCCCTTGATCATGGCGAATCGGCTGATCTCCTTGGACAGCTTCTTGTTGCCGCACTTGGGACACGCCGGGACGTGGTCCGGGTTGATGCGCTTGGACAAGAAGCTGAAAATCTTGCGGCACTTCGGACAGGCAAATTCGTAGATCGGCATCGTATGATGGTTTTGTCGGTTTCTTATGCTCCGGGCCGTGGGCGAGCGCAAGTGGCGGGAGGGTGTGCTTCCGGATGACCGGATGGAAGGAGGGACCTGACGGAGGAGGCTTTCTTAACCCATCGGAACGTCCACGCGCGAGAACGCGAGTGGGCACCGACCCAGAGAGGGAAGAAGCCGGTTCAGCCTTCCGGCTGCACGGGTATGATCGTGGTTGCCCGAAGGTTTTGCGGGACGTGCAGCCGGAAGAACCGCTGCGGTGCTCCGGCACCGACCGTAATGGCCACGTTGAACCGGCCCGAGCCGTCGAACCTGCCGCTGGATCCGACCGACCAAGAGGCCATCGTCGACATGGAAGCGAGGCCGCGGACCAAAACGACGGAGCCACCCTCGATGCGAAGCGTGTCGTCCGTCGCCAGAGTGGACGTGACCCAGTCGAGGCCGGCAACGGGAAAGGTCGGGTTGCTCGCGGCCAGGCTTTCCGAGCAGCTACCGGCATTGGCAGTGATACCAACCCAGAGCAAGCAGCACACTTTTTTGACGGATTCTCATGGAGATGGGTCGGGGTAGAACACCGGGAAAATGTCCACCCCGGCCATCCAAAGTCCGGCCCGGCCTACAACCGCGCGTTGTCGATCAGACGCGTCTCTCCGAAGAACACCGCCAGCGCGATCTGCATACCCGGGCGCACCCGCGTGCCACGCTGGAACGTCTCGGGATCGAAGAACTCCACGTAGTCCAGCCGGCCAGTCGAATGCCCAGCAACGAACTTCTCAACGCGCTTCCTCAGGCTTGCGGCAGTCATGGGTTTCGCCGCGACCCAATCCGACGCCTGCTGGAGGGCACGATGGAGGACCACGGCTTCGGCGCGTTGCGACAGGGTCAGGTATCGATTCCGCGAACTGAGAGCCAAGCCGTCGGACTCACGCGCTGTCGGGGCGACGACCAGTGCCACCGGGAAGTTCAAATCCTGCATCATCCGCCGGACCACCGCAGCCTGCTGCCAATCCTTGGCGCCAAAGACGGCGACGTCCGGGAGGACAAGATTGAAGAGCTTCGCGACGACCGTTGTGACCCCTCTGAAATGGGTCGGGCGGGAACTGCCCTCCATTCCCTGTGAGAGGAATTCCTCGACGACGTAGGTGCTGTAACGGCCCTCCGCTTTGCCTGGATACATTTCGGTGTCGGTCGGCAAAAAGACGGCATCGACCCCCGCCTCGCGGCAAAGTCGGCGGTCCCGGGCGAGGTCCCGTGGATAACTCGAAAGATCCTCGGCCGGACCAAACTGAGTCGGGTTCACATAGATGCTGAGAACCACGACACCGGCGCGCCCCACCCGGCGACGGGCCTCATGCACCAGGCCGAGATGGCCGGAATGCAGATAGCCCATGGTGGGAACGAACCCGACCTTGCGGCCGGCCCGCTTCCACAAGAGAGCCTGCCGCTGCATGGCGGCTGTCGAAAGGATGATGCGCACAGGAGAACGGTTTCAAACGAGGAGCTTCCCCGTCAATGAATGGCAGGATCCGGGACTTCTTTGACGGCCAGAACAGATCGGGTCGCACCCCTCCGGATCAGAGCTGCCGGAGGAACTTCAGGTTGTTCTCGTAGAAGAGGCGGATGTCGTTGATGCCGCAGCGGAGCATGGCGATGCGCTCCACGCCGAACCCGAAGGCCCAGCCGCTCCAGACTTCCGGATCGTAGCCGACATTCTCGAACACCTGCGGATGCACCATGCCGCAGCCGGCGATCTCCAGCCATTCCTTGCCCATCTTCTTCACCAGAGCGTTCTGGAAATCGATCTCCAAACTCGGCTCGGTGTAGCTGAAATAGTGGGGACGAAAACGAATCCTGGTGTCGGAGCCCATGAGCTCCTTGAAAACGAATTCGACGGTGCCCTTCAGGTCGCCCACGGTGACGTTCTTGTCCACGTAGAGGCCCTCGATCTGGTTGAAGGTCGGATTGTGCGTGGCGTCGGCGTTGTCGCGGCGGAAGACGCGGCCGGGAACAACGATGCGGATCGGCGGCGGCTGGGACTTCATCACGCGGATCTGCACGGAGGAAGTGTGCGTGCGTAGCAGAGGCCGCTTGGGCGTATCGACGTAGAACGTGTCCTGGGTGTCGCGGGCCGGATGGTCGGCGGGGGTGTTGAGGGCGTCGAAGCAGTGATATTCGTCCTCGATCTCCGGCCCGTCGGCGACGGCGAAACCGAGCTTCCTAAAAGCGCGGACGATATCCTCCACCGTCTGGGTCAGCGGGTGGAGCTTGCCGACCAAGCGGCGCCGGCCGGGCAGCGTGAAATCGTTCGCCTCCTTCGGCATGGCAGCCTTGAGCTCCAGTTCCCCGCGACGCTCGGCAAGCTTCGCTTCAAGCTCGGCCTTGGCCACATTGATGAGCTTGCCGGCGGCGGGCTTTTCTTCCCTGGGCAAGGTGCCCAGCTGCTTGAGCAACACGGTGAACCTCCCGTTGCCGCCAAGAAAGGCGATCTTCACCTGCTCCAATGCCCCAAGATCCGTGGCAGCGCTAAACTCGGTCAAGGCGGCCTGCTTCAAGGGCTCGATCTGGTCCAAAATCGTCATATCCGTAGGCGGGAGAACGTAGGAAACGGCCGGAACGATGGATAGAGAAAAGGAGGATCCCGGTTCCGAAAAATAAGCCCTTGGCCCGGCTCCTTGCTCAACCGCCCCTGCCCCGGTCCAACCCGTCTCCAAGGATCCAGAAAGGAGAAAAGGCAGCCCGAAAACGGGCTGCCTTCTTCGAACCGTTGAGCGGACAGCCTAGGCCTTGACCGCTGCGGCCGTCTTGGACACGAGCGCGTTCTTCGCGATGGTGACGAGCTCGGAAAATGCGGCTGCGTCCTGCGCGGCCAGATCGGCGATGATTTTGCGATCCAAGCCTATGCTGGCGGCCTTCATGCCTTCCATGAAACGGCTGTAGGTCATGCCGGCAGCACGGGCAGCGGCATTGATGCGGATCTGCCAAAGATAGCGGAAGGTGCGCTTCTTCACCTTACGATCACGGTAGGCATACTGCAGGCCGTGGTCGACGGCGTCTGCGGCGTAGCGGTAGAGCTTGGACCGGCGCATCCGGTAGCCCTTGGCCGCGTTCAGCACTCTCTTACGGCGGGCCCGCGAGGCGGGAGAATTGGTAACACGCATAGGTCAGTAGCAGTCAGGGTGTGGAATCAGCTTCGGCTCAGCGGGTGAACGGCAAGCACTGGAGGACCTTATAGACATCGGTCTTGTCCACGAGCACCCGGCTGCCGAGTCTACGGCGGCGTTTGGAGCTCTTGCCTTGGAGCAAATGACGCCGTCCAGCCATGGAACGGAGCACTTTGCCGGTGCCGGTAATCTTGAACCGCTTGGCCACCGACTTCTTGGTTTTGATGCCTTTCGGACGTCGCATAAAATTTGGCCTTTGTTTGAAAAGGAGCGCGGAATCTAGCAATCACCCCAATCGAGTGCAAGGGGGATTTGGAAAACTATTGGAGAAAGGCCTGCACGATCGATTGTTCTCCACCGTCCCTGCCGAAAGGAGGCTTAAATCCGCAAACCGTAGTCCAGCCGGTCAAACGTCACGATCTCGCACACGCTTCGACCTAGACCGCACGCGGCCCAATCAAGGGCTTGCACCATGCTCCGGCAAACCTATGGTTGGACAGCGGAATGTTCCGCTTGGAATCCCGACGACGCAGCTATGAGCGAAACCCACAAGGTCTATTACTTCGACAACAACGCCACCACCCGGGTCGCTCCCGAGGTCGTGGACGCCATGATCCCGTTCCTCCGCGAAATGTGGGGCAATCCTTCCAGCGCCTATGCGTTCGGAGCCCAGGTGCACGGACATGTCGAAGCGGCCCGCGAACTGGTCGCCGCGCTGATCAACGCCGATCCCAAGGAGATCATCTTCACCAGTTGCGGCACCGAATCGAACAACTCCGCGATCCACAGCGCCCTTCTGACGAACCCCGCCAAGAGGCACGTCATCACCACGGCCGTGGAACATTCGGCCAACATCAATTTCGGCGAATACCTCGAAAAACGCGGTTATGAGGTCACCTACCTCCCGGTGGATTCGGACGGCCATCTCGATCTTGGGCTGCTCGACAAGTCGATCCGACCGGACACCGCGATTGTTTCCATCATGTGGGCCAACAACGAGACGGGCGTCATCTTCCCCATCGAAGAAATCGCGGCCATCTGCCGGAGCAAGGGCGTCCTCTGCCACACCGACGCGGTCCAGACACCCGGCAAGCTCAAGATCGATGTCCGGGCGTTGGGAGTGGATTTCCTGAGCCTGTCCGCCCACAAGCTTAATGCTCCCAAGGGGATCGGCCTGCTCTACGTCAAGCGCCGGACCAAATATCAACCCTACGTCATCGGCGGCCATCAAGAGCGCGGGAAACGTGGTGGCACCGAGAACGTGGCCAACATCGTGGGGTTCGGTCGGGCGGCCCAGATCGCGCTGGCCACCCTCGACGATGAAAACATCCGCGTCCGCGCTCTGCGCGACAAACTGGAGAACTTCATCCTCGCCAATATTCCCAATACCATCCGCAACGGAGCCAAAGAACCCCGGCTGCCGAACACGACCAACATCTGCTTCGAGTTCGTGGAAGCCGAAGCGATTCTCCTCCTTCTGGACAAAGCCGGCATCTGCGCCAGTTCCGGTTCGGCCTGCACCACCGGATCGCTGGACCCTTCCCATGTGCTCAGCGCCATGGGCATTTCGCCGATGCGCGCACGCGGTTCGGTTCGCTTCAGCCTGGGGATCTACAACACGGATGAAGACGTCGACCACGTGATCAAGACGCTGCCCCCGATCATCGCGAGATTGCGCGCCATTTCGCCGTTGAACCCGACCCACCCCGACAACGATCAATACGACATCGGGGCGGCCCGGGTGAAACACGAGAAGGACCTCGCCGAAGCCCTTGCCCAGGAAGAAACCACTCCGGTGGGCGCCTGATCGAATCCGTATTTGCCATCATGCCTGAATTTCCCACCGCCCCATCCACCCTTTTGGATCCGCCGGCCAAGACCGGAGTTGAATCCGGCTCCGACCGCACCTACAACTCCCGGCCTGACATGAAATTACCGACTTTGGAAGGCCGCCTATCGCTGAGGGAGCGGCCTCAGGAGAGCCCAAAGCTGATCCAGCACTGCCACGATATTCTGTGGATGCACTGGTCCTGCCCCGTGGAAACCGTGCAGGCAGCGCTTCCTCCCGGCCTCCATGTGGACACTTACAAGGACAAGGCCTTTGTCGGCATCGTGCCCCAGCGCGTGACCGGGCTGCGGCTGGGCTGGGCCCCGCCGATTCCGTTCATGTCCTCCGGCATCGAGCTGAGCGTCCGCACCTACGTGCATGACGACCAGGGCCGGCCCGGCATCTGGTTCTTCTCCATCGACACGAACAATTCGCTCGCCGTTACCGCCGGGCGATCCCGGTTCAAGCTGAACTACCAGCCGGCGATCACGGACTTCCACCGGATCGGCAAGAAACTGACCTACATGGCCATTCGCAAAGGCGAGCAGCAGCAGGAGAAGATCTTCTTCCGGATCCGTGACGACATCCCCGCTCCGGCCGAGGATTCGTTGGAGTTCTTCCTGACCGAGCGCTACCTGCTCTTCACTTCGAACCGGAAGCGGCAGCAGCTCTTCGCGGCCCAGTTCCACCACAAGCCCTTCGCCTACGCCAAACCCGACGTGGGCGACTGGCAGCAGGCCCCGTTTCGCTGGAACGGCTCGACTCCCTTCGCGAAACCGCCGACCAACGTGTTGTATTCAACCGGTGGTAAAGTGGAGTTCTTCCCGCTCAAGCAGGTTTCCTGATCCTTCAGCCCCTTGCACCATGAAAACGCTCAGCCGGAGAACCCGGCTGGGCGTTTCTCTTGATCCCGATTGGAGCCCAACACCGACCGACTACCGTTTCGGGATCCGAATCTGGGCCGAATGGCCATGGGCTTCGAGGCCCTCGAGCTCGGCGAACTTCCGCACCGCCGGCAACGCCTTCTTCAAAGCCCCGGCCCCATACTCCACCACGCTCGTCCTTCGTTGGAACTGGTCCACCGTCAGGCCCGCGAACGAACGCCCCGCCCCGCCTGTCGGCAATGTGTGGCTCGGTCCCGCCACGTAGTCCCCCAGCACCGTCGGCGACTGGTTCCCCAAGAAGATCGCCCCCGCCGTCACGATCCTCTCCGACAGCTTCCTCGCCCCCTTCGTCATCACTTCGCAATGTTCGGGCGCGAGCCGGTTCGCCACCGCAACGCCCTGCGCCAAGTCCTTCACTTGGATCAACCAGCCGTTGTTCTGGAGCGCCTTCTCGATGTAGTCGCGCCGTGTCCGTTCCGGCAACTGCTTGGCGATCTCCTTTTCCACCGCCTTCAGCAGCTTGGCCGAGGGCGTCAGCAACCAGACCCGTTCATGGCCCGAGCCGTGTTCCGCCTGCGCCAGCAGATCCGCCGCGATGAAGGCCGGATCGGCCGAGTCGTCCGCCAACACCAGCACCTCGCTGGGACCGGGTAGAAGATCGATAGACACATGTCCGAACAGGAGTCGTTTAGCCGCCACCACGTAGGCGTTCCCCGGACCGAAAATTTTCTGCACCGGACGAATGGTCTCGGTGCCGAAAGCCATGGCCGTGATGGCCTGCGCCCCGCCCACCCGATAAATCTCCG
This sequence comes from Verrucomicrobiota bacterium, assembly GCA_038209745.1. Lineage (GTDB taxonomy): Bacteria > Verrucomicrobiota > Verrucomicrobiia > Limisphaerales > CANJSG01 > CANJSG01. Next base: position 19,194 of record JBBQXJ010000009.1, read on the forward strand.
TCGCCCCCGCCGCCCGCACCGCGAAGAGCAGCGCCGGATTGATCCCTCCGTCCTTCCCGCACGGCGTGCAGACCACGATCTCCCGGCAACCCGCCACCCGTGCCAACGTGATGGTCATCAGCGCCGTCGATGCCAGCGGCGCCGTGCCGCCGGGGATGTAGAGGCCCACGCGTTGGAAGGCGTCGAATTTTTCCCCGACCGTCGCGCCGTGGCTGTTCTTCATGGACCAACCCCGACGCAGACTCCGCCGGGCAAACTGGGCGATGTTTCGCCCCGCATCGACCACCGCAGCACGGAACGCCGCGTCCGCTTTGAGCGATGCGGTCAGAAGTTCGGCCTGAGTCACGGCGAACCGCTCCGGAGTGAGGATCGCCCCGTCGAACTTCGCCGTGAACTCAGCCAAGGCCGCGTCGCCCCGCTCCTTCACTGCTCCGACTATGGCGCGGGTGCCTTCGTCGATCACGGGATCGAACAGACTGGAATCGGCCGCCAGAGTTTCGACCTTCGCGGTGAACCCGTCGTCGTTGTGGCGCAGAATCTTCATCAGGCCCCAGACGCTAGCGGATGGATGTCCGTAGACAAGACGGAGATGAACGGGAGGCTCGCAGAAAGAAAGGAGCGCGGAAGGCCGCGTATTTCTGAACCAGGTTTCCTTTCCCCCTCGGGCTGACCTCGCGGACGTGGCCGTCCGCGCTCCGAGCATCCCGTTATCAACGCCCCTTCAAGGAGTCTCCAACGTCACGAACTGTCCCCGGCCCACAGCCGCGCCGTGGTGCCATCGTGGCCGGAAAAATGACGATGGATCTGCCCCGGGACGCACTCGTCCGGCAGGATTCTCATGCAGCGGAGGTCAGCACCGCGTCCTGAGAACGCTCCAGTAGTCGGCACGCCAATTGCAGTGTCACCGATGGGAAGCACTCCAGGAATTCGTCGAGGGAATCGTTGTTTTCCAGGGAGTCGAAGAGCGTCGTGACGGGAACACGGGTGGCTCTAAAGAAGGGCGCTCCCCCCCCCGGCATGTCTGGGTCCACCGTGATCAGATCCCTCGAACTCCTGGGGCCGTCATCACGCAGGATCCATCGGCTGTAAACCAGTCCGGCGCCCGGCACTCACCACCGCACCGTTGCCGGGAAGAATTCGGCGATCAGGTCTTCGTAGTACGGTCGGAGGGCTTTGGCGTCGGGCTTGGCGTGGCTCTTGGTGTAGAGGTCGTAGGGATTGAAGGCCTGGACGTCCTTCAGATGCTTGCGGTCCTGGTCGTTGAGCAGATGGCCGTATGCGCCCTCGCGATGCCACGGATAGAAGCTGTGGTAGCGCAACATGTAGAGACTCTCGATGGGCAGATAGTCTTTGCAGACGTTGTAGATGTATTCGTCGTGCCCCCAGGACAGGTTGACCGCGTCCAGCCCACAGCCTTCTTCGTAGATGCCGTTCGTCGTCTGAAAGCGCGGATCTTGGCTGTCGGGATTCGCTTCGAAGAACTTCGGGAACACGATCTTCGGCGACCATGCGCAGCCCGTCGGAAAGGTGTCGCCCACCACCGCCCACTGGGGCTCACCCCATAGGCAGAGAATCTTGCCGAGATCGTGGACGAAGCCCGTGAGGACCATCCATCGCGGCTGCCCGTCGGACCGGAGGTGTTCGGCGGTCTGGAGCAGGTGCTCCAACTGGGAGAGATCCGTGTCGGGGTCCGAGTCGTCGACGAGCTGATTGAGATATTCGGCGGATTCCCATATCCCCATCTGTCGACGGTTCAAACCGAGGAATTCGTTTCGCTTGGCCAAGGCGAATTCGTAGGTCTGGTTGGCATGGTTCAGCCGGTAGAACTCGCGGACCGTTGGCCGGGCGTCGGCCTCGTAGTTCCGAAACTCGTCCACCTTCTTCTCCGGATCCGTGCCGACGGACGGCGGAAGGGAGGGCGCTGAAATCGTTTCGGGATAGCGCTCTTTGTAGAAGTCTTCCACTTCGTCGAGGGACTGCAGCGGTTGGTTTTCGGCGAGCGAGATCGGATTCATGGCGGCGATGGGATTATTGAGAGTTTGGTCGCTCCGAACCGCCAATTATTCAAGCAGGAATTGGGAGGAATCCTACGCGCTCGACCGGCCCTGCCGCCACTTGTCCAGACCGACGGCCAGCACGATGACGGCGCCGATGATGACCTCCTGGGTGTAGGTCTGCCAGCCGAGCTGGTTGGTGCCGTTGCGCAGGATGGCCATGATCAGCGCACCGATCATCGAGCCCAACACGCTGCCCGCGCCGCCGTTCAGGCTCGCGCCGCCGATGACCACCGCCGCGATGATGTCCAGCTCCAGTCCGACGGCCACCGTGGGATCCCCCTGGGTCAGACGCGACATCTGGAGCAACCCGGCCAAACCAAACAACAATCCCGCGATGCCGTAGGTGGACAGCTTCACCAGACCCACCCGCACTCCGCTGTAGCGCGCCGCCAGTTCGTTCGCCCCGACCGCGAAGACGTGCCGCCCGAAGACAGTCCGTCGCAAAAGCAGCGCCACGACCCCCGCGAGAACGACGACGATCCAGACACCCCAGGGCAACGGCCAGAAGCCCACCGGATTCACCCGCGCCATCAGGCCGGCCACAGGCGAGCCCGGCGGCGCGTTCACCGTCTGGTTGTTCCCCATCCATTTCGCGCCTCCCCGGACGATCCCCATCATGCCGAGCGTGACGATGAACGGCATCATGCGAAACCCGGCCACGATGCCGCCATTGATCAACCCGATTCCACCGCCCGCCGCCACGAGCGCGAGCATCGTCGCCAGCGGCGTCCACCCGGCCACCAGCAGCTTGGCCCCGAGCACGCCCGTGAAAGCCACCACGGATCCCACGCTGAGATCGATCCCGCCGCCCACGATGATGAGCGTCATTCCGAGGGCGCCGACGGCGACGATGACCGTCTGGGTGAGGATGTTCTTGAAATTGCCGCCGGTGAAAATGAACTCCCGTTCCTCCGTCAGCGCGAAAAGCCCGCAGACCAACAGGAGTCCAAGGAACGGGCCACCGGCCTGGAGGAATCGGGAGAATCGGGACATCGGCGAGTTGAACAAAGCGCGGGGGTCAAGGGCGTGGTCGTCGGAACACGGTTCATTCCTTCAGATACTTTGCGATCGGCGGCGCGAGGAGCGCGGCCATCTCCGGATCGTCCATGTTCTCCTTCGTCACGAGGGAAACCCCGGTATCGATCCTCTTTTCCACCTTCTTGCCTTCGAGATGCCGGACGAGGGTCATCACGCCGAGATAGCCCATCTTCACCGGGTCCTGCACCACGAGGGCCTGCACGTCGCCGTTCTTCATGTCGAGCACCGACTGGCTGCCCGAGTCGAAACCGACCAGCTTCACCTTGCCGCCCGCCCGGCCGATGTCCCGCAGCGCCTTGGTCATGCCGATGGTCGAGGTTTCGTTGGGACAGAAGATCCCGTCCGCTTCCTTGCCAAAACGGTTCAGCAGATTCTGCGACGCTTGATAGCCGGTCTCGCGAGTCGGCCCCGAATGCTGGTCGGACGAGATCAGTTTCAGATCGGGAAACTTTTTCAGCGCGTCGAGGAATCCATTTTCCCGCGCCTCGGTGCTGGCGCTGCCCACCTGGAAACGCAGCAGGATGACATTGCCCTTGCCGCCGAGCTGCTTCCCGAGGAACTCGCCCGCCATCTGTCCGCCCTTGAAATTGTCCGTGGCCACGAAGCTCAGTTGTTTGTCCGAATTAAGATCGGAATCGATGACCACGGTCGGGATCCCCGCCTGCACCGCGCTGGCGACCGGCGCGACGAGCGCCTGGGAATCCAACGGCGCCAGCACGATCCCGCTGACTTGGCGGGCGGTGAAGTTCTCCACGACCTGGATCTGCTGGTCCCGGTCGTCTTCGCGCAACGGGCCCTTCCAGAAAAGGCGGACCTTCGTGCCCTTCGTCGCAAGCTCCTGCTCGGCCTTGACCGCTCCGGCGTGGATCGACTTCCAGAACTCGTGCGTCGTTCCTTTGGGAATGACGGCGATGGTGTAGGACTTGTCAGCCGAGAAGCCTGAAGTGGCGACGGTGGCCAACAAGGCACAACCCACCGCCAGCGCGCGAAACGGGGAATTCATGGCCGGAGACTAGGCAACGACCCGGCGCCCGGGCAAGCGGCGCGTTGCGAGTTTGAAAGCAGGAAAAAGATCTACCCGGTACAACTCCGGAATTCTAAAATCCGTTCCCCGGTGAAATCATGACCCACCCCAGAGCCACCCACGGACCGCCCCCAAACCACCGCCATTGATACAGATGAAAATCGCCCTCGCCTCCGACCACGCCGGCTTCGCCTACAAGGAAAGCATCAAGTCGCTGCTCCAGGGGCTCGGCCACGAAGTCCACGACTTCGGCACAAACAGCGACGCGTCCGTCGACTACCCGGTCTACATCCGTCCGGCCGCCGAAGCGGTGGCCAAGGGCGAATGCGAACGCGGCATTGTTCTCGGTGGTTCGGGCAACGGGGAAGCGATCGTGGCCAACAAGGTTCGCGGCGTCCGTTGCTCGCTCTGCTGGAGTCCTGACACCGCCCGCTGGGGCCGCGAACACAACGACGCCAACGTTCTCGCGCTCGGTCAAAGAACCATCTCCGAGGAGTTGGCTCTGGAGATTGTTCGCATCTGGCTGGAGACGGCTTTTGCCGGCGGACGCCACCCCAAACGGGTGGGACAGATCGAGGGATGATCCTCCGTTCTGCGATGAACGCGGGAAGTCCCGATCCATCCGACCTCCGATATCTCTTCCAACAAGCCAACCAAGGAGCGGCCTCAACGGCTCGGGCCAAACGGCGGGCCGTTCTTCACCAGGCGGAATCCAACGTCTGGCCGTCCAAATCCGGCCGGACCGTGCATCCGTTCCTCCCGGTGGGAGCCACCCCGGATCACCCGCTCGATGTCTCCGGATATATTTCCGTAGTCGTCGGGCCCGGACGGACTCTGCTCGGGGCTCACAGCGTAGAAGCGCGGATCGTAGGCGTCGTGGCACCATTCACGGACGTTTCCGTCCATTCCCTGCAAGCCGTTGCGATCGGCCGACACCGCATCGACTGAGACGGTCCCGGCAAACGGATTGGCGGCGGGTTCGAACTTGGAGCCCTGCGCGGCCAGCTCCCATTCCGCTTCGCTGGGGAGCCGTTTCCCGATCCACACCGCGTAGCTCAAAGCGTCGTTCCACGCGACCCAGACGACGGGATGATCGCCACGACCTTCGAGTCGGGTGCCGGCACCGCCCGGAGTGCGCCATGTGGAGGCGTTGGTGCCCGACTGCTCGGCCAAGGTGAGGTAGCCGGTCGCTTCCACAAACTTGCTGAACTCGTCGTTGGTCACTTCGTGCCGGTCGATCCAGAAGCCCCGCACGCCCACCTTGTGCGCGGGGCGCTCGTCCGCCCGTCCTTCGACCGTTCCGAGAATGAAGTTTTGCCCGGCGATCCAGACCATTCCGACCGGGTGGGAAACCACGACGTCATGCCCAAGCGCGCCGGCGGGTTTTCCCCGGAGCCGGAAATCCTTGTCGGACCGGTTGAGAGCCAGCACGGAACCCAAGCAGATGCCGACCAAGGCGACCCCGGCGATCACTCCGATCTTCCACGGAGGCACGGCGTGGTTCGCGGGCGAATCAGAATCTTCTTCGGGATCGGGCTTCGGATCAGGCGGTTGGCTCATGTCGTTCAAGCGCCACAAGATTGCAGCCGGGCAGAAGGTTTGGCCAGTGGGGGAAGCGGGGAATCGCCCCGGACCATTGCCAAATCGGCGAGGGCTGATTAACAGTCCGGTATGAAGTCAAACGGCCGTCTTTTCGCCGCGATCGTCGCCGGACTATTGATACTGCTGATCTGTGGGTTCATCGGGTGGCAGGTAAGCCACCGATCCGTCGCCGGGGGATCGACGACCGCCGAGGGTCCGGACGGCGGCCCGGCGGCGACTCCTACTGCGGGCCACTCCAACAATGGAGTGGCGGTCCCACGAAAGGCGCCCAAAGAATTCGATCCCAACGCCCCGGTCCATGTTCCGCCCTGGCTGGCCAAGCTTGATTCCATCGTCACTTCCGACAACCCGTCCGAGGAGAACAAGGTGGAGCAGATGGCCGCCTTGATGCCCGGGCTTCCGATGGAGGGAAAACTCGAATATGCCCGGCAGATGTCCATCATGCTGGACGACACCAACTACACCCCCGTCGGCAAGATCCTTCTGGACCCCACGACCTCCAGCAACGTCTTCAACGTCTTTTTCACCGAGTTCGTCTCCCGCGGGAACGCCCTCAAGCTTCCGATGTATCTGGAGATGATGAAGGTGCCCAACCACATCTACAACCAGCAGGCCCGCGAGGTCCTCGCCATCTATCTGCGGCAGGATTTCGGCGACGACTACGCCAAGTGGGAACAGGGGATCAACAGCTACTTGAAGATGACCGGGGCGACCAGGTAGTCCCACAACGGACGCCGCTCCGCTTGCGGTGCGCCCCCCTCTTTGGGCAGCCTCGCGAGAGATGCCTGCGTTCTATCGGTCCCTGGTCCGCCCATTTCTCTTCCGTCGTGATTCGGAGGAGATCCACAATCTGACCCTCGCGGCTTTGGGCTTCGTCGCCCGCGGCGATCTGGTCCCGGACTCGTTCGCTCCCCTGTTCCAGCCCGCACCGTTGCCGATCCGCCTCTTCGGTCTCGATTTCCCCAATCCCGTCGGCTTGGCCGCTGGCATGGACAAACAGGCGGTCGCCCTCCCAGTCTGGGAGAAGCTGGGCTTCGGCTTCTCCGAGATCGGCGGCGTGACCCGACACGCCCAACCGGGCAATCCGGCCCCCCGCATGTTCCGCGTCGTGCCGGACGAGGCTCTGATCAACCGAATGGGCTTCAACAACGCCGGTGCCGACGCGATGGCGGCCACGTTGCGCCGCTGGAAGGCATCGGGTCTTTGGCCGACCCACCCCGTCGGCGTGAATCTCGGCAAATCCAAGATCACGCCGCTGGACCAGTCCGCCGAGGATTACGCGACCAGCTTCGGGCTGCTGCGCGACCTCGCCGACTTCTTCGTGGTCAACGTCAGTTCTCCCAACACGCCGAACCTGCGCCAGCTCCAGAACAAGTCGGCTTTGGATGAGATTTTCGCAGCGTTGCAGCAATCGAACCCCGCCGCAGCCCCTCGCCCGATCCTCGTAAAAGTCGCACCCGACCTGTCCTTCGAAGCATTGGATGAAATCCTTGAACTCGTGAAACCGCGCCGGATCGCCGGCATTGTCGCGACCAACACGACTGTTGCCCGCCCTCCCGCCGGTGATCCCGACCGGGACCGCGTCTATGCCGAGACCGGCGGCCTGAGCGGCTCTCCTCTCCGTTCCCGGAGCACCGAGGTTGTCCGCCACATCTATCGCCAGACCAAGGGAAGCCTCCCGATCATCGGCGTCGGTGGGATCTTCTCGGCGGCGGACGCGTGGGACAAGATCACCGCCGGCGCTTCCCTCGTCCAAGTCTACACCGGCCTGGTTTACGAGGGCCCAGGTATCGTCAGAGCCATCGTCGAGGGTCTCCGAAGTCGGCTTCAGCGCGAGGGAATGGACTCGATCCTTGCGGCCAAGGGAAAGTCCGCTTGATCCACGAGGAACCCCGATCGCAGGATGTCCTCAAATAACGGTCACCTTTCGACAAAAACTGGCCACCATTCGCCAATCGGTTCGCTCAATCCGCTCCGAATCCTACCGACACCTAAGCAGATCTGTCCGATTCCGCCTTGAGTGTTCCATGGCCAAGGGATTCGATCCACATAACCGACTGAATGGATCCGATCGACGAACTCATAGCAAAGGTGCCGAATCTGCCTCCCGCACCGACGGTGGCGGTGGAACTTCTGGGACTATTCAAGGACCCCGACCGGGACATCGATCGAGTGGTGAATCTGATCGGCCACGATCCTTCTCTGACCGCGGCGGTGCTGAAGCGCTGCGGGAGCGCCGCCCACGGCGGCAAACTTCCGACGGACGTGTTCGAGGCCGTCAATCGTCTCGGGTTCTACGAGGTCTACTGCCTGGTTGCCTCGGTCGTCGGCTCCCGCTCCATGGCGATGGCCAAGAACAGCGGGGGTCTCGATGTCGGCCGCCTCTGGACCCACGCCGTCATGAAGGCTGTCGCGGCCGGCGCCGTGGCCGACCACTGCGGGGAGGATGAAGCGCCAGCCTTCACCAGCGGACTCCTCCACGACGTGGGCAAGCTGATCTTCGCCTCGGCGGAAACCGAGCGCTACAACGCGGTCCTGCATGAAGGCGCCGATTGGGGCAGAGGACTGGCAGAGCGCGAACAAGCCGCCTTTGGAAAAAGCCATGCCGCCGTGGGCGCCCGACTTCTATCCCGTTGGGGCCTTCCTCCCTCGATCATAGTCTCGGTGTTGAACCATCACGGCTCGCCCATCGCCGCCGGCCCTTTTGAACGGCTGGCCTCGTGTGTCCATCTCGGAAACCTCCTGGCGCACTGCAAAACCGAGGGTGAACCCACCGAGAGCAATCTCTTCAGAGTCGCCGCCGCCGCCACCGAGTCCCTGGGGATCCGTCCTGATTCCCTCCCGGACATCCAGAAGGAATTCGACACGGGCCTGAAACGCGCCGAGAGCCTCCTTCAGATGGTCGTCTGACGAACCCGTTCCCGATGATCGCTGCGATCTCAGCGACACCGGGGGGCGTGGCCTACGATCCCGGATTCCCCCTCCGCCACTTCTTCCGCCACCATCGCGGGATCGACGCTCCATTCAGCCGCCAATCGGGTCAGCTTCTCACAGTTCCGGGCAGGGTCTTCCGAGCCGCGAGGCGACACCGCTCCGTAGGCCGAGCAAACCATCTTCAACTCGCGCTCGGCGGCGGTCATCACGCCCTGGTTCCAGAGCACTTCGTCGGCCCACGCGTAGGCGCGGAAAACGTCCCCCGAATCCACGATGGCCCACGCATGGTGGTTCACCACCCGGTTGACGCCAAAGTATTGCACGTGGCCAAGCTCCACGCTGATCCGGCGCAAGAAATGGAAGCACTCATCGGGATCGTCGGCGGGATCGGGCAGACTGGACCCCACGACCAAAACCCATCCGTCGACCGGAGGCGAGATGAACAGCTTCTCGTCCCGCGCCTCGGCCAGTCCTTCATCCCAGGAACAAGGCAACCCGTCAGAAAGTCCGAGCGCGGTCTGGACCGTCTTGGAGGACGAAGACCTCACCGCGAGCCACCGGCCGGGACGTTCGAAAAGCAGCGCACGGATCGGACGGGAAAGGCGGTTTCCAAGACGGGCGGCGGAAGCGCGACGGCTGAACTTGAGACGCTCCTGAACCGTGCGCACGATGAACAGAGTCATCAAACCTCCGACCCCGATGCTCATTCCCAGAGGAATCAGCAGCAGCAGCCCGGTTAGCTCCGGGGATGGATTGGCCCCTTCCATATCCCCAAGCTAGACCTCGATCACAACCGTTCAATCGGAAACTTGTCGCCATCGCAAATTTTCCGACGAGCCCCGGCGCGCCGGCTCAGAATCCGACCCCGAACAACCGGTAGTAGTCCTGGAGAGCATACCGGTCCGTCATGCCGGCCAAGTAGTCGCAGACCGCGCGGTGGACGCCCTCGCGCCGAATCCGCTTCCGGGACTGCTCGCCGACCGCCTCGGGGTGAAGGAGATAGTATTTGAAGAGCTCTTCCAGCATCCGGATGGCCCGGAGGTTCGGCTCGTGCACCACGGGATTGAAGTAGAGGTTCTGGTAGAGGAACTTCCGCAACTCCAAGTTCTGTTTCCGACGGCCGGCGCTGTAGCGCACCAATGGCTTGGCCTGCTTCCGCACATCGTCCGCGGAAGCCACCTTGGATTTGGCGATGGCAGCCTCGGTGGTGGTGACGACGTCCCGGACGTGGTCGTCGATCAGACAGCGGATGATGAAATAGCGCCGGCACTCGTCGGGCAGCGCTCCGTGCGAGCGTTTCACGGCCTTGGCCGCCTTGTCCCACAGCTCCACGTGCTGGGACAGCTGTTTCTCCGAAAGCAGCCCGGAATCGAGCCCGTCGTCGAGGTCGTGGCTGTAGTAGGTGATCTCGTCGGCGAGATTGGCGACCTGGGCTTCGAGGGACGACGACTGGGAGGTGAAGCCCAGAGCCTTCTCCGGCTTGTCGTAGGCCGTCTGGTGCTTGGCCAGTCCCTCGCGCACTTCCCACGACAGATTGAGCCCGAGAAAGCCGGGATACTTCTGCTCCAGCTCCTCGACCACCCGAAGCGACTGGCGGTTGTGCTCGAACCCTCCGTGCTTGCGCATCATCCGATCCAACACCTGCTCGCCCTTGTGACCGAACGGCGAATGTCCGAGGTCATGGGCCAGCGCGATGGTCTCGGTCAGGTCTTCGTTGAGGCGCAGGGCGCGGGCGATGTTCCGGGAGATCGCCGCCACTTCCATCGTGTGGGTCAGGCGGGTCCGGAGATGGTCTCCGGTGCCGTTCAGGAAGACCTGCGTCTTGTATTCGAGCCGACGAAACGCCTTCGAATGGATCACCCGATCCCGGTCGCGCTGGTATTGCGTCCGCCATTCCGGAGGCGGTTCCTTGGAGTTCCGGCCGCGGGTATCGGCGCTGAACTGGGCGTAGGGCGCCAAGGTCAGGCGCTCCCGCGCCTCCAATTCGATGCGGATACAGGGCATGAAAATGCGGGGCGGAGAAAGGTCCGAGACGGTCGGGGCATCAGGCCTGGAGCAAGCCGACCACGTCCACGCCCTTCAGCTCGAAGAGCCGGCGAATGGTGTCCTCGATCAGGTTGTTCGGGCACGACGCACCGGCGGTGATGCCGACGGTGATCTCTCCAACGGGCAGCCAGTCGCGGGTCTCGACCTCTTCCTTGATGTGCTGGTTGTAGTGCCGGATCAACCCGCCGGATTCCATCATCGCGGCGTTCTTGATGAAGTAGGTCGGGAGAATGGCCTCGCCCATCTCGGCCAGATGCGAGGTGTTGGAAGAATTGTAGCCGCCGACGACGATCAACAGGTTCATCGACTCCTTGAAGAGCTTCTCCAGCGCGTCCTGCCGGTCCTGGGTCGCTCCACAGATCGTGTCGAAGAAGCGGAAATGACTGGGCACTTCCGGCTCGCTGTAGCGCTTCACGATGGCGGTGCGGAATCGGCGCTGCACCTCCTCCGTCTCGCCGCGCAGCATGGTCGTCTGGTTGGCCACCCCGATCGCCTTGAGATGAAGGTCGGGATCGAATCCGTCCGAATAGGCTCCCTCGAACTTCTTGAGGAACTCCTCCTTGTCGCCACCCTCGACGATGTAGCGGCAGACGTAGTCGGTCTCGTCGAGATTGTAGACCACGAGGTAGTGGCTGTTGCCGGCGGTCGCCTGGGAACTCGTGGCCTTGGTCTCCTCGTGCCACGCCTTGCCGTGGATGATGCTCGTGATCTTCTCCAAGGAATATTCACGGACCCGGCGCCAGACACGCATCACGTCGCCGCAAGTGGTGTCGACGATCTCGCAGCCCTTGGACTGGAGCTTGATCCGGGTGGCCACCTCGGTGCCGAAAGCGGGGATGATGACGACATCTCCGGGCTTCACCACGCCGAGATCCTCGTCCGTCGGCTTACCGGGGATGCTCTTGATCCCCATGTTCCGGATCTGGTCGTTGACCTCGGGGTTGTGGATGATCTCGCCGAGGAGATGGATGGGATGCGGCTCCGGAAAGACCTTGCGGGCGGCATAGGCGAGATCGATGGCGCGCTCCACGCCGTAGCAGAAGCCGAACTCCTTCGCCAAACGGATGGTGATCTTGCCGGGAGCGGTGAGCTGGGAGCCGTTCGCCCGGATGCGGTCCACGAGCTCGCTCCGGTAATGGGACAGCACCTGGGCCTGGACGACCTGCATCACGTCCGGCCGCCGGAGATTGATCTTTTTGGGCTTACTAGGCTCGTCAGAAGACATGTGAACCAGAGACTAACAGCGGACCAAGGTGCGTCCACGTCGAAGTTGCCGCCCCAAAAACCGGGCGGGCACTGGCAAACGTTCTCTTTTTGGGGCAGCCTCCAGAGCGATGCGACACTGGTGGATCCTGCTCTCCTTCGGCCTGAGTCTTCAGGCCGCCGAAAGCTTTTCGCCGGAAGGGCTCGAGTTCTTTGAGAAGCGCATCCGCCCCGTCCTCGTCGCCAATTGCTACGAATGCCACAGCGCCGAACAGGCCAAACGCAAAGGCGGCCTTCTGCTCGATTCGCGGGCGTCCCTCTTGGCCGGAGGCGATACCGGACCCGCCGCCGTGGTCGGCCAACCCGAGAACAGCCTCCTCGTCCGCGCCATTCACCGGGTCGACAGCGACCTCAAAATGCCGCCGAAGAAGAATCTCCAGCCGGACCAGATCCGCGACTTCGAAGCTTGGATCCGCATGGGCCTGCCCGATCCCCGCATCGCGTCCGCGCCGACAACCCAAACCCAGGCCACCTCCCGCGACGCCGCGTCAGAGCGCAAGTTCTGGTCCTACCAACCCATACGCGATCCCGCGCCACCCGTCTCCCTCAGCGCCGGATTGGGCCGCAATCCCGTCGACCAGTTCATCCTCGCCACTCTGGATGCCCGCGGCCTCAGCCCGAATCCCGAGGCCGACCGGACCACCTTGATCCGACGGGTGACATTCGACCTTACGGGCCTTCCGCCGACTCCAACGGAGATCGACGCGTTCCTTCGGGATCCGTCTTCGAACGCCTATGAGCAGCTGGTTGATCGACTGCTGGATTCTCCCCGGTTCGGCGAACAGTTCGGCCGCCACTGGCTCGATCTCGTCCGATATGCCGACACGGCGGGCGACAGCTCAGACTACCCGATTCCCCAGGCGGCCCGATATCGCGACTACGTGGTGGACTCCTTCAACGAGGACAAGCCCTACGACCAGTTCCTCCGTGAACAAATCGCCGGCGATCTTCTGCCTTGGACCGATCAAGCCGAGCGCAACGAGCATCTCGTCGCCACCGGCTTCATCGCCCTCTCCCGCCGTTTCGGCACAGACGAGGGCCAGTTCGAACTCACGATCGACGACACCATCGACACCTTTTCCAAGTCGCTTCTCGGCCTGTCCGTCAGCTGCGCGCGCTGTCACGACCATAAGTTCGACGCCATCTCCCAGCGCGACTACTACGCGCTCTACGGGATCTTCAAGAGCACCCGTTATCCGTTCCCCGGCGCCGAGACGGACCAGCGTCCGCACGATCTCGTGCCGCTCTTCGCACAGGAGACGGTCGACCGACTGCTGAAGCCAACCCGCGACCCGCTGGCGCGGCTCGACGAGACGATCAAGAAGCTCAATGCGGAAAAACCTGCCGGCGAATCGTCAGCGGACGAATTGAACCGTCTGGTGCAACGGCGCCGCCAACTGCGCGACGAACAGCCGCTCATCCCGAGCGCCTTCGCCGTGGCCGAGGGACACGCGGCCGACGCTCCCATCTTCCTGCGCGGAGAGAAGTGGCGCATCGGCGACTCCGTGCCGCGCGGGTTCCTCGCCGTTCTCGGCGGCCAGACCCTGCCTCCCGGCTCGACCCAAAGCGGCCGGCTCGAACTGGCCCAATGGGTCACCGCGCCGGACAATCCCCTCACCGCCCGCGTCATGGCCAACCGAGTCTGGCAATGGCTCCTCGGTCGCGGCCTTGTCGCCACGCCCAACGACTTCGGCCGTCGGGGCCGTGCGCCCACCCATCCCGAACTCCTCGACTTCCTCGCGTCGCGCCTGTCGCAAGACGGTGGGTCGGTGAAGCGGCTGGCCCGCCTCGTCGCCACGTCCCGCACCTATCGCCAGAGCAGCGCCGCCTACGGGCCCAATCTCCTCGCCGATCCGGACAACGCCCTGCTTTGGCGCTTCAACCGCCGGCGTCTCTCGGCCGAAGAGCTTCGCGACGGCGCGCTCTCCGCCGCCGGAACGCTGGATCTGGATCCGGGCGTCACCCACCCGTTCCCACCGACGAGCGAGTGGAACTTCACCCAGCACTTCCAGTTCACGGCCAACTACCCGACCGACAAACGTTCCCTCTATCTGATGCAGCAGCGCATCCAGCGGCAGCCCTTCCTCGCGCTCTTCGACGGGGCCGATCCCAATGCCAGCACACCCGACCGGCCCCCGACCACCAGTCCGCTGCAAGCCCTGTATTTCCTGAACAGCCCGCGCGCCCACGAATTGTCCACCGCCTTCGCCGACCGCGTCCTGCGCGACGCCCACAATCCCGCGGACCAGATCGATCTCGCCTGGAAACTGGCCTTCGGTCGGACTCCGACAGGAGACGAACAGGCCCGGACTTTGGACTACCTCACCCAGGCCCCATCCACCCGGACCGCATGGGAAAGCCTCGCCCGCGCCCTCCTCGCCTCGAACGAATTCGCCTTCATCGACTGAGAGCCAACTGCCTGCATCCACGGCGGAGGCCGGGGTTTTCCCGACTGGAAATGTGGTCATCCTTCTGCAACTTTTACCCCCATGTTGTCGCGCCGCTGCCGAGCCCTGCTTGCCGCCATGGTGTATTGGACCGCCCTCGTCGTGCCCCTGCACGCCGCCGGAACCCTCGCCCAGTTCCGCACGGTCCTGGGCGACATCGAAGTGGAACTGATGGACGCGGACAAGCCGGTCACCACCGCCAATTTCATCCGCTACGTGCAGACCGGCGCCTACACCAACATGTTCCTCCACCGCTGCATCCCGGGCTTCATCGTCCAGGGCGGCGGTTTCGCCATCACGAACGGCATCGCCAACACGAACTACTTCTACGCCTACGCCGATGTCACGAACTACGGGGCCATCACCAATGAGTATCGGGTCGGCCCCCTGGTCTCCAACACCTACGGAACCATCGCCATGGCCAAGATCGGCACCGACCCGAATTCCGCCTCGTCCCAGTGGTTCTTCAATCTCGGAAACAATTCCACCAATCTGGACAACCAGAACGGCGGGTTCACCGTTTTCGGCCGCGTGGTTGACGGCACCAATGTGTTGGAAAACTTCAACGCCCGAAAAAAGACCAATCCGTCCGGCACCGCCGTGGTTGCCAACGGAATCGTCGACCTGACCTGGTGGTTCCCGCACAGCCAAGCCGCCATGCTCTTCAGCGACCTGCCCGTCACCTACGACAGCTCGGCCGATCCCAACAACACCCCCTTTCCCAACTACGACACCCTCGTCTATGCCGATGTGACCCTGCTGGAGGTGAAGGTGACCTCCAGCGCCGGAGGCCGGGAGATCTCGTGGAACAGCGTCAACAACCAGGTGAACCAGGTGGAGTTCACCACGAGCTTTCCGCCCGTCTGGCAATCGCTCGTGTCCACCAACGGGGACGGCAATCGCTATTCAGTGACCGACACCAACACCGCCGGCCCCTCCCGCTTCTATCGGATCCGGGCGGACTTCTAGCCAGTTGAAGAAATGGCGAGGCCGTGTTGTTCAAGGCCGGAGGGCACGGGCACACCGGCTCCGACTTTTCTTAAACCGCTCTAGTCGGGCCGTTTGCCGTTCGAAACCGGCAACCACCTCACCGCGTCGGCCACGACATGCCCGGTCGTCCCGTCGGTCCGGAGCCGGAGCACGGCATTGGTGCCCGCGACAAAATTCGTCGTCAGCAAGGTCGCCCACTGTCCATTCTTCACCGTCTGATCGACATGGATCGTGGTCGTGCCGCCCGGATGCACCACGTCCACCGGAACCCGTTTCGCCCGGTGGTAGCTCGCCGTCCATCGCATCTGCACGGAGTAGACTCCGTTTGATGGCAGGTTCGGCCGGTAGGTGACGCTCTTGGTTCCCTTGCCCTCGCCGAGATCGTGCAGGTATTCGTCTCCCCAGAATCCCTCGATGGAATGGCTGCCTTCCCACCGGCCTTCCAGAACGACGCGCCGATCGCGTTCGTCCAAAATGATTCCTTCCGCCGAAGCATCGCCGCCCGAACCCCACGTCAGAATCTGGCCATCCTTCACCAGTCGGGCGGCCAGCTTTGCGTAGTCCACCTTTTGCACCGCCACCCCGTCGTCGATCGCCAAGACGGCGGCCGTCGCCGCCGATTGCCCCGCCATCATGAAGACCGGCTCCATGCGGGTGGATCCGAACGCGATGTGGGTCGCGGAGAGGGCGAAGGTGACGAAGAGGTTCCCGCACTCGCCGGGTTTCGGCACGATCGAGCGATAGGAGATCGGATACGGCCGTGGCACGCCGATCTGGACATCGCCTTCGTTGATGGCGAACCCGTCCTTCACCCCGCGCTGGATGTTGTGCGAATCCATGTTGTAGGAACCGAGACAGACAGAATCCTCCGCCACCCGCCGGCTCAGACAGTCGGCCTGCGTGACCACGTAGTCGCTCACCATCCGGCGCGCTTCCCGCACATAGATCTGAGAGGAATAGCCACCGGTATCCTGCCATTCGTCGCGACACGGCCCCCACGACCCGATCTCGTGGCGGAGACTCGCGGGCGACCGGGGACTGGTCTCCAAGAAGTGGATCAACCCCTGGATGTAGTCCAGGTGTTCACGATCCATCCGCGCGCGCTCGACGTAGGTGTTCGTCGGATAGGTCCAGTTCATCCCGAGGTAGTCGGTGGAGAACGGCCCGTTGTTGTTCATGTCCGTCTTGCCGTTCGGCATGCCCCTGACGCTCAGAAAGTCCGCCATCTTCGGCGGGGTCCCGGTGGCGGCCTCGGCGTCGAGCAAACGGCCCAAAAGCTCGAAGCGCGCAGGATCGTAGTTCGGCGGCACGGCGTTCGGCCGCCGGTTCGTCGGATTCTGGGTGAAGCACAGACGGAAGTTGTAGGCTTGGATGCGAACGTCTCCATCGCCGGGCCGGCCGCCGTCGCCCGGTTGAATGAAGGGCAGCAGGCCGCTCGCTGGATTTCCCGGGACGACGTAGGGATCCACCTTTACCGCGAACTGGTGCTTCGGCGTCTTTTCCCGGATGCCGTTCAACGATTCCCCGAAGGTGGCCACGCTCTCGCGGCCGAAGGTGAAGGACACGCCCGCCATGGCCAGCAGATCCCCCTCGTAGGTCGCGTCGATGAACATCCGGGCGCGATAGACGGTGCCGTCCTCCATCGTGATCTGCGTGATGCGGTCGCCCGACTTTTGCACCGAGGCGAAACGCTGGTTCCAACGCGGTTCCACCCCGGTCTCCTTCAACCACGCCGCATAGATGTCCGAAGCCACGTGCGGCTCGAAGACGAAGGTCTCCTTCAAGCCATAGTGCCGGCCCGCCCGCTGATAGAACTCACGGGCAATCCCGCCGATGCTCGGCACCCGCCCCACGTCCGTCGCGCCCAACCCGCCAGAGGTCAGCCCACCAAGATGGGAGTCGAACACCGCGAGGGAAACCGTCTTGCCCATGCGCGCCACTTGAATGGCCGAAGCGATCCCTCCCGAAGTACCTCCATAGACGCAGACATCCGTCTCGACGACCGCCGCCACCGCCGCCGCACCGCTGCCGACCAAAAACGCCAGTGCGATCAACACCCGGAGCCACGGCAAAAACCCTCCAGAAACCACGGTCGATCTGGGGTAGGAATCCAGCGTCCGCCGACGGCGATCAGTATTGAAAGAGTCCATTCGCGTCATGCATCGATGAAGAAGTTTCCCCCAGTCTCAGGAAATGAGGCCATCGCGTCGACTCCGCAGGTGGGACCGCGTGGGCCGCCACGCGACGAACCGCAGTTGTCCCGGACCGGGTTTCCGCTAGGCTGCGCGCCGACATGTCCGCCCGAAGTTTCTCGACCGACTCGCCGTTCGCCGCCCGTTCCCGCACTTCCTGGGAGGTCGTGCGGCGCGTGACCCGCTATATCCGCCCCTACAAGCGGTTTGCCTTTGGCACCATCGGCTGCGCGATCCTCTCGCTGGCCGCCTCCTTCGCCTTTCCCCTGCTCACCCAATACGTCATCAACGACGTCATCGGCCAGCAACGCGCCGACCTTCTGGCGCCGGCCATCATCGGAGTGATCGTGGCCTTCCTCGTCCGCGACGTGTTCAACGCGATCCGCATCCAGATCAACAACCACTTCGAGCAGCACGTCATCTTCGACATGCGCCGCGAGATCTACGGCAGGCTCCAACGTCTGCCCGCCGGCTACTTCGACAACCACGCTTCGGGTGATCTGATGACGCGCGTCCTCGAGGACGTGAACGCCGTGGAGCGCCTCCTGATCGACGGCACGGAACAAGGAACCGTCGCGATCCTCGGAATCCTCGGCGTCACCGGCATCCTGCTTTGGCAGAATCCGATCCTTGCCGGCGTGGCCATGGTCCCCATCCCCTTCCTCGTCGCCGGCGCGCTCTGGTATACCCTCACCGCCCACAAGCGCTACCGCATCCAGCGGCAATCCTCTTCCGCCATGAACGCCCTGCTGATGGACAATCTCCAGGGCGTGCGGGCGATCAAGTCCTTCGGTCGTGAAGCCCACGAGGACGGTCGTTTCGCCGAGAAGGCGGAGGGCCTTCGCCAAGGCACGCTCGTGGTGATGAAGGCGTGGTCGTTCTACTCGCCGTCGATGGCCTTCTGCACCGCGCTCGGTTCGGCGCTGGTCCTTTGGGTCGGCGGCCGGCAGGTCATCGACGGCACGATGAAGCTCGGCGATCTCGTCGGCTTCCTCTTCTTCCTCGCCCTGTTCTACGAGCCGATCGGCCGTCTCCATGGCCTCAACCAGATGCTCCAATCCGCGCGCGCCGCCGGCGAACGCGTCTTCGACATCCTCGACGCGCCGATGGAACGCGAGCCCGTAGGCCGGGCTTCCAGCGCGGCAAGCCCAGGCGCCAAGTGGCAGTCGAAGGGCGAAGTGGCCTTCGACCACGTGGGCTTCCACTACACCGCCGGCCAACCCGTGCTGAAGGACATTTCCCTCCACGCCCAGCCCGGCGAAATGATCGCGCTCGTCGGCCCGACCGGCGCGGGCAAGACCACCCTGGCCGCCCTGCTGCCGGCGTTCTACGAAGCCACTTCGGGCGCGATCAAGGTCGATGGTCGCGACATCCGGACGCTCTCGCTGGATGAACTCCGCGCCCAGATCAGCGTCGTTTCCCAGGAGCCGTTCCTCTTCAACGGCACCATCCGCGAGAACATCCTCTACGGCCGTCTCGACGCCTCCGAGGCCGACATGGTCTCCTCCGCCAAGGCCGCCAACTGCCACGAATTCATCAGCCGCCTGCCTGAGGGCTATGACGCCAAGGTGGGTGAACGCGGCGTGAAGCTCAGCGGCGGCGAGAAGCAACGCGTCGCCATCGCCCGTGCCCTCCTGAAGGACGCTCCGATCCTGGTGCTCGACGAAGCCACCGCCAGCGTGGACACCCAGACCGAGAAGCTGATCCAGGAAGCGCTCGAACACCTCATGGCCGGCCGCACCAGCTTCGTCATCGCCCATCGCCTGAGCACCATCCAGCACGCCGACCAGATCCTCGTGCTCAAGCACGGCCAGATCGTCGAACGTGGAAACCACGAATCGCTCCTCGCCCAGTCCGGAGTCTACGCCACGCTCTGCCGGATCCAATCGGCCCGGATGGAGGCGGAGACCTTGGAACAGACGTATCGGGAGTAACCTGCGAAAAGTGCGAAGCCCAAAGGCCAAAGGCCGAAAGTCCCACCAACAAAAATGCCGACCCGGACTCCGTCTCCGGGATTCTAGCTTTGGTTTTGCGCCGGGCTTTGGCCTCCGCGCTCCGGACTTTCAGGCGCTTCTCAGTGGCACCGGCACCATCGCCAGGCTGCCCCGGCTTCCGTCCTTGAACCGCAACCGCCCCGCCTCCGTGTCGCCTTTGAGACGGCCATCCACCTCGAAGGAATAGAACACCCAGCCTGGTTGAAGCACGAGCCGGGCGATCCACCGCCCCTTCTCCAACCGCATCGGCAAACGGCGAAGCTGTTCCTGGCCCAATCCCAGCACGAGATTGACCTTCCGAGCCGTGGCCCGGACCAGCTCGAACACCATTTCGCCGGTGGAACGATCAACATAATTCATGCTGGCTACCCTACCCGAGGATTGGTCACCGCGCCTTCGGCGGCTTGCGGAAGATTGGCGCTGGCTTGCGACGGAAAGAAAAATAGGGGGGAGCCCTGGTCGGAGACCGCAGAGCGGTTCCGGTGGATTTCTCCCCCCAGAATTGCGACGGACAGAGTTCCTCTAGCGGCTCCCGTGCCATTCCGATCCATGGGAAATGAGCCGACGTATCCGGCTGATGCCTCATGGCCAAGCCGGGACGAGGCAGGTGGAACGACGCTGAATTCCCGCTAGGCCGACTTTCTCATGGAGTTGGGCGTGGTTCCCCATGCTGCCCGAGTCAAACCCCGACGGCTTCGACCGGCTCCGGCTCCACCCACTTCCCATGTTCCTTGATCAGATCGACGAGGCGATCGACGGCTTCGGCTTCGGGGATGTTGAACTTGATGGGGGTCTTGCCGACGTAGAGGTTGATCTTGTTCGGCGCGCCGCCCACGTAGCCGAAATCCGCGTCCGCCATCTCGCCGGGGCCGTTCACGATGCAGCCCATGATGGCGATCTTCACGCCCTTGAGATGCTCGGTGCGGGCCTTGATCCCGGCGGTGACGGTCTGGAGGTTGAAGAGCGTGCGGCCGCAGCTCGGGCAGGCCACGTAGTCGGTCTTGAAGGAACGACAACCGGCGGCCTGGAGGATGTTGTAAGCGAGGCGCAGGCTCTGGCCGGCCCCGCTTTCCCCCCGGACCAGAACGGCGTCGCCGATTCCGTCGGCCAACAACGCGCCGATGTTGATCGCGGCGCGAAGCAGGGCGATTTCCGGTGAGAGCGGAACGGCTTCGAAGCTCAGGCAATCCTTCAGCAGGATCGGATTCTTCCGACCCAGCCGTTTCAACTGCGCAGCCAGCAGACGAAAGGCGGTCACGGGCGGAACATTCACGCCGTCCTTCACCGTCACGAGCTGGGTGTCGCAGTTGATCTGGTCGGCGGCGATGTCGGCGGTGGGATCGAGATCGAGAAGGTTCAGGTCCTCGTAGATGCCCTCGGGCTTCACGTCGTCCTTGGGCCGGATCTTCGGCGCCACCTTGTCGAACGTGGCTTTCGTCACCACCACGCGAACGGTTTGTTCCCCGCCGCACTTCGCCGATTCGGACAGCTCGATCTCCGGAGTCTCACGGCGTTCGTAGTGGAAGGGATCGAATGGAAACGACCGACCGGCAAAACGGCCATCGTGGTTCGTCAGCAGCGGGATCTGCGCGACGAGGTCGTTGCAGACCGCGATCTCCTTGGGGCTGTCTTCGGTGAGCGAGACGCGGATGGTGTCGCCGATGCCGTCGCACAGCAGCGATCCTATGCCGATGGCGGACTTGATCCGGCCGTCCTCGCCTTCGCCGGCCTCGGTCACACCCAGATGGAGCGGGTAGTTCCAGTCCGGGCCTTCTTCGGCCAATCGCGCCACCAACAGACGGTAGCACTCGATCATGACCTTCGGATTCGACGACTTCATCGAGAAGTCGAAGTTGTGGAAGGCGTTCTTGCGGCAGATCCGGGCAAACTCCAGCGCGCTCTCCACCATGCCGAGCGGCGTGTCCCCGTAGCGGTTCATGATGCGGTCGCTGAGAGAACCGTGGTTGGTGCCGATGCGCATGGCGCGATTCAGCCGCTTGCATTCCAGCACCAGCGGAGTGAAGGCATGCTCCACGCGGACAACTTCCTCGGCGTAGTCCGCGTCGGTGTATTCCTTGACCGCGAACTTCTTCTTGTCGGCGTAGTTGCCGGGGTTCACGCGGATCTTCTCGACCCACTTCACCGCCTCCATGGCGGCGTCCGGCTTGAAATGGATGTCGGCCACGATCGGGACGTTGCAACCGGCGACGTGGAGTGCGCGGACGATGTTTTCGAGATTGGCGGCGTCCTTCACCGTGGGAGCGGTGATGCGGACGATCTGGCAGCCGACGGCGACGAGTTCCAGCGTCTGCGCCACGCAGAGCGCCGTATCCATCGTGTCGCAGGTGAGCATGGACTGCTTCACCACGGGATGGGTGCCACCGATGACCACACCGCCCGCGGCAGGATCGCCCACGGTGGCTTCACGGCTCAGACGACGCTCAAAGGAATACGGGGACGCGCAGTAGTTCATTCGACGGAAGGTAAGATGCGACAGCGGGGCGGCGCGACAAACAGAAAATCGGCAAGCCAGCGATACCGGAGAACCGGTTCTAACGGGCAGATCCCTCGAATGGCCAGAGGACCTCCCCTTGATTGCAAAATGGCGGCACGCCTGCGTCCGCCGCGACGGATCATTTCGCGGGAGCCGGCATCGCCTCGGCCGGCGCCGGATTCGTCGGTTGCTCCATCTTCACCTCGGTCTTCATCAGGGACCGCAGCAAGGGCATCCGATTGATGTCGAAGAAGGTGACGTAGAGCATGAACGAAATCAGCAGCAGCGCGCAGGCGGAGGTGGCCCATTCCACGAACTTCGGACTGACGGGCTTGCCGCGGATCAGCTCATAGATCGACATGGTGATGTGGCCGCCATCGAGCACAGGAATCGGCAACATGTTCAACACCGCGAGGTTGATGTTCAGCAGCACGAGAAAGCTCAGTCCGAGGCGGAAGTCCATGCTGACCTGGCTGGCCAAGCCGCCGATGATTCCGACCGGGCCGCTGAGGTCCTTGGCCTTGATGCCGGTCTGTTTGGAGTGGACCAACGCATTGATCGTGTTGACCATCTGGTCCCAGACGTTCGCCATCTGCACCCACGGCAACGGGCCCGGGCGCTCATCCACCATTTCCACCGTCCGGCTGGCTTCCACCTGGATCTGACCGATGCCTCCGCCGTCCTTGCCCAACGGAGTGACCTTGGTTTCCTGCAGGGATCCGTCGCGGCGGAACTTTACGAGGCACTCCTGGCCGGCGCTCTTCCGCACCAGGCCGACCATCTGTTCCCAAGTCGCAACCGGCACGCCGGCGAACTGGACCACTTCGTCGTCCTTCTTCAATCCGGCCTTGTCGGCGGGCCCGTCGGCGATGATCCGGCCGAGCTTGGGATGCATGACCGGATTGAGGCGCAAGAGTTTGCCCGCAATGGGGCTCGGCTCGGTCTCAAGCTGATAGAGGTTCGTGACCCCGTCGCGTTCGATGGCGACGGGCAGGACATTGGTCAGCGCGAGGATGGAATGCATCACCACGTCGGTCCAGGTCTTCACCGGCTTGCCGTCCACGGAGACGATCCGGTCGCCCTGTTTGATGCCGAGCTTGGCCTCGACCGATCCGGGTTCCATGAAGCCGACCAAGGGCGGATTCTTGGGCGTCGGGATGCCGGTGAAATAGAGGACCGTCGCGATGGCGAAGGCGAAGAGCACGTTCATCACGGGCCCCGCGACGGCCACGAGGATCTTGGAAAACGGCGAGGCCGGCGGCAGTTCGTCCTCGGTTTTCCCTTCCAGCGCCTCGGACGTGACCATCTGGGGCAGCTTGACGAAGCCCCCCGCCGGGATGGCCCGCACGGACCACAGCACCCCGTTCCGGGCCTTCCACGAGAAGAGTTTTGGACCGAACCCGATGGCGAATTCCTCCACCTTCATTCCCCGCTTGAGGGCGACCCAGTAGTGGCCGAGTTCGTGCAGGAAGATGGCCGCGCCGAAGAGCAATAGGACCACCAGCGCGATGTAGACGTTGTTCAGCATGGTTTCGACGGGCTGTAAAAGATGGCGGAACGTATCGGCTCAATCCGGCGGTGGCAATCCGCCCGCTCGAACCTCGGCCGGTATTTGATCCCTCCGATGGACCTCAAAAACATTCGTAACACAGGCCCGCTCATCCGAGAAATTACGAAGGATTACAAATTCGTCCCCGCACCGCGGGCCCAACGGTCCGCCGCGAGAATGTCGTCCAACGTCGGCTGCGCGACCACTTCATGACGATCCATCACGGCCGACACGGCCGCGGTGATCTGCGGGAAGCCAATCTTGCGGTTCAGGAAGAGGTCCACCGCCACTTCGTTGGCCGCATTGAAGACGGCGGGCAGCGTTCCACCCACTTCACCGGCCCGGCGCGCGAGGTTGATCGCCGGGAAACGGTCGGTGTCCGGTTCCTCGAAAGTCAGGGTGCCGATGCCGGCGAAGTTCGTCTGGACGCGGTCGCTGCCCGACCGGCCCGGATAGGTCAGCGCGTATTGGATCGGCAGGCACATGTCGGGCGTGGACATCTGCGCGAGGATGGAGCCGTCCACGAATTCGACCATCGAGTGGACGATGCTCTGGGGATGGACCACGACCTTCACCCGCGCCATCTCGACGTCGAAGAGCCAGCGCGCCTCGATCATCTCCAGCCCTTTGTTGAAGAGCGTGGCGCTGTCGATCGTGATCTTGCGGCCCATGACCCAGCTCGGGTGTTTCAGCGCCTTTTCGACCGTGATCCCGGCGAAGGTCTCCTTCGGCCAGAGCGTCTTGTCGCGGAACGGCCCACCCGAGGCGGTCAGCCAGAGATTGCGGACGCTGGAGGACGGCTTGCCGTCGAGGCACTGGAAGATGGCGGAATGTTCGCTGTCGACGGCCAGCACCTTCACCCCGTGCTTGCGGGCCTCGCCCATGACGATCTCGCCGGCCATGACGAGGATCTCCTTCGATGCGACCGCGATGTCCTTGCCGGCGCGGATCGCGGCCAAAGCGGGCTGGAGCCCGGCGGTGCCGACAATGGCGATGAGGACGACGTCGGCCTCGGGCAAGGTGGCGAGCTTCAACAGGCCTTCGTCGCCGCAGTGGACTTCGGCGCTGCCGCCGAGCGCGGCCTTCACGCCGGCGACCTTGGCGGGGTCGTTGATCGAGACCTGGGCGACGCCGAACTTCTTGGCCTGTTCGACGAGCAGGCCGGCGTTGCCGCCGGCGGCGAGACCGACGAGGCGGACTTCACCCGGCAGATCTTCGACGACCTTGGTGGTGCTGGTGCCGATGGAACCGGTGGAGCCTAGGAGGACGACATTCTTCATTCGGAATGGCTGCTTCAGTGCGTCAACACGTGGCGCAGGTAGAGATACATGAGGGGAGCGTTGAAAAGCAGGCTGTCGAGCAGGTCGAGGATGCCGTCGATGCCCGGGAAGAGCTTGCCGGAATCCTTCAGGCCGGCTTCACGCTTGAAGAGCGATTCGATCAGGTCGCCGATGACGGCGGAAACGCTGAGGACCACGCCAAGGATCAACGCATGGATCCAGGTCATTCCGTAGAGCCTGGGTCCGGCCAAGTAGGCGAAAATCAGGCTGGTGGCCGTCGAGACGACGATCGCGCCGCCGAAGCCTTCCCACGTTTTGCCCGGGCTGATGCGCGGGATCATCTTGTGTTTGCCGATGAGCGACCCGACGCAATACGCGCCCATGTCGCTGAACTTCGTCACCAGGATGAAGTAGAGAATATAGTAGCTCCCCTGCACTCCCGGGACCGGGAAGAACTGGATCTTCTGGATGAAGTTCAGCAACCACGGGACATACATCAGACCGAAGAGCGTCGTGGACACCGCGAGGATGCCGTCGGAGTTCGCCTTGGCCACGAACTGCCGGATACAGAGGCCCAGCACAAAGATGATGAGGATCACGGCTTCGAAGTCGCCGGCGCGGCTGGGTCCGTCGATTTTCTGGAAAAGCCCGGAAGAGCGGAAGAACGTCGCCAGCATGAGCAACACTCCCGCCGCGATGCCCCAGCTCTTGAAGCAGACCAACCCTCGTTTCTCCACCATCCCGTAGAACTCGACCAGCCCGGTGACGGCCAGAAAGATCATGAAGGCCACGAAAACCCATCCGGAAACGAACGGATTGCCCGAGAAGAGCGCCGTCAGCACCACCGTCCACAGGATCAGCGAGCTGGTGAGTCGGCGCGCGAAAACCTTCGCCTTGGACGGAGCAGGCGCGGCGGCGGGCGGGATTGCGGGCTGAGCGGACACGCGGGGCTTTTATGAAACGGTCCGCGCCAGGTCGAGGCTGGAAAACGAGCGGCTACCGCCAATCGTCCAGCGCGAAGATCCCGGGCCGGGAATAACCCGGTCTGCCGTCCTTGTGCATCGCAAGCCCCTGGACCTGGGTACGGAAGCCCTTGGCGAGCATCTGGCGATAGGCTTCTTCGCGGCCCGTGTTGATGCCGGCCTCGACAACCTTGAGCCCGTGTTGGACGGCGAGGGCATCACAGGCGTCGAGCAGTTGTTCGAAGATCCACCAGGCGCGCGGTCCCGGTTGGACGGCGGCGAATTTCACATAGCACGCCTCGGGCCCGCCCTCGCTGCCGGTGCCAAAGTGGCAGACCGCCACCGCGTCCGCTCCCGCCGCGCCATGGAGCACGATCGTTTCCCCGAGCTTCTGCTTGTAGACGGAAACGATCTCCTCACCCACGTCCATGCCTTCGAAGACCCGCTCGGTCAGCGCCCGACAGGACAGGAGCGCGTCTGCCTGGGTCTCGGCATCCATCTTCGAAAAGACGGAGTGCTCCGGAAGCCGGGTCTCACCGCGCGGCACCCGGGTCATGATCGCCGTCAGAAACCGCGGCCAGAATCCAAACCTTTGGTAGAGACCGACGTGCTTGGTGCTCCCAGGAAAGGTGAACAGACCCAGAAAGGGGCACTTCCAGCGGGCGAAATCGTCCATCGCCGCTTCCATCAACCGACGCCCGACCCCTTGGTCCCAGCATTGGGGATGCACCGTCAACGGACCCAAAAAGCCAATGCTGCCCCAGCGATTGGCCACGCCGGAACCGACGATGCGGCCACCCGTCTCGGCCACGGTGAATCCATCCGGATTCCAACGCCAACGCGGGCCGATAAGGTCGCGACCCGCCGCGAACCGAAGCGGCTCGGGCAATCCAAGGTAGGTGCCGAAGGCGAGCCGGAAGACCTGATCGACGTCGGGAAGATCGGCTTCGACCAATGGCCGGGACGAAACAACCAGCCGGTCCGGCGACGATGTTGCAACGGCGATTGGGGCGGGCATGGCTGGACTCCCGGTTCGAGGTGCCTTTAAGCGGGGATTGGACCACCCAGACGGCTATTCCAGGCCAAGAACACGCCGACCCTGCTCGGTGATCATCGACTGGTGCCAGGCCGGTTCCCAGACGATCTCGACGCTGGCTTCCTCGACGTTGGGCAGGGTCAGGATCTTCTGCTGCGCGTCGCCGGCGATGGTCGCTCCCATGCCGCAACCGGGCGCGGTGAGCGTCATCTTCACGAAGACCTTGCTGCCACCGGCGGCGCCGGGCTCGAGGACCAGGTCGTAGACCAGCCCGAGGTCGACGATGTTGACCGGGATTTCGGGGTCGTAGCAGGATTTGAGCGCTTCCCAGACGGCCTTTTCATCGGCCGGCCCGTCATAGTTGGCCGGGTTCACGGTGGATTCCTCCAGCGTAAGCCCCAGCGCGTCCGCGTCCTTGCCGGAGATCCGGAAAAGGCCATGCGGCGCATGGACGGTGTAGGTGCCGCCCAGCGTCTGGGTGATGTCCACCGGGGTGCCCTTGGGCAGGATCATCGTGGCGCCCACGGGGATCTGGACCCCCTCGCAATCGCGGGTCAATTCGACGGAAGTGATCTGTTGCATAGTCTTCGGGGCCGAACCTAACGGCGGCCGGGCGGAAGGCAAAAGCGGAATTCAAAAACGACGCACGAAGGCCACCAGCGGAACCTCGATGGAGACACGACCGCAACGCCCGGCTTCGCCCTCCCTCAGTATCTGGGCGTGGTCGGATCGGCCTCCAGCGACCACCGATCGATCCCGCCGGTGAGATTGAGCAGCTTGGCGAAACCCATCTGCCGCAGCAGCCCGATGGCATGCAGGCTCCGCACGCCATGGTGGCAATAGACGACCACTTCCGCGTCTTTCCACGCCTCGATCTCGGCGGCCCGATCCATCAATTCTCCCAGGGGAATCAAAGTGGATCCAGGCAGGGCGGCCAGGGCGTGTTCGTCCGGTTCCCTGACATCCAACAGGTGCGGCGGCGCCGAAATTTTGAGTCGTTCGGCCAATTGGGTCGGGGTCAGGCTGCTCATCGCGGAAGGGTGCCGCCAGAGCGGCCCCCGGGCAATGCATCGATGCTCGGCGCCCCCGAAACCCAAGTCCGGTGGACAGGGCGAACCAACGTCAGGCTCCCAAATCTGCCAACACGGACTGGAGAAAGCTGGCCGCACCCGGGAGAACTCTCGCGATATCGTCCATCCGGGCGTTCAACGACTGAACCACCTCGGCCGAATTCCAGTCCACCAATCGGCGATACCATTGGAGAAAGGCCTGGTTCAGATCGGCGACGTCCGCGGGCGATGGCCGGAAACCGTCGACTGCCACCCATCGACAGACCAGCCAGGCTGCCCGGTTGGACGCGGAAGTCTCCGTGCCGAGAGCGGCGAACAAAGGCAGAGCCTCGGCCGGCCGACCTGCGAGCAGAAGCGCTTCAGCCCGGCGAGCCTTCAGCTCCTCGTCGTCCGGGTGCTGCTCCCGCGCCGAACCCGTCCAATCCAACGCCACCTCGAGCACCTCCGGTCGATTCAAGGCGATGGCCGCGCCCAACCGCCACGCCGCGACGTCGTCCGGCGACGTCTGGACCACCTCGTAGATCAAGGTCAGAGCCCGGCCGTAATCCCCTTCCCCCGCTTCGAAGCGCGCGAAATCCATGGTGACCGGCTTGGCCCCGGGACTCCGTTGCAGGGCCAGGGCGAACGCGTCCCGGGCGGCCGCCG
The DNA here is from genome assembly GCA_038209745.1 of Verrucomicrobiota bacterium. Classification (GTDB taxonomy): domain Bacteria; phylum Verrucomicrobiota; class Verrucomicrobiia; order Limisphaerales; family CANJSG01; genus CANJSG01. The sequence continues at coordinate 47,817 of JBBQXJ010000009.1, forward strand.
GTTGCTTGGCCGCGACCCGCGCAAGCGCCAGACAATGTTCCGGAGCGCAGGTCTGCAGATCACGATGCATGGGCGTCAACCCCGGCACGTCCCGCGCGGCGAGACAGGCCTCGAGCTCCCTCACCGAGAGCTCCAAGTCGCCCGTCCGCAGCGCGGCAAATCCGAGCATGTAGTGCATGGAGGGAGAAAGGGGGCCCTTCGCCATCAGCGGCTGGTGCCGGATGGCCAACAGGTCCTCAAACCGGCCGGCATCCTTCAGGATGGCCAGCCACTGGGTCAGGATCACTTCACGCAGTTCGGGCACGATCTGGTCCGGCGCCTGGGCGCCGAGCAGTTCCGCCGCTTCGCTGTAGCGGACGAGACCGGCTTCAAGCTTTCCGGACCGCACCAGCTCCAACCCGTGGTTGAAGGTCAGGTTCGCGTCGCCCGGGATCTCCTTCATCGCCTCTTCCAGCAGGCGGAGATTGCGCTCCACCTTGTTGCGGTCGCGGGTCAGCTCCTCGGTGTAGCCGTGGTGCAGGAGACGGGTTTTGCCGAGCTTGTTGTCCAGACCCCACTCGGCCCGTCGGACCTCGATGCTGGTAAAGACCTGCTCATGGACGCGGCCCACGTAGAAGAGCGCGGGCGCATTGCGGAACAACCGGGGCACATGGCTCACGCCGTCCGCTTCCTTGCCCACGTTGATGAGCGGCAAACGCCAGGCCATCGTCCCGGCTTCGGCCATCTCCGCATGGATCGTGGCCTTGTGCTCCGGCATCAGTTCCTCGTCGGCGTCGAGCACCAGGATCCAGTCGCCCGTCGCCAACTCCAGAGCCGCGTTGCGCGCGGCGCTGAAGTCGTGGGACCACTCGAAATATCCGAGCTTCGCGCCGAAGCTCCTGGCGATCTCGACGGTCCGGTCGGTCGAACCGGTGTCCACCACCACGATCTCGTCGGCGAGATCCTTGACCGAGGCGAGGCACTGGCCGAGGAACCGTTCTTCATTCTTGGCGATGAGGCAGACGGTGAGGCGCGGCTTGTCCGACACAACGGGCAAAGGCCAATCCAGGGTTTGTTTGCCCGAGCGCTTCTCGAGCGACTGGGCGAACTGCTGGACCGGCTTCCAATCCGGGACCAAAGTCACTCCGCGAGCGGCGCACCTCCGTGCGAGTCCGACGTCTCCGGCCTCATCGGCGATCTGGCCGAGCAGGAGCCAGCCTTCTGGATGAAACGGCCGGGCCGCGATCGCCGCGGAAACGAGCTCCCACGCCTTGCGCAGCTTCTTCGACCGGATGGCATCGCGCGCGTCGCCGATGTGGCCGACCCACGCCGCTTTGGACAGCACGAGACGTTTCTCGGGACCCGTCTTCGGCAGCGGCCTGGCGGCAAGGACACGGATTCGGTCCACGACACGGCCCGCCATTTGTTCCCAGGAATACTTCTTCCGGGCCACAGCCGCTCCAGCGATCCCACGAGCCCTGGCCTCGTCGGGCCGGGCCACCACGGTCTTGAGGATCCGGACCAGATCATCGACATCCGGCTCCAGCCACCATCCGTTGCCCACCAACGGCATCTTGCCGACGGCGTCGCCCAGCATCCGCTTTTGCGCGCGCAGCAGCCAACCGCATTCCTCCGTCACGAAATCATCGGTCGCTCCGCCGCGAGTCACCACGACGGGAAGCCCGCAAGCCATGGCCTCCAGCACCGGCAGGCCGAAGCCCTCGCCGCGATACGGATGCACCAGACAGTCGCACGCCGCATACAACCCGGGCATGTCTTCGGGCGCCATTTCCTGGTCGAGATACAGGATCTCCGGCGCATCCGGCTGTTGCCGGGCCGCCTCGATCTCATGGCTGAACGTCATGCCCTGGTAGACGGAAGCGCCCCCGAAATCCTTGATCACGAGGCAGACGTCGTCCGCTGCGGTGAACGCCCGGAGATAGCCTTTCAACAGCACGTCCGGACCCTTCCGTCCGATCGTTCCACCGACGAAGAGGAGCTTGGTTTTCTTCCTGGTCGCCAAGGGGAGCGGAGTCGCTCCCGGATGGTAGGCCGTCACGTCCACCGCATTCGGCACCACCACCACTTTGTGCGGAGCGACGCCGGAATCGACGTAGACGCGGCGGACATGGTTTGAAGGCACCCAGAACTCGTCCACATGCCGCGATGCCTCGGCCCATTCCTTGGGCAAGGAGCCGAATTCCCAGGGCTGGATGACGACCAGCGCGCCGGTTTTCGGGCGGCTCCAGTCGGGCGGCCACTGGTGGCGCACGGTGATGCGGACGTCGTTCGCCGCCTTGGGACGCAGCTCCTTCGACAACGCCTGCAAGCCGGCGTCCTTCGCCGGAGTCCCCTGCAAGGCTGCGCTCCCGACGCGGAACAGCGCGATCTCGGGACGTTGGGCGAGCACGGCGGTCAGAGACCGGTTGATGCCCGACAGGCTGCCGTAGTCCAGATAGGAGCCTTCCCAACTGACCCGAACCGGCGGTCCCTTGTGGGCAAGCGCCGCCTTTTCCAGAGCGCGGACGAACGGCGGCGTGACGACCGCCGGCCCATAGATGCACTCCATGAAAAGAGCCCCGGCCCGGCCCATTTCTCGGCGGCGGTCTTCGGGCAGTTCGTAGGCGGCACGCAGCGCACGCCGCACGTCCTCGACCCGCAGCAGCGGCAGGTCACGGCCCCGGTGATGGGGCTGATATTGGAGCATCTCCTCGGTCATCGGACGCTTCAGAACGGGATCGACCGGGATGACCACCGTGCTCTCGCAATAGGGCAGCGCCGCTCCGTAGCCGTCGGGAATGACCGCGATCTTGCCGCGGACGAACGCCTCGCCCACCGGCGCGGTGAGGGTCGTGTCGGTCGAAACGTAGGCGTCGCAGGAATCGATCACCCGGCAGATGCCGGCCCGCGTTCCCAGATCCTCGTCGAGAATGATCGGCGTCGAGGAACCGGTCTTGGCCCGGAGCGACTCGATCAAATTTCGCAGGTCCCGCGCCGGCTGGCCGCTGACGGGATGCCATGATGGATAGTTGACCTTGAGGCAGAGCTCGACGTCGGGCGCGTCCTTGAACTCGGCCAGGAACGCCTCGATCAACGCATCCCAACGGCGTCGCGGCTGGAACATCGCGACGCAGAGGAAGCGGAACTTCGCGCCCGTTTCTCGGGGCATGGGCGCGGGCAGCGCCGCATTTGCAATCCACGGATGCGGACACTTCAGGACCTGGATCTTGGCCTTGGGAACCCCGGCGGCGACGAAGCGTTCGGCCTCCTTGTCGGTCTGGAGCCAGAGCTGGTCCATCTCGTTGCAGACGGCGACCCATTCCGGAGGCGGCTTCAGCCCCTGGGCCGTGCCGTCGAAGGTCGTGAAAAGGATCCGGGCGCTGTTCGGCGGCAGCGAAACCTTCAGCCATTCCGGTGTCGCCACGTGGAAGAAGACCGCGACCACCGGCTGGGTCACGGGAGTCTTTTCCAGCGAACGCAACCACTCCAGATCGCAGTCGTCCACTCCCTCTTCGACGCCGTCCACCGGCATGATCCGCAGCTTGATCCCCACCGCGCTCCAAGCGGCGGCGAGACAACGCGCGGCCACGCCGTAGCCGCTGCGGTTATAGAAGGGCGCGAACATGACCACGGTGGGACCGTCCGCCTTCGCCAGATTCATCGACGCGCCCACCGCTGTTTGCGCGGTCGGGGTGCGAAGACTCGGAGCCGCCAGCGTCGTTCTCATTTGCTCGACGACCCGGTCCGCCACTCCGGACCAGGCGCGGTCGCGCCGGATCGCGACGCCCGCACGCCGCCCGAGATCGGCCGCCTCGTCTCCGTTTTGCACGACGTGGCGCAGCCGTTCCTCCAAAGCCTTCTGGTCCACCTCCGCATGGACCCGTTCGCCGGTGACCCGCCAGTGGCCGACCACGGCCTGCTTCTGGGAGACGATCTTTGCCGGCACCAGATAGGCGTTCTCCGCCGACACGAATTCCCGCACGCCGCCGAAGTCCGTGGTGATCACGGGCCGGCCGCAGGCCATCGCCTCCAGCGCGGCCAGGTTGAAGCTCGCCGTGCGGTGCGGCAGCACCAGGCAATCGCAGGCCACATAGAGCCCGGCCAGCTCCTGCTCCGACAACATCCGGGGAATGTATTCGATCTGCGGGCAGCGCGGATTGGCGATGCATTCGCCGATCATCTTCTCCAGATGCAGCCGGGCGTAGTAGTCCCCGCAATCCATGTCCTTCACCACCAGGCAGACGTCGTCCCGGTCTTTGAAGACCCGGAGGTAGGCCGCCAACAGGACATCGAATCCTCGGCGGCGGGAGGTCTCGCCGACGAACAGGAACTTGAACCGCTTCCCGGTTTTCAAGGGAAAGGGAGCGGCCTCGGGATGAAAAACCTTCGGATCGACCCCCATCGGCACTACCGCCAACCGGGCCGCGTCCACTCCGCCGGCCAGGAACTGGTCGCGGACGAATCCACTGGGCACCCAGACACGGTCGACCCCTTCGTTGATCGGCCGGACCCAGTCGGTCGGGATCGGCCCCGACCACCAGGAGCTTCCGAGGATCTGCCGCTTGGCGGCGAGTTCGTTGAAAACCGGATGCCAGCGACAGGACACGTTCACATCCATCCCGCCCGGGAGTGGCTGGTGAAACCTCGACGCCAACGTGCGGAATCCGGGGGACGCGGCCAGGTCCAGCTCCTCGATGTGGAACGGACCGTTCCCCGGCGTCAGGGAGACATGGTGTCCCCGCCGGACCAGTTCCAGCCCGACCTCGCGGTTCCATTTCGGAATCTTGCCATGGAACAGCTGGAGGCCGCCCCAGTGGATGTTCAGCGCCTTCTCCGGAGACGCCGGTTCCAAGGAACCGCCGGCCACCACTTCCACGACCGGACGCCGGGTTTCAGCCTGCGCTTTGCGGATGAGATCGATCATCGCGGGAGCCGTCGCCTCGTAGGAATACCGCTCGCGCATGTAGTCCATCGCTCCGCCGACCATCTGCTTGCGCTCCTCCGGGCCCAGGGCAAAAACACGCCTCAAAGCCCTGCGCATCTCCGGCACTTCGAGCGTGGCAAAGGTCGCCCCCTTCTGGTGCGGCATGTATTCGGCCATCTCGGCCGTGATCGCCACGCGACCGGAGCCGTTGGGCACGACGACGGCCTGCGGCGGCAAGTCCACGCCCCAACCGTCGGTGATGATCACGGGAAGATTGCGCACCATCGCCTCGGTCACCGGCGCGGTATGGGTCGTGTCCGGAGACACGTAGGCATGGCATTGGTCGATCAGCCGGGCCAACTCCTTCCGCGTGCCGAGCGCTTCATCGATGACGACGCTGGCCTTGGAGGACGTTTCCCGGCGGAGCCGTTCGACCAGGGCTTCAAGATCCTTCTTGGGCTTGCCGGGCACCGGGTGCCACGAGGGATAGCTCATCTTCAAATAGAGCTCCGCCTCACGGGCCCCGCGGAACTCCTCGAAGAACGCCCGGATGAGAACGTCGAGCCGGCGACGCGGGAGAAAGAGGGAGATGTGCAGGAAACGGAACGCCTGGCCCTCGCGGGGCATGGTTTCCGCCAAGGGACCGAGCCTCGAGTTGTCGATCCATTCGTGGGCCCAGTTGAAGAAGTGGATGCGCTCCGGATCCAGGCCGCCCCGGATCCAAGCGGTCTTCTCCGTCTGGTTCGCCACCCAGACCTGGTCCATCTCGTTGCCGATGAAAATCAGCCTCGACGGAGGCGTGGCCGCATCGGCGCTGCTGTCGAACGTGGTCAACAGGATCCGCCGGCTCGGCTCGGGCAGCGGCAGCTTCGGCCACAAATAGGTGGGAACATAGGCGAAGATCGCCGTCACCGGTCCGACCACCGGCGTGAACTTGAGCGACTGCAGCAGGTGGAGATCGACGTCGTCCAGGTCGCCCGATGCCTTGGGGTCGTTGCAGTCCACCGGCACGATCCGGACATTGACCCCGGCGAGGTGCAGTCCCATCGCGGTGCCCCGGGCCAGAACCCCGAAACCCGAGCGCGCGAAGAACGGACCGTAGACGATGACGGTTCCAGGAAATGGGGGATTCATTGGGGAATCAGCGTGGTTTCAATCTAGCTTGTAAAGCGTCACCACGGCGTTCGGCAGCCGGAGGCTCCCGGTGATCGCCTGGTGGATCGCCTTCTGCGCGGGTCGTGAGGAGATGAGAATGGTTCCTTCCATGCCGGCCACGTCGGCCGGTTTGATGATCGGGAGATCGCGCAAGGTCTTGCCCTGGTAGCGCGGGTTGGAGTCCACCACGGCCACAAGCTTCCCTTCGGCCAAGCGACTCGTCGCCAGCAGCCGCAAAGTATGGCTGCCCGCGCCCCAGACGATGACCGGGCGACCGCTCTCGACCAGTGCGTCGATCGCCGGTTGGACCGCGTCGTTGTCGCGGCGGGAGTTGGCGACGTAGCGGGCCAGTCCGTCGGCGGTATCGGTGTCCTTCTCCCAGGGCAGCGCCGCGCCGCCCGCCACCAGCTCGAAGGCACCATGCAGCACCGGCGTGACCGTGTTGGCGCTGCAACGCTGCATCCCCTGTTCCGTGAACAGGGTCCTGAAGCCGAAGCGCGCCATCAGGTTCGAGATCGTTCTGGGTCCGAAATAGTTGATGTGCTCCATGCTGAACTCCTGGAACGGAGCGTCGTCGCCGGTGTCATACCGGCTCGCATCGGGCACGGTGACGAAGATCCGGCCCCCGGGCCGAAGCATGGACGTCATCTTCTCCAAGGCCGCCGACAGGTCGCGGATGTGCTCCATCACGCCGATCAAGATCAACAGGTCCACGGGTCCGACATCGGACAGGTCGTCGGAGATTGCCCCGGTCTTCACCGGGACTCCGTAGGCCTCACCGGCGATCCGGGAACAGACGGGCGAAGGATCCAATCCCATGACCCCGCCGAAACCGGCCTGCTTCAGCTGCGAGAGCAGGAGACCCGTCGCGCAACCGACCTCGAAGATCTTCGTGTTCGAGTCGGGCATGAACCGTTTGATCTGCTCCACCGTGAGGCGGAAGCGGGCCAGGTCGAACTCCGACGGCCCCGCCACCGCACCGGGCTCGGAGGGCATCTCATACTTCGACATGTCGCGGTAGTAGCGGTCGAAGACTTCCTGCGACGGCAGCCGGTCGGCATAGCAATGCCCGCAGTCCGCGCAGGCCACGACGTCGTAGCCGCCGAACAGGCTGCCTTCGGACATCATCGCGAAACGCTGGGGAAAGAGGAGGCGGGTTCCGGTGCCGCGGCAGACATCGCAACCGCGCGGAGGAAGGTTCAGTTCGGGGATCGGTTTCATCACGGTCTTCGGTTCAACGGGGGTCGCGGGCGGCGGGCACCGCATAGCAGACGGTGTCCCAGCACTCCTCGTTGTGGGGGCGCAGATACAGCCGGTAGTCGGCGCGAAGTTCCCGGAGCTGCTCGGGGATCCGCCAGAGGTGGTCCTGCTTGTGATAGGCGCTGATCGCCAGCACCGGGGCGTGTTCACGGATCGTCGCCGCCACGCCCCTGAGCGCGTCCGGTTCGGCCCCCTCGATGTCCATCTTCAGATAGGTCGGCGTCGTCCCCACCAGCAACTCGTCCAGTCGGACGCATTGGATCTCAAGCGAACCCTCGGGATTCGCGGCGGAGGAAAGGCTGCCGTCGCCGTCGAAACGCAGCGGGCCGTCGAAGTCGGCGGCGCCGAGTTTCTCCAGCCGGATCTTGCCGCGCACTTCCGGGGCGTAGGCCGCCACCCGGTCGGCCATCTTGGCGAAATTGATCGGATCGGGTTCCAGCGCGACGATCTGCCGGAAGCAGGCTCCTTGGCGCTTCACGAAGGCGTCGATGCTGTCGCCGTCGAACGCGCCGCAGTCCACGAAGGTTTCGGCGTCCGCCAGACTGAAAAGATCGTCCGGGAAATACTGCTCCTCGGCCACGGGCGACGGCAATCCGCCGAAATCCGCCTGCAACCGCCATCGGATCTGGGCCACGTATTCCTGGCGGGACCGCTCGTCCGCGAGATCATGAAAGGTTCCGAGAACCGCGTCCCGTTGTGCGAGAACATGCTGGGGCAGTCCGAGACAGTAGTAGTCGAGGAAGACAGAGGGATGCTTCCAGAAGAGCACGACCGCCGGGACGACCCGGACACAGCCAAGCCCCTTGAGCTGGGCCTCGGTCCGATCAAAACGATGGGTTCCGCCGGCTCGCCATATGGTCACTACAAAGACCGCGTCATGACCGTGTCGCTTGGCGGCTTCGTCGGGTGAAAGCACTTCGACGCCGTCGATGCGAGAGCCCCATGCCGCCCGGTTGTTGTCGGCGAACGCCACCGGCTCCACGCCCAAGCTGCGGAGGCCCTTGACGGTGCGTCGTCCCAGCCCCCCGCCGCCAAACAGCACGATCGCCCGCGAGGCGCCTCCGGCGACCCGATCAAAGGCGGACGCCGCCCGGACGGCGGCGGCATCGACGGATTCGGCCAGCAACGCGGAGAGTTCCCGTTCCAAGGACGCGCTCATTTCGCCGCCCCTTCTTCATCGAGGATCGGCACGATCATGTTCTGGCGGAATTCGTCCCGCTCAAGGAACGGCCACAGATCCTCCATCGGCTTCGAATACATTGAACCGTCTTTCCGTTGGCCCGAGGAGACCCTCGGCGACGTGGCCTGAGACGGGGTGATTTTCACGACGCAGACGACCGGGCGATCATGGGACAGGACGGCGCGGAGGCCGGCTTCCAGTTCGTCGTGGTTATGGATCACGCAGGACTCGATGCCGTAGGAACCGGCCACCTTCGTCATGTCCGGCAAGGTCAATCCGCTGGACGGTTCGCTGGCGACGTAGCGCCCGTTGAAATAGGCGTTCTGGCTTTGGCGGATGGAGCCGTAGCCGTTGTTGTCCAGGATGAAGAACTTGATGGGGAGATTGAGGCGGCGGACGACTTCCAGCTCCTGGATGTTCATGACGAAACCGCCGTCGCCGTCGAGGCAGACGGTCCTGCGCCCACCCGAGGCGACACAGCCGCCGATGGCGGCCGGGATGCCGAAGCCCATCGGTCCGAGGCCCTCGGAATTGAAGACGCGCTGGCCCGCCTTGCAGCGGAACGCCTGCATCGTCGTCTCGCTGCAGGCGCCGGAGCTGCCCGGGATCAGGAGATCGTCGGGCTGCATCTGCCTGGAGAGTTCTTCGATCAGGACGTAGTTGCTCACCCCGTCGGTGATGGCGCGGTATTCGGGCAGGCAGACGGGGTATTTCAGCCGCCAATCATGGGCCTTGGCCAACCAACCGGAATAGTCGGGCAACGGAGCCCCGGCCGTGATCGCCTCGCGCAGCGCATCCATGAAGGCGCCCGCACCGGAGACGACCGGCACCGCGACCTCCATCTGGAGCTTCCCGATCTCGGCCGCGTCGATGTCCACGACCACCTTGTGCGCGCCCCGGGCGAAGTTGGGATGCACATAGGCCGTCTGGCCGAAATCCAACCGCGCACCGATGATGAGGATGAGGTCGGAGTTTTGCTGGGTGAAGTTGGCGCCCCGTTGGCCCACGCCGCCGGGACGGCCGACGTAGAGCGGATGGTCGTCCGCCACGTAGTCGAGGGCCTTCCAGCTGGTGAGCAGCGGCACCTTCAACACTTCGAGCAGGGCTCCGAACGATGCCAAGGCGCGGTCGAGGCGGATGCCGTTCCCCACGAGCAGGGCCGGGCGTTGTGACGACCGCAGGAGCGCCACCACCTTCGCGGCCGCAGCGCGGACGGCGGCGGAATCCACCGGTGCAGCAACCTCGGCGGGATCGAACGACCGCATGGCGGCTTCATCCACATCAGCGGCCTGCACATCGAGCGGGATGTCGATCCAGACCGGGCCGGGCCGGCCGTTGCGCGCGAGATACAGCGCCTTCTCCAGATGATAGCGGATGGTGGCCGGATCCGTGACGATGACGGCGTATTTGGTGATCGGTTCGGCCATGCGGACGATGTCGATCTCCTGGAAACCCATCTGCCGAACGCCGCGTTCGCCCTTCATGTCGGCCCGCTTGACCTGGCCGGAAATGAAGAGGCACGGAGTCGAGTCGAGCCACGCCGCCGCGACACCGGTCAGCGCATTGGTGCCGCCGGGGCCCGTGGTCACGAGCGCGACACCGAGGTTGTTCGTGTATTGGCCGTAGGCATCGGCCGCGATGGCGGCGGCCTGTTCGTGGAGACTGCAGGTGTAGGCGAGGCCGGGATGGCTCCCGAGAGAGTCGCACAGGTGCATGCAGCCGCCGCCGGGCAGCATGAAGACGTGCTTCACGCCCGTTTGCGCCACCTTGTCCATCACGTAGTCGGAGAGTTTCATTCGGAAGAGTTGCAGGTCAGTTCAGCGAGGATGCCGTCCACCGTGAGGTCGGAGGCGTTCCAGGGTTGGGGAAAAATGTAGGAACGAATGCCGAGCGCCCGGGCCTGGGAGACGTTGGCGGCGGAATCGTCGACGAAGAAATCAACCGGGCCGATCCGGGCCAGAACTTCATCCTTGGTCTTGGCGTAGCCGGGCAACTTCTCACCGTCTCGTGCGCTCGGCACGAAATGGAAGTGCCGGATCCAGCGGCCTAAATGCGTGAAGGCCCACGCCGACGCAGGAGCGACCGTTCCGACCGGCCGGGCGGTCAGGATGTGGTGCTCGAAGGCGCTCCCCCGCTCGTGGAACCATTCGAGGATCTGAGCGTTCGGAGCCATCGCCGCAGCAGCCCCGGACGAGCGGAAGCGGTCGAGGGATTCCAGATAGTCACCGAGCGTGCAACCAAGCACCTCGGCCGGGGGATTCACGACCAGCTCGCCATACGCAGTCGTGCAGTCGGGACGCTCCACCTTCCAGCCCTGTTCCAGCCAGGCTTCCATCAGCGGGTTCAGGACATCGTCGAGATCCCAGACGATCGTCTTTTTGGCGGGTGCGGGCATCGTTCGACCTCAGTCCATCCAGTAGGTCAGGAGGGTCTTGCGGGCGGCGTTCTTGGTGATCGACTCGTCCGAGTAGTAGGAGTCGTTCTTGAAATGCGTCGAGGATATCTCCTCGAAGATGACGCCGTGCTTGGTGGCCATGTGGTGCTTCACGGTGCGGTTCACCAGGATCAAGTCGCCGGACTTGTAGCTCTTCTCCTCCCCGTCGAGGGAGATCGTGATGTCGCCGTAGACGACGTAGAAGGTCTCTTCTTTCTGGCAGTGGGCGTGTTCCGGATGGCGCTGGCCGGGGAGCATGACGAGGACCTTCTTGCAGTATTCCCGGTTGATGAAGTTCAGGAGCACCGCGCCGTTCTCGTAGAACTTCTCGATCCCGTAGTGGTGGGAGATCTCCAGATCGCTGCGCGACGAAGGCAGGGTGATCTTGCTCTTCTTCAAGAGCTTCTTCACGTCGGTCAGGATGGAGCGAACGCGCGACTGGTGGTCCACCTGGTCGATGGCCGCCTCCTTGACGGCGCCGTTGGGCGCGATGTCCTCCTTCGCGGTGACCACGCGGTATTTGGAAAGGTGCTTCGCGAGGAGCTGGCCTCCTTCGCACGGCATGGCGAGGAAGGTGTTTTCATCCGTGATCCGTTCGCCGGCCTTGATCTTTCCCTTGGCGAAGACTCCGCGGCTCAACGCCTCCAACTGGGCGATCTCCGCCGGGGTTCCCGCCATGCGGTCGTCGGTCACGCCACACAGCTCGAAGCCTTTCCGGGCCTTCTCCAACCAGCGCCGCAGCTGCTCGGGGGTCGAGCTGTAGGCGTTGGCCGGATACGTGTCGGTGACCACCGCGACGTGCCGTTCGAAGACGGTCGCGCCCTTGCCGATGGCGGCCAGGACCACTTCGTTGTCGTCCGGATTCTCATGGGTCGAGAAGCCGACGCGATGGGTCGGATAGCGCAGCCGCATGAGCTCGATCTGGCCGAGCTGGAGGTCCCTTGTATCGGTCGGATACTGCGCCACGCAGTGCATCAGGGTGAGGTTCTTCTCGCGGTGCTCGAAGAAGCTGACCACGCGGTCGATCTCTTCCCAGGAGGCGCCTCCGGCGGAAGCGGTGATCGGGAGGCCCGCCTTCGAGATGCGTTCGAGCAACGGCCAGTCCATGAAGGAGCAGCTGCCGATCTTGAGGAAGTCGTAGCCGTGCTTCTCGATCGCGGCGACGGAGCGTTCGTCGAACGGGGTGCACATGGTCTTGAAGCCGCACGTCACCATCTCGGCCTTGAGCGCGAGGAACTCCTCCTCCGTCAGCCGCGTCTCGGAGAAGCGTTTGACGAACTTCACGTCCATCCGCTTCTGGAAGTCGGGATGGATGAAGGTGTCGAGGTGGCGGTATTGGAGCTTGAAGGCGAAGTCGAAGTCGAAGCCCTTAACGGCGTCGGCGAACTCGCGGATGATCCGCTTGCCGTGTTCCACGTCGCCCATGTGGTTGTTCGCCATTTCGAGGATGAACAGGGGCCGGCCCCATTGGTTGTTCATAGGAGTGTCCTTGGGTTGAGTTGATGAAAACGGAGGGTTTTTGAGATCGCCGCGTCGAGAGACGTCCAGACATCGAGTCCGAGCTCCCGGCGGGCGCGTGAAATGTCCGGCACGTAGCGCGCACCGGGACGTTGGGAATCGGCCGGATCGGCGATCTGCACCGCCGATCCGACCGGGCTGTGGCGTGAAACACGTTCCGCAACTTCGGCGATGGTCAACGCCTCGTCGGAGCCGACGTTGTAGGTGCCCTTCGCATCCGGATGAAGCAGGAGGGTCCAGAGCCAGACGGCGAGATCGGCGGCATACAGATACGAGCGCCACGGGGTGCCGTCGCCATGGACCTGGAGGGTCCGGCCGGCAAGCGCGTCGCGGAGGAAATTGCCGATGGCGTAGTGCGCGTCCAACGCGAGATGCGGACCGACGAACGCGAAGCACCGGGCGATGCGGCAGTCGAGCGTGCCGGCCTGGGTGCGGGCGTTGCAGAGGAGCTCGGCCACGCGTTTGCCTTCGCCATAGGCGGACATCGGCACGCGGACGTCGGGCGCGCCGCAGTAGGATTCGGGAACCCGTTCCAGATCGACCGGCTGCGTCCCGTAGACCGCGCCGGAACTGGTGAGGAGAAAGCGTTCGGCCCCGACGGATTCGGCCAGGTCGAGCAGGCTCCGCGTCCCCTCGTAGGCGGTTTCCAAAACGGCCAGCGGATGATCGCGATTGGCGACAACGGTGGTCTCGGAAGCGGCGTGGATGAAATGGGAGATCCGGCGGGGAGCAGCGGAACCGAGCCGGGACTGGAGATCGCCCGAACGGAACGTCCGGACGTCACCGGCCACGAGGTCGACCGAACGGGCCTCGGCCAGAGCGGGAAACGCGGAGCGGAATCGTTCTGGATTTCGGGAAAGGACGATGAGGCGGGCCTCGAGGCCGAGCCGGCGATCCGCTTCGACAAAGCTCTCCAGCAGCCAGCGCCCAAAGAAACCCGTGCCCCCCGACACGAAAACCGTGCCGCCGCGAAAACTCTCCCAGAGCGACTCGGTGCGGGACACGATCTGCTCAAGGTCCCCGGCCAATGATGCCCGTCTCCCGTCGCGTGCAGGGCCGTCGGTGGCCGGAGGGATGGTTGATGTCTGTTGTGACGAGTCCATGTCGTATCCCCGATCCGTGGGAAGCGGCCGGCAAGGTCGCCGGATTGATCCGATCACCAGACCTTCCAGGGTGCCTGCCCGCCCACGTACATCTTGTCCAGCATCTGCTGCTCCCGGTAGGTGTCCATGCACTGCCAGAAGCCGTTGTGGAGGTAGGCGTGGACCTGGCCTTCGCCCGCCATCCGGACAAGCGGCGCCTGTTCCAAGATGGTGGAATCGTCGCCGAGATAGTCGCCGATGCCCTTGTTGAAAACGAAGTAGCCGCCGTTGATCAGCTGCTGGTTCTCGGCGGGCTTTTCCTTGAACGCCGTGACGCGGGTTCCGTCGACCACGAGATCACCGAAACGTGCCGCCGGGCGGACTCCGGTGATGGTCGCGAGGCCGCCGTGGTTCCGGTGGAAATCGATGGTCTTGTTGATGTCCACATCGCACACACCGTCGCCATAGGTGGCGAGGAAGGTGTCCGAATCCAGATAGGGCAGGACGCGCCGGATGCGACCGCCGGTCATCGTCTCCGCTCCGGTGTCGACGAGGGTGACCTTCCAGTCTTCTTCGGTGTGGTTGGTGTGGTATTTGACCTTGGGGGAGGCGCCGAGACAGAGGGTCACGTCGCTCGTGTTCCACTGGTAGTTGCGGAAGTAGTCCTTGATGACCTCGCCCTTGTAGCCGAGGCAGAGGATGAAGTCGCGATGCCCGTGGTGGGCATAGGTCTTCATGATGTGCCAGAGGATCGGCCGGTTGCCGACGGGCACCATGGGCTTGGGGCGGTATTCGGTTTCTTCCCTCAACCGTGTGCCAAGACCACCGCATAGAATGACCACTTTCATTGTCCAACTTCCGTGTTTGTTGTCTGTCGCCCGGCGAAATCTTCCCGCCGGCGGCTTTCGCTCTTCTCTCCGGCAGGCGCGCTGCCGGAGAGAAGAGCGGCGGTCCCTTTACCCTGACCGCCGCCCCAATCACCCCATACCAACCAAAGGACCTTGAAAGCTTACTGCAGGAGTCTCAACACGCTCTGCGGGAGCTGGTTCGCCTGGGCCAACATCGCGGTGCCGGCTTGGACGAGGATGTTGTAGCGCGCGTACTGCGTGCTCTCCTCGGCGACGTCCACGTCCTTGATCCTGGAACTGGCGGCGGTGAGGTTTTCCTTGGTCACGACGAGCTGCTCGGAGGTGTAGTTCAACCGGGACTGGTAGGCGCCGATGTTGGCGCGATCGGTGGCCAGTTGGTTGATGGCGTTCTTGACCGTCGTCAGCGCGGAGGCAGCCGCACCGGTCGTGCTGATGTTCAGAGACGGGCTCAAGACGGCCGTGTAGCTGGCCGCGGCCATGTCGATGCCCTTCATGCTGAACGTGCCGCCTTCGGAATCGATGGTGACATTGAGCGGCGTGGTGGAGAAGAGGCTGACGCCGTTGAAATCCTTGCTCGAAGTATTGCCGACGTATTGGACGAGCTGGTCGAACTCGGCATTGTAGAGGCTCCGGTCGGAGTCGCTCTTGGTGACGTCCTGCGAAAGGATGGCCAGCTCGCTCATGCGGTCGAAGGCCTTCGCGATCTTCTTCATGAACCCGTCCTGGACCTGGGTGAAGGAGATGGCGTTGCCGACGTTGGACTTGGCGGCGTCCAGTCGTGAAACCTGGGCATCAAGACGCGAGGCGACAGCGAGGCCGGCGGCGTCATCGGCGGGGTTGACGATCTTGGAGCCCGAGCTGAGACGGGAGAGCGACTTGGAGAGCATCGCCTGGCTGTTTTGCAGGTTGGATGCGGCCGCTGTGGCCTGGATGTTGGTGTTGATGACCATAACTACTTCCTGTGTTGGGGTTTACTCCGTTTTCGGCGCTTCCTTCTTCGGTGGCGCGGGGTTGATGCGTGGGACCTTCGGCAGTTGGGGACGTCCCTGTGTCAGGGCCTCCTTGTTGCTGCGTTGAATCTCTTCGTAAATTTCTTGGCGGTGCACCGGCACATTGAGCGGAGCCTCGATGCCGAGCTTGACGATGTCTCCCTCGACGCGGACCACCTTCACGATGATGCGACCGTCGATGACGATACATTCATTGATTTTCCGTGAGAGAATGAGCATAGATACAATCCCTCTTTGGTTATGCGGACAACGGAACGGGATGCCGCAGCGAGAACTGCGCGGCGTTCATCGGAATGACCTGTTTGGCCACCATGGTGTGCCGGTTGAGCACGATGGGTCCCTTCAGATTGACGGTCGTGCCCGCTCCGCCGTGCAGGGTGACGATGTTGATGATGAGCGCATCGTCCGGGCTCTCCAGACCGAGGAAGGAAACATCGTCGTCGCTGAGCTCCGGGCTGTAGTCCGCTTCCAGGACAAAGGGCGAGATGACCAGGAACGAGTGGTTCGGATCATCCAGCATCTGGAGCCAAAGGAACGGATCGTCCTCGGGGCTGGAGAGCAGCACGTATTGCTTGATCTCTTCGAACCCCAGCAATCCGAGCGGCATCCTGATGACGTTTTCTTTTCGGACTGTGAGCCACTGCTCATCTGTATGTGCGACCGTTTTCATTTGTTCTGCTCGTCTACCTGTCGTTAAGCAAAGCCGATGCCAAACTTAGGATAGTCTCTCTAAGTATCTTCGCCTGTATATCTTGTGTATTATCCAAGCAAAAATTGCATCGAGCCACCCGGGATCCCTCGGCAATTGCTGCCCACCCAATGCGCAAGTCACCTAGGCGAGAATTGCCCGTCCACCCTGATGGGGCCGTCCCCATAACTGCGGGAACGCCTATAAAAGCGCGCTCGCGGCCAATGGGTCGGGAAACGGCGAATCGGCGAAAGGTCATGACCAAGCTCCTAGGAAGTTTCGGGCCAAGCACTGCCGTCGAACCCGAAGCCCGTCCCAACCGGCTTTGGCGGCCGAGTGAAGAAGGCGATGCTTGGTGCGAACCAGAACTCTGATGGAAACGCCGTCGTTGCCCGGATCGCCCAAAGCAGAGGTGACTCGGTCCGGCGCACCCGCGTCTGTTCCGGCGCTCCGCCCAGCACCGGAGCCCGTCTCCCTCGACGGCCGATCCGATGGCCCATTCCATCCGGCTCGAAGCCCAGCCACCGCCGACGGCGGAGACGCGCGCAACCGGGGCGGACCGCTCGCGAATTCGAACCGGCATCGTTCCCGCACGACGGAATCGTGGGCGAACCTGGGCTCGAACGCAGATGCGAACTCGGGAGCGCCTTTGCAAATGCGAACGGGAAAAACCCAAGAACCCGGCCATCGCTGGATCCTGACCTCCGCGACCCATCACCGCCTCGACGCTTGAAAAGCGACCGGGAAAAACCCTGACGGAATGGTCTACAGTGCAAAATTCTCGGAACCGATGACTGGAAGGATCGCTGCTGGGTAGTCACCACCCAGCGCCGCACCACGCCGATGGGACACGCGCGGGACGAAGCACAAGACTTCGATTTCATCATCAACCTGGTCTACGAGCGTAGCAGGATCCGACTGCATGACGGGAAGGAACAGCTGATCCGGGCGCGGCTCGGCAAACGGATGCGGATGCTGGGATTCGAACACCTTTCCGCCTATTGCGACCATCTGAAGCGCGGAGCGGGCGACGACGAAATCACCCACGTGGTCGACGCATTGAGCACGAATTTCACGAACTTCCTCCGCGAAAGGGACCATTTCGATTTCATGGTCTCCACCGCCCTGCCCGCGACGCTCGGTCCGGGACAGAAGCGATTCCAGGTCTGGAGCTCCGCCTGTAGCACGGGCGAAGAGCCCTATAGCATCGCCTTCTTCTTGGCGCACCACTTCCCCCCTTCGCAGGGCTGGGACTGGAAGATCTTGGCCACCGACATTTCGACCCGCGCCCTTGCCAAGGCCGCCGATGCCATCTACCCGTCGGACCGGATGACGGCTCTCCCCGAAGAATGGCAGCGCGCCTACTTCCAGAAGGGCTTCGGAAAATGGGAAGGCCAATACCGCATCAAGGACGCGATCCGATCCCGGATCGAATTCCGCCACCTGAATCTTCTCGGGGGGTATCCCTTCTCGGATATTTTCCAGGTCGTCTTCTGTCGCAACGTGATGATCTACTTTGATCGCCAGACCCAGGAGGAACTGGTCCGCAAGCTGAGCCAGCAGCTCGTGCCCAAAGGACATCTCCTCATCGGACATTCAGAAAGCCTGACCGGGCTAAACACAGGACTCAAATGCTTGAAGCCAAGCATCTACCACAAGGAGTAAAATGGCGTCCCCCAGTCTGGTCGGATTCGAGCACAAAATCATCGTGGGCCTCGCGGAACTGGCGGTTTCCAACAACCAGAACGCCATTCTCACGACCTATTCGCTTGGGTCCTGCCTTGGCATCAGCATCTACGATCCCGTGGCCCGCGTGGGCGGCCTGCTCCACATCATGCTGCCGGACTCCCGGATCGACGCGAACAAGGCGCGCAACCAACCCGCGATGTTCGTCGACACCGGGGTCCCTGCCCTGTTCCGCGCCGCCTACCAGCTCGGCGCCCAGAAGCACCGCGTGCGGATCTGCGTGGCCGGCGGTGCGCAGATCATGGACAACAGCGGCTACTTCAACATCGGCAAGCGCAACTATGAGGCGCTCACCCGCCTCCTCGCCGAACACGAGTTGAGGCTGCACGCCGAACAGGTCGCCGGCATGGTCAACCGCACCGTCCACCTCAACCTCGCCACGGGGGAGGTCCGCCTCAAAGTTTCAGGTCAAAGCCAGGAGACGATCCTATGCAAGAACTAGACGAATACATCAACCGGATCAAACACCTGCCCCCGGCCCCGCGGGTGTTGCCCGAGCTGCTGCCCTTGCTGAACCGTCCGAACATCGACGCGAGCCGCGTCGTCAAGCTGATCTCCATCGATCCCGGCCTCTCGGCCGCCGTTCTACAGGCCTGCAACAGCGCCTATTTCGCCGGAGGAACCCCGACCGCCGATCTCCAGGAGGCGGTCAGCCGGCTCGGATTCCAACAGGTTTTCCTCCTCGTCTGCGCCGTCACGGGATCCAAGACCCTCGCCCCGCCCCAGAAGGGCTACGGCATCGACCGGGGCGAACTCTGGCAACACTCCGTCACCGCCGCAGTCGCCGCCAAACAGATCGCCCAGCACGTCGGCGACGACGAGAATCTCGTCTTCACCGCAACCCTCCTCCACGACATCGGCAAGATAATCCTCTCCGACGCCCTGGAGAACAACTACGCCCGCGTCATCGAAGAGACGGAGAAGAACCAACGCTCGCTGCTCGAAGCGGAGAAGAAGCTCCTCGGCGTCGAACACGCGGAGGTCGGCGGCCGTTTGCTGGCCCGCTGGCGCTTCCCGGCCAACGTGGTCTCCGCCGTCTGGTTCCACCATAATCCCAAGGCCGCCGCTCCCAGCGAACGCCTCGCCGCCCACGTCTACCTCGGGGACATGATCGCGCATTTCATGGGCTTCGGCTTCGGCCACCAGGCGTTTGCCCTCAAGGGCCGTTCCGAAGCCATGACCATTCTCGACCTCGCGCCCGACATGCTTCCCCAGTTCATGATCGAGACCTATCAGAAGATGGAAATGGTCAACGCCCTCCTGGCCATCAACGGGTAGTTCATGCCTATCCGGGTCCTCATTGTCGACGATTCGGCCTTCGTCCGGAAGATCCTCTCGGACAGCCTGTCCAAGGATCCCGACATCGAGGTCGTCGGAACCGCGGCGGATCCCTACATCGCCCGGGGCAAGATGCTCGCGCTCGCACCGGATGTCATGACCCTCGACATAGAAATGCCGCGCATGGACGGGATCACCTTCCTGAAGCTGGTGATGAAGCATCGCCCCATGCCGATCATCATCATGAGTTCCCTCTCGGGCCCCGGCTCGCAACTGGCCCTCGAAGCTCTCCAGCATGGCGCCGTCGATGTGATGGAAAAACCAAGCGGCTCCTACTCGGTCACCGCCGACACCGCTCTCCTCGTCCAGAAAATCAAGGCGGCCGCCCGCACGAAACTCCGTCCCACGACGGAGTCTCCGGCGGGAGTCGCCCAAAATGCCAACCAAGAAAATCAGCCCGAAGGCGGCCTTCTCCGTCGCCCGGAAAGCGCCCTTCCCTCGACCCGTTTCCCGAACCGCTCCGTTTCCGCTCGGGCCTACCCGGGCCAGACCTCCGTTTCCACCCGATCCGGAGCGACGATGATCGCGCCGGCAAAACCCGGCGGCAGGCACTACGCTCCGCGCGATCTGATCGTGATCGGAGCATCGACCGGAGGGACGGAGGCGCTGAAGGACATCTTGACTCGTCTTCCCGACGACCTTCCTCCCATCGCGATCGTCCAACATATTCCGGCCTACTTTTCGAAGGCCTTTGCCGATCGCCTCAACCAGCTCTGCCAACTCGAAGTCCGCGAAGCCGTGCACCACGATCGTCTCCATCCCGGGCTCGTTCTTGTTGCCCCCGGCGGGCACCACATCGTCCTCCGCTGGAACGGCGCCGGCCACAGCGTGGAATTGAGCGACGGCCCCCAGGTCCACCACCAGCGACCCGCGGTGGACGTGCTGTTCGATTCGGCCGTGAAATGCGCCTCCGCTCCCCACACCTTGGCCATCCTCCTCACCGGCATGGGTGCGGACGGTGCCGCGGGCATGCTCCGCCTCAAGGACGCCGGAGCGACGACCGTGGCCCAAGACGAGGAAAGCTGCGTCGTCTTTGGCATGCCCCGCGAGGCCATCAAACTCGGAGCCGCCCAGCATGTCCTTGCCTTGGACCAGATCGCCGCCCGGATCGACCGGCACGCTCAATTCCTGGCCGGCCGCGCCGGATACCCACTACGGGAGTAAACCGGTTGCCTCAAGGACGTCCCTCCACCCGGCCTCCGGCCTCCCTTCGCCATCCGCCGGGGCGAGGGCCTGGTTGAGGGGCTTCCTGCTGTAATACCAGCCTTCTTCCGTAGTCGGTCTGATCCGGAACAAGCCCTCTTTCCACAGACAAAACCCCGGACGACTTTCATCGTCCGGGGTTGTCCAATTCAAACTCCTTCACCGCTCAGGTGGTTTTCTCCTCAGGTCGGTTGTAGTAGCTCGAATACTTGTAATACGAGTATTCGGGCAGGAAGAGATTCGCCCGGTTGTAGATCAGTCCGAGCACGCGGACGTGCCGGCTGTAAAGCAGTTCCAGGCTCTGCTTGGCCAGCCGGGCCGAAGTGTGCTCCGCGCGGATGACGAAGATGACCCCGTCGACCTTGGGAGCGAAGCTGGTCACATCGTCCGCTGCAAGAACCGGCGGAGTGTCGAAAATGATGTAGTCGAACTTGTCATAGACCGAACGGATGAACGCGTCGGTCGCCGGCCCGACGAACATCTCGCCCGGATGCTTGTTCGCGGTGCCGCGGACCAGCACGGAGAGGTTCGGCGCCGGGCTGAGCACGACATCGTCGAACGCCATGGTGCCGGCCAGCACGTCGCTGAAGCCGGGGCTGATGGGCAGGCCCATCTTCACGTTGATCGAACAGCGGCGCTGATCGCCGTCGACGAGCAGGACCTTGGATCCCGCCATCGCCATGGTCTTGGCCAGGTTGGCCGCCACCGACGACTTGCCTTCGGACGGAATCGCGCTGGTGACGATGAGGGTCTTCGGCGGCGTCTCGCCGGCGTCCATGAACAGAATGGAGGAACGGATGTTGCGGAACGACTCCGCGAAGTTGTGCCGATCGTCGTCCTCCTTCAGCAGATCGATCGCCGCGTTTCCCTCGGAATCGCCAATGTTCGGAATCTGGCCGATGACCGGTTCCTGGAAGGTCGCCTTCAGCGCGGTGAGCGACTTCACCCGGTCGTCGAAGAAGACGAGGACGCAGACAATGCCCAGACCCAGCGCCAGGCCGACCACCACGGCCACGATCATCTTGAGGATATTGTTCACCGAACTGGCCACGGCGGGCGACGGAGGGTCCAGCTGCTTCATGGTATAATCGGTCATGCCCTGGCGCATCGCGATGCCGTCCGCCGCCTTGAGCAGCATGTCGTAGGTGGGCTGGAGATGCTCCACCGATGCCTTCAAGGCCAGAAATTCGGTCATCTTCTTGTCAAAGGCGACCGTCTCTTCCTGGGCCACTTTGATCGGGTTTTCGAGCGCCTGCATCTTCAGGGCGATCCCTTGCTTCCGTTGCTCGATCTTCTCCTTGTTCTGCTTTACCAGGGCATTGAGGCTGTTTTCCTCCCGGGCCAGCGAATCCTTCAAATCGATGATTTTAGGGTGTTTCGGCTTCAGGTTCTTCGCCAACTCGTCCAACTCGAAATGCATCATCTGGATGCGGAGCCGGGAATTGTAGATGCTGGCCAGCGAATCATCCACCGCCCCGAGTCTCGCCCGGGCTTCTGGGCTGTCGGTCACCTCGCCCCGCAGGCCGCTCTTGTCGATTGGTGCCGGCTGAAGGGTGGGGGCCACCAGTCGCTGATCCTGGTCCATGACCTGTTCCATCGAAAACAGGTTCAACTGGTCCAGCTCCCGCTGCAGCGCCTGGTTCTCATGGAGCAGAGCGGCGTAGGTCGACCCGGAGCTCACCGACCGCTGGCGGAGGAGCTCCACGCTGTTCTCCTGCTGGAAGTCGGTCAGCTTCTTGTTCTCCTCCTGCAACTGGCGGTTGACCTCCTCCATCTTGTCGCGGATGACCTCGGCCGTCTTGTTGCCTTCGGAGATGAACGATTCCCGAAGGTATTTGAGATACGTTTCGATGAAGGTCTCAAGAAAGGCCTTGGTGTAGGCCGGGTCGGCACCATAGGCCTGCAGCTGGAAGATCGAGGTGTCCTTCACCTTGGAGGCGAGCAGCCGCACGGGCGTGACCCGCAGTCCCGGATTCTGCGCCTGCACCGCGTTCTCGGCCCGGGTGCGCAACTCGGGGCTGTTCATGACCTCGATCTGGGTGCCGTCCGGATCCCCCATTCCCCGCCCGCTCCCGGTCGGGTCGGCCGACCTGAACCCGATCCAGATCCGCGCGGTGGACACGTAGGACGTCGGAGGCTGGTTCCGGATCAACAACAGCACCGCGCCCGCGGCCAGACCGGCGCAGATCACGGGGATCCACCAGAACCGCTTCAGACCCATCCAGTAGGGATGGACGAAAGTGATGATGCTGGCAAACGAGGCGCCTCCGCTCTCGGTCGGGTATCGGTATCCGTAGCTCATTTTGAAAATGGGTTGGGGCGAAGCCTGTCAGAATATGAAGATCTTGCGGGCGATGATGATCGTGTCGCCGGGCTTGAGGAGGATGTCCTCCTCCTTCTTGCCCCTCTTTAAGATGGCGTCGAGATCGACCATGATGGTCTGGGTGGTCCCGCCCGCTCCGTCGGCGGGCTGCCGAATGATCTTCACGTTCGATGAATTGGCATAGGGCGTCGTTCCTCCAGCGGCAAAAATCGCCTTGCTCACGGTGAAGGACGCCTCGCTCCCGGGAGGGATCGATACCGGTCCCGGCCGAGCCACCTGGCCTTGGACCGTGATCTCCTTCAGATTCAGAGCGGTGACCGAGTCCACCGCGATCGTCACGGAGGCATTCTGGTAGAGGTCTTTTTCGAGGAGCATTTTCACCTCGCCGGCCAACTCCTTGCAGGTCTTGCCCGCCGCCTTCACCCGACCGAGATACGGCACGTCGATTTCGCCCGTGTCGGTGACCACCAGCCGCGTCGGCAGATCCTTGTCCTCCTTGACCCGGTAGGTGAGTCGGACACCGGTGTTCAGTTTGACGGTGTCGTCGAGCACGTCGACGGACGCGGGAGCGTTCGTTCCGGATTCTCCACTTTTGTTCACTTCTGCGGCGGAGAGCGACTGCGCCACCACCCACAGACCCAACAGTATTGCGGTCAATCGCATAAATCTCCCGTGTTAGAATCCAACCGCTCGTTCATTACAATCTCAATCCCCCGACCTGGGCCGGATCACCGGAGCCTTTCCGGCGGGCAGCCGCCCACCTATCGTCCGGCTTTGATTTCAGCTTTACCGCATCTCGCCCATTTGCTTCCCTTCGCGCCGCTGTGAAGGCGTCACATCGCCCCTGCCTGGGGTGGCGTTCCGGAAGGCCCGTCTCGAATCCCGACCCGCTGATCTGGGGTTCGAGTGGGCGGGAGGCGGGGATGGCCCGCCCCCCGGGTCGCTGGTAACAGCAACAAATCTTCGGATCCTCTTCAACACGTTTTGGATCCCGTCGATGAACCCGACCATGGCTCCCAAGCGGTGCCAGCCTGCCATTGATTGTTTGCCGCCAGAGCCGTTTCCGGGAAACCCTCGGACCAACGACCAAGTGCGGAGCCGTCCGATCCCGCCCGATTCGACCCCCATTCCATGAAAGGCATCATCCTCGCCGGCGGCGCCGGTTCCCGCCTGTTCCCGCTGACCCTCGTCGCCAGCAAGCAGCTGCAACCGGTCTACGACAAGCCAATGGTCTACTACCCGTTGACCACGCTGATCGAGGGCGGTATCCGCGAGATCTGTCTCGTTTCCACACCGCACGATCTGCCGCGCTTCCAGCAGCTCCTCGGGGATGGTTCCCGCATGGGCATCCGCATCGACTACCGCGAACAGGCCAAGCCGGAGGGCATCGCCCAGGCCTTCCTCATCGCCGAATCGTTCATCGGAAAGGACCCGGTCACGCTGATCCTCGGCGACAACATCTTCTACGGGGGCGACGGCTTCGGCGCGGCCTTCGACGCCTTCCGATCCGGAGCCACCATCTTCGGCTACCATGTCCACGATCCCGAACGCTACGGCGTGGTCGAGTTCGACGCCTCGGGCAAGGCCGTCTCCATCGAGGAGAAGCCCCAACGTCCCAAAAGCAGCTATGCCGTCCCCGGACTCTACCTCTACGACAACGACGTCGTGACCATCACCAAGAACCTCAAGCCGTCCGCGCGCGGGGAACTGGAGATCACCGCCGTCAACGTCGAATACCTCCGGCGCGGCACCCTTCGCGTCGGCAAGCTCAACCGGGGCTTCGCCTGGCTCGACGCCGGCACCAGCAGCTCCCTCCACGAAGCCAGCGCCTACGTCCAGACCATCGAGAAACGCACCGGCATCAAGATCGGCTGCCCTGAAGAAGCTGCTTTTCGCCGCGGCATCCTCGGTCTCGACCAGCTCTCCGCGATCACCGACACGATGCCCAACTGCGAATACCGCGCCTACCTCGCCGACGTGATCGCCGAAGCCCGCCGCCTCACCGCCGCCTGATCTCCTTTGCGTTCCACGTCCCTGTCTCCGTTTTTGCCATGATCGTTCTCCTCGGCGCCACCGGCTACATCGGCCAAGCCTTCCAGACCGCGCTCACCCGGCGCGGCGAACCCTTCGTCGCCCTGTCCCGCAAGGACGTGGACTACACCCGGTTTGAACCGCTCCTCGCCTGGCTGAAGACGAACAAGCCCTCCTTCGTCGTCAACGCCGCCGGCTACACCGGCAAGCCGAACGTCGACGCCTGTGAACTGGCCAAGGCCGACACCCTCCAGGGCAACACCCTGTTCCCCGCCGCCCTCGCCCACGCCTGCGCCGCCCTCGACCTTCCGTGGGGCCACGTCTCCTCCGGCTGCATCTTCGCGGGCGCCCACGTCGACTCCGGCACCGGCTGGCGGATCGAGAAAGACATGACCAGGGCCGAAGTCCGCGCCTTGGCCGAGAAATCGCCCGAAAAAATCCGGGGCTTCAACGAGACCGAGACGCCCAATTTCAGTTTCCGCGACGGCCCGTGCAGCTTCTACAGCGGCACCAAGGCCCTCGGCGAGGAAGCCATCGCCGGCATCGGCCGCTCCTACGTCTGGCGGCTGCGCATCCCCTTCGACGAGTTCGACAACGCCCGCAACTACCTCTCCAAGGTCCAGCGCTACGCCAAGGTCTACGACAACGTGAACTCGCTCTCGCACCGCGCCGACTTCGTCAACGCCTGCCTCGACACCTGGAAGATCCGCGCCCCCTTCGGCACCTACAACGTGACCAACCCCGGCTTCGTCTCCACCGCCCAGGTGGTCGAGCGGATCAAGGCGGTCCTGAAACCCGACCGCGCCTTCGCTTTCTGGGAAAACGACGAGGAGTTCTACAAGGTCGCCGCCAAGACGCCCCGTTCCAACTGCGTCATGGACGTCTCCAAACTCCTCGCCACCGGCATCCAGATCCGGCCCGTCGCGGAAGCCCTCGAAACGTCGCTCAAGTCCTGGGTGCCCGAATCGAAGTGAAGTTTTCATTTGGCATTTTGAATTTCTGATTTCCCTTCTGTCCCGCGCATGAATCTCCTCGTCACCGGCGGTGCCGGCTTCATCGGATCGAACCTGATCCACCGCATCATCGACCAGCCCTCGGTCACGAAGCTGGTCACTCTCGACGCCCTCACCTACGCCGGCCATATCGGAAACCTCTCCGCCATCGCGGGCCGACCGAACTACGCCTTTGAAAAGGTGGACCTGCGCGATAAAGCCGAGGTCCTCCGCGTCGTCCAGCAGCACCACATCACCCATGTGCTGCACCTCGCCGCCGAGTCGCACGTGGACCGCTCCATCACCGGCCCGGGAGACTTCATCCACACCAACATCGTCGGCACCTTCAACCTGTTGGAAGCCTGCCGTGATCATTGGGGAAAGGAGAAAGCAGAAAGCAGAGAACAGAGATTCCTGCATGTGAGCACCGACGAGGTCTACGGTTCGCTCGGCGCCACCGGGCTCTTCACCGAGACCACGCCCTACGCCCCGAACTCGCCCTACTCCGCCAGCAAGGCCTCCAGCGACCTCCTCGTCCGCGCCTACCACCACACCTATGGCCTGCCGGTGGTGACGACGAACTGCTCGAACAACTACGGCCCCTACCAGTTCCCGGAAAAGCTCATCCCCGTCCTCATCCAGAACCTCCTCGCGCGAAAGCCGCTCCCCATCTACGGCGACGGCCTCAATATCCGCGACTGGCTCTACGTCACCGACCATGCCGACGCCCTCTGGGCCGTGTTGAACCGAGGCCGCCTCGGCGAGACCTACAACGTCGGCGGCCACAACGAATGGGCCAACCTCGACATCGTGAAACTGATCTGCGACCTGGTGGACGAGATGAAGCCCGACCTCGGCGGCCATTCCCAGAAGCTGATCTCCTTCGTCAAGGACCGCCCCGGCCACGACCGCCGCTACGCCATCGACGCCACCAAGATCAAGGACGAGCT
>JBBQXJ010000010.1:0-73208 GCA_038209745.1 Verrucomicrobiota bacterium
GTCGACCACTCAACGCCTGAGTCGACCAGATGGCACCCCATCGCAGATCTATCCAACCTCCCGTTCTCCAGTGCCCATGCGAAGCTGCGCGAACGACTCCTGCGGATGGAAAAGTCGTGACTGTGACCGTTTGATCTTCCGTAGTTAAGCCCAGCCACGCCGCAATCCCGAACCAAATCAAGCCCCAACGGCTCAAGCCGCCTTGAGATCATTCTCGGTCCGAATCCGGGCGATGTTGGATTCGATCCTCTCCACGTATTGATTCCGGCCGCTTCCGGGATCCGCCAAATACCGGAACAATCCCTCAAATTCCTTTTCCGCTTTCGGCAAAACGTATTTCGACCAAAAGGCCGGAGTCCGGCTCTTCAAGTCTGCCGCGCTCGTGAAGATCGTGCCGGCACCCATCTTGCCATCGTTGCATCGGGCGCATTCCTCGAACTCTGAATACAGGGTCGGCAGCTTGTCGACATAGTCCACCGCCGCCATCTGACCCAGTAAATCCGACGTCCCCAAGGCGAGACCGCATATCCGCTCGACGTCGTCGGTGAAGCGAATTCCCGCGATTTCCACGTTCACACCCGTGCAACGGATCATGTTCTGCACCGCCACGATATCGTGCTGATTGAATCCCTTTTCTCTCAAAAGTTCCGCCGCGAAATCCATGCTTCGATTCACGTGGGTCAGAGTGTATTTCGCCCCAGTCCCATCGACATCGTCCGCATGCTTCAAATAGCCCGTGTCGTGCAGGAGGATGGCCAAGAAGCCCAGTTCAACGATGCGCGAGCTGATGACCGGTCGAGCCCTCGCTCGATGGCGCCCAAGGAGGAGCCGCGCCATGCAAAGTGTTCCCTGCAGAGTGTGCTCCAAGTCGTGATATTTTGCGTCGATCGGCTGATAGTCTCCATACCGACCGCGAAACGCATTCAGCGCCCACCCAAAACCGTTCCGAACGGTCTGATCGGAAGCATCTGGAAACATCTCATACCAAGCAGCCAACACCGCCAACAAAACTTCGGATGGCTGACTCGTCTGAACCTCGGGGGGCATCAACGGGACAGATAGATCCTCAGAACAAGGATTGCACGACATAAGTGACCCGCTTTCATCCATAAAATCACTCCACAAAACGGTCCTCCGTGCCGTTGTCAACTCCACCCTATTGAAATGTCCAAACAAGATCTCACAGACCGTCTCTGCACGGCGGTTATTGAGAATCTGGGCTTCCACCGGATTCTGAATCACCCATCCGAACAAGCACTTCGTCCGTCCGTAAAAGTCCCAAGAGTCCGGCAACCGTTTCCGGCCGCCCCGGAAACACCATTTCCGGAGCGATCTCAGCCAAAGGCCTCAGCACAAACTGTCTACAGAAGGCTCTGGGATGAGGAAGGGTCAAATACGCAGTCGATCTAACTTCGGCGCCCCAGAGGATCAAATCGAGATCCAGCGGACGCGCCTCGTTCACAACCCACTTCGGTCGACGACCAAACTCTCGCTCGAGTTCCTGCAGACGACCCAGAAGCGTTTCCGGAGTTTCCCCGACGGGAGGCGCCATAATCACCACACAGTTTACGAAAGGTGGCGAACCGGGAGGGCAATCCACCGGCGATGTCCGCCAAAGCGACGAGGAGAGGAGAGGAGCTGCCGACCACATCCGCAGGCGCGCTACCGCGTCCCGCAGCACCCGACTGGAATCGCCCAAGTTCGACCCCAGAGCGATCACGACGCGAGGCACATGCCGGGATTGATCCGTTGAACTCATCGCTCTTAGCCTCTCCGAAGCCTTCCCCGTCCGCCAATCGATTTCGTTCGGCGGCCTCAATATCGGACCCCAACACCTCGTATTTGTTGCCTATCCGACGACTTCGGGTTCGGATCTCCCCTCAGCCAAGTCCCCATGAATCCATTCCGAGTGTCAAATCCGTCCCGCCTCCGGGTGGGTCTTGCGGTGATCGTCGCACTGGCTGCCGACGCCATCCAGATCTTGTTGGGTCCTCTGGGCTGGGCTTTCGCCGACCAGATCATCGACGTCTTTGCCATGCTGCTAGTCAGCCTGTTGATCGGGTTCCATCCACTGCTGATTCCCACCTTTATCGCGGAAGCCCTTCCAGCCGTCGATATGCTGCCGACTTGGACGGGATGTGTCTGCGCCGTGGCGCTGCTGAAGCGCCGATCTTTTCGTCCTCCGGCTCCACCTTCCGGAGGACCTCCCACCATCGATGTGTGAGCACGACCGCTTCAGCCACCCTTTTGGCCGGCAAGGGCCGTCTGCAAGAGGCTGCGGGCGCGGGCGTTGCTCGGATCGGCTTTCAGGGCCTCCTGCAGATGCGGGATCGCCTTGTCCCAGCGCCGTTGATCGATCCAAGCCGCCGCCGCGTTCAAGCGAGCGGGCAGAAAGTCGGGCCTGAGTCGAACCGCTCCCTCAAACTGCGCCGTCGCCGCTTCGGCGCGACCTTGCCGCGCCAAAATGGAGCCATAGTTCAGGTGCGCTTCGAACGAATCCGGCCGAATCGCCAAAGCCGCGACCAACTCGCTGGCCGCCTCGTCGAACTGCTGCAATCGAATCAAGGCGGTGGCGAGAGCAGATCGGGCGTCAAAATCAAACGGATGGAGCTGGGCCAGCTCGCGGTATTGGTTCACGGCTTCGGCCCCACGCCCAAGCTTCATCAACGCTTTGGCCAGCTCTAGCCGGGGAGCGGCATCGTCCGGAGACCCTTGGATCGCCTCACGGTAGTTTGCCAGCGCTTCGGTGCTGCGCCCTTCAGCCAACAGGGCGGCGCTCAGATTCAGCCGCGCCGAAACGAATCCCGGTTCAAGACGGAGCCCCTCACGAAACGCCTCGCCGGCTTCCTTGGCTTTCCCGGATTGGAGCAGCGCCAAGCCCAAGTGGTTTTGGCCGCGGGCCGAATCCGGTTTGAGAACCATGGCTCGGCGAAACAGAGCGATCGCCTCCGCCATTCGATTCTGCCCCATCCGAGCCCGGCCGAGTCCGAGCCGACCCTCAAAGAAGCCCGGATCAACCTCCAATACCCGCTGATAGACGGACGCAGCTTCGTCGAATTTCTCCTTTTCCAGAAGCACGCTGCCGAGGAGATCGTAGCTCGTCGTCCGGTGAGGGAGCAGCTTGATGACCTCGCGCCATTGCTCGGCCGCACCGGTGGGATCACCGGTCTGGAGCAGGACGCCCGCGAGATTGTCGTGCAGCCTCCAGTCGTCCGGAGTCCGCGCGATCGCCGAGCGGTCGATCTCGATCGACGCGGCCGCGTTCGTGCGGCAGCGAGCCGTCATCTCGGCAACTTCGGCGTCGTGCCGCGCCACGTCGGCCAAGTGGCCGAGTTGATGCGTGAACGGAGGGCGGCTGACCCGCTGGGCCATTTCCCGCGCCATCTGCCCGCGGTCAAAGTCCGTCAATCCCAGGCGTGCTCCGCATTCTTGCATTGGAAGGAAAGAATCGGCCGCCAGGTTTCCGGCCCGGACATCCCCCTCGACGCACTGCACGACCTGTTTCGCCAGTTCCACCGCCACGAGATAGTTGCCGGACTGCGTGAGATGGACATGTTCATGGAACCATTCCCGTCCCGGCACGCCATCCGTCGTCTCGTTCCTGAACGCTGTTTCGGAGTCCGCCAGTCTCACCCCCGTCCCGGCCGCGGTCTCCCGGATGATTCCGTTCAAACCCGAGTCGCAGCGGAACCGCAACGTGTCCAGATCCCGCGCGAGAACGTAGTGGCCCAGAGCGTCCTCCGGTCGGTCCAGCGTCGCCAAGCAACGCCCCATCCGGAAATGCAGCTCGGCGAACTGGTCGTCGATCGCGAGCGCTTCCCCATACTTGACCAACGCCTCCGCGGCCGTCCCGGCGTCTTCGAAGGCCACTCCCGCCTTGAACTTCTGGTTCCACCGGTCCGAATCGCCAACTGGAAGATCCCGGCGATGGAGAGACGCGAAGGGCGGACAATCCCGCAGGTTGCTGCCCACGGTGCTGAGAATCACCTTCGCTCCGGAACGAACTCCCGCCTCCACCATGTCGTCCAGGTTCCGTCGGAAATACTGGTAAACCGAGGCGGTCCGCGGGTCGGACAAAGCCACTTGTTGATCCAGGAACATCTCCATTCCTCCCCACTCCTTGGGCGATCCACGCCGGGCCGATCCCTGAAGGAGCGCGTCCATCACTTGACCGATCCGGGTCGATTTCACCGCGATGTTGGCACGGATCAGCGCCAAGCTGGGAGCCTGCGGCCCAAAGACGGTTCCTGATCCGAAGGGCCCGACCACCTCGTTGTTCCCCATGTAGACCACCCAGACGTCTCCCCCAAAATTGGCGCACTCCAACGCGATCGGCCGGATGACGTGCGAGTTGATCGCCGTTACGGCCGTATTGATCACCTTCACCCGTCGGCCGGGGTATCGGTCCTCCAACAGCACCCGCAAGACACGGGCAAACCCAAACGACGGATCGGGATCCCCCTCGGCCGCCGATTCTCCAAAAACAAAAACTCGGAGTTCCTGCGGAGCCTTGGCCTCCGCAAACGCCATCGATTGAGGGATCCGCTTCAAAGCTTCGCTGAAATAGCGCCGACTGAACTGTGGATTGTCGACCAGGACTCCCGGCTGCCCCGCCGGACTTGGCACGAAGAATTGGACCGGAAAGCCGTAGCCCAGGATCCGGAGTCCAACCTCCAGAACCGCGAAAAAGGCGACCGTCACCCCGAACATTGCGGTGAGGCGAAAGATCCATTTCCGCCCGGACCTGGCGCTTTGCCCGCCCGTCTCGTCGGGTGGGCCGGACACGGCGATTGTCTTCTTCGGGCGCTTCACGTGGGAAAGGGTAGCAACTGGTTTGTGGACTGGGCAAAAAAAGAGGCCGGACGCTTTCGCCCGGCCTCTTTGTGATTTATGGGGCGATCAAGGAGTGACCACCTGGAAGAACAGGCTGCCCGGTTGGACCGAGATGACCTGCGGGTTGGTCGAACCGAGGCTCGTCCACACCGCGCCAGTTCCCAAGACCGGGCTCGAGATGAGGCGTCCACCGGCCGGAGCCCAGGAGACGTTCACCGAGTTGCCCGCATGGGTGATGATGACTTCCTGTCCGGCAGGAGCCGCCAGATAGCCGATGATCGATCCGAACATCACGGACGGATCGCCAACCATCGGATCAGCCGCGCTGTCGGTGCTGGTCGGGTCGAATTTGAAGGTCACTCCGAGGTTGTCGCCGCCGCCGCCTTCAGCGTGCACGGCTTCAATGTAATATTTGGTCCCCGCCGTCAGGGAGATGCCGCCCGCGTAGGGAGCGCCGTTAGCCGGAGGGTTGGCCGGATCCGGAACCCATTGGTCAGACCGCTTTTGGGCGATCTCGATCGGGTCTCCGTTGCCAGTGCTCGTCCAAGCGCGGTCGCCCGCCCAGTTGTTCTGGTGGGCAATCAGACGCTTGGCGGAGGGCTGGTCGTTGGTGCTCAGGAACAGGTCCGAATCGTCGTCGCTGGCGAGGAAGAACGTGTATTTGCCCGTCGTCGCCGGGATGAAGTAGCCCCGGACGCGCTGCACGTAGTTGTCACCGAGCGAGCCGATGTCGATGTTGGTAACCGTATTGACCGTGGTGGCGGCCCCGCTGTTGCCCGTCTCAATCTGGGGGCGGCTGTAATTGCCGCTCCAGAGCTCATGGGCCAGCTGGCCCGAGACCAAGGATCCATTGCTCGCAATCGTCAGAGTGGCGACCGAGCTGGTGACCGAGAGGGAGGTTCCAGGGACCGACATCACGCAGGAGAACTGCGCGCCGTTGTCGCTGGAAGAAGCAACGAGGCTGAAGCCCGAGCCCGTGGCTCCGGCGATAGCTGTGCCACCCCGGCTCCACTGATAGGTCGTTGGGAGGAGGCCGTTGTTGGTCGCGTTCACCGAGAAGGTGACCGAGCCAGTCACCAAAGCGGAGGCACTTGCCGCATCCTGGGTGATGTTGAGGACCGTGGCGGCGGGCACGAGCACTCCGACTCTGGCTCCGGTCAACTTGGACGCCGAACCATTCACGGGATCGACGTCGCCGAGCATGGTGTAGGTCACGGCCACGTTCTGTCCGCCGCCACCCTGGTGGTTCACGGCTTCGATGTAGTAGCGGGTGCCCGCAGTCAACGCGATGCCACCGGCATAGGGGATGGTCGCGCCGGCGTCGGGCGAGAACATGTCGGACCGGCGTTGTTCAACGGTTCCGCCGCCACCGACGGTGTTCCAGTTCTTGTTGCCGCTCCATCCGCCTTCCTGGGCAATGAGACGCTTCGTCTCGGGCTTGTCGTTGGTGCCGATGAACACGTCTGAGTCGTCGTCGGCCGCCACGTAGAACACGTAGTTGCCCGTCGTGGCCGGAACGAAGAAGCCGGACAGGCGCAGAACGTAGTCGGCGCCAGTGTCGGTGAAGTCGAAGCCGGAGGAGATATAACGGATCGAATCCGCCTCGGGAACCGTTCCCGCCGCATTGGCCGAGATGATCGCGCGGGTGACTGTGGCGTCGTTCCAGCGTTCCACCTTCAAGGTTCCTTCGGCGAAGACGCTCTGCTGCACCGTCAAGGTGGCGCTGGTGCTGGTGACGTTGGTGAAGCCGGGGATGATGATATCGACGGAGAAGCTCGCGCCGTTGTCGGTGAGAGCGGCCACGGCGGAGTAGGTGGGACTCGTTGCGCCGGCAATCGCGACACCGCCCCGCTTCCATTGGTAGCTGGGTGAGACTTCGCTGTCCGTGGTCACGGCGATGCCGAACTTGTAGTTCAAGCCTTCGAAGACGTTCACGCTGGCCAGAGGCGCCACGCTGAAGCTGGTGACCGGGCTGGTCACATAGCTGATGACGCCGTTGGTGAAGGCCGACGGGCTGTTGTCCGCGGGAGCACCGAGGCTCGCGAGGTCAGCCGACGTGATGAAGGTGGCGCTGATGCCATTACCACCGCCACCGGCGCGATGGACACCCTCGATGTAGTAGCGGGTGCCACCGACCAACGGGATACCTGCGCTGTAGGGCATGGTCAGGCCTTCGTCGGGGGTAAACGAATCCGAGCGGCGCTGGGTGATGATGTCGTTGCCACCGCCAGCGGTCAGCCAAGAACGGTTGTTGGACCAGTCGATCTGAGTAGCGACCAACCGCTTGTTGGCGGGCTGGGTGTCCGTGCTGATGAAGAAGTCGGAGTCGTCGTCCGCCGCCAGGAAGAAGTTGTAGTTTCCGGAGGTGGCAGGAGTGAAGTAGCCACTGACGCGCTCAGCGTAGTTGGCCCCGGCCGTGGGCACGTCCAACTGGTTGACGGCGGTGACCGTTCCCTGTCCGACATTGCCGATCTCGACGTTGGTGCGGACGTTCGCGGTGGTATATCCGGCGAACAATTCGCGCTTGAGGTAGCCATTGACGGTCAAGGCGCCGGTCGCTGCCACCGTCACGGTCGCCACGGTCGAGGTCCTCGAGAGGCCACCGGGAACCGTTGCGATGCAGTCGAACATCGAACCGCTGTCCGCAGTCGAGGCCACCACGGTGAAGTTGGCGGCCGTCGCTCCCGGAATGTTGGCTCCGCTCTTCCGCCACTGGTAGGAGGGAGGGACAGAGCTGTCCGTGGAAGTTACCACTCGCAGCCGGGCGGAAGTGCCGACATAAGCTGTGGTGTTGCTGGGGTTCTGGGTGAAGGACAGCGTCGTGGGGGTCGTGATGACGATACCGATCGTGCTGCCCACCAAAGTGGTCGCCTCGCCGTCGACGACCCCTTGACCGTGGGGAACCGCAGTGACGGCGATGTTGTCTCCGCCGCCGCCTTCATGCTGGGTGACTTCGAGGTAATACTGCTGTCCACCCGTCAACATGATGCCGCCGGAAAAGGGCTTCGCGCCGGCGCTGTTCGTCCAAGTGGCCGAATTCCGCTGCAGCGGGTCGTTGCCACCGGAGGTCCAAGACTTGTTGCCGGACCAGGACGTCTGCTCACCAATGACGCGCTTGTTGGCAGCGGTCGAATCAGTGCTCAAGAAGAGCGACCCGTCGTCGTCGATCGAGAAGTAGAAGTCGTAGAGGCCCGTCACGGGGGGAATGACCACGCCGCTCAGCCGATCGACGTAGTTGTCCGCGATGTCGCCCCGATCCCACTGAGTGAGATAGGTGATATTGGTCGAGGCCGGCAAAGTGCCCGCTTCGAGCTGGGCGCGGGTAGCCGGGGCATACCAAAGCTCCTGCTTTACGATGCCCGGGAGGAGCGTCGTGGCCGCACTCGCGGAGCCAACAGCGACCACGGCCGCTGCGGCACAAAAGAGTGTTCTGACTAGTTTCATGGGATGCCTCAGTGACAGGGGCGCGAGCCGCTGTCCTTTAGGTTTGGGGGTGTTGTGGGATTGCATAGGGTTTAATCACGCATTCAGCGATGTCCCGATAGAAGACACTTCAAACAGCACGGATCAAAGAAAGCCACCAAAGCTGCTTCAAAGCGTCTTAGACAAGTCAGGAGATGACAAAACCATGACCGGCAACCCTAAAAGATGTCACCCTAGCCAAACGGCTAATTGTGACACCGGTGTGACATTTGATGCACATGTAAATTGCAGATTGCGTCTTGTTTAGGTGCACTGTCCCGGTCCGACACAACACCGTTCTCAGTCCACCGGATCAACCTTCCAAATGGACAATTCCACGCCGCAAAGCCGCGACGGCCGCTTGCGTCCTGTCCGTCACACCCAGTTTGTTCAACATGTTGGAGATGTGGAGTTTGATAGTGGCTTCGGACAGTCGGAGCCGAGAAACGATCTCCTTGTTGCTCATGCCGTCCACTACGAGGCGGAGCACTTGAAACTCACGCGGGCTAAGTCCAATCCGGAGACGGTGCTCGGAGAGTTTCCGGGCAACGGCGGCGGGAAAGCATTCGCCGCCTTGGTGGATCGTCATGATCGCGCCAATCAGTTCCTCCCGGCTGGCTGACTTTAAGAGACATCCTTTCGCGCCCGCCTCGACTGCCCGGAGGATCGTCTCTTCGCGAAGCGAATCGGAAAAGAGAAGGAGCTTGGCGGCACCAAAGTCGGGTTGGCTTCCATTGCTTGTCCGCACTCTTTCCCCTCCTACCGAAGTCGCCAACACGTCGATCGTCACCACGTCCGGCTTGAGCCGGTGACATAGCTCAGCGGCCTGCTTTTCGTCGATCGCTTCCCCGACCACCTCCACCTGCCCTGTGAGCGCGAAGAACCTCAAGAGACCGGAACGCACGACCGGATGGGCATCAACGACCAGGACGCGAACTTTGGAAATCATTCTTCCCACATCAGAAGGGCACCAGAGGAACGCTGACAATCACCTCGAAGGCTGTGCGGCCTCACGACCAGCCGTTTCGAAGGCTATCGGGCAGGTGGCAGCCATCGTTCGTCGCCCCGGGTGAGGTGGGTGTATTTTGCCACCGCCTGCCCGCGGGACCGCACATGGAGCTTTTCGTAGATCCGCCGGATGTAGGTGCTCACGGTCGTGACCCCGATGTTCAGCATGTCGGCGATCTCCTTGAAGGCATAGCCCCGGGCCAGCAAGTCGAGGACTTCGCGCTCGCGTTGGGAGAGTTCAGCCCCCTCCGGGGTCTCGACCTTGGCGGGCTGTTGGAACGATTGGACGACCTTCCGGGCGATCCCGCTGGTCATGGGCGAGCCGCCGCCATGCACTTCGGTCAACGCGTCCAAAAGACCCTTGCGCGAAGTCCTCTTCAACATGTAGCCGCTCGCTCCGGCCGCCAGCGCGTCGAAGATGTGCTCCGCATCGTCGTAGACGGTCAGCATGAGGAACTGGGTCTCGTTCAACAGTGGTTTGAGCAGCCGGACACATTCGATGCCGCTCATTCCCGGGAGGTTGATGTCCGTCAAAACCACGGCGGGCTTCACCTCCGCCAAGCCCGCGACCGCGCTCTCGGCGTCGGCGAAGTCCCCGACGCAATTAAAGCCTTTGGCCTGCTTGAGCCAGCCGGAGATGATCTGCCGGATGGACGAATCGTCTTCGATGATGGCGACGTCGATGTTCACAATTCTCTTCATATACCCTGCCTCGGCCCGCTCTGTAGCGTCCCCAGTATGAACGACGGACTTGCCGGGAACATGCGGAAACAACGCTGAAGCCCATCGAAAATCGCGCGTGCTGGTGGGTGACACGGGCTGGACGGATCGTCGCCCGGGCGCCGTCGAGTTGCTCCAAGTCCCGGATTCGATGTTGGCTCTTCCAGTCGCCCGCCCTTTGATCCCTCCCACTCGCCATGAACCTCGGAAGCCCAGCCCACCGCTTCTGCATCATCTTGAATCCCTGCGCCAAGGGGGACAAGGCCCGTGCTTTTCGTGAGGGACTCGACACCTTCGCTTCGGGCATCCCGCTCAAACCCACTTTCGCCGCCGGAGCCGCCACGTCGCTTGCCCGCGAAGCCGTGGAGGAAGGTTTCCAGATCATTGTGGCTGCCGGGGGAGACGGCACCGTCAACGAAGTGCTCAATGGCATGGCCGAAGCCCGCGACGGTCTGGAGCGCGCCGCTCTCGCCGTCCTGCCGCTCGGCACGATGAACGTCTTCAGCCGCGAACTCGGCCAGTCGCTGGACAGCCGCAAAGTCTGGGAACGCCTCCGCACCGCTGGCGTGGAGCGGCGGGTCGATCTTCCCGTGGCCGAATACCAGACGCCCGAGGGGACCGTCCGCCGCCACTACGCCCAAATGGCGGGCGCAGGCGTCGACGCGCGGGCCGTGCGGGCCGTCGATTGGGAAGAGAAGAAGCGCCTCCGCGCCATGGCCTACTTTAACGCCGGGCTCCGAACCCTCCGGACCCAGCGGCCCAAGATCCACGTCCAGACCGACTGCCAGGCCTGGGACGTCGAACAGGTCCTCATCGGCAACGGCCGCTACTACGGCGGCAGTTTGCCGGTGTTTTGGCGGGCTGCCTTGACCGACGGCGTCTTCGACCTGGTCCTTTTCCGTGAAACCCGCTGGTTCAATCTGGCCCACTACGCCTGGCAAATGCTCTGGCGCACCCAACGGCCGAGCGGCGGACTCGACTACGCCCACGCCAAAGAAGTGACCCTCACGGGCGTCCCCGACGAACCGCTCGAGCTCGACGGCGAACTCGTCGGCACCCTTCCTGCCAAACTGACCCTGCGCCCGATGGCTCTGCGCGTTCTGGTCGGGAAGTAGGGCCAGCAACAACGGTCCAGCCTTGCGAGGCAGGAATCCTCCCTGCCGCCTTGAGCCCGCCTCGCTTTCCCGTCGCCTTCCCGCCACCGTCCCGCCGGATGTCCGTCGTCATCGATTCCGTGGCAAAAGCCGTGTTCCTGAGCGTCCGCGATCTCGCGGAGGAACCGGGCTTCAAGCGCATCGGCTTCGACCGCGAAGGATGGTCCTCGTTCGCCCTCGGCTTGGAAGTCCACGAACGTGTCCTCACCGCCCGTCTCGCCGCGAATCCCGCCTATCGGAAAGAGATCCACGTCTCCGCCCTCGTCCCACTCGACGACTGGACCGCCACCCTCACCGGCCGCATCGACGGCGCCCACGAGACGCCCGAAGGCTGGCATCTGGAAGAATTCAAGACCGCGTCCCTGGTCGGGAGCGCATCCGATCTCCCCGCCGCCCACGGAGGAGAAAACGAGATTGGGAGGGCAGCGCTCTCGATTCGGGAGTCTCCGCGCCGCACCACCGCCGCCTCCGAACGCCACCGGCACCAACTCCTGCTCTACGCGCATCTTTGGACGCTCCTCGGCCACCACGTCGCCAGCACCCGACTCGTCTATGTCGATCCCGACACCGGACGGGAAGAGCGCGTCCCGATCGCCTTCGATCCCGCCGCCGCAGTCCAAGAAACTGAAACCCGCCTTCGTCGGCTCCTCGGTCTCTGGCAGAAGAACGAGGTCTCGCGCCAGCGCAAAGCCGCCTTCGCCGAACAGCTCCCCTTCCCGCACGCAGTTCCACGGCCCGGCCAAGCCCTCTTGATCCAGGCCCTCCGTGACACGGTGGAAACCGGAGGCCATCTTTTGGCCGAAGCCCCGACCGGCTCGGGCAAGACCGCCGCCTCGCTCCATCCCGCCCTGCAACACGCCCTGCGCACCGGTCGCCAGCTCGCCTTCCTCACTTCTAAGAATCTCCAGCAGCAGATGGCGATGAAGGCGTTGGCCGCGATGAATCCCGCGCAGGCCTTCCGCACCGTCCAACTCCGCGCCAAGGTACGGATGTGCGCGAACGACCGCGTGCTCTGCCACGAAGACGCCTGCCCCTATGCGCGAAACTATCCTTTGAAGATGGAGCGCTCCCGCCTGCTCGACCGCCTGATGGACGGCGCCGCCCATCATCTGCCGGACGACGTCTTCGCAGCAGCCAAGGCGGAGCAAGTATGCCCGTTCGAGGTGCAGCTCGAACTCGCCCGCCGCGCCGACGCCATCGTCGCCGACTACAACTACGTCTTCGATCCCGGCGTCGCCCTCACCCAGCTCCGCGACGAAGGCTTGAAGCAGGCCGTCCTCGTCATCGACGAAGCCCACAACCTGCCCGATCGAATCCGCGGCATCTTTTCGCCCGAATTGCTGGAGAGCGAGCTGGCCTCCGCGCTCGTCGTCGCCCAAGGACTGGGTGATGAACCCACGGTCGGCGGCGACTTTCGACCGCGCCGCCGCAAGCAACCGAAGTCCGGCCAGCTCGAATTCGGTCAGCGCCTCAGCGCGCCTTCCGAGAAGCCGCCCGCCCTGGCGGCCACCTTGGAGCAAGTGCTGGAGCTGATCCGGGCCAACGCCGAAGCGGTTTTGCCGGCGGAGAAAGACGCCATCGCCGAACTGCGGGGCTTACCCACCCCGGACTCCTCCCAGGAGGAGAATCTGCGCAGCGACAAAGCTCCTGCTCGTCGGTTTGATGAATCCTCTCCTGGGAAGGGTTCGGGGTGGGTCTCGGCCTCCGTCGCGTGGCCTGCCCGACTGGTGAACCTCTGGACCCGTTGGGAGCCGCAGTTCCTCGGCTACGTCGCCTGGAAACAACATCACAAACAGCCGCCGGGCGACGATCCGATCGTGGACGCCCACTTCGCGCTGCTCCGAACCGTCGCCGTGCTTCGGATGATTTCGGCAACGGGACCAAGCCGTGATCCAGGCTTCGCCGCGATCATCGAACGAAAGAGCGGTTCCCTGCGTCTCGCCATCCTCTGCCTCGACCCGTCGCAACCGGCCGCGCCGATCTTCCGGCAGGCCAGCTCCGCCCTCTTTCTTTCCGCCACGTTGAGACCTTTCGCGCTGTTCCGCCGCACGCTCGGCCTTCAACCCGAACGCATCGGCGAATTGGTCGTTCCATCCCCTTTTCCGCTGGAGAACCGGCGGGTCCTCATTCTGCCGCAGGTGCGCACCACCTACGCTTCCCGCGAAAAGGCCCTGCCCCGGATCGCGGAATTGATCACCGAGATCGACGCCGCCCACGGGGGCAACAAGCTGGTGCTCTTCCCCTCCTACGACTTCCTCCGCCGAGTGGCGGAAATACTCGTAGCCGCAGAGATGCCGAAGCGGACTCCGGACGGTGGCCCCAATTCCGACTCCTTGCCGCGCCGGATACTGGCGCAATCGCCCGCCGCCACCGAAGCGGAGCGCCACGCGCTCCTCGCCGCATTGGCCAAGCCTCCGCCGGGCGGCCATCTCCTGCTGGCGGTCCTCGGCGGGATGTTCGCCGAAGGGGTGGACTATCCCGGACAACTCCTGGAGATGGTCGTCGTGGTCTCGCCCGGACTGCCCAGCGTCAGCTTCGAGCGCGAACTGCTCAGGCGCCACTGCGACGCCCGCGACGGGAACGGCTTCGAGCAGGCCTATCTCCAACCCGGCATGACCCGCGTCATCCAGGCCGCCGGCCGCCTTATCCGCACCGAAACCGACCGGGGCGTCATCGCCCTGGTCTGCCAACGTTTCCTCGAAGAAGGCTACGTGGAACGCCTGCCCCGCGACTGGTATCGCACCTCGGCCCGGGAACTCATCGCGACCGACCCGGCGGCCGACGTGCGGGCATTCTTCGCCACCGTCCCGTAGGCCGGCTCAGCGCAGATGGAAGAACACCTTGGCGGCGCGGTTGGTCGATTCGGTCGCGGCCGGATCCATGAGAAAGACCCGCTCAGCCTCGACCTTGCCGGATGCCAGAACGGCGTCCCGGACGGCGCGGGCACGGTCCGCCGCGAGACGGGCGAAGTCCTCGTCGGCCAGCGTCACCGCCGCCAAAACGGCTTCTTCCACTTGGTCGGCCGGGACGTCGGGCAGAGAGCGGGCCGCGCTTTGCATGAGCATGGTTCCACCCTTTTCAAACTGGGTCGGACGGGGAGCCGCCGGCTTCGGCGCATCGGCGGTCGCTTTACCGTCGGCGCTGTTGGACTGCCGTTGCTGTTGGATCACGACATACGCTTGGTTCAGGCGGTTGGTGAACTCGTCCGGCGTGAGCGGAATTGGGTCGATCGAAAGACCGCTGCCGGGAGTCTCCGCCCGTTTCTCCTGCCGAAAACGGCGCTCCAGCTTCCGCCGCTTGAGCACCGGGGCGTCGACGACCGGATCGTAGCCGCCCTCGATCTCCAGCTGCAGGCCGGGCCGTCCAAAGAGGCCCTTCACCAAGCCGTCCAGCTTGCCCCGCTGCGAAGCCATCAGCTCCGCGCTGCCGGGCGCAAAACTCTGGAAGCTGACTTCCTCGCCACCCCCCCCGAAGAGCGAACCCAGCATCGAGAACGGCGACGTGGCCGCCTTCACGAGCAGGTTTCCCAACGTGCTCCAGATCACGGGACCAAGACGGAAGCCGGGGTCGTCGAGCCTCCCTTCGATCGGCATGTCGAGTTCGATGCGG
The DNA here is from genome assembly GCA_038209745.1 of Verrucomicrobiota bacterium. Taxonomy (GTDB): domain Bacteria; phylum Verrucomicrobiota; class Verrucomicrobiia; order Limisphaerales; family CANJSG01; genus CANJSG01. Next base: position 14,787 of record JBBQXJ010000010.1, read on the forward strand.
CCATGGCGATCCTTGAGAATGGCGACGCCCAGGCGCACCGGCAGCTCGGTGGCGTCCGGGCTGTCCACCTTCTGGCCGAAGGTGAACTGGTCCAACGTGATCTTGTTCTCCGCCTTCAACGCTCCGCCCATGATCGTGCAGTCGAGGTCGACGCTCAGCGTCCCCCTGCTGATGCCGTAGCCGGCGAACTTGCCGGAATACGGGCTGGCCGGCCTGAGGTCCATGTTCGTGAGAGCGACCTTCAGCTCGGACTGCGCGTCGTAGTGCAACGGGTTGATCTTCCCCGTCACCGCGAACGGCCCGGTGCCGTCGATCGCGCCGGTGAGATGCACGTCGGCGCGCTTCAGGTCTTCGGACGAAATTTCGGCGACCGATCCGGCCACGTCGCGCACCGTGGCGTGGACGGCGGGCCTGACGGAACGATCCACGAAGTCGACCAGCGCGTTGGTCAGCCTCACCGTTCCAACCGTCACCCGGGGCAAACGCGTCGCACCGGCCGCATTGGTCTTTGAGGCGAGGGCGTCTTCGATCAGCCGGCCGAACTGCTTTTTCCAACCAAGCCGACTCGGGATGACCACGGGTTCCAGTTCGCCTGTGGGCGGAGCGTTGGTCGCGGTCTTCAGCACCGAGAGCAGGTTGACCATCGCATTGGTGCCGATGGAGACGTGGACCTCTGGCTCGGTGATGGAGATGGCTTCGACTCCGAGCGCCAACGGCCGGAGCGTGGCCTCGATGCCGGAAGCGGCGACACTGTGCCACTTGAGGAGATCATCGGAGGCGGCGTCCACGGCCGCGAAATCGTCCAGCCGCGAATCGCCCCGAAACACGACGTCGGGCAGTCCGTCGGCCCCGGTGCGAAGAGTCAATCGGCCGTTGAACCCGACCTTGGCTCCGGTGACGAAAAGATTCACGAACGGCTCCAGATAGGGATCGAGGGGACGCAGTTCGAGGTGGGCCACATCGAGCGCGATATCAGCGGTCGGCGGTGAAAGCAGCAGGGACGTGCCGACATGGACCGTGCCGTTCGTGTTCCAGCGCAGGGAGACGTCGGCCGTGAGGTTGGTGCCGGGCAGGTTCGACAGGTTGTGCGCGGCGACGGCGATCTCGTCGACGACCAGATGGACCGGGCGGCGGTTGACTTCATCGGTCCAAGATATGGCGCAGTTCGTCACGTCGACCGACCGCAGGATGCCCGTCGCGAAATTGGTGCTCTCCATCAGCCGGGCGACGAGGTTGCTGGTCGCCCGCATCAGCAGGGCGATGCTGCCGGGAGCATTGGTGGCGGCGGCGGCCGGCGTGGCCAGTTCCGCCAGATTCACGGTGCCGTCGTGGAACCTCCGGACGTCGACGCGTCCCCCGACGACCCGCACCGACGCCACGTCCGCCGAGCGGGCGACCGCATCGGCCGCCGCTCCGGTGACCGCGAGTTCATCCAGTTCCAGCATGTTGTGGGTGGCGCCCTTCTTCGCGACCTTGAACGAGCGCAGGGTGAAGCTGGCGTTGGTCGCTCGGGCGACGTAGTTCGACGGCGTGAGGCTCGCGGTGAAGGACGCTCCGGCGCTGATGACGCCGTCCCTCACTTCGAACCGTACCAGATCGTCAAAAAGCCCGGAGTATTTCCGAAGGGACAACCCTTGCAGGCGGAGCACGCCTTCGGACCCCAGCGGATCGAACGTGAAGTGGCCCTTCCAGGAGAACGTCTCGCCGCTATCCGTCGTGCCCGTGACGGAATACGCATTCTGGTTTTCGGGCGAGGTCTCCAAATCGACGAGGTTCAATTCCACCGGCCCCACCCTTCTGCGAAACGGATTCCGCAAGGACAGGTCGACCACGGAGAGGACGGCGTTGGTGATCTGGATGCGGTCGACGCGCACATGGATCGGCTTCATCGGTTTGGCCGGGGTGTTGCCGGCCATCGCGGAGATCTTCACGATCAGATCCGAGACATTGAGCGAGCGGTCGGGATTGATCTGCAACCGGAAGGCCGGACTCACGACGCGCACTTCGCGGAAGACCCACGGTTTGCCGAAGAACGACGCGAGTTGCAAATTCGCATAGACCTCGTCCCACTGGAGCAGCGGCACGCCGTCGGGATCCTTGATCAGCAATCCGCGAATCGAGCCGGAGAAGGCGAAAGGATTGAGCCGAACGGCCTCGATGCTCACCTCGCGCCCCAGTTCCCTGCCCAACTGGTTGATCGCCACTTTCCGAACGATCCAAGGCAAAATAAGGAAGCCGAAGACGGTGTAGAAAACGAACAGTCCAGCCGCCCAGTTGAGGCAACGGCGGAGCTTGGACGAACCGGATCTGCAGGAGGTTTTCATGCGGCGGCCAGGAGAAGAATGCCATTCCGGAGCCGGGACTCAACCACAGGAAAAGGCCGCCACCGAGGATCCTTCGTCCGAAGCGGAACGTCGGACTATTCCTCGTCCGCTTCGCGCCGCCTCCGGAACTCCTCCATCAGGCGGAGGATCTCTTCACGAATCTCGAAGAGCTCCATCCTCAGCCAAGCGGCGATGTCCGGGGACAGAACCCGTTTTTCGGTTGCGGATCGGAGCGCCGCCTGTGCCCTGTGCAGCGGATCCAACGCCCGCTTCAGATAGGCCACGATGAAGGCGTGGCCCGCCAGCGGACGGCCATAGGCCAGGCCGTTCAAGGCTCCGGCCAGCTTGACTCCCAGCGTGGAGATGCCGGACGTGAGGGAGAACAGGTGGGAATTGGCGGCGTCTCCGGATCCGATCTCGTTCACCAAGTCGTGGAGCCGGACGTTGAGGAGATGGGTGCGGTGCGCCAACGGATGACGGATGACATCGTGGTCCGCTCGGATCCAGTCGTCGCCTTCGGTTTCGGGGTCTGGCCGCGGATCCTCCAATCCATCCACTTCCTCGCCCGACAGGGTGCCGAACTCGTCCGCCGCATCCTCTTCTTCGGATCCACCGACGCTCTCCAGGACTTCGGCGAGATGATCCCAGCCCATTTCCAAGGCGATGCGCTTTTCAGCCTCGGGGCTGTCGCCATATTTCTCCAGCAGCTCGACATACTTGTCGGTAATGGCATCGCTCGCGCGCATCGACTTCTCGAAGTCGAACTCGTCCCACTCCTCCAGGTCCTCCGGCCCTTCGTGGCGCGCGGCTTCCACCGCTTCAGAGAGCTTGCCGAGGAAGCCGGTGAATCCGACGGCGGCATCCCGGGCGCGCTCTTTTTCGTCCTCTGGCGTCAGCCGCCATTCGGGGGCGGAAATGCTGAGCCGGTAGTTGGTGCTCTCGATGACGACGCGGCCGTTGGCGGCGCTGAACCATTCGAGACAGAGACAATTGGCCAGTCGTTCGGGCGGCTTTTCCCCGCGCTGGACCATCTCATAGGCATCGCCGAACGGGAGGTCGTAGACCCGCACTTTCCGCGAGGCGGTGAGATCCCCGATGGATCCGCGTTGAACCATGCCCAACGTGTCCAGATCCGCGGTCGCCACGGGGTCGAGCGGATTGGAGAAGCTCAGCAGGCAACCTGCCAGGTCGGCCTGGGCATTGCCCCGGAGCTCCAGCAGGACGGGATCCGATCGGCCATGGATCCAAAGCCGTCCGCGCACGACACCTTTTTCGCGGTTGTCGATCTCCCCGCGGACCACGCTCTCGTGTATGCGGAACGCCATCGACTACGGGGTATCACGATTGGCAACCGGACGTCATCAAATTGATTTCCAAAGCCAACCGCCCTCCATCCCGGCCCCACACCCGGCTCGACCTGCGAACATGGCCCGCTAGAATCCTCCAAAATAGCCGACGCCCAACCCATGAGACCGAAGATCTTCCGCCTGTTCCTGAAACCCTGGTGTCCATGGTGCATCGAAGCCCGCGAGTGGCTCGACGCCCGGGGATTCGAATACGAACCGTTCGACGTCACGAGCGACGCCGACGCCCGGCAGGAGATGATCGCGCTGACCGGCCAGTCCAAGGCTCCCAGCGCCGAGATCGACGGGCATGTCCTGGCCGACTTCGGAGCCTCGGAGCTGGAATCCTTCCTGAAGACCCACGGCTATTCGGTCTAGCCGTGCCACGCCCGTCCGGCGGGTGTTTTTCTTTCAGCCGAAACGATTCAGTGGCGATTAGAGAAAGCGCCCGCCCCGGGCGCAGTGGACCGTGCCCTCGCGGACCATGGGAGGCGCAGGAAACGATTCACCGCCTGGTGTGTCTGGCTGCGATTCTCATTCATTTCCCCTGCCTCGTTCCGGTTCAGATCCGTTTTCTCGGGAACGAAAACAGGGTTCGCACCGTTGCTGGACCTCATTAGCCGGGCTTCAGGGCGCGGCGCGCGCCACAGGAATGCTTGGCGACAGGCGGGAGTTGACCCACTGTCTCATGCAATGCAGTGGTTGCGAGACGCCTTGGGCAGGTTGCCAAAACAGACCCGAACCGTGTTGTTCACCTTGGTGGTCGGGTTCGCTGCGGGCGGCCTCACCGTGCTCTTCCAGTTGGCGATCAACGAGGTCTTCCATGCCACGATCGGCCGTTTTGCCAAGATGGACACGGCCTCCTTCCTGATCTGGAGCTTTGTCTTTCTGGTGGGAGGAGCCCTCGCTTCCGGCTGGCTCCTCAGCTCCTTCTGCAAGGAGGCGGCCGGCAGCGGCATTCCCCAGCTTAAAACCGCGTTCTGGAAGGACTTCGGCTTCGTGAAGCCCCGGGTCATCTGGGTGAAGTTCGTCGCCGGCATCCTCCAGGTGGGCACGGGCAGCAGCCTGGGCCGCGAAGGCCCGTCGGTGCAGTTCTCAGGGGCGCTCGGTTCCGCTCTCTCAGGGCTGTCGGGCGAACCCAAGCAGCGCCGCCGCCTTGGTGCCGCCGCCGGTGCCGCCGCCGGTCTGGCCGCCGCCTTCAACACCCCCCTGGCCGCCGTGACCTTCGTGCTGGAGGAGATCATCGGCGACCTGAACAGCCGACTGCTCGGCGGCGTGCTGCTGGCCGCCGTGGTGGGCGCTTTGATGACCCACGGCTTCATCGGCTCCCAACCGGCCTTCGAACTCAGCACCGTTTCCGAGCCCGGATTGACCGCCTACCTGCTCGTGCCGATCGTGGCCGCCGTGGCCACCCTCGTCGGCGTGCTCTTTCAGAAAAGCGCGCTCCGGCTCCGCTCCGCGTCACGCGGCTGGAGCAAGATTCCACCCGCCTTTCGGCCGGCCATCGGCGGCATCGTCTGCTGGGGACTGGGAGTTCTCGTCTTTCTACAGTGCGGCAAACTGGGCGTCTTCGGCCTTGGCTATGGCGACCTGACCGACGCCCTGGCCGGAAAGCTGACCTGGCAGATCGCTCTCGTCCTCGTCCTGGCGAAACTCGCCGCCACGGTATTCAGCTACGGCACCGGCGGCTGCGGAGGCATTTTCGCCCCGACGCTTTTCTTCGGAGCCATGACCGGCGTGGCCCTCGCCGGGGTTTTCGGGCTGTTCCTGCCCAACACTTCGATCGATCTGGGCCTGATGGCCATCGTCGGCATGAGCGCCACGCTGGGCGCGGTCGTCGGGGCGCCCGTCACTTCGATCCTGATCGTGTTCGAGATGACCCACCAGTTCGCCCTCGTCCCTCCCTTGATGATCACGGCGTTGATCAGCCAGGCCATCAGCCGGCGGCTGCGCCGCGCCAATTTCTACGACGAACTGCTGGAACAGGACGGCCACGACGTGGAGCGGTTCACCCCGCCGCGCGATCTCCGGAGCTGGCACGCCCAACCCGTCTCCCACCTGTCCACCCGCAACGTCGTCTGTGTGTCCGATCTCGATCCCGCAGTCCTGAAGCAGACGCTGGGCAAGCATCCTTTCGACCGTTTTCCCTATGTGAAAGACGGCAAGCTCGCCGGTGTCCTCCGCCGCGAAGACATGGAGGAAGCCATCAAGAACGGCGCCGCTCCCGCCATATTCAAGGCGACCAATTGCCGGCCCAACATCACCCTGCGCGGCGCGGAATCTCTTCTCGTCGAGGACGAGACCGGCGCCCTGATCCTCCAGGAAGTGCCCGACGGCCCGCCCACCGGCATCCTGACCCTCCACGACGTGCTGCGCGCCGAACAATCCGCGGCCGACCGTGGCGAATAGACCCTTTCCCGGGATTGTTCCCGGACTGAACCCACCATGATCCTCCTCGTAAAACTCGCGCTCGCGGCCCTCTCGGGCATCGTGATCGTAGCCCTTCTGTGAAGCGGTTCCGCTATTGCTGGGACCCGCTGTTTCTCTCCGGGGTTTCGATGTATGCGGCCAACCGCTGGGTGTTCCGGCCGCACACCACCTCCGCGTTCCTGCGCGGCCAGTTCAACGACCTGCTGCTCATCCCCTGCGCCCTGCCACCGCTCCTCTGGCTGCACCGCCTCCTCCGCTTGCGGTCCCATGATCGCCCTCCGGAATTTTCCGAAGTGCTCCTGCACGTCGTCGTCTGGTCCGTGGTCTGCGAAGGCATCGGACCGAAGATCTTCCGCGGCAGCACGGCCGATCCGCTCGACGTCCTGGCGTACCTGGTGGGCGGACTGCTCGCGTGGCTCTGGTGGCGCGGACGCCGGACCACCACCACCGGCCCTTTGTGAGCTTCGATCGTCTGGCCCCGCACTACCGCTGGATGGAATCCGTCCTCGCCGGCGGACTGCTCCAACGCTGCCGTCTCGCTTGGCTCGATGAAGTCTCCGATGCCCGACGTGTCTTGATCGTCGGCGAAGGCAATGGCCGCTTCCTCTCCGCCTGCGCCCAGCGAATGCCCGGGGCGAATTTCACCGTCGTGGACTCCAGTCGCGAAATGCTCGCCCAAGCCGAAGCACGCTGGCAACGCGCCGGCGGACGCAGGGAAAACCTGTCGATCATCCATGCCGCCCTCCCCCAATGGACGCCCCCGGCCGGCGCCTTCGATCTGGTGGCGACGCACTTCTTCCTCGACTGCTTTCCAGAGTCCACGCTCCCCGCGGTCGTAGCCAAACTCGCCGATGCAGCCCAAGCAGGCGCCCGATGGCTCCTGTCGGATTTCGAAGTTCCAGAGACGGGTCCCGCCAGGGTCCGCGCCCAACTGGTGCTCGCGGTCGCCTATGCGTTCTTCCGCGTGGCCACCCGCCTTCCGGCCACGCGATTGGTCCCGCCCGACAATGCCCTGCGCAACGCCGGATTCATCCGTGAACGCCGCCGCACCTTCAACGCCGGGCTGCTCAAGTCCGAGCTTTGGCGACAAGCTCCCACGTGATCGAAGGCGTTGCTCGCGACCTTTCGCTTGCGCACCGAACACGGATGGCCGACCTATGCCCGGTCTATGGGCGATTTGAACAAGTTTGACCCGGTGCAGCAGGCCGCCGCCGACCAGTTCTCGAAGCAAAGCCACCGTTACGGCAGGGGCCACATCCTCGAAGACGTCTCCGATCTCGGCGCCGCGCTGGAACACCTGCAATTGCCCGCCCGGGCCCGGGTGCTCGATGTCGCGACCGGAGGCGGCCACACTGGACTTTTCTTCGCCAGCCTCGGACACGTCGTCACCCTGGCCGACATCTCGACGGCGATGTTGCAGCGCGCCACGGAATTGGCCGCCGCCCGCGGACTGTCCGTGACCACCCAGCAGCATCCGGCGGAGCGGATCCCCAATCCAGACGCCACCTTCGATCTCGTCGCCTGCCGGGTCGCGCCGCACCACTTCAGCTCCCCCGCGCGATTCGTCCTCGAAGCGGCCCGTGTTTTGAAGCCCGGCGGTTGGCTTCTCGTGATCGACGGCTCCATCCCCGACGGCGAGCCAGAGTCCGAAGAATGGCTCCACTCGGTCGAAAAACTGCGGGATCCAAGCCATGCACGGCTCCTCTCTCCGGCCGCTTGGAAGGAGCTCTGCGAAGCGGCGCAACTGGACGTCCTGCATGCTGGACTCACACCCCGCAAACAGCCGGACCTGGAATGGTATTTCGAGACCGCCGCCACGCCGGCCGAGAACCGGATCAAGGTCCGCGAGCTCATCGCCGGCGCGTCGCCGCGTGTGCGCGAGGTCTTTCGCCTCGGCGAAGAGGAGGGTCGGATAGTCTGGTGGTGGCCGATGGCCACGCTGGTAGCACGGAAGCCCGAATGATCGGCTGCCGTTGGGCGAGGCCGAGGCAGCGGAGAGCCCACGGGACTTCCGGAGTCAGCAACCGGCCACGTCGCGCCCGAACGTGGCACGCGATAAATCGGGAGAAATGACCCAGCGTTCGTGCCCAGTTCCTCCCGATGAAAACGATCACCACGGCGGTCTGCGTCCCAGTCCTGCCCATGATCGTTTTGCTGCTCCGGGCCGCAGCGGCCGACGGCATCCAGACTGGGCCGATGGTCCAGATGCATGTTCCCGGCTTCACGGTCGGCGAGCTGCCGGTTTCGATGACGGCCCAGCACAAAATAGAGTATGGACCCGACGACAAACTCTACGCCGGCCGAGACACCGGACGCCGCCTCATCCTCCAAACCCCGCCCCGGACCAAGGCCGTGCCTTGTGCGATCACCCTACCGCCGCCGGACGACAAGCGCAGCGCGGTCGATCTCATGCACGATCTCCACCCGAAACGATGCAATTGAAAACAACACTGGGCGAGGCGAAGATCTCCGTATGAGGGGCATCCTGCCCGTCCCTCGAAGTCTGGAGGGAATCATTCAACCGTCCGGGCTGTCGCGGTGATCGAATCGGTTCAGAACCTCCACGCCCCATGGGTCAGGCTGGAATCCTGCATCGCTTTCCACTGCATCGTCCCGGCGTCAGGAGAAGCGGAACCTGATGACGTTTCTCCTCACCTTCCCGAAGACCGGCAAACATTGAGCAAGCCGACGGCCCGACGACTCGCGCCCAGACCGTGTCCCGCTGCGCTCGTCGGACTTTTTCTCCGGTCGTGGTTGATCTTTACGAGCCCGACCGTTAAGCGGTTGCGTTCCATGGCTGAAGAGCTGCCACATCCAGATCATTTCCACATCAGCGCCGCGCAAGGCTGGCTAGGGCTGGGCAATCCCGCCGAGGCGCTGGTGGAGCTCGACCACATCCGGGCCGAATCGCAGGAAAACGTCGGTGTGTTGGAGCTGCGGTTCATGGCCTCGGCGCAAGCCAAACGCTTTGACGAAGCCCTGACCGTTGCGGGACGCCAGATCGCGGCGCATCCCGCCGAAGCGCAGGGCTGGATCAATCGTGGCAACGTGCTCTTCTGGCTCGCCCGCTACCCCGAGGCCCACCAGTCCGTCGTCTCCGTTCTCGACCAGTTCCCCGACCAATGGACCCTGCGCTACAACCTCGCCTGCTACTGCATCAAACTGGAGCGACTGGCCGAGGCGAAGGAATGGTATGAAGCCGCCGCCAAGACCGCGGATCTGGCTGAACTCTCGGTTCTAGCGTTGAACGATCCGGACATGGTCGAGCTGAAGGATTGGGTCCGGAAACGGTCATTGAAGAAGTCCGCGAAATGACCCTCAAAGCGGTGCAGAAGCCGTAGGACCCCCGCTTCAACCGACCGCGAGATACGGCCGCAGTTTGGCGACGAGATCTTCCGACAACCGCTTGGGTTTCTCGTTCATCCCGGTGCAGACGTGCGCGGTGGAGCCTTCGACCAGCAGACGGTCGCCGCAGAGAATCCGATAGGCGAAGTTCAGCCGCACCTTGCCCGCTTCCGTCAGCCACAGTTCGATCGTCAGCAGATCGTCATAACGGGCCATGCCCTTGTAGCGGAGGTTCACCTCGATCACCGGGAAGATCACGTCGGCTTCCTGGAGCTGGAGCAGCGGCACGCCGAGCGCGCGGACGAACTCCCCACGCGCCTCTTCGAGGATGTCGAGATAGCGGCCGTAGTAGACGTGGTTGCCCACGGTGCAACTCGCGTAGATGACACGGTGCGTATGGCGGAAAACTGCGGACATGATGGCCGAACGATGTCCGCCCGAGACGCGACCGACAACAGCGAAGCAATAGTTCCTATTGAGACCCGTGCAACATGGGGGACAGCACACTCAGCGTTGGCACCCAGCCGCAGCCGCCAAAAGAACGGCCAACGGCCAGCGGAGGCTTTTGAAAGTCGCAGAACCGCGGATCAGGTCTGTGTTCCTGACAAATGCCCAGCATCTACTTCGCCAGCTTCTTCCACACCCGCAGCGCCTCGGTGACGCTCCAGGCCTGGGCGTCGCAGCCGCGAAGGGCGTGGGGCGCGTCGCCGTCCATGATCTCCGGCAACTGGCCGAGGCAGCCTTCGTTCAGCAACCGCGCCACCCCGCCGAGATAGGCCCGCGCGGCCGCGACCGCTTCGGGCGACTCGCCATAGGCCAGGGCCAGCGCCTCGCAGAAAACGGGCAGCGTCCAGCCCCAGGTGGTGCCGTTGTGGTAGGCGGGCTTGCGCCGCGTGTCTTCGTCGCCTTCGTAGCGGTCCCAATACGGATTGGCCGGATCGTTCAGCAGACGGCCGTCGTTGCCGTAGACCGCATGCGGCGGCGTCGCGGGCAGCGGCGCCAACGACCGGAGCGATCCAGGCACCACCAGCCATTGCCGCGCCGCTTCGACGCTGGTCCGGGCCTTCGGACCGGTGACCAGTCCAAGGCCAACGAGGAAGAGCATGTTGCTCCGGAGCACCTGGTCGACGACGCACTCGGCCGCGGGTTTGCCGGGAGGACCGATCAGGCAGTCGCCGAACCAGCCCTTGTCCGCCACCCAGAAGAGCTCGTCCACTTTGAGGCGGGCCCGTTCCGCCAAGATCCCCCAAGGCTCGTTCGCCGGTGCGGCGTCGAGGCGATCCAGCTGCTTCAGCAGCCGGATCCAGAGCGCCTCGATCTCCACCGGATAGCCCGCGCGCGGCGTGCCGGCGGGGAAGTTCGTATCCATCCAGGTGAAGTGGCTCGGGCTCCAGACCAGGGCCGACGCCGGATCGACCCGGATGCCATTGGGCGTGCCCCGCAGATAGCCCGAGGCGATCTCGCGCAGCACCTCGGTGATGGTGCGGCCCTGCTCGTCCACGTGTTCCGCATAGAACCGCGCGACCTCGGCGTCGCCGGACGTCTTCCGGATGAAGTCCGCCGTCTCTTCCGCCACCACGCCATACCAGAGCGGCGCGTCGCTGGTGTCGCGGTTCGACGCGTTGTCGCCGTGGATGGTGTTCGGCAGGGTGCCGTTCTCCACGAACCGCCCGAAGGTGATCAATATCTCCGTCACGGTCTGCAACCCGCCTCCGGCCAACAACCCACGCGCGGCGATCAAGGTGTCGCGGCCCCAGTCCAGGAACCAAGGGTAGCCGGCGATGACGGACTTGCCGACGCCGCGCCGCACCACGAAGGCCCGGGACGCGATGGCGAGCTGTCGTCCAAGTCCGTCGTGGGATTCCACGCCGGCGCGCTCCACCGCCACGCGGTCTTCGGCTTCGCGCATGGTCGACGCCTGATGGCAGGTCTCGGGCGACGGATCGGCGGCCTCGGCGGTGAGGACCAGCATGGCCGACCCTTCCGCGGCCAGCGGCAGGTCGAACCAGCCCGGACTGTAGGCGTCGCCGTGGCCGACCTGTCCGCGGGTCTCTTCCACCGGATGTTTGCAGGCCGACCATTCCTCGCCCGGAAAGAACGTGCCGCCGTCCGCATAGACCCGGAAGAACCGGTCCGCGGCCGGAGTGAAGGCAAACCCGGGACGATCCTTGAACGGCTGGATGTGCGAACGGAAATGATGCTCCGCGCCTTCGTTGTGCTCCGTCTGGGAATGGAAGCTCCGGTCCTCGACGTCGACGCGCAGCGTGAGCCGCACGGAGATGGCCCTGCAGCCCGGCCTACGGTTGAACCGCAGCACGACCGTGTTCTGTCCCTCGATCATGTCGGCCGTGAGCTGCACGTCGACCGTGCGCTCGTCGCCGGCGTGGGCCCGGAAGGTCCACACGGCCGGAGGGCCGGGCTTGAACGAGGCCAGGTTCTGCAGATCCAACGCGGTGATGAAGCCGTCCGTGTTGATCCACGCTCGGACGCGCTTCGCGAAGACGTGGCGGTCCACCGGCAGCTCGGCATCGAGATTGGCGCCCAGAAGACAGTCGTATTTGGAGAAGACGCGGCCCAGATCGACCGCCATCCGCGCCATGCCGCCTCGGCCATTGGTCAAGAGGACCGTGGCCTGCTCCGAAGCGGGGGAGGTCACGTCGAATTCGCCGGAGAATCCGGGACGATCCGCCAAGAGGATCCAATCCGCCTTCAGCCGCGAAACAGGATCGCCGAAGCGCACCAAGGAAACGGAAGCCGGCGCCTCCATCGCGCCGCCGCGAGTGGCGCCCGCGTGGAACGACGGCGGCACGACGGCGATATGCCCGTCCCGCACGGGCACCGATTCCAGATGCAGCGTCGGGCAAAGGTCCAAGTGGGGCCGCGGCAGGTGCGACACCGCCGGGATCTGGAGGGTGGCCCGGAACGGACGGGAATCCTTCAGCACGACCCAGTGCCCCGGCGGCACCGGCGTGACCCGGCGCACATCGGCCGGCGTCCACAGCACGACGGACGGAAAGAGCGACGCCGACCGATCAAGCCAAGAGCGGAGCGAAGAACCGATCGCCCCGGCGGCCGTGTCCGGACCGCTCCCGGATGAGATCAACTGCGATACCGCCGCGAAAAAGCCGACCGCGTCGTCGTCCACCGCTTCGGCGATCTCGGCCGCATCCCAGCAAGGCAACGCCTCCGGCATCAGCACTGCGGCCAATGATTCCGCGGCCAGGGCCGCACGTGCTCGGACTCCGCGATACGCGTCGCCCGAGAGTCCCATGATCGTCGCAGAACCCGCCAAGCACACCGTGCCAGCAGGCCTGAGATTCAAGAGCACCTTGCCGGAGTTCGTGACGGTTTGATGGAAGACCGATTCCTCTCCCGATGGGATTCGCGAGGGATGGGCTCCGGCGTCATCGTCGAGCAGGTTCACCGGAGACTTTCCCAGAAACGCCAGGGTCTCGGCGGTCAATTCCAACCCGTACTCCGCCGCCGGATCCGTGTTTATGAGCACGAGCACCGAGTCTTGCCCATCCGCGGAATCTCGGCGCAACGCATAGACGGGCGCTCCAGGCGGACTCAGCCGCGTCAGCTTCGCGCCGTCGAAGAAGGCCGGATGTTCCGCCAGCAGCCGGTTCAGCCCGGCCAGATCGGCCACGATGTTCGCCGACGCGCCCCAGCGCATGCCGCGGCTCTGGTGCACCTCGACCTTTTCGTCGGCCAACCATTCCACGCCGCACGTGAAGCCGTAGGCGCCGCCGATGCTGGTCAACGCGCTCATCCGATTGCGCAGCAGCGACCACGCCCGGCCCTTGGCCGCGAGGCGGAGGTTGTCGTGCGTCTCGCTGTAGTGGACGAGCGTGCCGACGCGCGCGCTCTGCTTCATGGCGTGGTCGAGGTAGCCACCCACCTGCGAGCCGTTGAGCTCCTGGAAGAGTTCGCTGTAGGCCCATTGCATCCCGCCTTCGGTCAGCAAAGCCTCGGTCAACACCCAGGCGCCGCCCAAGCCCTCCAGCAGGAAGACCGTGTTCGGGAATTCCTCGCGCACCCGGGCCACGATGTATTGCCAGACGGGCATCGGGACCTTGTAGCCGGCGTCGCAGCGGAAGCCGTCCACGCCGCGCCGGCACCAGACGAGGAACGCCTCCGCCAGATGCTCCCAGAGCCCGATGTGGTGCGGTTCCAGCTCGACCAGATCGCCCCACTTCACGCCCCACGCGCCGGGGCTGGCGAACTCGCCGTCCTTCTCCCGCAGGAACCACTCGGGATGTTCGTTCCACAGCGTCGAGCCCCAGCCCGTGTGGTTGATGACGATGTCGACGTAGAGCCGCCCGCCCAGCCGATGCGTCTCGTCCGCCAGTTCGCAGAATTGATCCACCGCGTTCGTCCGCAGGTCGAACTCCACCAGCGCGGGGTCGATCGCCGTCATGTCCTGCGCGGCATAGGGACTGCCGAAGCGGCCCATCTTCGCAAAGACCGTCGGCGTCGGGTTCACCGGCAGGAGATGCAGGATGCGGCTGCCCAGCGTGCCGAGGATGTGCGGCAGTTCGCCCTTCAGATCCCGCAGCGTGCCCGACCTGGGAATCACGGAATAACCATCCTCCTCCATTTTCCGCAGCGTCGCCTCCAGCACGTCGTCGCGCGTGTGGTCCGCCGCTTTCGTCGCCCCGAACATCCGGGTGAAGGCGCAGTAGATCGTGCTCGCCGTCCGGGAATGGTCCGGGTGCACCGACAGGCCGAAGTCGTCCCCGTCCGGCCAATGCTGCCAGCCCTTTTCATCCACGAAGAACGCCTTGTTCCGGAAGAAACCGACCTCGCCCAGCGGCAACGACACCTCGAACAGCTCTCGATCGCCCAAAGCGGACGGGGCCATCGCCACGTCGCGCCAGAAAGAGACGGACAACGGCCTCTTCCCAGCATAGGACGCGATGATCTCGCGCCGCAGCGTGGCCGCCTTGCCGAGATTCGTTCGGACAAACGCCTTCCCGCCCTCCGGCAACCCGCCCGGAATCCGCAGCTGGAAGACGATCCGGTCACCCACGAATCGGACAAGCCGTTCGCCCGTTGCTGGAAACATTTCGAGTCGAGCCATAGGAAGTGTGCCCGGAGTCTAGGGAGGCAAGGGCCGATGGCGAAGGCGGATTCGGAGAAAGTGCGGCGCACAATGACTGGCCACGTTTCCGGGCGTCATCGACCCGGATTCGTCTTGCGGCCGTTCGCCCAATCCTCAAGTGCCGCCAAAAGAACGACCGGACGCCTCGACCCAATGTCACACCGGCAAAGAGTCGCGACCCTTTGTCTGGGACCGTAGAGGTCCGCCGGCCCCTCGGCCCAAAGCCAGGAAACATGGATCGAGCGGAAAACAACTTCGTCCGAGGAGCGGAGTTCGCCGGTCCGGGAGCGTAGGTCGGACTGACGTCGTCCTCTGAAACCCGAATTGCATTCCGCTTCCGGAACGCCGTCGCGACTGCTAATTCCTCCGTCCCATGACCGTTGCTGAAATCCTGTCGAACGAAGAGCTGCGCCAACACGAATTTCCCGTCACCCGCGAGGGCGCCTTTCTGGCCCATGCCGGGGTCGCTCCCCTGCCCCGCCGGGTCGCGGAGGCCGTGACCCGCTACGCCACCGCCTGCACGCTCGGTGACCAGGAGGACATGATGCCCTCCGGTCTGATCCAGAAGACCCGCCTGCTCGCCGCCGATCTCATCGGTGCGCGGCCCGACGAGATCAGCCTCGTCGGCCCCACTTCGCTCGGACTGAGCTTCGTCGCCGCCGGCCTCGATTTCCGCAAGACCGACAACGTCCTCGTCTACCACGACGACTATCCCTCGAACGTCTATCCGTGGATGGCGCTGGCGGCGCGCGGCGTGCAGGTGCGGTTCCTCAAGGTGAAGGAACTCGGGCAGATCCGCCCGATCGACGTGGCGTCGCACATCGATGAAAACACCCGCCTCGTCGCCCTGGCCTCCTGCCATTTCGTCTCGGGCTGGCGACCCGCCATCGCCGACATCGGACGCGTGCTGCGGGCCCGGAAAATCTTCTTCTGCGTGGACGGCATCCAGACGCTCGGAGCCTTTCCGACCCCGGCGGAGAACGTCGATTTCATCGCGGCCGACGCGCACAAGTGGCTGCTGGGTCCGCTCGCGGCGGGCATCCTCTATGTGCGGAAGGAAGTGCAGGAGAAGCTGAAGCCCGTCGTCCACGGCTGGGCCAACGTGAGCTGCCCCGACTATGTGGCCCAGGCGCACCTCCAGTTCCAGAGCGGCGGTCGCCGCTACGAAGCCGGCTCCGCCAACGTCCTCGGCATCGCCGGCCTGCATGCTTCGCTGGAGCTGTTGACCGAGCTGGGCACCGGGGCGATCACGGCCGAACTGCTGCGCAAACGCGCCCTTCTCGTTCCCGCGCTCCAGGCCAAGGGCTTCAACGTGCTCTGCGCGGATGCGCCCGCCGAGAACGCCTCGGGCATCGTCAGCTTCTGGAAGGAAGGCACGGATCTGCCCGCGCTCTGGGCCAGGCTGAACGAGGCGAAGATCATCGTCTCCCTGCGCAAGGACCGCACCGGCCGCCACTACCTCCGCGTCTCGCCCCACTTCTACAATACGGACGCCGAGCTGCACCGGATGTTGGAGCAGTTGAACTGAGCGCCGCAGCTCGCGTCGGCGGCCGGGGGAAAAAAGGACGCGTGCCGAAAGACGCGCCCCCTGTGTCCCGACTCGCACGAAACCCGGGAACTTTTTCGGACACCGCTGAATCGATCGCCCGCCGAACGGTCCGCACCTTGTCTTGGAGAATGTCTCCCGCTAATATTTCCGAAAGTGGACACCAGTAATTTCCAACTGCGCAGAGCGACATCCGACGACCTTCCAGCTCTCGTAGCGGTCTGGCGCGAGGTGGGCTTGGCGCCCGCGGATCTGGAACCCTCGTTCACCGAGTTCCAGCTCGTTGTCGGACCGGAAGGCGAGCTGGCCGCAGCCATCGCCCTGAAGATCCACCAGGGCAACGGCCTGCTGCACAGCGAATGCCTGCCCGACTTCTCCCTCGCCGAGCGGCTCCGCCCGTTGCTCTGGCAAAGGATCCTCCAGGTAGCGACCAACCATGGCTTGAACCGGATCTGGACCCAGGAATCCGCCCCGTTCTGGAAGCAGTTGGAATTCGTCCAGCCCGACGGGGGGCAGATCGCAGCGCTGCCGGACGCTTTTCGCATCAAGGCAGGGGCTTGGCAGGTGCTTCCGCTGAAGAGCGAGGAGGACCTCAAGCGGGTCGACCGCGAGTTCGAGGTGTTTCTCCAACAGGGCAGGGCCAAAGCCGAAGAGATGAAGTCCCAGGGACGGCTCCTTTACTGGATCGCCATCCTGATCGCCCTGTCGCTCTTCGTCTTCGTGCTCATCGGCGCTTTCCGCACCATGAGCCGAAACAAGACCCAAGGAAGAGGCCCCGTCCCCGCGTCTCAGGAGCCGGCGGTCGGGGCCAGCGCCAATCGCTCCAGCGCGGCATAGAGCAGACCCGTATCGGAGAAGTGTTCCACGGCGCCGGCCGTGACGATCCCGAAGCCAAAGCCGTAGGCCGCCCCGTTGGCCACGCACGCGTCGGTCGAGCAATCCGCCAATTGTCGCCGCGCCAGCGCCACGACGGAGGGCCGGTCGCCGTCCATTTCATACTTCCAGCCCACCAACCGCGCCGCTGGATACATCCCGCGCAGGGCGGCGATCAATTTTGGCGTCGGCACCAACTCGGCCAACAAGGTTCCTTCGCGGGTGGAAAGTTTGCCCGACTTGATTTCAGTCAGCCCGTTTTCAGGAGCACCCGAAAAAACCCGGCCAAATGAGAAGTCGCTGACGGCCGCCGCATGGAACACCGCGTCCACCCCGGTGCCGGCCAAGGACCGGAACTGCTCCTTCAGATTGCGCGTGGAGGTGAACCCCCGGACCTCGCAGGCCCGGGTTTCCCCTCCATACGTGGCGGACTCGCCTTTCAACAGGACCACGTCGTGGCCCCGGTCGTGGAGGAAGGTCGCGAGCCGGCAGCCCAGTTTACCGGTGGAAAAGTTGGTCAGCCGCCGGACATCGTCCAGCGACTCGAAGGTGGGCCCGGCAGTGACGACACAACGCAGCGACATCGCGCACAGCCTTGGCCGACCCGACTATCGGAGGCAAGCCGGACAGATCGGGTCTCTTCCTTGGATCTTAGGATTTCCCCGCGTAACGGACCCGAAAACCCCGCGTCTCTTGCGCGGGCCTGAGATTTTGAATGAACGCTGGGAAAATCCGTCCGAACCAGCTAGAAGTCCGGCCGAGCACGACCCATCCTTAACGCGCCATGAACACCTTCACCAAAACCTTCCTGTCGGCCGCCATCGCGGCCACCACGTTGACGGCCTTCGCCGCAGAGCACGCCAAAGAAGAGCACGCCAAGCCCGACCTGACCAAGCTGCCTCCCGCAGCTGCCACGACGGGCCTAACCTTCGAGAAAGACATCAAGGCGATGCTCGAAAAGTCCTGCCATAAGTGCCACAGCGGCGATCGGCCCAAGAGCAAGTATTCGATGGAATCGCTGGAGACGATCATCAAGGGCGGCAAGGAAGGAAAGGGAATCGTCCCCGGCAAGAGCACCGAGAGCCCGGTCCTCCTCTACGCCGCCGAAACAGTCGAGGAAATGGAGATGCCCCCGCTCGACAAGCGTGAAAAGTTCCCCGCCCTGACCAAGGAACAGCTCGGCACCCTCCGCGCCTGGATCGATCAGGGAGCGAAGTAATGCCCGACCGGCTTCAAAAAGGCGACGGCTTCCGAGCCGTCGCCTTTTTTCATGCCCCGGATGGATCGAGTCCGGCATCCCGCACTTGAGCTTCACCGATTTCCCGCCAACTTGCCTCGCCAGCCAAAACGTCGTGAACCCGTTTCCGCCCAATCCATCCGCCGACTCCTCCGCGCCGACCGCTCCATCGTCGGTTCGCCGATTCGCCGCCTGGTGCCTTGCCTGCCTCCTGTTGGCCGCCGTCTCCGGTCAAGCGGCGTCGCACGACCTTGCGGCGACCCGGAATCTTTTCCTCGCCGGCGAATACCAAAAGGTCATTCCCGCCGCCAAGGCCGCCATCGCCGAGAACTACCGGCAAGACGAATGGAGCCGCCTGCTCTGCCTGTCCCTGCTCAAGACCGGCCAGTATCCGGAGGCGGTCACCGTCGTTTCCAACGCGCTCAACACCTACCGCTTCAGCATCCCGCTGCGCAGGGTCGCGCACGACGTCTACCAGTCCGTGGGCCGCACCCAGGACGCGCTTGAAAATCTCCGCTACGTCAACGAGCTCATCCAGTCCCGCTCCTCCATCAACGGCACTCCGGAGACCCTCGCCACCATCGGCCGCGCGCTGCTGATCCTCGGCGCCGATCCCAAGGACGTGCTCGACAAGATCTACCAGCAGGCGGCCAAACAGGACCCGGAAGCCCGAGAACCCCGCCTCGCCATCGGCGAACTCGCCTTGTCGAAGAAGGACTACGCCCTCGCCGCCAAGACCTTTACCGAAGGCACCAAAAAGTTCCCCACCGACGCCGACTTCTTCTACGGTCTCGCCGCGTCGCAGGAATCCGACGATCGGGGCGCCATGTTGGAAGCGCTCGCCCAGGCCCTCGCCCTCAATCCCAACCACGACCGCGCCCGCCTCCTGCTCGCCGACCACGCCATCGCCGCCGAGGAATACGAAGAAGCCGACAAGCAGCTCGACAAGGCGATCGCCGTAAATCCATGGCAGCCCGAAGCCTGGGCCTACCGCGCCGTCCTCGCCCATCTCCGCAACCAGCCCGACAAGGAACGCGACGCCCGCCAGTCCGCCCTCCATTGGTGGACCAACAATCCCGCAGTGGACCATCTCATCGGCACCCAGCTTTCGCAGAAATACCGCTTCGCCGAAGGCGCGGACCACCAGCGGCAGGCACTGGCTTTCGATCCTGGGTTCGTCCCGGCCAAGATCCAGCTCGCCCAGGATCTCCTCCGCCTCGGCCAAACCACCGCCGGCTGGGAACTGGTCGAAGAGGCCCACAAAGCGGACCAATACGACGTCGAGTCCTTCAACCTCGCGACCTTGAAGGATTCGATGACGAAGTTCGCCACCCTGACCAACGAGTTCTTCGTCGTCCGCATGTCGCAGCATGAAGCCGCCGTCTATGGCGACCGCGTCATGTCGCTCCTCGACCGCGCCCGCACGAATCTCTGCGCGAAATACGGCCTGGATCTGCAAGGCCCGGTCACCGTCGAAATCTTCCCGGACCAGCGCGACTTCGGCGTCCGCACCTTCGGCATGCCGCACAATCCGGGCTTCCTCGGCGTCTGTTTTGGCAAGGTCATCACCGCCAACAGCCCCGCCTCCAGCGGCGGCAATCCATCGAACTGGGAAGCGGTTCTCTGGCACGAGTTCTGTCACGTCGTCACCCTGACGATCACCAAGAACAAGATGCCGCGCTGGCTGAGCGAGGGCATCTCCGTCTACGAGGAACTCCAGGCGAATCCGACCTGGGGCCAGCACATGACCCCCGCCTATCGGAAGATGGTTCTCGGCGACAAGTTCACCCCGTTGAGCGAATTGAGCGGCGCGTTCCTCACCGCCCAGGACGGACAGGCCCTCCAGTTCGCCTACTACGAATCCGCGCTCGCCGTGGAGTTCCTTTCCACCCGCTACGGCACACCGGCGGTGCGCGAGATCCTCCGAGATCTCGGCACCGGCACCGAGATCAACAAAGCCATCGCCGCCCATACCGCGCCCATGGGAACCGTGGAAAAGGAGTTCGCCGCCTTCGCCAAAGAACGCGCCGAGAAGCTCGCGCCGGAACTGGAGTTCGACGAACCCAAGGCCGACGTGCCGATGACATCCGAAATGCTGGCCCAGCTTCATCCGAAGAACTTCTACATCCTCGGGCAACAGGCCCGCGCGTTGCTCCAGGCGGAAAAGTGGAACGACGCCCTCGTGCCGTTGCTGAAGCTTCGGGGCGCCTATCCAAGCCAGACGGGGAACGACAGCGCGCTGGCCCTGATGGCGGTCGCCTATCGTGGTCTCGACGAAACGAACAACGAACAGCGCGTCCTCGAACAGCGCGCCAATATCGACACCACCGCCATCGAAGCCTTCTCGCGCCTGATGACTCTGGCCGCCGAGCGCCAGGACTGGCCCGAGGTCCGCCTCAACGCCCAGCGCTATATCGCGGTCAACCCCCTGGCACCCGAAGCCCGCAGGCGACTCGGCGAGGCGTTGGACGCCCTCGACCAACCGGCGGCCGCCGCTGCGGAATGGATGGCGTATCTCGCCTTGAAGCCCGCCGACCTGTCCGAAGCGAAGTATCGCGTCGCCCGGTCGCTCCATCGGGCCGGTGCCTCCCAAAGGGCCAAGGTTTTCGCCCTCGCCGCGATCGAGGAGACTCCGCGTTATCGGGATGCGTTGACGCTGTTGGAGGAGATCTTCCGGGTCGCGCCACCAGGAACTCCGATCCTGATTGAAAAACCGGAAACGGACGTCGTCCCTCGAAAGGCATTCGTTTTCTAAACCCATTTGCCATGAAACGCCGCCTCGCCCGCTTCGCCCTCTTCGCCGCCATCCTCGGCAGCGCTTGGTTGGCGGTTGCCCAATGGGGCGGCCCGCGCCGCGGCGGCGGCCTTCGATCCTTTCCCCAAGACTCGGGACGTCCCCCGCAATGGGAGAATCCCCAGGCCTTCAAGCGCGACGTCTTCACCTTTGCGCGCATCGAATACGACCACGGGGGCTACGGAGGACGCGGTGGCTGGGACACGGACTACGAAGGCTACGGTCAAGCCGAGCTGAACCTCGGGTTCCGCCTCCAGCAGATGACTTCGCTCAAGGTCGACGACCGCACCATGGGCAAGACGCTCCGTCTGACCGATAGGGAACTCGGCGACTATCCTTTCATCTACATCGTCGAGGCCGGCGCGCTCTATCTGGGCGACGACGAGGCCGCCGCGCTGCGCAAGCATCTGCTCAACGGCGGCTTCCTCATGATCGACGACTTCTGGGGGGAACCCGATTGGCGCAACATGGCGGATGAAGTGAAAAAAGCTTTCCCGGACAAGGAATGGATCGATCTCCCGGCGGACCACCCGATCTTCAACGGCATCTTCAAACTGGATAAGACCAAGATCCAGACCCCCAACATCGGCCTCGGCATGCAGAGTCTGGATCCCGGCAGCGGCTATTTCGGCGTCACGTGGGAACGCGAGGATGCGCGCGAGGTCCACTTCCGCGCCCTCTTCGACGACAAGGGCCGGATCATGGCGCTGGCCTGCCACAACACCGACAACGGCGACGGCTGGGAACAGGAGGGCGCGGCCATCGAGTTCTTCCGCGAGTTCTCCGAGAAGAAGAACTACCCGCTCATGATCAACATCCTCTTCTACACGATGACCCACTGACCGGGGCCGTCCCACCCCCCCCGCCCCTACACCACTATGAACGCGAAAAGCCGTTCCAGATTGTTGCTGAGCCTGCTCCTGCTGGCAGGCGGACTCTGTGCCGCCCAAGGCTGGAGACATCGGGGCTCCCGTGAAGGCGTCGTCTACACGGAGGACGGCGTGGCGGTGGACGAACACACCGTCAAGACGGCGCGCGAGGTCGCCAACCGCGGCTCCGGGGCGCCCATCTGGACCAACGCGCCGGGCCTGGAGCCGGACGTCTTCACCTTCGCCCGGATCATCCGCGACCGCTCCGACCACTGCTCCCCCACGGCGGGCGAATGGATCACCGATTTCCCGGACAGCGACCTGAACCTTTCCTACCGCCTCCAGCAACTGACCACGATCAAGACCGATCCCAACGGCCGGACGCTTCGGCTGACCGACCCGGATCTCGTCCGTTATCCTTGGATCTACATGGTGGAGCCCGGCAGCTTGGAACTGCGCGACGAAGAGGTGCCCATTCTCCGGAACTACCTGTTGAACGGCGGGTTTCTGATGGTGGACGATTTCTGGGGCGAGGTGCAGTGGCGCACGTTCCAGGCGCAGATGAAACGCGTCTTCCCCGACCGCGACTTCGTGGAACTGCCGATGGACCATCCGATCTTCCACGCCGTGTTCCCCCTGGATGTTCCGAAGAACCAGCTGCAGATCCCGAACTTCCGCCAGGGCATCCGCAGCCAATATGACGGCGTGACCTGGGAGAACCATGACGGCGAAGAGTGCCGCGACGTCCACATCCGCGCGCTGAACGACGACCAGGGCCACATCATGGTCCTCGCCTGCCACAACACCGACAACGGCGACGGCTGGGAGCGCGAAGGCACGGACGAATACTTCTTCCGCCAGTTCTCGGAGAAACGCGCTTTCCCCCTCGCCATCAACATCGTCTTCTTCGCGATGACCCATTGAGCCCGAAATGATGTCCGCCGAGCCCCGTCGTTCGGAGTTGAATGTTCCCCGATGAGCGTTCGAAATTTCCCCCATTCACCATGCAACCGCCTCCCATCCCCAACACCGCCGCCGTGCCGCCCGAACAGGCCCTCGTTGAAAAGCTAGCCCAGAGCCGCGCCCTCATCGGTGCCGAACTCTCCAAGGTCATCGTCGGCCAGGAGTCCGTGATCGAGGAGATCCTGCTGGCGCTCTTCGCCGGCGGCCATGTGCTCATCACCGGAGCTCCCGGCCTGGCCAAGACCCTCCTCGTCAAATCCATCGCCCAGATCTTCCACCTCCGCTTCAGCCGCGTGCAGTTCACGCCGGACCTGATGCCGGCCGACATCACCGGCCCCGAGATCCTGCAGGAAGGCCCCGAAGGCCGTCGCCTGACCTTCGTGCCCGGTCCGGTCTTCGCCAATCTGGTCCTGGCCGACGAAATCAACCGCACCCCGCCGAAGACCCAGGCCGCCCTGCTCGAAGCAATGCAGGAGCACCAGGTCACGGCGTCCGGCTCGCGGCATCCGTTGCCGGAACCGTTCTTCGTGCTCGCCACCCAGAACCCGATCGAGATGGAGGGCACCTACCCGCTGCCCGAAGCCCAGCTCGACCGTTTCATGTTCAACGTGACGATGAACTACCTGCCGGAAGCCGATGAAGTTCGGGTTATCCAGCAGACCACCGGCCGGCCGCCCGCAGCCATTCTCCCGCTGTTCGACGCCAACGACGTCCTCCAGTTCCACGAACTGGTCCGCACCGTGCCAGTGAGCGAGGAACTGGTGGGCTTCGCCGTTCGACTGGCGGCGGCGTCGCGCCCCAAGCAGACCGGAACCCCCGATTTCGTGGACACCTACGTCAACTGGGGTGCCGGCACCCGCGCCGCCCAGTCCATGATCCTCGGGGCCAAGGCCCGGGCTCTCCTGGCCGGCCGGGCCCATGTGACCGAAGAGGACATCCGCGTCCTCGCCCTTCCCGTGCTGCGCCACCGCATCCTCCTCAACTACCGCGCCGAAGCCGACGGCCAGACGGTGGACGGCATTATTGTTCGCTTGCTGGAGACCGCCAAAAAACCGGTCTGAACACCCGCGGCGCGATCATCCGATCGCACGATCAACGGGCGGGCGCCAAGAGCGGGCCCGTCCTTTTTTTGTCTCCCTTGCCAGGCTCGCCTTGTCCGAAATTGCGGGTATCCATCGGGCCAAGGATCGCCTCGACCTCGGCGGCTAGCCTCCTTTCCCGATTTCGCGAAGCGTCTCCGTCTCATCGGGTCTTGGCTGCCTGCGGCGGCCCTCTCGATTCGCAGTCGCCAGCCGCAACCAAGGGCGGGTGTTTTGAGGCACACCAAATCGCCGAGGATCCGTTCAACTTCAATCCACATCGCCCCCTTAGGTTCCATCTCTTGCGTGAATGGGGTCGGTTCATCCCGCAATCCGTCGGCGCGCTGGCCTTTTAGGGTGTGGGAGTTCCCTCGAAACCCCATGGGCATTGACTTTACTTGGCCCCAACCATCTCGGCGAAATCTGGGCAACACCATCACCGAAGGTGTTGCCGCGGCCCAAGTCCTCGTCCACGCTGAAAGCGCCCACACGTCCAAACCCGATTACCGATCATGAATCAGACCGTCGTCCTCCAGACCCCCAACCGTCATGGCCGTGGTCGCCGCGGCTTCACTCTGATCGAGCTGCTGGTGGTCATCGCCATCATCGCCATCCTTGCGGGGATGCTCCTTCCGGCTCTGGCCAAGGCCAAGGCCAAGGGACTACAGACCGCCTGCCTGAACAACCTCCGGCAAATCGGCTTGGCGACCGTCATGTATGTGAGCGATTTCGGCGTCTATCCCGGAAGTCTCTCGGTCAGCCCGCCGGTCTACGTCTGGCCGGTTCGCCTGCTCCCTTATGCCGGCGAAAACCGGAAGCTCTTCCATTGCCCGGCGGCCGATCCGAACAGCTCCTGGGACGAGACCCTCAACAACACCCTGGCCACCGCGACTCCTCCGGGTTTCTCGGCCCCGATCAAATACGGCGTCACACCCAACAGCCGCTTCTCCTATGGCTACAACGACTGGGGCCTCAACATAGGAGCCTCTCCCCAGCTCGGTCTCGGAGGCGACATCAACGGCGGAGCATTCCGGGGCTATGTCAAAGACACCTCCGTCAGAAACCCGTCGGACATGATCATGCTCGCCGACGGAAAAGGGGCCAAGACCAACCCCACCTACAACGCCAGCATCGATCCGACCCAGGACGACCAATGGCCGGCCAACCGGCACAACCGCTTCACCGTGATCCAGTTTGCCGACGGCCACTCCGCCGCTGCCAAACGAAAAGAGGTCATTGATCCGACTCGGGACAATCCCTGGCGGAGAAGGTGGAACGCCGACAACGCGCTCCACAACGAGGTCACTTGGACTGTGAACGCGGCGTTGGAAGCCCGGATCGACCAGTGATCGGCAGACCGCGCGCCGGTTCAAAAGCCGGGCCGGATCATGGGCCGTCCCTGAGCCGGCCCGTTCGTTTGGACCTAGGTCCTTGCGGCAAGAATCCCACCCATCAGCCCGTCCGCAGGGCCCGCTTGATCCGGGAGCGATCGGACCACAACCAGCATCCATGAGCACCGCCCCGATTCCGGCAACCGAGGTCCATGATCCCGCCGAAACAGCACGCCGGCAGTTCACCGCCCGCTTCCGTCAACCTCCACGCTGGCTCGCCGCCGCACCCGGCCGCGTGAATCTCATCGGCGAACATACGGACTACAACGAAGGCTTCGTCCTGCCCATGGCCATCGACCGCGAGACGGTCGTCGCGGCCGCCCTCAACGGCCGGAACATCATCCGTCTCGAAACCTCGTTCGCCGACAAGCCTGTCGAGATCGATCCAGCCCGGCTGACA
This sequence comes from Verrucomicrobiota bacterium, assembly GCA_038209745.1. Taxonomy (GTDB): domain Bacteria; phylum Verrucomicrobiota; class Verrucomicrobiia; order Limisphaerales; family CANJSG01; genus CANJSG01. Next base: position 40,485 of record JBBQXJ010000010.1, read on the forward strand.
CCCGGCTCCCACACCAGCTGGTCCGACTACGCCGCAGGGGTGATCGCCGGATTCCAGGCACTCGGCCCAAAGATCCCCGGTTTCGACGCGTTCGTGGATTCATCCGTTCCCGCCGGCGGCGGACTTTCCAGCAGCGCCGCGCTCGAAGTCGCCACCGCCACGCTGCTTGAGGCCATCACCGGCCGATCGCTCGATCCGGTCGGGAAAGCGCTCCTCTGCCAGAAGGCGGAACACGACTACGTCGGCGTGCCCTGTGGCATCATGGATCAGATGGCTTCGGTCTGCGGACGCGAAGACCACCTCTTGCTCCTCGACTGCCGATCACGTGAAACGCGCCTCGTCCCCTTCAACGATCCGTCCGTGGCCGTGCTCGTGATCAACACCAACGTCCGGCACGAGCTCTCCGGCGGCGAATATGCCCTGCGCCGAACCCAGTGTGAAACCGCCGCCCATGCGCTGGATGTCGCCTCCCTCCGCGACGTCACGGAGCCGATGCTGCTGGCCGGCCGGTCCAAGATGGACTCCACCACTTTCCGCCGCGCCCGCCACGTCGTCTCCGAGATCGCCCGAACGCTGAAGGCTGCTGACGCCGTGGCCGCCTCGCGTTGGGAAGAAGTCGGCCAGCTCATGCAGGCCAGCCACGCCTCGCTGCGTGACGACTACAAGGTCAGCTGTCCCGAGCTCGAAGTGGTCGTCGACCTGGCTTCCGCTCCAAAAATGAAATCCAGCATCTATGGCTGCCGCATGACCGGCGGCGGCTTCGGCGGTTGCGCCATCGCCTTGGTCCGACGCGACGCGGCGGACGCCGTCTCAGCCTCGATCGCCACGGACTACCACAAGCGCACCGGCATCGAGCCGTCCCTCTTCCTCACCCGCCCCGGCGACGGCGCCCGCCTCCTGGCATGAGCGGTGGAGCGTCAGCCCCGTTGCTCCGTATCGCCGATCTCTCCATCGCTTTCGGCCCGGTGAAGGCGCTCGACGGCGCAGGACTGACGCTGCGCGCCGGGGAGATCCACGCATTGATGGGCGAAAACGGAGCGGGCAAATCGACGCTCATCAAGACCCTCACCGGCGTCTACGCTCCCGACTCCGGCCGGTTCGAGTTCGAAGGCCGCCCCGTCGCCCCGAAGTCGCCGCGCGACGCCGAAGCCATCGGCATCAGCACCGTCTATCAAGAGGTCAATCTCGTCCCCACGCTGTCCATCGCGGACAACATCCTGCTCGGCCGCCAGCCCACGCGCTTCGGCCTCCTGCGCAAGTCCCAGATCCGCCGCCGTGCCGAAGCCGCCCTTGGCCGTCTCGGACTCAAGCTCGACGCCAGCCGTTCGCTCTCATCCTGCTCCATGGCCGAACAGCAGATGGTGGCGATCGCCCGGGCGCTGGACGTGAAGGCCAAGCTGCTGATCCTCGATGAACCGACCTCAAGTCTCGACGAACGCGAGGTGGAATTCCTCTTTGGTGTGCTCCGCCGCCTTCGCGACGAAGGCGTCGCGATGCTCTTCGTCACCCATTTCCTCGACCAGGTCTACGCCGTCTCCGACCGCATCACCGTCCTCCGCAACGGCCGGTTCGTCGGCGAACATCCGATCGCCGAACTGCCGCGTCTCAAGCTGATCAGCGCGATGCTCGGCCGGGAATTCGCCGAGATGCAGCACCTCGCCGAAAGCGCCCACAGCGCCGCGGCCGGTTCACGCGCACCGCTGCTCGAGGCCCGCCACATCAGCCACAAGGGCACGATGAATCCAGTCAGCCTCGACATCGCCGCCGGTGAAGTCACCGGGCTCGCCGGATTGCTCGGCTCCGGCCGCACCGAGACGGCCAAGATGCTCTTCGGCGTCACGCCGACGCAGACGGGCGAGATCAAGCTGGGCGGCACCACGGTCAAGATCGCTTCGCCGCGCGACGCCATTCGGCTCGGCCTCGCCTTCTGCAGCGAGGACCGGAAGACCGAGGGCATTTTTCCGGACCTGTCCGTCCGCGAGAACATGGTCCTCGCCCTGCAGAGCCGCCGCGGGCCGTTGCGGCTGATGGCCCGCAAGGAGCAGGACACCATCGCCGACCACTACATCCGCGCGTTGCGGATCAAGACCGACAGTGCCGGGACGCCGATCAAGAACCTCTCCGGCGGCAACCAGCAGAAAGTGCTCCTGGGCCGTTGGCTCTCGCTGCAGCCCAGGCTGATCATCCTCGACGAACCCACGCGCGGCATCGACGTCGGCGCCAAGGCCGACATCGAGAAGCTCGTCCAGTCGCTGCGCGGCGAAGGGATGTCCGTTCTCTTCATCTCCTCGGACATCGAGGAAGTCGTCCGCAATTGCCAGCGCGTCGTCGTGCTGCGGGACCGCCGCAAGATCGGCGAACTGTCCGGCCCCGACGTCGAAGCCGGCCGCATCATGAATGTCATCGCCCATCATGAGTGAGCCCCTGGCCAGAGTCAGAGCCTGGTTCCAGGGAGGCACCCTGCTGTGGCCGCTTCTCGGTTTGGCCGCGCTGTTGGCCTTCAACCTCGTCTGGTCCCCCGGCTTCTTCAGCGTCGAGCTCCGCGAAGGCCATCTCTACGGCATCCTCGTCGACATCCTGAACCAGGGCTCGAAGGTCATGCTGCTCTCCATCGGCATGACGCTGGTCATCGCCTCGGGCGGCGTCGATCTGTCGGTCGGTTCCATCATGGCCATCGCCGGCGCGCTGGCGGCCGCGTTGGTCACGCGGACCGGATTGCCCTTCGTCGCGGTGGTTCCGATCACCCTGCTGGCAGCGCTGCTGGCCGGTTTCGGCAACGGCCTCCTCGTGGCCAAGGCCGGCATCCAGCCGATCATCGCCACCTTGATCCTGATGGTCGCCGGACGCGGCGTCGCCATGTTGATCACCGGCGGACAGATCCTCACCTTCGATCTGCCGGCCTTCGTCTATCTCGGCAACGGCCACCTGTTCGGCCTGCCCTTCACGGTGACGATCGTCGCGGCCGTTCTCGCCATCTCAGTCTGGCTCACGCGCAGGACCGCTTGCGGCCTCTTCCTCGAAGCCGTGGGCGACAACGGACGCGCCGCGCGCTTCTGTGGCATCAACACCACCGCAGTGAAGCTCCTCGTCTATGCGGTCTCCGGACTCTGCGCCGGCATCGCCGGACTCATCGCCACTTCGAACATCAAGGCCGCCGACTCCAGCCGCGTCGGCGAGATGATGGAGCTGGACGCCATCTTCGCCGTCGTCGTCGGCGGGACCGCGTTGACGGGCGGACGCTTCTCGCTGGTGGGTTCGGTCCTCGGCGCGCTGCTCATCCAGACGCTCACCACCACCATGCAGAACCTCGGCGTGCCGCCCGCGATTTCGCCCGTGCCCAAGTCCATCGTCATCGTCGCCGTCTGCCTCCTGCAATCGGCCAAGTTCCGCGGGCAGATCGGCGGTCTGTGGAAGGGAAAGGCCCGGCCATGAAGCGCCTGCTCCAGTCGCCCGATCTCCCGCTGGCCGCCACGCTCGCCGTGTTGGCCGTGCTCTTCACCACCGCCTCCTGTCTCTACGACGGCTTCTTCTCGATGCGGGTGGTCGCAAATCTTTTCGGCGACAACGCGTTCCTCGGCATCGCCGCCGTCGGGATGACGCTGGTCATCCTGCTGGGCGGCATCGACCTCTCGGTCGGCTCCGTCCTGGCGTTCTCGACCATCCTCGTCGCGAAGCTGATCGGCGCCGGTTGGCCGCCGCTCGCCGCGATGGCGTTGGCCATCGCCGCCGGCACCGCGCTCGGCCTCGCCATGGGCTGGATGATCCACCGCTACGGACTCCCGCCCTTCCTCGTCACCCTCGGCGGCATGTTCTTCATGCGCGGGATGTCCTTCGTCGTCAGTCTGGAGTCCGTGGGCATCTCCCACTCCTTCTACGACCGGGCGCTCGATCTCGGGATCCCGATCGGCGGCAAAGGCCACCTCTCCCTTCCGGCAATCCTCTTCCTTGCCGTGTTCGTGCTCGGCGTCGTCCTGACCCACTTCACCAAGTTTGGCAGAAACGTCTTCGCCATCGGCGGCAGCGAATCGTCCGCGAAGCTGATGGGTTTGCCGGTCGGCTTCACCAAGGTCGCCGTCTACGGCCTCAGCGGGCTCTGCGCCGCCTTGGCCGGCGTGGTCGCGACGTTCTACATGGGCTCGGGCAATCCGGCGTTCGGCGTCGGCTTCGAGCTGGACGTCATCGCCGCCGTGGTCATCGGCGGCACGCTGTTGACCGGCGGCGTCGGTTCGCAGGCGGGCACCCTGACCGGCGTGTTGATCTTCGGCACCCTCCAGACCGCGCTGGTCTTCGACGGACGCCTCAACTCCTGGTGGCTCCGCATCGCCATCGGCGGACTGCTCCTGACCTTCATTCTCCTGCAGAAGGCGATCTCCTCCCGCGCCGCCACTGCTCAAACCACGCACTGACTCTCCCATGAAACGACGCCGTTCTTCTCTCCGACACTGGGCCGCTTTGTTCGCAAGCGCGGTGCCGCTCCTGGCCTTTGCGGCAGAGGCGTGGCAACCGGCCAAAGGCCCTTTGAATACCCGCTGGGCGGCGGCCGTTTCGCCGGAGAACGCGCTGCCCGAATATCCGCGTCCGCAAATGGTCCGGCATGATTGGCTCAATCTGAACGGCCTTTGGGACTATGCCCTGACCGCGCACGCCGCCGCCGCGCCCACGACCTTTGGCGATCACATTCTCGTTCCCTTCGCCTATGAGTCGTCCCTCTCCGGCGTCGGCAAGCCGAGCGTGCCCGACCAGCGCCTGTGGTATCGGCGCGGCTTCACCGTGCCGGCGAAGTGGCGCGGCCAGCGCGTGATCCTGCACCTCGGCGCGGTGACGTGGGACTCGTCGGTTCTCGTCAACGGCAAGGCCATCGGCACCCATCGCGGCGGATACACCGCCTTCGAGTTCGACATCACCGACAGCCTCAAAGCCGGCAACAACGAACTCGTCGTCTCCGCCTGGAACCCCCTCCGCTCCGACTTGGCCGACGCCCAGGTGCTCGGTAAACAGCGCAAAAAGCCCGAGGCCATCTTCTACACCGCAGCCAGCGGCATCTGGCAGACCGTCTGGCTGGAACCCGTCTCCGCCGCCCACATCGACGCCCTCCGGATGACGCCCGACATCGACGCCAAGGCTCTCAGACTCACCGTCCAGTCCGGTCAGATCGCGCAGGTCAGGGTGACCGCGTTCGACGGCTCCAAGGAAGTCGCCAGCATCACCGGCACCGCTGGCCAGGAGCTCAGCCTTCCGATCACGAACCCCCGTCTCTGGACGCCGAGCGACCCTCATCTCTACAGCCTCAAAGTGGCGCTGCTCCAGAACGGCAAGGAAACCGACGCCGTGGACAGTTACTTCGCCATGCGGAAGATCTCGCTCGGACAGGACGCGCAGGGCCGCACCCGCATGTTCCTGAACAACGCGTTCCTCTTCGAGATCGGCCCTCTCGACCAGGGCTACTGGCCGGACGGCATCTACACCGCCCCGACCGACGACGCCCTTCGCTACGACATCGAGGTCACCAAGCAGCTCGGGTTCAACATGACCCGCAAGCACGCCAAGGTGGAACCCGACCGCTGGTATTACTGGACCGACAAGCTCGGCCTGCTCGTCTGGCAGGATATGCCCCAGATGTTCGGCGGCCGCGACAACACCCTCACGGCCGGAGCCAAGGCGCAGTTCGAAAAGGAATGGCGCGAAGAGCTCGCCCAGTTGCACAACCACCCCTCGATCGTCGTCTGGACTCCCTTCAACGAAGGCTGGGGCCAGCACGACACGGAAGCCGTCGTCGCCTTGACCAAACAACTGGATCCGAGCCGCCTCGTGAACAACGCCAGCGGCTGGACCGACATGAAGTGCGGCGACCTCCACGACACCCACGCCTATCCCGGGCCCGGATGCGAACTGCCCGAGCCCCATCGCGCGTCGGTCAACGGCGAGTTCGGCGGCGTGACCATGAGCCTCCCCGGCCACCGCTGGAACGACGACGCCTTCGGCTACGGCGCGGTGCTGAAGGATTCCTGGCTCGCGACCAAGCGCTACCAGGCGCTCCTCGAGAACGTCTACAAGCTGCGCGACGAACGGGGCATGAGCGCCGCCGTCTACACCCAGATCACCGACGTCGAACAGGAGATCAACGGCCTGCTCACCTACGACCGGGCGATGATCAAGCTGGACGAGAAGATCGTCACCGCCGCGAACAAAGGTAAATTCCTCCCGCTGCCGCCGAACCCCAACCCGCCCATCGTCCCCTCCTCCCAGGACGAGCCCCAGACCTGGCGCTACACCACGGAGAAACCGGCCGGCGACTGGATGAAGCCCGGCTTCGCCGACACGACCTGGAAGCCGGCACCGGGCGGATTCGGCCACGACGTCGGTCCCATCCAGACGCAGTGGACCACGTCCGACATCTGGATCCGCCGCATCGTCGAGCTGACCGCCGACCTGCCGGCCGAGCTGGCCTTCGAGTGCTTCCACGACGAGGACGCCGAAATCTATCTGAACGGCGTGCTCGCCGCGTCGCCCAGGGACTACAACCACGCGTACGAGACGATCCCGATGAACGCCGCAGGCCGCGCCGCCTTGAAGGGCGGTCCGAACGTCATCGCCGTCCATTGCCACCAGACCATCGGCGGCCAGTTCATCGACGTCGGCATCGTGAAGGCGAAGTGACATGAATCCCCGCCGTCCTCCACGCCGCCCCGGTTTCCTCGCAGCACTCGCGCTCGCGCTGTTTTTTACGTTGGCCGGGCAGGCGGTCGGAGCGGCTGCGGATGATGCTGTTCCCTCCGTAGCGGCGGGGTCTGCTCCAGACACCTTCCACTGGTCCAATCCGATCCGCGTGCAGGACGGGATACCCGGCGACGAGCTGCGCGACCCGTGCATCGTCCGCGAAGGCGACACCTACTATCTCGTCTTCACCGTTTTCCCGTTTCGCGGCCGCGATGAGAACCACCTCGGCGATCCCGACCAGGGCTCGTCGCCCGGCATCAAGCTCTATCGCTCGCGGGATCTCGCGAACTGGACCTTCGACCGCTGGCTGGTGAAGGGCTCCGAACTGCCGGACAACTGTCCGTATCGCCACCGTTTCTGGGCTCCGGAGATCCACAAGATGGGCGGCAAGTTCTACCTCGTCTTCACCGCCGACAACTGGTCGAAGAAGGAACACAACCCCGCCGGCACCTGGGGCGCGGCCGGCTATGCGTTCGTCGGCGTGGCGGACCAGGTGACCGGACCCTACGAGCACATCAGCTACATTCCCGGCGCGGCCTGCGACACGACGCTGTTCGAGGACACCGACGGCCGCACCTACGCCTTCATTCCCCGCTACAACATCGACGTGCAGGAGATCGACCTGACCGGCCTGGCGCGTGGCGAGGTGAAGCTGCTGGGCCAGCCCGTGAAGATCCTCACGCCGGACAACGCGGATGTCGGTCTCGCGACCAAGGCGGACTACCTCGAAGGCCCGTGGGTCCGGAAGATCGGCGACCGCTACTGTCTCTTCTACGCCTCGCTCTATTCGAAGAAGAACAACGCGGACGGCGGCGACGGCTACTGGGCCGGCGTGGCCTACGCCGATCGGGTGACGGGACCGTTCCAGAAAGACCCGCGCGCGAAGGTCTTCCTCGGCGGCCATCTCGCGGTCTTCGACGATCCGTCCGGCGGCGCGTGGTTTTCCTATCGCGGCGAAAGCGGCGGTCCGGCCCAGGGCCGGCTTTGTGTCGAGCCGATCAGCCTGGATGCCTCGGGCCGCGTGCGCGTCGCCGGACCGACGACCGGCCCACGAACCCTTTCCCTCCACCGTACAAAATGATAGCTATCGACGATCCTTGTTTCCGAAAAGCATGACCCCATCTCCATGAAGACTCCCCATTGGCGTTTGCCCATCAACTCTCTCGTCGCCGGCCTCGTCGGCTTCACCCTCTTGACCGCTTGCGGCGACAAGAGCGGCAGCAGCGCCTCTCCCGGCGGCAAGATCACCGTCGGCTTCGCCCAGGTCGGAGCCGAGAGCGCCTGGCGCACGGCCGAGACCGCGTCGATCAAGGACGAGGCCGCGAAGCGCGGCGTGAACCTCAAGTTCTCCGACGCCCAGGGCAAACAGGAGAACCAGATCAAGGCCGTCCGGGGCTTCATCGCCCAAGGGGTCGACGCCATCATCATGGCGCCCGTCGTGGAGACCGGTTGGGAACCCGTCCTGAAGGAAGCCAAGCAGGCCAAGATCCCCGTGATCCTCGTCGACCGCGGCATCAAGACCGAAGACGAGTCGCTCTTCGCCACGTTGATCGCCTCCGACTTTGTCGCCGAAGGGCGCATGGCCGCCGAGTGGCTGATCAAGAAGACCGGCGGCAAGGCCAGCATCATCGAGCTCCAGGGCACGCCCGGCGCCGCGCCGGCCATCGACCGCAGGAAGGGTTTTGAAGACGGCATCTCCAGCCATCCCGACATGAAGATCATCGCCTCGCAGAGCGGCGACTTCCGTCGCTCCGGAGGCAAGGAGGTGACCGAAGCGGTGCTCAAGGGCGCCGGCGCCGGCGCGACCGTCGTCTACGCCCACAACGACGACATGGCCCTCGGCGCCGTCCAGGCCATCGAGGAGTCCGGCAAGAAGCCCGGCACCGACGTGATCGTCCTCTCCATCGACGGCGTGAAAGACGCCTTCGTCGCCATGGCCGCCGGCAAGCTGAACTGCACCGTCGAATGCAATCCCCTCCTCGGCCCCGCCGCGTTCGACGCCGTCGAGAAGGCGCTCAAGGGCGAGCAACTGCCAAAGAAGACCGTCGTCCAGGACAAGGTCTACGACGCCTCGAGCGCCGCCGCCGAGCTGCCGAACCGCAAATATTGAGGCCTTTCTTCAGCCCTCCCGTCGATGAAGCTCCCGCTCGTCTCCGCAATCGCCGTCGCTCTCCTGGCAGGCTGCAGCGCTCCGTCTCAACCAGCCCGGTACTCCAACCCCGTCATCCTCGGCGACCACGCCGATCCGTCGGTCATCCGGGTTGGCAAGACGTTTTGGGCCACGGCGACTTCCTCGGAATGGGGACCGCAGTTTCCGTTGCTGCGTTCGACCGACCTCGTGAATTGGGAGAACACCGGACCGGTCTTCAACAAGCGCCCCGGGTGGTCCGTGGCGAACTACTGGGCGCCGGAGATCTCGCACTGGGGCAGCCGCTACTACGTCTTCTACACGGGCCGCAAACCGGACGGTCCACTCGCCCTTGCCGTCGCGTCGGCCGACAAACCCGAGGGCCCCTACACCGACCACGGCCCGCTGGTGGCCCAGGACGCCGGCTCGATCGACGGCATGTTGATCGGCGACGAACAGGGCACGCCCTACCTCGTCTGGAAGGAAGACGGCAACAGCCGGGGCAAACCCACGCCCATCTGGGCGCAGCCGTTCGATCCTGCGGTCAACAAACTCGTGGGCGAGCCCAGGGAGATTCTGCGCAACGACGTTCCGTGGGAGGGCAACCTCGTCGAGGGCCCGTTCATCCTGAAGCGCGGGGAATGGTTCTACGCGTTCTACTCGGGAGCCGGCTGCTGCGGCAGCGGCTGCACCTACGGCCTCGGCGTCGCCCGTTCCAAGACGCTCCTCGGCCCATGGGAAAAGAATCCCGCCAACCCGATCCTCGCGGGCAACGACGCCTGGCGTTGCCCCGGCCACGGAAGCATCGTCGATGACGGATCCGGACGGTATTGGCTGCTCTACCACGCCTACGCGCAGGACACCTTCGTCTACACGGGCCGCGAAGCGCTGCTCGACGAAGTGGTCTTCAACGACCCCGGCTGGCCAACGATCAATGGCGGCAAAGGCCCTTCGTCCACCGCTGCTTCCCCTTTCAGCCAGAAGCAACATCGAACGGAACTCGCCTATTCCGATTCGTTCTCCAACAGGCGGCTCGATCGCGGATGGCAATGGCCCGTCGACGCCGAACCCGTCGTTAAACTCGATCCGTCCGGCGGCGGCCGTCTCCGGCTGTCACCGGCGAGTGACCAGAACCAGGCCGAAGTCGGCGCCGTGCTCGGCCGATCCTTGGTGACCGGCGACTTCACCGCCACGACGATCCTCCGCACCACCGGCCTCGCGCCCGGCACCCGCGCCGGATTGGCCGCCATCGGAGATCGCGGCAACGCCGTCGGACTCGCTCTCGGCCATGGCCAGCTGCTGCTCTGGCAACGCGAACGCGGCCAAACCAAGTCGGTCGAATCCCGTCCGGCACCGTCCGGCGAACGCCTCTTCATCCGCGCGTTGGCGACCTCCGGCCATCTCTTCCATTTCTCCTACAGCTCCGACGGCACCGCGTGGACCGGGATCGGCCACGGGTTGAACGGCGGTTACCTGCCCCCGTGGGATCGCAGCGTCCGCATCGGTCTCACCGTCGGCGGAGGCCCGTTGGCCGTCGGCGACTTCGAATCGTTCAACATCGTTCCGCAGAACAGACGCGGAGACTTCAATCCGTCCGAGACCCCATGAGCGACTCTCCCTTGTTCTCCCCGGAAGTTCATCCCCACCGCCGCTACAATCCGCTGACGGGAGAATGGATCCTCGTCTCGCCGCACCGCACCCAGCGTCCCTGGCAGGGCCAGCAGGAAACCATGAACGCCGAACGCCAGCCGGCGCACGATCCGACCTGCTATCTATGCCCCGGCAACCATCGCGCCGGCAGCGGGATCAACCCGCCCTACACCGACACGTTTGTTTTCCAGAACGACTTCGCCGCGCTCCTGCCCGACACCCCGTCGATCGACAAGACGCGGTCGGATCTCTTCCGCACCGAACCGGTGAAGGGCGAGTGCCGCGTCATCTGCTTTTCGCCCCGGCACGACTTGACGCTCCCCGAAATGTCCGTCGAACAGATCGGCCGCGTGGTCGACGTCTGGGCCGAACAAACCGGGGAGCTCGGCCAAAAATATCGCTGGGTCCAAGTGTTCGAAAACAAAGGCGCGGTCATGGGTTGCTCAAACCCTCATCCCCACGGCCAGGTCTGGGCCGGCAATTTCCTGCCCCGCACCGCCGAACTCGAAGAAGTCGCCCAGCGCAACTACCACCATTGGCACGGGCGTTCCCTGCTCCTCGACTACGCCGACGCCGAGACCCGCGACGGCACCCGGGTCATCGAGCAAAATCCGCACTGGCTCGTGGTCGTGCCCTATTGGGCCACCTGGCCCTTTGAGCTGCTCTTGATTCCACGTTGGCCCGTCAAACGCCTGACCGACCTGAAACCCGAGCAGCGCGCGTCCCTCTCCTCGATCCTGAAAGCCAGCCTCATCCGCTACGACAATCTCTTCTCCACGTCGTTCCCCTACTCCATGGGCTGGCATGGCGCCCCGACCGACGACGGCAGCTACGACCACTGGCAGCTCCACGCTCATTTCTATCCGCCGCTCCTCCGGTCCGCGACGGTCAAGAAGTTCATGGTCGGCTACGAAATGCTGGCCGAACCCCAGCGCGACCTGACTCCCGAACAAGCGGCCCAGCGCCTCAGAGCCCTCCCAGAAGCTCATTACCTCGGGAACCGCCGATAATCTCAAGCCGGGCTGCAATCCACGGCAGAACATGTGGAAAAACCTCAGGACGACGGGTCACGAACGAAAAGGAAAAGCGCGGAAATTTCGCCGGCGCGCTCGAACATCGGGGTCAGGCTGGGGTGTTTGACCCGCCACCACGACCGTCCAATGGATCGGCCCAACGGGAAATCCCATCCTTTAACCAGCACGCCCCAAGTGGCGGAAGGGGAGGGATTTGAACCCCCGGTAGCCTTGCGACTACGCCTGATTTCGAGTCAGGTGCCTTCGACCACTCAGCCACCCTTCCGCTGCTCGGGGCTGATGGCTTACGCCAAGTCGCGGCAGCGTGCAATCGATTATTCGGTTCCACCTTCAGTCGCGCCCGGGCTGTCTGCGGCCCCGGGGAGGACCGATCCAACGAGATGCCACCTTGGGACTTGGATCCACGGCCGGCTTCGATTATTTCCATCTTCCACAAACCGAAGATCCAATTATGGGTGCCCAATGGAAACAGAAAGGCCGTGAGATCGAAGCCCAGAAAAAGGGCCAGTTGATCGGCAAACTCGTCCGCGAACTCATCGTCGCCGCCAAGCTCGGCGGGGCGGATCCGGACCTCAACGCCCGTTTGGCGGCCGCCGTCGAGAAGGCGAAGAAGTCCTCCGTGACCCGCGACACGATCGACCGCGCGATCAAGAAGGGCTCCGGCCAGACGGACGAGAAGGTGGAGTTCGAGCACATCACCTTCGAGGGCTTTGCCCCGCACAAGGTTCCGGTGATCGTGGAATGCGTGACGGACAACCGGAACCGCACCGCGCCGGAGATCCGCAATCTCTTCAAGGCCGGCGCGCTCGGCGCACCCGGCAGCGTGAACTTTTTCTTCGACCATCTCGGCGTCGTCGAGGCGACCCACACCGACAAGTCCCGCGATCCTGAAGGCGACGCCATCGAAGCGGGAGCGCAGGAGGTCGAAGCGCTCGAAGCGGAGGAAACAGCCGAGGGCGGTCTCGGAGCGCGGTTTCTGACGGAGCCGAAAGAGCTCGGTGCGGTCTCCAAGTGGCTCAAGGCCGCCGGCTGGAAGATCACCGCGTCGGAAATGCGCTATCAGGCGAAAAATTCCACGGAAGTGTCCGCCGACCAGCGCGAAGAAGTCGTGGCGTTCCTGACCCAGCTCGACGACCACGAAGACGTGCACCACGTCTTCGCCGGGCTGAAGTAGCGCAACCCTGGCCGGACTCCCGGAGGACTTCGGGTCATCCTCTCCGGCACGGAGGCCGCCGCCGCTTCAGTCCAGCGCCTTCTCCAAGGCGTCCACCACCGTCTTCAGAACCGTGATGCGGGCGAACCGCTTGTGGTTGGCCGGCACGATGGACCACGGCGCATTTTCCGTGTGGGTGTGGGCGACCATGTCGTTGACGGCGGACTCGTAGTCGTTCCACTTGGTCCGGTTTCGCCAGTCCTCTTTGGTGATCTTGTAGCGCTTGGTCGGGATCCGCTCCCGGGCCTTGAAGCGCTGGAGCTGTTCCTCGGGGCTGATGTGCAGCCAGAATTTCCGGATGACATAGCCACCGTCGACCAAACGCGATTCGAAGTCGTTGATCTCTTTGTAGGACCGCTGCCACTCGCGCGGCGTGGCGAAGCCCTCCACCCGCTCGACCAGCACACGCCCGTAGTGGGAACGGTCGAAGATCGAGGTGAGCCCGGCCGGAGGCAGGTGCCGCCAGAAGCGCCAGAGATAGTGTTGCGCCTTTTCCTCGTCCGTCGGCGCGGCGAAACCGGTCACCTGATACAGGCGCGGATCCAGGGCCTGGGTGACCCGACGAATGGCGCCGCCCTTGCCCGCCGCATCCCAGCCCTCGAAGACCAGAAGGCAGGTCCTTTTCTTTTCGAACTGTTTCCACGCCGCCTTCAGGAGTCGGTTCTGCAGCTTCGAAAGCTTGTCGCCGTAGTCGTCCTTCTCCAGCGAGGCGTTCAGATCCGCGGGAGCCAGGAAGTCTTCATCGGTCGAATGGAACCTCGCGGGGAGGCGCAACGCTTTGGGCTTGGCCGGGCTGGCTGCGCGCTGGAGGGAGTCGAGCAGCAGTCGGGCGACGGTCAGGCTGCGCCGACGCGGATCGGTCGCGTCGACCCGATGCCACGGCGCATCGGGCACGTGCGTGTGCCGCATCACTTCGCTCGCCAGCTTGGAAAGTTCCTCGTGCCGGACGACGAGCTGCTTGCCCACGGGCAGAAGCGTCAGGTGGAGTTCGGGATGGGCCGAAAGATCCTTGAGCCGTTTCTTCAGCGTCTTCTTTGAGATGTGGAACCAGAGCTTGAGGAAGATCGTTCCGTCGACGGACAACATGCGCTCGAAGCGGCGCGTACCGGTCAACTGAGCCTCGAACTCGGCCCGCTTGAGCTTCCCGTCGAGCCGCCGGAGAACCAGCTCGGAATACCATGCGCCGAAGAGCACGCCGACCCGGCCGCGCGCGGGCAGGTTCAGGCTGTGTTGGTAGAACGGAGGATGCCCGTCCGTGTGCTCGTCCTGCCGAAAAGATCCGTGGGTTTCGATGCCCCGGGGATCCAGCCATTGGTTGATCTGCCAGACGACTTCTCCCTTGCCCGAGCCTTCGATCCCCGCGACGACGATGACGACCCGACGCCCGGAAGTCTTGAGATCGAAGTGCGACTTGAGCAGCAGGGCCTGAAGCGGCTCCAGTTCCTCGTCGAAACGACGTTTCGAGACCGGCCTTCCACCGCCTTTGTGCACATGGAACATATCAGGAACGTAGCCACGTCCGAGCGGGCTCGGCCAGTCCCGGATCGGAAAAAGCCAGCGCCGCTTCCGACGGAACGGGTCACTTGCCTTTCGAACCGGCGGCAGCCTCGCCGGCAAGCTGCTTCACCGTGGCGAGAAATTCATCGCGGCCGAACGGCTTCTTCAGCGTGGCCGCGGCCCCCAGGCCCTTGGCGGCGGGCAGGAAGTCGAACGGGCTCATCCGCGAACCGCCCGACATGGCCACGATCTTCATCGAGGGATAGTCCCGCCGGATGGACATGATGGTCTCAAGCCCCTCCTGCTCGGGCATGATCAGGTCGGTGACGACCAGGTCGAAGCTCTGTTGCTGGAGCTTGGCGAGACCTTCGCGGCCGTCGCCCGCGTCGACGACCTCGTAGCCGGATCGTTCCAGCATCAGCACCAACATGTGTCGCAGGCCGTCGTCGTCGTCGATGATCAGGATTCGTGGCATGATGAAACGGGGTTGAAATCTGGGTTTTAGCGCGCGACGCATCGCTGCACGATCCGCAGCAGTTCGTCCTCTTCGTAGGGTTTTACGAGCATGGCTTCCACTAGGCCGTGCCATGCGGGATCATCAGCCACTTCGTGGTGTCCGGAGCAAAGGACGACCGGCAGATCAGGCCGGATACCACGCACTCTCCGGGCGAAGTCGATGCCCGTCATCACCGGCATCGTGTGGTCGGTCAGCACGACGTCGAAGCCGGCGGGATCGAGCGCGAACCGTTCCAAGGCCTCTGCCGGGTCCATGTGCGCCTGCACGGAAAACCCCGCCCGTTCCAGCTGCAGCGCCGTGACCCGCAGCAGGGCTGGTTCGTCTTCCAGCAGCAGAACCCGCCCACGAGCCGTCACAGGAAGCTCCAGCGTCTCGGTCGGCGCCTGATCGGGAGGCGCCGACACAGGGAGAAAAATCTCGAACTCACTGCCTTCGCCAGGACGGCTGCCGACGCGGATTTCGCCTGAGAGCGCCGTCACGATTCCATGGACCACTGAGAGGCCCAGGCCGGTGCCTTCGCCCACTTCCTTGGTTGTGAAATAGGGGTCGAATATCTGCTCGATGGTCGCCGGCGACATTCCACAGCCCGTGTCCAGGACCGACAGGCGAATCCAACCCCGGGAAGAGACCCGTCCAGTGGCCAACCATTCGGTCGGCGGGATCCCGCCGTTGTCGAGCCGAAGGGTCAACCGCGGTTCCGCCGCGTGGCGCATCGCGTGGCTGGCATTGACCCCGAGATTCAGGATCACCTGCTGGAACTGCACGGCGTCGGCCACCACCCAGGAATCGTCGCGCAGAGCGCACTCGGACCGCAGATCGATCGCCGACGGGAGCGAGGCGCGCAGCATGTTGACCCCTTCTTCAAAAACCGGCCCAAAAAGCGTGGGCCGAGGCAGCTGGGTCTGGCGCCGGCTGAAAGTGAGGATCTGTTGGACGACTTCTTTGCCCCGGGTCGCGGCCGAGAGGATTTCCCGGAGATCGCGGCCGACGCGGCTGCCCGGCTCGAGGCCCTGCAGCGCCATGCCGGTGTAGCCGGAAATGACGCCCAGGATGTTGTTGAAATCGTGGGCGATGCCGCCCGCGAGCCGACCCACGGCCTCCATCTTCTGCGCCTGCTTCAGCTGGGATTCCAACTGCTCCTTCTCCTCGCGCGACCGGTGCTCCTCGGTCGCGTCCTGGATCATGCCTTCGTAGTAAAACAGCCGCCGGTCGGGGCCGAAGACGCCCCGGGCATTCTCCCGGATCCAGATCACCTGCCCGTCGCGGCGCCGCACCCGATATTCCATGTTCCGCACTACGCCGTGTTCGCCAATCTCGCGCCGGAAGGCCGCCAAGTCGACCGGGCTCACATAGACATGCTCCGACACGTCGTGGATGGCCGCCAAAAGGGAATCCGGTCCGTCATAGCCATACATCTTGGCCAACGCCGGATTCGCGCTGATGAACCGGCCCTCGGGCGTGCTCTGGTAGATGCCCACGACAGCATGTTCGAAAATCGATTGGTAGCGTGCCTCGGTGTTGCCAAGGTTCTTCTCCACGCAACGTCGCCGGGTGATCTCGTCTTGGATCGCCTCGGTGATCCGCATCAGTTCGACGGTCCTCTGGGCCAACGCCGCTTCGATCCCTCGACGTTGCTCTCGCAGTTCGGCCACTTCCCGTCGGAGCGTCTCCACTACTTCCGACGAGACGGGTCGATCTGGAGCGGGGGAAGCAGGGCCGTCGGCGGGTGCGCCGCGCTCCGCACCCGGATAGGATGCCACAAGATGACCGCTTGGATTCAAAGTCTATATGTTGCGGGGCTTTTCAGCCTCTGTTCACCCCGCCAGCATCCCGCTCTGCCTGCGGAACTTGAACTGCCACTCAAAGCGAGAATCGATCCAATTCCCCGCTTCCCGTCTCCACGTCAAATCCCATGACAGTATCGTCCAACCTCGAGACCTCTTAAGACGACACGCCACAAACTGGATCCATCTTACTCGTCTCGAATAAGTCCGAATGCCAAAAAAGACACAGCCATCCTTCAGCCCAAGTGCGCGTCGGATGTCCCCAGCAGCAGTTCGACCAAGACGTCGGGCTCCCGGTAGTCCGCCACCAAAAGATGCGCCCCCGCCTCGGTCAACTGACGCTCCTTCCGGAGATCGGGAATCCCGGAGCCGTTGACTTCCTCGTCGCTGGCGACCGCCACCGCGAGTCCGCCGAGGTCGGCCGTATGGTGGATCTCCACCGGTCCGTCGCCGAACGACAGCAGCTGGTTCCCCTTCAAACCGTGGTCGGCCAAGATCCGCTCCAGCACCATGCGCTTGGTGAAGCCCGTCGCGTCGGGCGGACTCCCATAGATCCGGTCCTCAAAAAACGAGGACAGCTGCAACAGCGTCGCCTCTTCCCGCACCCGGTCCTCCAGGGTGCCGCTCAGGATGGTCATCGCGATGCCGCGATCAGCCAGATTCCGCAACAGGGCGCGCGCTCCGAAGACCACGAAGTGATCCGGAAAAGCCATGCCATCGTGAATCTTGGCCGAACGCTCCTCGATCACTTCATCTAGCCGCCACTGGTATTCCACCAGAAGCTCTTCGGGCCGGGGAGTGACCGCGCCTTTCGCCGCCATGAGCTCCGTGAAACGGCGCATCTGGTGCAGGGTCGGTTGGCCGTTCAGGCTGAGGATCTCCACCAGCAACCCGCTCCGCACGGACTCCGCGTCGTCGCCGCTCTGGAACGGGAAGTATTCCAAAAAAAGATGGGTCATGATGTCGGGCCATCCATGCCGGAGCCACGACAGCGTGCCGTCGAAGTCGAAGACCACGTGCGCGATCTCGGAGCGCGCCGTGAACGGCTGGAGGCGGTGCGGAAGCGTGCGGCCCGAATCTTGGGGTGAGGTCATTCGCCGGCTGGATACGGAGCGGAGCCGAGATTGTCAATGAACCCTCGTGCGCGGAAGAAACTGGCGGCGGCCAGCCCGATTGATTCTGCTGAAGAAGTCGCGCCATCGCCGACGCGACCTTCGCCAAATGCCGGCGTGACAGTTGCGGAACGCATTCGAATTTCGCCTGGGTGGACGTCGACCCGACGGTCGATTGCCCGCCCTGCGAACAGCCGGTCCATCGAATCCCGAGCGGTCCGAGACTTCAGCCGGTCCCACCCATGGCGTGAGATCGTCAAACTGAGCCGGGAGAGATCGGAGTCTGGGCCACAGAAAGGACCAGCCCATCCAAGGGAAGCAACAGACCGGCAGCGCAATTCCCTTCCTCAGTTTCACGCACTTTGACCCTCCCATCCCTGAGCAATCGGCCGAAGCAAAATCCGGAGACGGACCCGGCCTCATCCGACGACATCATCCGACGACCGATTCTCCGAGGGCACCTTTGATCGCGCGCGGCTCTGGCGATCGTTCGTTCGAGCCAATAAAGCTTCCCAGCTGGATGGCTCTTCCCGATTCTGGATCCCAATTCAGCCCCGCCAGTCCACGCGTCTCGCGACGCCCGTTTCCCATGGGGTTCCCAAACCAATCAATTTGTCGATGAAGACGACCCAAGACCAAGTCGCCGCAGAGAAACAATTGCTCAGCGAAGCCAAGGCCAAAGGCGGGCTCGCCACCCTCGGCGCCTACCTCAAGTGCTCCGGCCCCGGCTGGCTCCAAGGTGCCATCACCCTCGGCGGCGGCTCGCTCGCGGGCAGCCTCTATCTCGGCGTCATCGGCGGCTACAGCCTGCTGTGGCTCCAAGTGCTGGCCATGGCGATGGGTGTCGTGATGCTCAGCGCGATCACCTACGTCACGCTGTCCACCGGCAAGCGGCCCTTCCAGGCGATCAAGGACCATATCAACCCCGTGCTGGCCTGGGGTTGGGCCATCGCGACGCTCATGGCGAACATCGTCTGGTGCTTGCCCCAGTTCTCCCTCGCGACCGCTGCCGTGCTGCAAAACCTTGCCCCCGGCCTACCCGAAGCCATGGGCGACACCGGAGCGAAGCTCCTCGTCTGCGGAGTTCTGCTGGCGCTCTCGATCTCCATCATCTGGCTCTACGACAGCGGGCATCGCGGGGTGAAAATTTTCGAGCTGATCCTCAAGTTGATGGTCGCAATAGTGGTGCTTTGCTTTTTTGGCGTGGTTTTGAAGCTCGCGACCAGCGGAGATGGTTTGGCCTGGGGCTCCGTGTTATCGGGCTTCGTGCCGGATCTCGGCCTATTGAACAAACCAGCGAGCACCTTCGACGGAGCCCTCGCTGCTACCGGCGGCTTCGCGTCCTACTGGACGAGCCTGATCGTCACCGACCAGCGCGACATCATGATCACGGCCGTCGCCACCGCCGTGGGCATAAACATGACGTTCCTTCTCCCCTACTCGATCCTGAAAAAAGGTTGGGACAAGGAATCGCGGGGGTTGGCCATTTTCGATCTAAGCACCGGCCTGCTCATCCCGTTCGTCCTCGCCACCAGCTGTGTGGTGATCGCCGCCGCCTCGCAGTTCCACGTGAAGCCCCAGCCGGGCATCATCGAAGGAACGGCTCCTGCCGGGATGATGGGGCAGTTCAACGGCCTGCTCACGGGCCGCCTGAAATCGGAGATTGGAGCGGAGGCGTTCAGCAAACTGTCGGGCGAAGCCAAAATGGCCTCTCTGACCCGGCTGCCCCACGCCGACAAACAGATGGCCGCGATGCTCGTGCGCCGCGACGCCTTCGACCTCGCCTCGGCCCTGGAACGACTCACCGGCAAAACCGTGGCAAACTATGTCTTCGGCTTCGGAGTCCTCGCCATGGCCCTTTCCACCATCATCATGCTTATGCTCATCAGCGGCTTCACCATCTGCGAGATCTTCAACCTGCCCCAGCAGGGCTGGCCCCACCGTCTCGGCTGCCTAATCGCGGGACTCGGCGTCCTCGGGCCTTTCATCTGGACCGGAAAGACCCAGTTCTGGTTGGCGGTGCCGACGAGCGTCTTCGGTATGACCCTCTTGCCGATAGCCTATTTCACCTTCTTTCTGATGATGAACAACCGTTCGTTGATGCGGGGAGAGATCCTACGCGGAGCCAAACGCACGCTGACCAACATCATGATGCTGATCACTTTGTTGCTATCCGGTTTCGGCGCGGGCTGGGCCATCTGGAGTAAGACCCGATGGATTGGAGTCGGCGCCGTGGCGACTTTCATCGGTCTCGCGGTCATCGTCCATTTCGTCCGTCCTCCGAAGAAGATTGGAGAGTAGAAACCGCCACCCGGGACCGGTCACGACGATCCGGACTCTCGAGCAAAATAGTCGGCGGCGGGGTGAACCCGTTGTGCCAACACAACGGGAATCAGTGGCTAAACTCCAGTTCACTCTCCGGCAAAGGTTGGTCCTTCGTCTCGGGAGCAAACGGCAACACAGCTAGCCCCAACAAGAAGACAACGCACATGCTCAGCCCCGCGTAGCGCAAGGGCTCCTCCGTTCCATTGAACACCCGGCTGCTGAGCAATCCCAGCGTCCAAGGGCCCGACGCGGCGAAAAAGCGGCCGACGTTGTAGCAAAAAGACGTCCCCGTGCTCCGGAGATGCGTCGGAAACAGCTCAGGAAAGTAGATCGCGTAGCCCCCGAAGATCCCGAACATGAAGAAGCCCATGACGGGCACCAGCACGTAGACGTGCCACGGATCCCTAAGGAACCAAAAAACTGCGGCCGTCGAAATCATGGCACCGATGAAGGCCACTGCAAAAGCCCTCCGTCGACTTGTCCTTTGCGTAAATTTGGTGAACGCCAACATCCCGAGAAACGCCCCGATGTTCAGCATCAAGGCTGCCTTGCCCTTCCACTGCCCGGCAGCCCCCTTCAAATCGATCCCCGTCAGCCCCTCGGCTGCAAGCCGCTTTTCCATGACGGAAGCGACTAGATCAAAACTGAAGAAAACGATTCCCCACAGGGCAATCACGCCCGCACACGCGAGAACAAGTCCCACGATCGCGTTGTGCCGCCAACGGGCATCCCGGAAAAGCGCGCGATAAGATCCTGTGTCCTTGCCCAATCCGCCGGACGCCTTCATCCGCATCCAACGCTCGGGCTCCTTCAATCGCCAACGGATCAAAAGCGCCAACATTGCCGGAATGGCGCCAATTAGGAACATGATCCGCCATTTGACCCATGATTCGGGCATTCCACCTGTCCGTTGCCAGGTGCTCAAGCCCATTTCGATCAGAGCCGCCGCCACGTTCCCCACCGCCGAAAGGGCCTGCAACAGCCCAAGCGCATACGGTCGCGCCCGGGCAGGCATAACCTCGGCCACCAGAGCCACTCCAACCGCGAACTCCCCACCCACACCAAGGCCAGTCAAGAAACGATAGAACGAAAAATCCCAAAACCCTTTCGACAGCGAACTCAAGCCGGTGCAGAGCGAATAGATCAAAATGGTGATCATCATCGTCTTTGCCCTTCCGATCCGGTCTCCCAATACCCCAAAAATAAGCCCGCCGGTAGCCCAGCCCAGAATGAAGATCGCCGTCACGTAGCCGGCATACTCATTCACGTCCGTGCCCGCAGGCAGGAGATCCCTCATGGCCGGAATGCGAGCCATGAGAAACAACTGCTGGTCCAGACAATCGAAAAGCCACCCAAGCGCCGCGACCAAAAGAACGAACCAATGGTAGCGGGACAACCCGTGCCACCAAGGCAATCGCGGAACGAAAGAATCAGTCGAAGACTTCATGATACAATTTTCCAAGCGCTAACATCGACACCGCAATGGAATTCCAAAACGAGCAAGCCCACTCCAGAATGATCCGAAATCGAAACGCAAAAAAAGCCCGTTCCGAAGAACGGGCTCTTAATGAATCTAATCTTAACAAATGTAAATCAGCTCTTCGCGGAGACTTTTTTCGGATCAATTTTCTCGGCGGAAGTAGAGCCGCCAGGCTGAGCGTCAATCCACTCCAATATTGCCATTGAAGCAGCATCACCCCGGCGCTGCCCAAGCTTGATAATACGAGTATAACCACCGACGCGCTCCCTGCTAAGAGGTGCGATCTCCTTGAAAAGAGTCTTCACCACGTCTTCTTGGCGCAATCGAGACGCTGCCAAGCGGCGATAGTGGATACCCTTGGCGATAAGATCGCGCTTCTTGTCGGAATCGCTGATCTGTTCCGCCGCCTCATTGGCCACCAATGACTTTTTGCCGAGCGTCAACATTTTCTCAGCGACAGACCGGGCCGCCCGTGCCTTCGCCAAGGTTGTCGTGATACGACGATGGATGATAAGACTGCAAACCATGTTGGCCAACATCGCATTACGATGGGTGCCTGTTCGGCCCAGCTTGGCCGTTCTCTTCAAGTGACGCATAACAATCTAAGCCTAATTGTTTAAATCTTCCTTCGGCGCTTCCAGCAAGGCCGGGTCGAGAGTCATACCCAAGCTCAGTCCCAAAGTGGCGAGCTTTTCCTTGATCTCATTTAGTGACTTCTTGCCGAAGTTCCGATATTTGAGCATCTCCGACTCAGTTTTCATCGCCAGCTGTCCCACGCTGGTGATGTTCGCGTTGTTGAGGCAGTTTGCGGCCCGAACACTCAACTCAATCTCATTCACGCTCATGTTGAGGAGCTTCTTGAGCTTAGACTTCTCATCATCAACCTTCGTCTCTTCCTTCTCAAACTCCACCGCATTCTTGTCATAACCGACAAATACGTCCAAATGGTGTTGCAGAATGGCAGAAGCTTGTGTCAACGCGTCGTCCGGCGTGATGCGGCCGTCAGTCCAAATCTCTACGACCAGACGGTCATAGTCGGTCCGTTGGCCAACTCGGGCGTTTTCGACTGAGTATCGAACCCTGGTTACCGGGGAGAAAAGAGAATCGATTGCAACGACCCCAATCGGCTGATCGACCTTTTTGTTTTCGTCCCCTGGGCAAAATCCACGTCCAATCTTCACCTCGAGCTCCATCTCGAACTTTTTCTTTTTATCGAGAGTACAGATGTGTTGTTTCGGATTGACAACCTCAATGTTTTGATTTGTCTCGATATCAGCTGCCGTAACCGCTCCATCTCGATTCACCGAAATCCTGAGCATTTGCGGTTCTCGACTGTGTGCCTTGAAGAGGACCTTCTTCAGGTTCAGCACAATCTCCGTCACGTCTTCACTGACTCCGTCTGTCGTTGTAAACTCATGCATCGCACCGTCAACTTTGATCGATGTCACTGCAGCGCCCTCAAGGGACGAAAGAAGCACGCGCCGTAGCGAATTACCTATTGTTTGGCCGTAACCGGTTTCAAAGGGCTCAGCGAAAAACTTTGCGAACGTTTCCGTCGAAGTCGACTCTTCTTTAGTCAACCTCTTCGGCATTTCAAAACGACCTAGACGAACTGGCATGTTATTCCTTTTGCAATTTTAATCTGACCCACTGACCGACCCGCAGCGGCAATGAACCCATATAATTGCTGTTCCCTTATTAGGGCTCTAAAATTTACTAGCGGGAATAGAACTCGACAACCGCCTGCTCATTGGCAATCGGCTGAATTTCCTCGCGGGTCGGAACCCGCATCACAACACCTTTGAAAATATTTTTGTCAACCGACAGCCAGTCTGGAACCACACGGCTAGTTGAGCCTTCAATCGCTTTTGTTGCCAATTGTTTTGAAACCGTCGATTCCTTGACTTCGATCACGTCGCCAACCTTCAGCGCGTAGGATGATATATCAACCTTCCGGCCGTTTACTTTGACATGCCCGTGACCAACCATTTGCCTTGCTTGGGCACGGGTCGTGGCGAAACCAATCTGGAACACCACGTTGTCCAATCGTGTCTCAAGAATCTGAAGCATCTGCTCTCCAGTCACGCCACGACGTCGAACCGCCTTCTCATAGACTCCACGGAACTGTTTCTCCATCAGCCCATAATAATGCCGAAGCTTCTGCTTCTCCATAAGCGCCAGGGCGAATTCCGTCGTCTTGCGACGGGACTTCTGCCCGTGGACTCCTGGAGCGTAGTTCCGGCGGTCAAGGTATTTTGACGGACCGAAGATTGGAACACCGAAGCGGCGACTTATGCGCGTGCGGGGACCTGTATAGCGTGCCATTTTCCGAATTAAAAGTTAAGGTTTCTAAGACTTACACCCGACGCTTCTTTCGGGGTCTGCAGCCATTGTGTGGAACCGGTGTAACATCCTTGATCGTGGTGATCTCCAGTCCAATCGCTTGAAGCGCTCGTATCGCCGACTCCCTACCGGACCCAGGGCCTTTGACCCGAACCTCGATCTCTCGTAAGCCATGAGACATTGCTTGCCGTGCGGCGTCCTGAGCGACTTGTTGGGCCGCAAAAGCTGTGCTCTTGCGAGAACCTTTAAAACCAACCCGCCCCGCCGTTGACCACCCCAGGGTATTGCCCTGCATGTCTGTAATATTAACGGTTGTGTTGTTAAAGGTTGCTAGAATGTTAGCGACCCCAACCGCGATGTTTTTCGAACCCTTTGCCTTGACTATCTTTTTGGAATTCGGATCGTCGGCAAGCAGTTCGGCAGCGCTAGGAGCGGAGCCAGCAACTGGCCCCGTCGCACCCACAGGAGCCTCAACAACCTTAATAGCCGATTTCGGATCCCTCTTTTGAGCTGGGACCTTTTTGGTCTTTGTCTCTTCTGCCATAGGTTAACAAATTCAGGATTAAAACTACTTTGCAGCCTTCTGGGCACCGACCGTTCTGCGAGGACCCTTACGGGTTCTCGCATTGGTTTGGGTGCGTTGCCCACGAACAGGCATTCCGCGAAGATGACGAACCCCTCGATAGCACTTGATCCCCTGCAGGCGCTTTAGATTCATCCCAATTTCGCGGCGTAAGTCACCCTCAATAACATACCCGCCCTCTTGGATTGCATGAACTATCTTTGAAAGCTGCTGCTCCGAGAGCTCTCTAGCCCGCACTCCGTGCTCGATCTGGGCCTTGTCCAAAATATTCCGGGCATTAACCGGACCAATTCCGTAGACATAGCGCAGAGCAATATCAATTCGCTTTTCGCCGGGGATTTCTACACCAATGATGCGTGCCATAACGTAAATTTTTAGCCCTGTCGCTGCTTATGACGTGCGTTTGTTGAACAAATGACCCGTATTACGCCCTTGCGTCGGATAATTTTACAATTTTCACACAACTTTTTAACTGACGCACGAACCTTCATAAAATCTTTATCCAACTGGGGATCGCTTATCTGCCCCAAGAGCCTAAATTTTAAAATTAATTACGGGTTGTTTGACTACAACTTATCCACTCTGGCCTGATCGCTGAAGCGTAAGGATTTCAGGAACTGTTTCGGTGATCAAGACAGTATGTTCAAAATGGGATGAAAGAGAACCATCTTGCGTCACTACTGTCCAGCCATCTTTCAATATTTTCACTTCGGCCCGTCCAGCATTAACCATCGGCTCAATAGCCAAAGTCATTCCAACCTTAAGGCGATCCGAACGTCCAGCTGCCACGAAATTTGGCACTTGAGGATCCTCATGCACTGATCGACCCACGCCGTGGCCAACAAATTCTCTAACCACTGAATACCCATTGCTTTCCACTCGGCTCTGTATCGCCCGAGATATGTCAAGTATTCGATTCCCGATGACCGCTTTCGCAATTCCATCAGAAAGCGCCTGTTCGGTGACATCAATTAACCTCTGCGCCTCTGGACTGCATCCACCAACGACAAAAGTCGCAGCGGTGTCGCCTACAAATCCATTTAGAATGACCCCACAATCAACACTGACGATATCACCAAAATTAATACTCCGATTACGCCCAATCCCATGAACAACTTCATCATTTACCGATATGCACACATTTCCTGGAAAGTTCCGATATCCAAGAAATGCACTTTTCCCAAAGTGGCGCCCGATAGTCTCCGCAGCAAATCGGTCAATCTCACTTGTGAAGAGCCCTGGCTTCAAAAACCTACCGACTTCATACAGAACAACCGCCGCAACTCGGCAGGCGGGGCGCATAGCCTTGAGTTCATTTTCGGTTTTGAGGTGAATCATCTTACTGCTTGGGCCAACTCAGAACCGCCCCTTCAGTCGCCCTTTCTTCAGAAACCCATCGTAATGGCGCATCAATAAATAGCTCTCCATCTGGCGCATCGTATCCAAAATGACCCCGACGGTGATAAGCATGCTTGTTCCTCCAAAAAACTGTCCAACTAAAGGATCAATGTTGAAGACGCTCGCCAGTATTATCGGAATCACTGCGATCACGGCAAGAAATATCGCCCCCGCTAGCGTGATTCGCGACATTGTCCCGTGAAGAAAATCGCTGGTTGCTGCCCCGGGGCGAATACCAGGTATGTAGCCGCCAGATTTCTTCATATCATCGGCGATCTGCAACTCATTAAATTGGGTTGCCACCCAAAAGTAGGAAAAGAAGAGGATCATAAGCGCAAGAAGCACTATATATCCGATCGTTCCAAACATAATTGAATTCGCCACAACGGTAATCCATCGGTGGATTTCCGGCTGTTCTACCTTACCAGCAATACCTCTCAGTATCTGTTCGGGAAACATCAAAATCGCATTTGCAAAAATGACCGGCATGACGCCAGCATAATTGACGCGTAGCGGCATAAAAGAGCTACCCCCCGAAATAATCTTTCTGCCAATTGCTCTTTGAGCATATTGAACAGGAATTTTGCGCTGTCCTTGCGTGACGGCCACGACGCCCGCAATCACCGCAATCAGTAAGAGAATTAGAGCTATCGGGACAAACGGATTAAAATGAATTTCAGACCCGGCTGGTGGAACAATCAGCTTTAACATTCCAAGGAGAGCTTTAGGCATCGCTGACAAAATGCTGATCGTGATGATGAGCGAAACGCCATTCCCCACTCCCCTGTCCGTAACCTGTTCACCCAGCCACATCAACAACACCGTCCCTCCCCCGAGGACAAGCATTGTTTGTAAACGATACCACCAGATATGTTCCTTCATTGCTCCGACCAAAAGATCCCCTGCAAAATTTCCAAAACCTGGAAGGTTGCTCGGATTTTCCCAGCTTAGAGCCATGAAAAAGCCCTGCCCCAATGCAAGAATTACAGCAAGATATCGGCCGTACTGGATAAATTTCGTCCTTCCACCTTCCTCTCTGACCATTTTACTCAGTCGGGGCACTACTGCGCTCAACAGCTGAAGGACGATAGTTGCGCTTATGTAGGGCATGATACCCAAGGCACCGATCGCACATCGCCCGAATCCCCCGCCAGTAAACAGGCTATAGAGACCTACCAGCCCGCCTTGCCCTTGAGCTGAATTTTGTTCAAGAAACAACTGCAATGCCCGACTGTCAAGACCCGGAACTGGCGCCAGCGAAGCCAATCGTGCAATTCCTAGCACGATAAGAGTAAAGACTATCCGGCTTTTCAGCTCGGGTATCTTGAAACAATTGACGAAGGTTTTGGAGATTTCAGCGAACATGAGCGAAACAGGACGATCAAACCGCTAACGCATCGACAGATCGGCTTTGAATAAGGATGCATGTTCCGCCCGCCTTCTCGATCTTTGCTCGCGCCTCGACACTGAATCTGTGTGCTGAAACAATCAGCTTCTTGGTCAGCGCGCCATCGCCGAGTATTTTCACACGTTTTACGGGACCCGTTGCAAGACCGATTGATCGCAGAACCTCCCAGTCAACAACGGCTCCATCATCGAAAATTTCCAATGATTCCACATTGACAGGTGAATAGCGAATCGTGTGACGAGCATTGTTAAATCCCCGTTTCGGAATCCTCCGGAACAGTGGCATTTGGCCACCCTCAAACCCGATTCGGCGGGAGCCACCCGAACGAGCGCTTTGGCCCTTACCGCCACGCCCAGACGTCTTGCCGTGACCGCTGGATTCTCCAGAGCCTAGCCGCTTGCGACGATGCTTAGCCCCTGGATTTGGTTTTAAATCATGTAGGCGCATAAAAATTTAATTGATGACGGCATCGACCTTCTTAATCTCCAATCCGCGACTACGATAGATTTCTTCCCGAAGTCTAAGGTTCTGGAGCGCGGCCAATGTGGCCTTGACGACATTAGCGGGGTTGCTTGAACCAAGCGATTTACTAAGGATATTTTTAATCCCGGCTGACTCAAGGACTGACCGAACTGTCTTTCCTGCAATAATTCCTGTTCCTGGCGAAGCAGGCTTCAAGAGAATCCGTGCCCCACCAAAAGCTGAAAAAACTTCGTGGGGGATTGTCCCCTCCTTCAAAGAGATCGACAAAAGTTTCGCCCTGGCAACCTCACCACCTTTTCGGATTGCATCCGAAACTTCGCGGCCCTTGCCAAGGCCAACTCCAACTTTTCCCTTTTTGTCACCAACGACCACAAGTGCAGAGAAGCTGAATCTACGTCCGCCCTTAACTACCTTGGCTGAGCGATTAATGAAAACAACCTTCTCGCTAAGCTCTTTTCCGTCTCCATCACCGCCACCGTCCCGATTGTTGCGGCCCCGTCTTGGCTGTCGCCCAAAACCACGCGGTCCGCTAAATGCGCCTGAACCTTGGGCCGGAGTTGAGGTATTGTCTGATTTTGGTTGTTCTGACACAGTGTTGTTCTCCAACTTGGGTTAAAACAAAAGACCACCGGCACGCGCTGCGTCGGCCAAGGCCTTCACTTTACCGTGATAACGTGAACTACCTCGGTCGAAGATTACCGCTTTGATCCCCATTGCAGTTGCCGCCTTTGCCGCAATGCCACCGACCAGGACTGCGGTTGCTATATTTGCACCAACGCTGTAACCAGCCGGCAGGATATCCGATGTTGTGCACGTTGCGGCCAAAGTACGCCCGCAACTATCGTCCACAAATTGCACATGGATGTGCTGGTTTGTGAAACAAACGCTCATTCGCGGCCGCTGCGCTGAACCCGACACCTTGGACCTCACCCGCCAACGCCGTCGGATTGCAAGTTCTTGTTTCTTTTCGATTCTCATGTTCAACAAGGCCACGGAATATCCGCAACCGGAAAAATTACTGGACCGTCTTGCCTTCTTTGCGAACGACCCGCTCGTCATGATATTTGACGCCCTTACCTTTGTAAGGTTCCGGAGGATAGTAGCTCCGAATTTCAGATGCCACCAGACCGACTACTTGCCGATCAGGCCCTTCCACCAAAATTTTCGTCCCCTCTTCGATGGTAACCTTAATCTGTTCTGGAATCAAATAGTTGATCGGATGCGAATATCCAAGGTTCAACGTTACTGTCTTACCAGAAACAGAAGCCTTAAATCCAACTCCGTTGATCTCCAATCGTTTCGTAAAGCCTACGGTGACCCCCACCACCATGTTGTTGATCAATGCGCGACTGAGTCCGTGCATGGCACGAGCCTCAGAATCATCATTCGACCGGGACACAACAATCTCGTTCCCTTGCATCTTCGCTACAGTCAGTCGCGGAAGCTCAATACTAAGTTTTCCTTTGGGCCCTTCGACGTCTATGCGGCGTCCTTTAAGCTCAACTTTGACCTTAGCCGGGATCAATACCGGAAGTTTGCCAATACGTGACATAATTGTTATCTAAACCTACCAAATGAAGCAAAGAACCTCACCACCGATTCTAGAACTGCGAGCCTGTCGCCCGGACATAATTCCTTGTGAAGTTGAAATGATCGCCACCCCTAGGCCGCCGCGCACCCTAGGTAGTGCGGATGCACCGGCATAGGTTCTAAGGCCCGGGCTGCTAATCCTACGCAGGCCCTCGATGACCGGCCGCCTTCCCTCGTATTTCAAACCAAGACTAATTGTCTTAATTGTTTCGCCTGAGACAGAAAAGTCGGAAATATATCCCTCTTTCCTCAATATGTGAGCGATTCCTTCCTTAACTTTGGAATGGGGCATCTCCACGGCTGTTAGATTTGCACGCCCGCCGTTGCGGATACGCGTCAGCATGTCTGAAATCGGATCGCTATTCATATCTTACCAACTAGCTTTTGTTACTCCAGGAATAAGTCCATTGAGAGCAAGTTCTCGGAAGGTCAAGCGGGAAGATTTAAACTTCCGCATATATCCGTGTCTCCGCCCCGACATTTCGCAGCGGTTTACAATTCGACTAGGACTAGCATTTCGAGGAAGTTTTGATAGCCCAGAATAATCTCCCTTTGCCTTTAATTCAGCCCGGATGACGGCAAATTTTTTAACAACAGCCGCTTTTTTCTTATTCCGCTCGATCCAAGATTTCTTAGCCATAAAATTTCTTATCTTTCAGCGAATGGCATTCCAAGCAACTTGAGAAGATCGAAGGCCTCACTATTGGTTGGCGCGGAGGTCACGATAGTTATGTCCATTCCCTGATTCCGTTTGATCTTATCCAGTTCAATTTCGGGAAATATGCTTTGGTCAGGAAGCCCTACCGAATAATTTCCACGCCCGTCGAACTTCTTTGGCGATGTTCCCCTAAAATCCCTGATCCTTGGCAGAGTAACTGCCACTAGACGATCAAAGAACTCGTACATAGTATCCCGCCTCAACGTGACTCTGCAACCAATGGACTGTCCTTCGCGAAGCTTAAAGTTAGCCACGCTTTTCCGGGCCTTGCTAATAACAGGTTTTCTTCCTGTAATAACTGTCAAATCTTTAATCGCTTCATCCATCGCACTCTTTTCGTTCGAAGCGCTAATCCCCATGTTGACCACAATCTTCTCGATTCTTGGGACTTGGTGGTCGTTAAAATACTTATGCTTTTCCTTCAAGGCAGGCACGACCTCCTCGAGGTATTTTTTGTAGATGCGCGAATTCATTTCGATAGTATCCGGATTGTGCCGGACAAATGTGCCTAACTTATTAGGCAGTAGCCTTCATTGATCGTTTATGATCATAAACCGAGGATCGGACGAGATTCGAGACGTGAATAGTCCCTTCTCTCTCAACTATTGAACCCTGAGGGTGATCTTGGCTTCGTTTTACATGCTTCTTGATCAACTTTAGGCCCTCAATAGTTGCCCGTTGTCCCTTTGTATGCATTTGCAAAATCTTGCCTCGCTTGCCCTTCTCAGAACCCGCGATTACAACAACTTCATCGCCACGTCTTACGTGAAATTTTCCAATGCTCATATGACCTCTGGTGCGAGCGAAATAATCTTCATGAACTTCTTCTCCCTAAGTTCCCGGGCAACGGGTCCGAAAATCCTAGTGCCCCTCGGATTATTGTCTTTATCAATGATCACGATGGCATTGCGGTCAAATCGGACATATGACCCGTCGTCACGTCGGATCGACTGTCTAGTCCGAACAACGACCGCATTTACGACCTCTCCTTTTTTAACCGTCCCATCCGGAGTAGCCTCTTTTATATGGGCTTTGATCACATCGCCAATACCCGCATACATCTGGTTTCTCCCAAGAACACCAATAGTCGCCGCCCGCTTGGCTCCAGTATTGTCGGCCACATCTAGAATTGATCGGATCTGAAGCATATAAATTCCTTAAATTGAAGCTTTAAGCGGTTACAAATGTCGCCTGGACGCTTTTTTCGACAACCTCAACCAACCTCCAGCGTTTCATCCGAGAAATTGGCCGTGTCTCGTGGATCCGCACAACGTCCCCAATCATTGCTTCACCATTTTCGTCATGGGCGTGAAACTTTGAAAATGAGGTGACGACCTTTCTAAATTTTGGATGTGGATAACGCCGCTCTACTTTCACGACGATTGTTTTGATCATTTTGTTAGAAACGACCTTGCCAATCCGTTCCTTTCGACTCCCGCGCTCTACGATGTTCTCGGACATATGCTTTAATTTGAGCTTTGGGGTTTGCCTTGGGAGAGTCGGGTCTCGATTCGGGCGATGTCTCGCCGCAAATGCCTCAATTTTGCAGGCTTTTCGAGCTGACTGCTAGCCTGTTGAAGACGCAGGTTGAACATCTCTTGGCGAAGTTCACGCCCCTTTGCCGCCAATTCAGAGGCCGTCAATTCCTTCAACTCTGGGAAATTCATACTCTTATCACCTATTAGTTTTTCAGCCGACCTTATGGCGGGAAATAAATTTGGTCGCGATTGGAAGCTTTGTCGCGGCAAGACGCATTGACTCTCGTGCGACCGCTTCAGTTACACCTTCAACCTCAAGCAATACTGCTGCGGGTCGAATCACCGCCACCCAAGATTCGACGCCCCCTTTCCCTGTACCCATGCGGGTTTCCAGAGGCTTTTTCGTGTAAGACTTATCCGGGAATACCCTAATCCAAACCTTCCCGCGCCGCTTCATATAACGAGTAACCGCCACCCGGGCGGCCTCGATTTGCTTTGTATCAAGCCAGCACCTCTCCAAGGCCTGCAATCCGTATTCACCAAATGCAACGCAATTGCCCCGAGTCGCCAGACCGGTCCGGCTCCCTCGATGCATTTTGCGATACTTTACTCTTGCGGGCATCATTGCCATAAGCTGTTTCTGCTAAATTGTTTTAGTTAGTCTGTACGGGAGCTGCGCTGCCGCGATCTATCTTTTCGGCCCTAGCCTGCTTGATATCGACCTTCTTGATCTCTCCATGACAGATCCAACACTTAATTCCCAGTCGCCCATAAACCGTTTTGGCTTCGGCGAATCCGTAATCAATGTTTGCCCGAAGGGTGTGTAGCGGAACCCGCCCCTCACGATATTGCTCAACCCTCCCTATCTCCGAACCTCCAAGGCGACCAGCGCATCGGATGCGAATTCCTTCCGCTCCAAAATCCATCGCTGTTTGAAGTGCCTTCTTCATAGCTCGGCGGAAAGACACCCGACGTTCCAGCTGAACAGCCACATTTTCGGCAACCAGTTGAGCATCAATCTCTGGTTGCTTTACTTCTTGGATGTCAACATAGACATCTTTGCCGGTCATTTTGCTAAGCTCTTCCTTCAGCTTGTCAATTTCGGCCCCTTTGCGCCCAATCACTACGCCAGGTCGGGCAGTAAAAATTGTCACCCGGCAGCGGCTGGTGGCCCGCTCAATGTGTATTTTCGGGACAGCTGCGGATTCTAGGCGCTTTTTTAAGATAGCTCTGATTCTGCGATCTTCGTTAAGCAGATTTCCAAAT
>JBBQXJ010000011.1:0-72389 GCA_038209745.1 Verrucomicrobiota bacterium
CGTCCGGTATCTTCGGCGAAGACGCTCACCGTGCCATCCGCCGCGATCCTGTGGATGCGGCTGTTCGGAATGTCGGTGAAGTAAACCTCGCCCTTCGCATTGGCCGCCGGACCTTCGGTGAAGCGATAGCCGGAGCCGACCCGTTCCCAGTGGCTGTCGCCGACGAGTTTTGCCACGGGCTGCTTCGATTTGCCCTCAGGATTGGCTTTGATCTCGGCCGGATAATCGCGCCAGAGCCAGCGGAGCGCCTCGGGGAACACCGCCGTGGCGTGCTTCCCGTTGTGGCCGCCGTCGCCCCATGCGTGGTTCACGTCGTAGCCGGAGAAGACCAGCGCGCGCTCCATCATCTGGTTCTCCATCCACCAATCGCCGGCGTAGATGTTCTGGTCGTTGGAGCCGTCCTGTAGAAAGAAGCGGATCGGCTTGGCCTCGGTCTTGCGCACCAGCGTGGCGAGACCTTCGGCGCCGCGCAGACCCACATAGGTGCCGACACTGGTGAAGACGCGACGAAAGGCGTCGGGCCGTTCCCACGCCGCGTTGAAGGCGCAGATGCCGCCGCTGCTGGAACCGGCGATGGCGCGGTCGTTGCCGTTGGTGGAGAGATTCAGCCCCTGTTCCTTGACGATGTGCGGGAGCAACTCATCGAGGAGGAAACGGGCGTAGTTGTCGCCGAGCCCGTCGTATTCGTAGCTGCGATTGTAGCGGTCCAGCGCATTGGTCGAGGCGGCTCGCACCCGGCCGTGCATGACGAAGACGCCCACCATGGACGGGATCTCCTTCCGGGCGATCAGGTTGTCGAAGACGTTCGGCGCCTGATACTGGATGCCATCCTGGAAGATCATCACCGGCGACGGCTTGGAGTTGTCGTGGCCGGCGGGCACGTAGACCCAATATTCGCGGAAGGTTCCGGGGAAGACTTGGCTGTCGGTGAACTCGTATTGAGTGACCTTCCCTTTCGGCCCGCCGTCCTGCGATTTCGAATCCGGACCGGGCACGTAGTCGTCGGCCGCGTGGAGCGGTGATAAAAGGCAGGCGCAGACGAGGGTCAACGCGATCAGAAGGGACTTCATGCCCGGGTGGTTCTCCGAACGAGCCTTGGGTGTCAATCTTGGAAGCACGACGCCCACGGACCAGTCCTCGATTCTTCCGGCATTCTGCATTCCACCACGTCCCGAAAGGCCGCGATCTGCACTGGGTCTGGCGCCCCAACTGTTCGACCGGCCCCGCAAGTTCCTGATCCTCAGTCAGCGGCCCTTTCGGCACCCTTGATGCATGGACATGGATCGAATGAAAACCCACCCGAACCTCCTTTGGACCGCGCTCGTTGCGTTTCCACTCCTCGCGGTCGGCCTGCCGGTTGGGGCCATCGAATCGAATCCGTCGACGACGGTCGCCGCCGCCAATGACGCCGCCAAATACCTCTCCGGCGCAGTCACGGCCAAGTCCGAAACGGAACTCTCCGTCAAATCGATGACGGGCGAATCCCACACGGTGGTCCTGTCCAAGTCGACCACCTATACCAAGGACGGCAAGGACGCGAAGGCGGACGACGTCAAAGTCGGCAGTTCGGTCCTCGTGACCCTGAAGACCAACAGCGACGGCAAAACCGAAGCCGAGAAAGTCACCATCAGCGAAAGCATGGCACCGAAGAAATGAGGCGCTCCGGCGCGAAGATCGAAGCGGATCCTCCTGAAGCAAAGTGGCGCGCCGGCCATGCCAGCCGCCGCGCCACGAACCAACCCAACCATGCGGACAACCCTAGTATCCCATCCGCGACAGATCCATCAACGCGGCCTTGACCAACTTGAGTCTGCGAACGGATTTGGTTGGAAAACCGGAAGGGGAGAAGTGGTGGGCCCAGTAGGATTTGAACCTACGACCAAGGGATTATGAGTCCCCTGCTCTAACCGCTGAGCTATGGGCCCGACCGGAAGGACAGCCCGTAGCTAAGCAGCCCGCCATCCGCTCGGGAAGTCCCCATTCATGGAACCGAAAGCGACTTCTCCGTTCCCGACGCCTGGAAGTTCCGGATAAAGTTCGTGCCGCACATCCCGGCGATCCGTTGGATGGTCGGCCATGCTTGGGAACGCCTCTCTTCGGAAAGTCGGATGCGGTTGCCGTGGTAGGTTTCAGGGAACGCGTTGGTGCCGAACTCGGTGAGCACGGTTTCAGTCCTGTTCGAAAGCTCTGTCCAATCCGCTGGTTCCAAAGGGGCATGCTTCACCAAGGTCGCGAACGCCAGGAAACGCACGGTTTGGTCGGCTTGGGCCATATTCTCCAGCAGGTCAGGCGCGGAGACAGCGCCACCGTGTTCGAGCAACGATCTTCCTGCCCAATCACTGATGTCCCGGTCCGGATGTCCCATCAACTTGGAGAGACGACGGCCGAACCGGGTCGAGCCCATCTTGTTCAGCACGACGAGGGCCGCCAGGACTTCATGGTTCGCTTCCGACTGAAGTTTGGAGCCGAGCATCGTTTCGATCTGTCCACGTTGCGGCGAATGCCCGGCGAATTCCGCGAGCGCGTTCCAACGATCGAAATCACGACCGTGCTTCACCGCTTCAGCGATCCGCTGCTCGACCTCCGTCTTTGAGATGGGTGCTTTGGTGTAGTTGAAGTCGGCGTCGGATGGCTGCGGCGCGTAATTTTGCAACGTTTTCAGAAGAGCCTGTCCATTCGTCCCGGACGCATCGAAGACGATCAATGACTCGTCGAAAACGGCCGGAAAAGACGGGTTGGAGCAATGCCAGCAAAGGGTGATCTCGGCCCGCTTGAATGGGCCGGTGTAGAATCGCAGGACGTATCCCGGTTCATGGCATCCGATGGTCCCCGGGAGAAAAGTCTGCCCTCTCCACAGTGAGGCCAACTTCCGCGCCTCATCTCCGCGGACCGTCTTGCGCTTGAAAACAAACCTCTTGTCCTCGCTCCAAGGCCATCTCCGATAGCGCGCCGTCGTCCGGAATTACAGGTCCAAGGTTTCGGATACCCAAGGCCCGAGCGAGACCACCTCAGCCGATGTCACCCATGGCAATTCCGTTCCGTATCGGCGCAAAAGGTAGTCGTCGCCGTGGCGGGAGTATTGGTTG
Source organism: Verrucomicrobiota bacterium (assembly GCA_038209745.1). Lineage (GTDB taxonomy): Bacteria > Verrucomicrobiota > Verrucomicrobiia > Limisphaerales > CANJSG01 > CANJSG01. The sequence continues at coordinate 3,087 of JBBQXJ010000011.1, forward strand.
ATTTCCCACGCCGTCGAAAGCATCCAGCCGAGGATCAGTAGACCGCCGGCTTTCCAGCCAAACTTCCACAGGCGTCTACCCAATGAAGCCTGCTTTGAATCCTGGGGTGACTGCCTGTCTTTGACGGTCGCCTTCATCTATTGAACAGACCGGATCGACGGCGAATGGTCACGACCACTCACAAAGCCCCTCCACATACGCCGCCGATCCGTCGCGGAGCCAGCCGTCGAGCTGGGCCTGGTCCTTGAGCTGTTGGCCGCGCAGCCGGGGGACCACGACGAACTGAGTGTTGATCTCGGGCAAGGCCGTCAGGTCGCTCCACAGCTTCTCGAACTGGGCGACGGGGAAGACGTCTTCCTGGCCGTGGCCCCAACGCTTTTTCACGTCCTTCACGGTGACGTAGGTCGGCAGCTTGGCGGCCAAGGTGCGGATGGCGGCGGTGATCTTTTCCTGGGCAGCAGCGGCCGCAGCCGAAGCCGAGGCGCCTGTGCCACTACCCGAAGCCACCACGTCCTCCCGCGTCAGTCCCATCGCGGTGAGGAACTGGTCGAGATCGATCCAGGTGGTCATGGAATTGTAGTAGCTCAACCGGAATTCGTCCTCTTCACGCGGCATGGCGAGTCCTTCGACCAGACGCGGACGGCCGTTCACGCGGGCCAAGCCACCGCCACGGTCTTCCAACCGCCGGGTGATGACCTCGAAGGTCAGGCAGGCGCCGCTCTGGATGTGTTGGCCGAGCAACGCGGCGTCCGGGCTGGCGCCGAGGGTGTCGATGTTGTGCAGCATCAACCAACGGAGCCGCGGGCGCTCGGTCAACAGCTTCGCGAGGACGCCGTTGCGGAGCAGGTTCGGCAACTCGAAGAAATGGCCGACCGGATGCAGACATTGGAGCGGGACGTTGTCGGTGTAGTCGCCGCCTTCGCCGGTGGACTTCGCCCAGTTCATCAGCGCCGCTCGCAGGCTCTCGCGGACCTTCTGCTGTTGCACGTCGAGGACCTGTTGGGGCATTTCCTCCCACTGGAAACGCAGGTCGCGCACGGTGGGAATCATCCGCAGTCCGACGCTCCTGCCCTGAGAGAGATGCAGCGGGCCTTCGTAGCCATAGTGCTTCATCCGCGACAGGAACTCGGCGGTCGGGCCCTGGGTGAGGTAGCTGGTGGTGAAGATGTGGGGAATGGCCGCGCCATGGACGCGGCCGGCTTTGCGGGACTTGGCCAGGTGCGTCTCGATGAAGGTGCGGTGCTTTCCACCGAGCTTGGCGTAGGGATGCAGCGCCTTGCAGGTGCCGGCGCCGCCGGTCCAACGAGAACCCGCGCCGGCGGCCAGGGTGACCACGGCGAATTCGCCGTTGCGGAGAGCGGCTTCGCCGAGGGCGGCAGTGGCACCGGCGGCCTCGCCTGTGGCCGGCGCGGCAGGCGCCCCCGCCTGCCGGCCTGCGGTGCCGCAGCCCAGTCGGTATTCAGAGTCCTTGAGCCGCGCCTTCGACGGGTTTTCGGCGATGTACCGACCGAACCGTTCCCACTGGTCCCCGTCTCGCACGATGTGGTCGAAGGATTCGTCCTGCCAAACCGTGCTGTCGCTGAGACCCAGTTTTTTGAACGTGTGGGCGGTGACGGATTTCCAGCCCTGGATGATCCCGCTCAGGGAATGTTCACCCAGCGGCCGGACCAGCACGTGGACGTGGTTGGGCATGACCACGTAGCGGCCGAGAGCGTAGTGTTGGCCGTCAAAGTGGCGGAGGCAGCGTTCCACTTCGTCCGCAGCGGCGGCGGTTCGCAGAAGGCAGACTCCGAATCCGTGATCGGTTTCCTCCTCGAACTTGGCGGTGAAGAGCGCGGTGGCTTCTTCAAGCGCTTCTTCGGAAACGGGCTGGGGAAGGCGTTTGAGGTGATCGGCTTTTTCGGCACGCCAGCGTTCCACCTTCTCCTTGGGCATCGCGTCGGCCAAGCGGAGGGTCACGAAGCAGGTGCAGCCCTCCTGCCGCCAGGGCGGGAGGTTGCGCTGGGAGATGGCGGCGGGGCGGTCTTTGTCGAAGGGGGTGAACAGCGAGACTTCGGGTGAACAGGCGGGGGCGCCTGTTTGACTGGTCCCAGGCGGGGGCGCCTGCGCCACTACCACTCGCTGGCCGGCTGCGCCGCCCATCTGCGTTCCGTCCAAGCGCACCACGTCCCCGTCCTTCACATCTTCGATGCGGGTATCGGCGCGGAGGCGGTTTTGAGCGAGGCCGATGCGGCCTTCCCGCATGTCGGAGCGGATCTGCTCGTGCTGGGCCCGGTCGAAGCCATTGCGATCAAGCAACTCGTGCAGCGTGGCGCCGTCGGAACTGCCGGACTTGCCCCGGGGCATGAGGGCGTCGAAGAGCGTCTGGACCATGCCGCGCAGCTCGGGTCTGGTGCGGCAGGCGGCTCCGAAAATATCGAGCTCGGTGCGGCGGCTGGCGGGCAGCTCGGAGCGTTCGGTGCGGAGGAGCTTGGGCAGGACGAGCGCGTAGTAGCCGGAGGGCATGAGCGCGTCTTCGCCGGTGAGCAGATCGGCGAAAGTGCCGTTTTCGTTGATGGCGTAGTCGAAGACGACGGGGTCCATCGCGAAGGGCAGCGAGGCGCTGAGTTCGCGCTTCGTCTCCAGCATGATCTCCTTCAACCGATCCTGGGCCTCCAGCTTGCGGTGCGGCGCGAAGATGAAGCCCATGCCGCCGCCGGACATGCCGCCGAGCATCCAGAAGCCCCAGAAATCGCCGCCGAACTCGGCCTCGCACTTGGCGATGAGCTGTTCGGTGAAATAGGTCGAAGCCCAGGGAATGATGGTCTGGAGGGGCTCGCGGAAGTTGCGCGTGGTGGCGGCGCCTAGCGCCTTGATGTCGCCGCGCTTCAACGCGGAGATCACTTCGTCCAACACGGTCAACGCGTCCTGCCGACCGGCCCACTCGGCGCTGGAACGGAGGAGGTATTTCTCCGTCACCATTTCGAGGATGGGGCCGACGTTCTGGGCCATGCCGCCGTGGACGACGACGAGGGAATCCATCAGCGCCTTGCGGGCGGACTCGGGGATTTCCTCGCGGCTGAAAACGTGGTGGACCGGCATCAGCCGGCCCCGGGAAACACCGAACTCGGGATCGCTCTCGGCCGAGGGAACGCCGGTGATCAGCTTGATGCCGGGCCAGACGCCGCCGGAATCCTGCCAACCACCTCCGGAGCCGCCGATCCATTCGCCGAGCAGCGCGCGGGCAAGGACGAGACGGCGATCGGGTTCGGACAAGGAACCCGTCAGCGCACGGCTTCCAGTCGTGGCCCAGCCGCCCTCGCCCGTGCGACTACGATCAACAGCGGCCGTCTCTTCGCCGGTCGTCTGGCCGGTGGCCCTCATACAGACGCTGATGAGCGAGCCGAGAAGGTTGGTGCTGACGGCGAGACGGGAGCCTTTGGGGATGTCGTTGACGCTGGAGACGATTTCCAGACCGCGCCCTTCACCGACCATCTGGGCCAGCAGATCGGCCAGGGATTGACCGGAACCTTCAATGCCCGGCGGCACGATGCCGGAGGCGATGACGGCGGCCTTCAGCAGGCCGAGGTAGTCCTTCGCGAAGTCGAAAACGTCGCCCAGCGAGGTGACGTCGGCGGTCGCCCCCAGATCGACGGAAGTGAGCCGCAGGACCGGCTCGTCGATCACCCGCAGCCACGCGCTGACGGGAGGACGCGGCGCGGCGTCGCGACCGTGGACACCGAGGTCGACTGAGATGTTGATGACCTTGGCGCCCTCGGGGAAATCCATGCCGAGGAAGAAGATGTCGGACCACGCGGAATGCGTGAGATCCATGCGGACGGGCGTCTGTTCGCGGAGGATCGGGAAGGTGCCGTCGGCGCCGCGCTGAAGCAGTTGCGGCCGGATGCGGAGCGGCTGATCGGCGGGATGGCCCATGCGGAACATCCATTGATTGCCGCGCACGGTGCGCACGCTGCGCCGGACCTGGTCGGCCAAAGTCTGGAAAGCGAGCCGATGATAGGAAGCCGAGAGCGCGGAGCAGAGACCGTCGCTGGGGCCGAGCTTTTGTTGGTCGCCGAGGAAGGTGTCGATGGCTTCCTCGAAGCGGCGATGGAGGAGTTGCTCGAACCCGTGGAAGGGGATGAGGGCCGGGGGCTGGTTTCCGATTCCGGATGCCTGATACCGGATGCCGGAGACCAGCTTCGCGGGAAGATGGAAGCGATGGATGGAGGAGAGGAAAAAGAGCGCGCGGACGCGTTCGTAGAGGTTCTCGGCTTGGCGGCGGAAGACGTCGAGCTCCGTACAGGCGTCGAGCAGTTCGTCAACGGAAGCGGCTTGGGCGAAGGCTTCCAGCGACCGGTTGCGAACCGCGTCGTCCTGGGAGGTGATGATCGAGATCAGGTTCATGGACGTGCGAAGCGGAGATGGACTCAGCGGTTGGCCAGGAGATCGACGAGGCCGGTCAATACTTCGTCGCGGTCGCCGCCGGAGAGCGCAAGGGCGAGCTGGGCGGTGAGCAGACCGTATTTGTGGCCGATGTCGTAGCGGCGGCCATCGATCTCGAGGGCGAGGTAGCGCTCGGAGCGGACGGACTTGGCGAGGGCGGGGCTGAGATGCACGCCGCCTTTCGCGCCGTAGAGGCCGACCAGTTCGTCGAGCAGGTGGAACACGCCGGGAGTCAGAACGTGCATGCCGAAGAAGCAGAGGTAGTGGCCGGCGCGCAGGCCGGGAACGATCAGTCGCTGCTCGGCCTCGGTGGGTGTCGGCTTCTCGATGACCGCGTCCACCTGGTAAACGTGGCCGTGCGAATCGGTCAGATGTCCGCCGATCGCGCCATAGAAGGGCAGCTTGCTCTCGTGCGTGGCCTGGACGGCGGAGACGATGCACTCCTCGCGGCTCGCCAGTTCGACCAATTGTTGGGCGCAGCTCTGGGCCGTGCGGCTGAGGTAGACGTGGTCGCCGACCATGAGCAAAGCGGGTTTGCCCGCGGTGAAGTCCTTCGCGAGCCAGATTGCATGGCCGTAACCGAGACGGTCCTTCTGCTCCAGAAACTGGAGCCGCGGAGCATGCTGGCCGGCGGCGGCGCGATAGGCCGCCTCGTCGCCTGGCTGGATGACGACCGCGATCTCCTCGATGCCAGCTTTGAGCGCTTCCTCGATGATGACGGCGAGGGCGGTCTTGGTGGCGCCGTCGCGGTCGACGAGCGTTTGGAGGGGGAGCGTGCGCTGGTTGGCGCCGGCGGCGGTGATGATGGCCTTGCGTATTTCCACGGTTTTATCGTTCTGGTTTCAGAATCTTTCGGAGGCTCACAGACCGACTTGAGGGCGTCAACGCGGCCGAACCGACTGTCGAGGCCTCTTTCCGCTCGTCCTCGGAGGCGGCGCCTTCGCATACTCCGGGCATGGTCCATGTTGGCATCGGTTATGACGTTCATCCGCTGGTCGCCGGGAGGAAGCTCATCCTCGGCGGCGTCGAGATTCCCCACACGAAGGGGCTGGAAGGGCATTCCGACGCGGACGCCCTGATGCATGCGCTCACCGACGCGGTGCTCGGCGCCCTGGGCGAGGGCGACATCGGGCACTTTTTCCCGAACACCGATCCACGCTGGAAGGACGCCCCCAGCTCGACGTTCCTCAAGGAAGCGGCCCGCCAGGTGAGTTTCCACAATGGCCGGATCGTCAACGTGGATGTCTCGCTCGCGTGCGAGGCGCCCAAGATCAATCCGCACATCGAAAAGATGAAGTTTGCGATCTCCGAGGCGCTCGGGATCAATCCGAAGCGCGTCGGCATCAAGGCCACGACCAATGAGCGGCTCGGTTTCATCGGACGCGAAGAAGGCATCGCCGCAATGGCCGTTGCCGCGGTGGACCTCCCGGAATAACGACCATGCACAAGAACGAGATCGGGTGGACCCTGCGGCTGGAAGACGGCACGAAAATCAGCGCGTATGCCCAGCATCGCGGCGACCAATGGCTCATTTTCCACCAGGGGAAACGCTTCGACAACTGGGAACCCATCAAGGAACCGCCTTTGGAGGACTGGCTCGCCCTGCTCGACGCCGTCCGCCGCCGCATCGCGCGCAACATGCTCCAACCGGAGGAAGACGGGCGTCTGCTTAAGCGCATCCGGCAGGAGTTTCCCGCCGCGAAAGTGGACTAGACTTTCGAAGGACCAGGGCCGGGGCCCCATATCCAGACGAGCCGTTCGGCCTTTGATTTCAACGCGTTGTGCAATGAAGAATGCCCCGCTGATCCTCATCACCCCGAGCGTCGAGCCCAAGGGAAGGGAGTTCGCCGATCCTTCCTGCAGCCTGTCGGACTGCTACACCCGCTCGATCGTGCGCGCCGGAGGCATCCCATGGATCATGAGCCGGGAGACGGATCCCGCCGTGATCGCCGAATCCGTCCGCCGCGCCGACGGCGTCATGCTGACCGGCGGCGAAGACATCAATCCCGCGCTCTATCGCAAGTCCACGACCGCAAAACTGGCCGGCAAGCTCGGCCCGCTCGATCCCGCCCGCGACTTCGTGGAGGTCGCCGTCATCGACGAGGTTTTCCGCCAAAGAAAGCCGCTGCTCGCCATTTGCCGGGGCCACCAACTCCTGAATGTCGCGCTCGGCGGCACGCTGCTGGTGGACATTCCGACGCAGCGTCCGGAGGCGATCAACCACAACCGGTGCGACCTAAAGGATGAACCCGCCCACGAGGTGCGACTGGATCCAGACAGCCTGTTGGCGGCCGTTTGGGGAACTTCCACCGCAGGCTCCGGACGACGCAAATCAAGAAGAGGCCCCGTTTTCCAAGTCAACTCAGCCCACCACCAAGCCGTCGACAAGATCGCGGCGCCGCTGCGCGTTACCGGCGTCTGCCCCGAAGACGGCATCGTCGAGGTGATGGAACTCCGGGAGCCATTGCTTCCTTACTTGTTGTCGATACAGTGCCATCCGGAACGATTGGTTGACCGATCCCCGGGATTCTTGGAACTTTTTCGGACATTTACTCTGTCGTGCACAAATCGCGGCCAATAACTCTATGAAGGCAAAGGTCATGGTCGTAGACGACTCGGACGAAATCCGGGTCTTGGTAAACACTATTCTCCAACTCGGGGGCTACGATCCTTTGCTCAAGGCCAATGCCGCCGAGTTGAAGGAAAGCCTTTCGTCCGGTCCCCAGCCCGACATCGTCCTGCTGGATCTCGTCCTGCCCGACGGCGACGGACTGGAGCTGCTGCCCCAGATCAAGCGCCAGTGGCCCGAGACCGAGGTCATCGTCCTCACCGGCTTCGCCACCTTCGATCTGGCGGTCGAAGCGACCAAACGCGGCGCCTACCACTTCCAGGCAAAGCCCTTCGACCACAAGTCGCTCCTCATCATGATCGAGCGCGCGCTCGAGCATAAGCGGCTCAACGAAGAGGCCAGTTCCCTCCGCCGCGCGCTCTCCACCATGAGCGGCGGCATGTCGCCCATTTTCCAGAGCCCCTCGATGAAGAACGTCCTCCGGACGCTCGAACGTGTCGCCCCCAGCGACGTCTCCGTCCTCATCGTCGGAGAAAGCGGAACTGGCAAAGAGGTCATCGCCGATCTTCTCCACGCCATGAGCCCGCGGAACAAGGGCCCCATGATCCGGGTCAACTGCGCCGCCTTCCCCCGCGAACTCATCGAGAGCGAGCTCTTCGGCGCTTTGAAGGGCTCCTACACCGGGTCCACCCAGGACCGTGAAGGCCTTTTCCGCCAAGCCGAAGGCGGCACCCTCTTCCTCGACGAAATCTCCGAGATGCCCGCCGACACCCAGAGCAAGCTGCTCCGCGTCCTCCAGGACAAGGAAGTCCGACCCGTCGGCGGCAAGTCCCCCTACAAGATCGACTGCCGCGTGATCGCGGCCACCAACCGGCCCGTCGACCAGGCCATCAAAGAGGGCAAGCTGCGCGAAGATCTCTACTACCGAATCAGCACCGTCAGCATTTCGCTGCCCCCGCTTCGGGAACGCCGCGAGGACATCCTCCCGTTGGCCAACGCCTTTCTGAAGCGTTTCGCCGGCCAGGCCGGCCGCGACATCACGTGCTTCAGCCCCGCCGCCGCCGAAATGCTCCGGACCTTCGATTGGCCCGGCAACGTCCGGCAGCTCCAGAACGAGGTCCAGCGCACCGTCCTCATGGCCGAGGGCAACCTCGCCGACGTGCAGGACCTCTCCATCACCACCGTGCTGAATCCGGCCGAAGTGGAAGACCTGACCCTGATGGAAGCCATGGAGCGCAACACCATCGTGCAGGTGTTGAAGGAAACCGGCGGCAACAAGCTCGAAGCCGCCAAGCGCCTCGGGATCGGCCGCCAGACGCTCTACAACAAGATCAAGATGTATTCGATCGAGACCTGATCGAACGCTCCTATTTCGTCGCTGAAAGGGCGGATCTTCGGATCCGCCCTTTTTCGTTTTCAGATACAGTCGGGCAGAAGCCGACCCCGCCCGAAAAACATCACCCCTCCGCCCCCTTGTCGCTGAACAGCGCCTCGGCGAACTCCCTCGCGTTGAACGGCTGGAGATCGTCCTTCTGCTCGCCCACGCCGATGAACTTCACGGGGATGCCCAGCTCCTTCTGGATGGCCACGACCATCCCCGCCTTGCTGGTGCCATCCAGCTTGGTGATCACGAGGCCCGTCAGCGGCACGATCTTGTGGAATTCCCGCGCCTGATTGAGGGCGTTCATGCCGGTGGTGGCGTCGAGCACGAGCAGCGTTTCATGCGGTGCGGTCGGGAGCTTCTTGGCCATGACGCGGTGCACCTTTTCCAGCTCTTTCATCAGGTTGCTCTTGGTGTGGAGACGGCCCGCCGTATCGACGATCAGCCAGCGGGCGTTGCGGGCCTGCGCCGCGATGATGCCGTCATGGGCCACGGCCGCCGCGTCGCCTCCGTGCGCGCTGGCGATGACCGGCACGTCCAGCCGTTCGCCCCAGAGCTTGAGCTGCTCGATGGCGGCCGCGCGGAAGGTATCGCAGGCGGCGAGGACCACGCCCTGGCCCTGCTGCTTGAAGTTGTGGGCGAGCTTGGCGCAGGTCGTCGTCTTGCCGGTGCCGTTGACGCCCACGATCGAGAGCACGGTCAATCCGTCGGGACTCTCCTTCAGTCCGGGATTGGAGGCCGCCAGGCTCTTCTCCACTTCGGCGACGGCGATGTCCAACACCTGCGGGCCGGAAGAGCCCTTGGTCTCATAGGACTTCTTCACCGCCGCCAAGATCTGCTGGGTCATGGCCACGCCGAGATCCGCGCCCAGCAGCACCATCTCCAGCTCCTCCATCGACTCGGCCGTCAACCGCGGCGACCGGGTGACGATGCGCTTGATCTCGTGGACAAGCTTCTGCTGGGTCTTGAAGAGACCCTCTTTCAGTCGTGTGAAGAAACCCATGCGCGCAGGCTGCCGCGAAGACCGCGCCGAAGGAACCGGAAAACACCGAGGGTCGGCCGCAGGTCGCGGCAGAGTTTCAACTCAAGAACCCCCCATGCGATCCGGGTCGACTGGATCGCCACGATGGTCCCAACACTCCAAACAGATGCTCTTGCTCGATGTGGCGGCATCTCATCTGCCCGGCCCAAGGTCCGCAGTTTTGGCCTTCCTCGTGACCCACTGACTCGCCTCTCCCGAGGAGCATGGAGCGTCTTTTATCGGGGTTTTTTGGCGGAGTCGGTCTGGCGGCGGCGGCGATGTTCCTCGGCGATGGCGAGCAGGAGGTCGTTGCGCGAGACGCCGCCGAGCAGTCGCCGGGTTTCGGCTTCGACGACGGGGAGGCGTTCGACGGGATGGGTCGCGAAGCTGGCGGAGGCTTCTCCGAGGGAGGCGTCGGGGGACACGGTGGGGAAGCTAGATTCCATGATGTCGGCCGCGATGACGACGCTGGCCATCTCGGGCTGGTCGAGGAAGGGCTTGACCGCCTCCAGCGGGACCACGCCGCGGAACGCCCCGACGGAATCGACGACGTAGAGGTTGTTGATTCGCTGGCCGAGGAACGCTTTCGCCATCTTTTCCAGCGTGTCGGTGAGCGCGACGCGCGGGGGATCGGGGCGGATGAGCGGAGCGACATTGAAGACGCGGGGTTCCGGTTCGGCCTCGGCTTTGCGGCGCAGCAGCTCCTGATAGAGCGAGGGCTTGTCCGAGCCGCCGGCGGTGAACCAGGCCACGGTGCTGGCGAGCAGCAGGGGCAGCATGATGTCGTAGCTGAGGGTGAGCTCGAACATCATGGCCACGGCCATCAAGGGCACCCGGGTGGCGGCGGCGAGGAAGGCGCCGGTGCCGACCAGGGCGAAGGCCCGAGGATCGACCGCGCCCTGGGGCCAGAAGCGGTGGACGGCTTCGCCGAAGAGATGACCCAGGCTGGCGCCCATGAAGAGGGTGGGGGTGAAGATGCCGCCGACGGCGCCGGAACCGAAGCTGGCGGAGGTGGCGGCCCATTTGCAGAGGACGAGCGCCACGAGGGCCAGTCCGGCCCGGTGGCCGCTGAAGATGTCGTTGATCACGCTCTGGCCATTGCCGCAGACGCCCGGCACCCAGATGGCGATGATGCCGACTCCCAGGCCGCCGAGGGCGAGCTTGATCCAACCGGGGGCCTCAAGCTTGGAGAAGGCTTGTTCCGCCTTCCTCAGCGTGCCGATGAAGATCGGGGCGGCGATTCCGGCGAGCATTCCGAGGGCGGCGTAGGGCAGCAGTTCCCAGGGGGAGGCGAGGGCGAAGTCGGTGCCCGGGTAGAGCGGCTGGGCGTCGCCCACGATGCGGACGGAAACCATGGCGGCGACCGCGCTGACGACGAGCGGTCCGAGCGTCTCCATCTGGAGGGTGCCGAGGATGATCTCCGCGACGAAGAGGGCGCCGGCAATGGGGGCATGGTAGGCGGCGGCAACGCCGGCGGAGGCGCCGCAGGCAGCGAGCAGGCGTAGACGTTGTTCCGGCCAGTCCATGGCGCGGCCGACAACGGAGGAAGCCATCGAGGCCAGTTGAACCATGGGACCTTCACGGCCGATGGAGCCGCCGGAGGCGATGCTGAAGGTGGCGGCCACGCTTTTGAGCAGGCTGGCGCGGACCGGGATGCGGCCATTGCCGAGGCCGATGGCCTCCATGTAGTCGGTGGTGCTCTTGGGGCGGGCGAGGCGCCGCCCGAGCAGCAGGACGGCTCCGGCGGCGGCCCCGCCGAGGGCCGGGGTGACGAGGCGGCGCCACGGGGGAAGATGGTCGAAGGATTCCACCACGTCGCCGTTCCAGCCGGTGAAGAGGGTGTGGACCCAGTTGAGGACTTCCTTGAAGCCACCGGCGACGAACCCGGAGAGCAGCCCGATGACGGCGGCCCAGAGCAGCAGGGTCTGCCATTCGGTGAGACGGAGACGTTCGTGCCGCCAGATCCTCCAGCGCAGGCGTCGGAGGAGCTTCAGCTTGCCGTCGGGCGGCGTTTTGGTTGAGGAAGGTGTCGGCGGATCCCCGGTCACGGAGAGGATTCAACCGTCTTTCCCGCCGGACGGCAAAGCCGGGTTTGAGGCGCGACCACTGGAGGTTGGACATTCCCGGGGCTTCACGGAGAATCCGCCCGTCCTTGGTTTGCACGACAGTCCCCTCCGCGGCCGGGCGCAGTCTCACATGAGCGAAATCCTAGTCATCGGGCACAAGAATCCGGACACGGACGCGATCTGTTCGGCCATCGGCTACGCGGAATACAAGCAGCGAACGGGCACCACCGACGCGGTCGCGGCCCGTTGCGGCGACATCAACGACCGGATCGATTTCGTGCTGCGAAAGTTCGGTGTGGCGCCCCCGAGGTTCGTGCCCGACGTGTCGGCCCGCGTGCGGGACGTGATGGCGGCGAACGTCGTGTCGGTGCTCCCGGACACGACCGTGGGCGAGGCGATGGGGATCATGGAGAACCACGGTGTCCGGGTGTTGCCGATTCTGGACGAAGCCCGGCGCTGCCAAGGGCTGCTGTCGCTCTTCAAGGTGGCCAAGTTCTTCTTCCCGGCGCCGAACCGCATCTTTGATTCACGGCGGGTGGCCGCTTCCGTCCGCAATCTCGCACGGACGCTCGGAGCGAAGATGCTCTTCGCGGTGGAGCCCGACCGACATGAGGAGCTCATCCTGATGATCGCGGCGATGAAGCAGGAATCCTTCGCCAAACGCATGCCCCAGTATCCCCCGGAGAAGCTGGTGGTGGTGGTGGGCGACCGCATCGGCGTGCAGGAGATCGCGGTGCGGGGCCGGGTGCGGGTGGTGATCGTGACCGGCGGCCTCGAGATCGACCCGGCGATCTTGGACCTCGCGCGGCGCAACGAGGTCAGCGTGCTGCTCTCGCCCCACGATTCGGCGACGACCGCCATGCTTTGCCGTTCGGCCATCAGCGTGAGCTACATGATGAACGAACAGTTCCTCTCCTTCCGCGACGACGAGCGGCTGTGCGACGCGGAACGGTTGGCGGTCGCGTCGCAGTTCCAGGCGTTCCCCGTGCTGGGCGACAACGAGGAGGTCGTGGGAATCCTGAGCAAGACCGACTTCCTGAAGAAAGTGGACCGGCAGTTGATCCTGGTGGACCACAACGAACTCTCGCAGGCCGTCAACGGAGCGGACGAGATGCCGATTCTGGAGGTGATCGACCACCACCGGATCAACACCTTTTCCACGACCTACCCGATTCTCTTCCGCAACGAGCCCGTGGGCTCGACCAGCACGATCGTGGCCGATTGTTTCTTCCGTGAAAACGTGGTGCTGACGCCGTCCATCGCGGGCCTGCTGTTGGCGGGGCTGGTGTCGGACACGTTGAACCTCACTTCGCCGACCACGACGGAAAAGGATTCCCTGGTCCTCGCGAAGCTCGAAAAGATCTCCGGCGTGGACGCGACCCGTTTCACCGAGGAACTCTTCGCCTCGGGGTCGGTGCTGACCTCACGGACCGTGGAGCAGGCGATCGCGACGGACTGCAAGGAATACAGCGAGCGGGGCAAGAAGTTCAGCGTGGCCCAGATCGAGGAGATCGGTTTCGACCAGTTCTGGAAGCGACAGGATCTTGTGATGGCGGCGCTCGAGGCGTATCGGGCGAAGAACGGCTATTTCTTTTCGTGCCTGCTCGTGACCGACGTGGTGCGGCAGACTTCGGTGCTGCTGGTCACGGGCGATCCGGCGTTCGAGAAACGGATCGACTATCCGGAGCTCGGCCCCGGCCTGCACGAGCTCGACGGCGTGGTGTCGCGCAAAAAGCAGCTCATGCCGTATCTCATCCAGTGCCTGAAAAAAATGTAGCCCTCGTCGGCCCGCGAACAAATTCTGCCCGACGGAGTGAAACTTTCGGTTGGATTCCCAAGTGTATTCGGGGGAAGTTGGCCCCGAAGCAAAGCCCTATGAAACTCATTCTCTCGACCCACAACATCAAGCTCACCCAAGGGATCGAAGACCACATCATCCAGAAAATCGAAAAGCTCGACCACCTCGACCAAAAGGCGATCAACGCCCGGGTCATCGTCGAGCACGATCATACGCGGTCTCCCGAAAAAGCGTTCGGCTGCTCCATGCGTCTGGCGGTGCCCGGCCCCGACCTGTTCGCAGAAGATTTCGAAAGCGATCTCTATGCGGCCATCGACCTCGTGACCAAGAAGCTCGAGCAACAGCTTCGAAAGAAGCACAACAAGACCAAGAACCGGAACCACACCGAGGCGGCCAAGTCGAAGCGCTCCCGCCGCGACGCCGGCCTCTGAGTTTCTTTGTATTGACCCAGGATCGGGAGGCGACTCCCGATCCTGTTTCTTTGCCCCGATGCTGCTGCGCGCCAGAACAGTTCTTCCGGTCGCCACTCCGCCCGTTGAAGATGGGGCCGTTTTGGTCCAGGGAGACCGGATCGCCTCAGTCGGCAGGTGGGCCGATCTTCGGCGGGACTGGTCGGGTCCGACGGAGGACCTGGGCGAGGCGATCCTCCTGCCCGGTCTCATCAACGCGCATTGCCATCTCGACTACACCGACATGGCCGGGCAGCTGGTGCCAGGCCTCAACTTCACGGACTGGATCAAGACCATCACGATGCTGAAGGGCACTTGGACCGAGGAGGACTACCGGCGCTCGTGGCTCAATGGGGCGACCCAGCTGCTGCGCAACGGAACGACCTCCGTGGTGGACATCGAAGCAATGCCGGCACTGCTGCCGGAGCTACTCTCAGCGACGCCGCTGCGGGTTCATTCCCTGCTGGAAATGACCGGTGTCCGAAGCCGTCTTTCTCCCGTCGAGATGCTCGCCGAAACAGAAAGGGCGGTCGACCGAATCGGAACCGTGCGCCGGTCGGCTGGGCTGTCACCGCATGCTCCCTATTCGACCGTGCCCGAACTGCTGCGCCTTTCCGGAGAGCTGGCCCGGAGGCGTGGCTGGCTGGTATGCACCCATGTGGCGGAGTCGCAGGCCGAATTCGACATGTTCATGTATCGTCGCGGGCCGATGTTCGACTGGCTCAAGAGCCAGCGGGATCCGGGCGATTGTGGTCATGGGTCGCCGGTGCGCGCCGTGGCTTCCCAGGGACTGCTGGGGCCGAACTTCATCGCGGCGCATGTAAACCACCTTTGGATCGACGATGCCCGTTCGTTGGCCGCGTCGGGCTCCCATGTCGTCCACTGCCCTTCTAGCCGGGCCTATTTCGGCCACAAGATGTTCCCGTTCGCACAATTGGCGGACGCGGGCGTCAACGTATGTCTTGGCACCGACAGCGCAGCGAGCTTGCCTAAAACCCGCGGCGGAGTCCCGTCATTGAACCTCTTCGACGAGATGAGGATCTTCGCCGCGAACCACGTTGGGGTATCACCCGAGACAATTGTCCGCATGGCAACAATGAACGGGGCGAAAGCGATGGGACGAAGCGGTGACCTCGGCCAGTTGACGGTTGGGACGGTCGCGGATCTGGCAGTCATTGGAGGCTCTGCAACCAAGGATCGCTACGAAGCCGTTGTGTGCCGCGGCGGAGGCGATTTGCGGGTCATGATCGGCGGCGAGTGGGTGGCCGTTGCCCCGATCGGTGAAGGCCGTTCCTAAAAACAGAAAAGGCGGGCCGAGGCCCGCCTTGAATGGAAATCGAGGGCTACTATTCGGCCGCTGGCTTCTTCTTTGTCTTCTTAGCCTTGTCGCTTTCGGGTTTGGGCCCGATCCGTAGGCTCTTGAGCTTGAGTTTGCCGTCCTCCTCCACCACCGATCCACCGATCACCTCTCCGACGACGATGTCCGAAAACATGGCCGGTTTCCCGTCTTTGGTGATTTTTGTTTCGGAAGTGACCTGGAGCACCTGCTTCTTCTCCCCGCTGAGAGTGAGGATTTTCATCGCGCTGTCGATGACGGCAACCTTGCCGGCAACGGGTCGAGCCTTAGGTTTGGCGGGTGCCTTTTTAGCGGGAACACTCGTGTCGACGGCCATGGCCGAGGGTACGAGGAACGTCGTTCCGGCGAGGGTGAACAGGGCGATAGCCAAGGTAGCAAAAAATCGTTTCATGTGTTTGATGGGTTTCCTCTCCTTAAGGGTTAAACTGAATTGGACCGGCAGAACCGTTAGCCACTCGCGTCGACGGGTGCAAGGCTCAAATTAACCGGAGTCGCCCGAGAGACGTGTTTGCCTCCGGTCTGCCTGATTCCCGATTGCAGCGAGGGTCTGCGTCCGTTAGTCTTCTTTTCCTTTAATTTATGACGCTGACTGAAAAAGTCCTGGCCCGCGCCGCCGGGAAAGCATCGGTTCAAGCCGGTGACAATATCTGGGTGAGCGCGGACGTATTGATGACCCACGACGTCTGTGGCCCGGGGACCATCGGCGTCTTCAAACGGGAGTTCGGCCAAGACGCCAAGGTCTGGAACAAAGATAGGGTGGTCATCATTCCCGACCACTACATCTTCACTGCCGACTCCAAGTCGAATCGGAACGTGGACATTCTCCGCGATTTTTCCAGAGAGCAGGGTTTGCCCTACTTTTACGACGTGATCGACGATCCGGAGGGGCAGTGGAAATTCGATCCATCCAAGGGGCTTTTGAAGCGCCAGTATGGGTCGAACTACGCGGGAGTCTGCCACGCGGCGCTGCCCGCGAAAGGCCACACCCGGCCCGGGGAAATCTTGTTCGGAACCGATTCCCACACCTGCATGGCGGGCGCGTTCAATCAGTTCGCCACCGGCATCGGAAACACAGACGCCGGCTTTGTCATGGGGACCGGAAAACTGCTCATCAAGGTGCCGGAGACGATGCGTTTCCGATTGGAAGGCAAGCTCCAACCGGGAGTGATGGCCAAAGACATCATCCTTCATGTGATTGGTGAAATCGGTTTTGATGGAGCGACTTATCGGGCGATGCAGTTCGACGGTTCAGGGATCGCCAGCTTGTCGATGGACGACCGGATGACCATCGCCAACATGGCCATCGAAGCGGGCGGCAAGAATGGTATTTTCCCCTTTGACTCCCGCACGGCTGAATATGTCGAAGCGCGGACGCAACTGAACGGCACCAAATCTCGCTACGAGCCGGTTGAGGCCGACTCGGACCAACGCTTCGTCTTCGAACTGGTTGTCGACCTTGATCGCCTCGAGCCAACCGTGGCTTGCCATCCCGACCCCGGCCAGAGGAAGCGGGCGAAAGACATGTCGGACGTCAAGTTGGACCGAGCTTATGTCGGTTCCTGCACCGGCGGGAAAACGAGTGATTTCGTGGAATTTGCCCGCATATTGAACGGCCACAAAGTCAGCATCGACACCTTCGGGGTGCCTGCGACCCCGGATATTGTCCGAGAGCTCCAGTCCACCCGCTGGGGAACCCGGACCATCTGGCAAATCCTTGAAGAGGCCGGCGTCAGAATGACCGAGAACGCGGGTTGTGCCGCCTGTCTCGGTGGCCCCGTGGATACGTTTGGTCGCAT
Organism: Verrucomicrobiota bacterium; assembly: GCA_038209745.1. GTDB lineage: Bacteria > Verrucomicrobiota > Verrucomicrobiia > Limisphaerales > CANJSG01 > CANJSG01. Next base: position 19,949 of record JBBQXJ010000011.1, read on the forward strand.
GAACCAGCCCGGTCTCAAGTGCATCAGTGCCACCAACCGCAACTTTCCGGGACGGATGGGACACAAAGAGTCGCAAGTTTTCTTGGCTTCCCCAGCGACCGTCGCAGCGAGCGCAATCACCGGTAGAATCACCGACCCCCGAGAATACGTGTCATGAATCAGCGATTTGACTTCAGCAGTCTCAAGCACCTGCCGATACTATGCCGGCCGGCAACAGCAGCTTTTGGTTTGACACAATCCATCGAATTCCTATTTTGCCGGCGGTAACACGGAACATTTCTGGAGCAAATTTCTATGAACAAAACAGCAACTCTCTCGGTTTACGCCGCTGCGGTGGGTCTCTTTGCAGTCTGCGGGGGCCTCTCTGATGCCATGGCTCAGGTCAAGTCGGGCAAGGCGAAGGTGACTGCGGCAGGCGAGGGTTCGCGCTATTCGACCTCCGCTGATGTTTGGCTTCCACTCAAAACGGGCAGCTCGCTGCCAGAGGGTGCCATCATCGCGACGGCCGCCGCTCCGTCGGATCTCAGAATCGACAATTCGGTCGTCCGCGTTCAACCCAACTCCACCCTCAAGCTGGACAAGCTGGCTGGCGGCAGTGCTGCGGGCGTCCGAGTGATCGACACCCAGCTAAACCTAGCGGACGGAGCCATTGGAGCCAACATCCGCAAGCTGGCCGCTGGTGCCCGCTACGAGGTCAAGACCCCGGGCGGCGTGGCAGGTATCCGTGGAACCAAGATCGCCGTCAAAACGATGGTCTTGAACGGCAAACGCATCACGATCTATTCCGCCGTCGAAGGCACCTGTGATGTCGCCGAAACCACTCCCGCTGGCGTTGTAACCGTGGTCCTTAACATGGGTGAATCGTTCATCACGGGTGACGTAACCGCAGGCGAATCTGTCAATATTCCCGGATTTGGGCAGGTCACCATCACCGGCAAGCCCATGGCCACTCCTTCGGCATACGCGGCGACATTCGTGATCCCGCAATTCCCCTCGGGCCAAACCGGCACTACCACCACTGTAACGGTGCCAAATCCTGAAGACCACACTTCATCGACTGTAGGTCGGCCGGGAACTCCTTCTCCCGGAAATGGCGGCTCTGAAGGCGGACAGTAACGGCTGATAGTTTTCGAAACCCGGAGCAACTACCGTTGTTCCGGGTTTTTCCATTTATGCGACGCGTCCAAGCAACTCTCCCGGTTGCCATCACTGCCGCCGTAATCGCGCTGGTGGCATTGCTTGAGTGGCTTCCTAGTTGGTCAAAATCGGCGGCTTGGCTGCAACGTCCGGAGTGGGTCACCTACGATCTCCGGATGAAGATGGCCGCTAGACGGACCACGCCTGAAGAATTCGGTTCGTCGCCTTTCGGCTTCGTTTTGATCAGCGATTTGAGCATTCGCACAATCAACGACGGGGATTTGGGTTATAGATCCGGCCTGTTTTGGCCAAAGCACCTCTACGGATACCTTGCTGAAGAACTGGCGACGGAAGGTGCCACTGCGGCCGGGTTCGATGTCCTTTTCGGTGAAGAGCGCACGGATCAGCCAGCCCGTTGGCCCGACGGTGCGGTTATGACATCCGATGGCTCGGTGGTGACTTCTGATAAACTGTTTGCGGATTTGTTGAGCCGGACGGCGATCGGGATTCTGGCGTCCACTGATGGCCTGATGCCGGCGAACATTTTCCGAGAGTCGGGAGCGCAGATCGGTGACATCAGCGCCCAAGCAGACGACGACGGGATTTTGCGAAGGGCGCACCCTTTTCACGACTATCCTCGGTTGTGGCGTTCCGAAGTTCAAAAATGGGCCGCCTACCAAAATGCCGATTTAGCGAAAGCCGTCATTGAACGAAACAGAATCGTGGTTCCTGGCGTCAGAGGAAACACCAATAAATATCACCTGCCTCTAGATCAAAATGGCCATTTCTCCGTCACGAACAACGGAGGGAAAGTCTTCTCTTACGAGGAAAAGCCGTTTGAGTCTGTTCGCGTTTGGCATATGGGGCTGATCTTGGCCGCAAAACGGCTCGGGCTCGATCTCTCACGTGCGAAGCAAAAGGCAGGAGCCCTTTTCATTCCCGGCACAAACGGGTTGAGCAGAACCATTCCTTTGGCGCAGGACGGCACCTTTTTGATCAACTGGCGCGCTTCCCTGCGAACCACGAATTCTATCCTGAAAGAATCGTTCGAAGGCGTCTTGGCCAAAGGGATTCAGCGTCAGATGGACCCGCCAGCCGAGCCCGCAGCGAATTCGTGGTCGAATCGACTGGCGATCATCGGTTCGGTGGCATCCGGAAACGGCGTCACTGATCGTGGTCCGACACCTCTTTCGCCCCAGGACTTTCTGGTCGGGAAGCACTGGAACATAGCCGACATGGTCTTCCGCGAGCGATACATACGCCAGACGGGCACGCTCGCGACGATCGCGTTGATTGCCGCAATGGCTTTGCTCGCCGCAGGCATCAGTTGGAAGTTCGGGGCTCTCGAGTCGGCACTGTCAGTGTTGGCCCTATGTTCGATCTATGTGGTCGTGGCGGTCTGGCTTTTCATTCAGGCTGGATGGTGGATTCCGATCGTCCTTCCGGTGGGTGGTGGAATGATCGGGAACTACGTCGCTCTGGTGACCTATCGGTTTCGGACGGAGCAAGGCGAAAAACGCCGAGTGAAGTCGGTCTTTTCCAAGATCGTTTCTCCGAACATCGTCAACGAGCTGCTCAATACGGAGAATCTGAAGCTCGGCGGTTCTCGCCGGAAGATCACGGTCTACTTTTCGGATGTTCGTGGATTTACCGCGTTTATGGACGCTCGCGAAAAGGAGACCGACGCCTGTATCCGTGACAACTCGCTTTCTGCGGAAGCTGCGGACCTTTATCGGGATGAACAGGCGGCAAAGAACCTGCGAACGATCAATTCCTACCTCGCAACCATTGCAGACACGGTTAAGCGACACGACGGCACGCTCGATAAATACATGGGTGATTGTGTGATGGCGTTTTGGGGAGCACCAACGCCCCAGGAAGACCACGCGTTGCGGTCGGTGAATGCGGCGATCGAATCCCAGCGCGCCATCGAGGCTCTGAACGAACTCTCGCGAGTGGAGAACGCGCGCCGCGTCACAGACAATGCGCGCCGCGCCGCCGATGGACTGCCTCCTTTGCCGGAACTCCCAGAAATCTCGCTGGGCACGGGCATCAACACGGGCTTTGTGACCGTCGGTTTGATGGGCTCCGACGCGCACATACTCAATTACACGGTCTTCGGCAGCGAGGTGAACCTTGCAAGCCGCTTGGAAGGCTTCTCCGGACGCGGGCGGATCATCATCGGCGAGGCCACGTTCGAGGAGCTCGTGAGGACCGATCCTGAGCTCGCCGCCAAGTGCGTCTCAGTCGAAGTGCAGGGCCTCAAGGGCTTCACAAGCGGAATCCGAGCCTACGAGGTGCCTTGGCGTATCCCGCTCTCTGCGTGAGCCGTCGCGGATTACCCCGGAACTTTCCGTGCAAACCGAATCTCCACTTTTAGCGTTTTTCCGATGCGTACGGTCTTCTATCGCGGCGATTTCGATCCGATGGCCAAAGCCCATCCCAAGGTGGTGCAGCGGGCCGCCCGATTGTTTGATCGGGTGATCGGCGCGGTGGCCAACAATGAAAGCAAGGCGCCCATTTTTTCCATCCAAGAACGAGGGTCGCTGGTGCAGGAATGCATCTTGGATCCGCAGGACGCGGCTACCAACGGTTTCGCAGACTTGCTCGACACCTATGCGGAAAACCTCGGTGCACAGGCCGTGATCCGTGGCCTGCGCGCCGTCTTGGACTATGAGTTTGGATTCCAGTTGGCGCTGCTGAACCGAAAATTGAACGGACACATGGCAAAGCTCTTCATGATGCCGAAGGCGACCTACACCTTCGTCAACTCGCGGCTTGTGAAAGAGAGCGCTCGACTCGGTGGGGATGTAGCGCAGTTTGTTCCATCGACGGTTGTCGCCGCGGTACACAAAAAAATCGGGACGCTCCAATGAAACTTCTAAACGTAGGACTTCGACAACTGGAGACCGGCACCGCCCTCGTAACTGGAGAGGTCTCCGCTGCGGATCTTGATCTCGAAGTAGAGGACGAACTGGTCCATCTCAAACATCCCATCCAAGTCGACCTGGAGGTTCAACGCCTCGAAGAGTCCCTCCTCGCGCGGGGAAGCGTTCTGGTGGTTCTTTCCTGCGAATGCGCCCGCTGCCTGAAGCCCTTCGAGATCCCCTTGGAGCTGGATCCCTACGACCTGTTTGTGCCCATGGATGGAGAGGACGCGGTCACTCCGGACAATGATTCTGTGGACTTGACTCCATTTTTGAGGGAAGACATCTTGCTCAGGTTTCCGCAGCATCCGCTGTGTGAACCGAATTGCGGTGGATTGGCCCGCATGCGGCCAGATTCAGCCAATAAATCCGAAACGACCAGCAAGGCAACGGACAAACCGTCGCTAGCCTGGTCCGAGTTGAACAAGTTAAAATTCTGAATTTATGGGCGTCCCTAAGCGCAAACCTTCGAAGAGCCGGCAGCGTATGCGCCGAGCCTACAACAGCGTTCTCACGCTTCCACGCCTGAGCCCCTGCCCCCAGTGCAGCGCTCCTTTCCAGTCCCACCGGGTCTGCCCCTCCTGCGGCTGCTATAACGGTCGGCAGGTGATCAACATCGAAGCCGTCGCCTAACGAATCTGCAAAGAGCGCGATCTGGCCCGAGGCTGTCCGCGCTCTTTCCATTTATGCGCATCGCGGTCGATGTCATGGGCGGCGACCACGGCATCGGAGTGGTCATTGACGGAGCGCAGCTTGCGTTGGCCGCTGTTCCCGGCATCGAGCAGCTTGTCCTCGTCGGCGGTTCCGACGAAATCCATGAAGCCCTCAAAAAGAGGGGCTTCAACGACCGTCGCATACTCGTGGAGAACGCCACGGAGGTCCTGACGATGCAGGACAAGCCCATGGACGTGTTGCGCAGGAAGAAGAACTGCTCGATGGCCCGCGCCATCGGTTTGGTGCGAGACAAAAAGGCGGACGCCATCGTTTCTCTGGGCAATACCGGCGGGCTTTTCACTGGTTCGACCGTCCTTCTCCGTCCGATCGAAGGGGTTAAACGAGGTGCCATCGCGACGGTCATTCCGACCCAGCACAACGAGTTCGTCTTGCTTGATGCCGGAGCGAACATCGAGTGCCGTCCCTTGCATCTCGCGCAGTTCGCCGTCATGGGCAGCATCTACTCCCGCGAAATCCTCGGTTACAAACGCCCGCGTGTCGGGGTGTTGAGCAACGGGACCGAGCCGGGCAAAGGCACGGAACTGACCCAGGAGGCCCTGCTTCTAATCGCCAAGTTGGATTTGGAATTCATCGGCTACGTGGAGGGACACGATCTGTTCGAGAACAGGGTCGAGGTCGTTGTCACGGATGGTTTCGTCGGCAACATCGTGCTCAAGACCATCGAGAGCCTCGCCAAGGGGATGGTCCATTGGTTGAAGGACGAATTCTCGAAGAATCCGAAGCGCATGCTTGGGGCGCTCCTGGCGAAGAACGCGCTACGTTCCATCAAGCGCCGCATGGATCCGGACGCCTACGGCGGAGCCCCGTTGCTGGGCTTGAACGGCAACGTCCTCAAGGCGCATGGTTCCGCGAAAGAACGCTCCATCATGAACGCCATCCGTGTGGCGACGGAGTCGGTCCAACACGGCATAAACGACATTATCCGAGCCGAGATCGCACGTGCCGATTCCGCCCTACCGGCCGAGGCGACGGCCGAGCGACCCACGCCATGAATTCAACATCCCTTCCCTCCGTCGGCCGCTCGTGTTCCATCACCGGCTCCGGCAGCTATGTGCCCGAGAAGATCCTGACCAATGCGGAGCTGGAGCGGATGGTTGAGACCTCCGACGACTGGATCACCAGCCGGACAGGAATCAAGGAACGCAGGATCGCAGCGGCAGACGAATTCACCTCGGACATGGCGGCCAAGGCCGCATTGCGCGCGATGGCCTCGGCCGGAGCCACCGCCGAACAGATCGACATGATCATCGTGGCGACCATCACCCCGGACATGCTCTTCCCTTCGACGGCCTGCTTGGTGCAGCAGAAGATCGGGGCTCGCAAGGCGATCGCGTTCGACATCGAGGCGGCCTGTTCGGGCTTCGCCTACGCACTGGAGATTGGCCGTCAATTCGTCCAATCGAGCGCGATGGACACGGTCTTGGTGGTCGGCGCTGAGAAGCTTTCCAGCATCATCGACTGGACCGACCGGGGAACGTGTGTGCTCTTCGGGGACGGAGCCGGAGCCGCGATCCTCCAACATCGGCCGGGAAGCCGGGGCATCCTCAGCAGCTGTCTCTGCGCGGATGGATCCAAGGGCGAACTCCTCTGCATGCCGGCGGGCGGCAGCCGGATGCCGGCGACTCCCGAATCCGTTTCCGCCCGCCTTCACTTCCTGCGGATGGACGGCAAGGAGACCTTCAAGAACGCGGTCCACTCGATGGTGTCATCCGGGCTCGAGGCGCTCCGACGCGCCGGGCTCACGATCAAGGACGTCAAACTCGTCATTCCGCACCAGGCGAATCGCCGGATCATCGACGCGGTCGGTGATCGTCTCGATGTCGCCCCCGAACAGGTCTTCGTGAATGTGAATCGTTACGGAAACACCTCGGCCGCGTCGGTCGCCATCGCGCTGGACGAAGCCGCTTCCCAAGGGTGCCTGGCGCGGGGCGATCTGGTCTTGCTGCTCGTGTTCGGCGCCGGACTGACCTGGGGTGCTACGGTCGTCGAATGGTGACCGGGCGGCGACGGCCGTTTGACGGTCGAAGACCGGATGATACGCTTAAGAGTCATTCATGAGCGCCCGCCGTCATCCACTTCAGCTCGCTGGTTTCTCCTGCGGCGGCAAGGATCTGCTCCTCCGGGTGGCGCCGTGCGACGTCCAGTTTGGCGACTTTGGACTGGAGTTCCGTTCACCCTTCTCCCTCCCGCTTTGGATCGAGCTTGAAGTGGAACTGAGCACTGGAGCAGGGAGTCGGCCCAGTGTCCGTCAGGGCGTCGTGGTCCTCTGTGAGCCGGTCGGTCGCGGTTGCAACCGGGTGGCGTTGCTGTTTGTCGACGGGAAGTGCGACCGACGGGTCGAGCCCTCCGCCAATTCGCGTGACAACTGACTGGCTTCGGTCAGGACGCGTTTGTAGGTTCCGGTCCCATGGAAACGTTCCACCGCATCCTTGCCGCCGCAGTTGAAGGCGGCGCCTCGGATATCCACATCAAGGTCGGCACTCCCGTCGCCTTTCGTATCAACCGCCAGCTGATCGACATCGAGGGACCCATTCCCACGGTCGAATGGATCGGCAGCGTCCTCGAAAAAGTGATCCCGAAGCACGTCCATGCGCGCTTCGAGACCAACCGCGAAACGGACTTCTCCTATTTCCTTCCGGGGGTCGGGCGTTTCCGGACGAACGTGTTCCAGCAGCGTGGATCCATGGCGATGGCCATGCGCTACGTTCGTTCACAGGTGCCGGATGCCGTACAGCTCGGGCTGATGCCCATCACAAACAATCTGGCGGATGCTCCGCGCGGCATCGTCCTGGTGGCGGGCACGACGGGCTCCGGCAAGTCCACCACGCTGGCGTCGATGATCGAGCACATCAACGGCAACAGCCGCCGCCACATCGTCACGCTCGAAGACCCGATCGAATATGTCTTCGAGGACAACCAGTCGATCATCGAACAGCGGGAAGTCGGTCTGGACACGCCGTCGTTCGCCAGCGCGCTCAAGAACGCCCTTCGCCAGGACCCGGACGTCATCATGATCGGCGAGATGCGTGATTCGATCAGCTTCGCCGCCGCCATGAACGCGGCGGACACGGGCCATTTGGTTCTTTCGACGGTGCATACCACAAACGCCTCCCAGTCCGTCACCCGCGTGTTGGACTACTTCAAGGCCGAAGAGCGCGACCAGGTGCGCCGCCAACTTGCCGGCACTTTGAAGGCCGTCATCTGCCAGCGCATGGTACCGAAGATCAGCGGGGGCGTCGTGCCGGCCCAGGAAATCATGATCAACACCGGCACGGTCCGGAAGCTGATCGAGGACAACCGGCTGGAGAAGCTGGCGGCCGCCATCGAGACCGGGGGCGAGGACGGCATGCAGGACTTCAACCAGGCTCTTTTCAAGCTGGTGCAGGATGGTGTCGTGTCGAAGGAAGAGGCGCTGGAGCGGGCGACCAATCCTGCCGCGTTGGAGATGAATTTCCAGGGCATCTTCCTCAGCCAGGGCAAACGAATCCTGGGCTGAACCGCCGCCTTCGCCGTCGCTCAAACGCAACAAGACCGGAAGCGCCAGTGCTTCCGGTCCTGTTTGTTTGTAAGGGCTGCGCGGTGGGTTGGATCAGAAGTAACGGACGAAGTTCTTGGCCTTTAGCCGGTCGATCCATTTCTTCAGAAGTCTCTCCTGCTCCTGACCGCGAAGCTCGCGTTCGATCTCGTCCTGCACGTCGGCCAGCGGCCGCGTGTAGCTGATGCGGGAATCCTCCGCATACAGAATGTAGGCGCCGCCCGGGAGGTCGATCACCGGGCTGAGTTCACCGGCTTTGAGATTGAAGGCGACCTCGGTGAGCTCCTTGTTCAGAAAGTTCCGATCCACCCAGCCGCGATCACCGCCAGTGGTCCGGGCCGAGCCATCCGAGTAGACCGCGGCCATCTGGGAGAAGGGCGCTCCATCGAGCAGCTTGGCGTGGACCTCTTCGGCGATCTTCTTGGCCAACCCTTTGGGGGCGCCGGCGGGCTGGTTGATGGAGATCATCCGGAGCTTCACCTGGTCGCCTAGCTGATAGTCCTTCAGGTGTTCCTTGTAGTGGTTCTCGATGCGGGTCGGGGAAATGACGATCTTATCGGAGTTGAGGTTCCGTTGCCGCAGCAGGCGCTCGATGAGCTGGTCTTTGCGCTCCTGGCGGAACTGTTCCCGGGTCTGGCCGCGCTCCTTCAACGTTTTGGCAAAACTGATCGTGTCGCCAAATTCCTCGCGGATCTGGTCGTTGATGTAGTCGTCCACGTAGGCTTCCGGGAGCTGGAATCCTAGGGCGGCGAAGTCGGCGAGGATGAGCTTGCCCTGCACCAGCTCCTCGACCCGGAGCTGTCGGAGCTGGCGGATCTGTTGGCTGATGACCTCGGGCTGGTTCCGATAGCGCTGGATAATGTCCTGCGCGGCCGGAGCGATCCGGGTCTCGATCTGCTGCTCGGTGATGACATCGCTGTTCACGATCACGCTGATGCCGTTCAACAGCTCGGGTGCCGCCGAAGCGGAGAGGCTGATGACAAGACCGGCGAGGAGCGCTGCAACCGTTTTTCTCATGCGTTGGGCGGCATACTAGGAATGGACCCGGGTCCGCCAAGCGGAATCTCCCCCACCGAGCCGGAAGTCACTGAACCGGGTTCGATGAACTTCATGAATTCCAGCCCGGGCGCCGCCTGTAGCCGGAAACCCGCCCCGTTCCATTCGAACTCCAGCGCTGCGGCGTGCAGCAGATGGTTCGCGGTCAGCAGCGCGGCCTGCCGGGTCGCGTCCAATCGGTTCTCGACGAGAGCGAGGTAGTGCTCCGGATCGCCGCCGTAGAGCTTGTCCCCGACGATCGGATGCCCGCGATGGGCAAGGTGGATGCGAATCTGGTGCTTCCGTCCTGTCCTCGGCAAAACCAGGAGCAGAGCGAAGCGGCCCTCGTTCCGGAGAAAACGTTTCAGAACCGTGTAGCCCGTCGCGGCCTGCCGACCATCGGGCCGCACGCAGTCCTTGATGGCGACCACACTGGCCTCGTCCTTGCCCAACGGAGCGTCGATCTGCCCGGCGTCATCCGAGGGATGACCATGGACGACCGCCAAGTAGGTCTTCTGGACTCGGCCCAGTTCCCACATTCGCCCCAGTTGCCCGGCCGCGTCGGTGCTCTTGGCGAGCAGGACGATGCCACTGGTTTCCCGATCGAGACGGTTGACCAGTCGAGGCGCCGAACCCGCTCCACAATGCATCCGGGCCCGACTGATGAGCGAAGACCAGACGTCGCCCTTGGTCGGGTGACAAACCAGATCGGCCGGCTTGTTCACGGCCAGCAGGGTCGGGGTTTCGAGAATGACGTCGAGCGAGGGGCCCATCGATGGCCCGAGCATCGTAGGCAGGAACCTCCCGGCCAACCCCGGAGTTTGCGGGCCGCCGGAGGCTTGTGCGGCCGCCTTCAGCCGCTATGATCCGCCAAGGTGAAACGCCGCATCATCATCCTATCCGTCCTGATGCTCCTGCTCGCGGTGACGCGCATTCCGGGGCTGGCGCCGTGGAATTTCAGCCCAGTGTACGCAATGGCCTTTTGCGCCGGAGCCTTCTTCAGGGGGAGATGGCAATGGGCCCTGCCGCTGGGCGTGATGTTGGCGACGGATATCGGGCTGAACCTCTATCACCAGAAGCAGGTGGCCGGGAGCGACTACTTCACCGGCACGGCGCTCTTCTATCTGCTGGGCAACTACGGCGCCTACGCAGTGCTTTTTGCCTTGGGCCGCTGGCTGGGCAAGTCGGACCGAAGGAATCCGCTGGGCCTGATCGGCGGCGGCATCCTCGGGGCGCTGGCGTTCTACTTCATCACCAACACGCTTTCCTGGTTGCTGAATCCGTTCCACCAGCCCGAATACACCCGCGATCTGGCCGGTTGGATCATCGCTCTGACCAAAGGTGCGGGCGGCTATCCGGAGACCTGGACCTTCTTCCGCAACACCCTGATGAGCGGCGGACTGTTCACCGCTCTGTTCGTCGCCGCCGCCGAGGCCACCGAGCCGGAACGCGAACCCGAGACCGACGCGGGCGCGGAGCCCGAATCTCCGGTCGGCGCCGAGCCGGAACAGGGCGTCTAACGCATGGGGAAGTTCGGCATCATCTCGGACACCCACGGATATCTTGATCCGCAGGTGCTCGAAATCTTCGCCGGAGTCGACCGCATCTTCCACGCGGGAGACATAGGTTATCCCGCCGTCATCCTCGAACTGGAGGGCGTCGCCCCGGTGACCGCCGTGCTGGGGAACAACGATGCAGGGCTGGACTTTCGCGAGACCGAGGTGGCCGAGGTCGGTGGATTGAAAATCCTCGTCCATCACATCGTGACTCCTGGATTCCCCGGCGAGATCCTGGCCCATCGACTCGAGCGCGAGCGTCCCGACATCGTGCTCTTCGGGCATACGCACCGCCCCTGTGCCGAACGCCACGGCGGCGTCTTCTTCCTGAATCCCGGCTACTCCGGCCGGCCCCGGATGAACACCCCGCGCAGCGTCGCGTTGATCGAACTCGGAGCCGACGGGTTCAGCCACCGGTTCATCTCCCTTGCCTGACGCGGTCCCGGCCGGCGTTTGTCAGTTTTGAGAAGACCGCCTCCGATCTTTCCCCGCCAATCTTCCGGAATCCGCTCAAGGTTCATCCCTGCCCGCCGTTAATTCCCGTGGACTGCGAACTGCTTGGTTTGTGGCTCCAGACAACGCTATGGGTTGGGCATTTTTGAATCGAAGCAATAAACGGCGGGACCAGATCGTTTCCATCGATCTGGGGGGACGCAGCACGAAGGCCGTCCTTCTCCAACGGCGCGCCGGTGGCTTCAGCCTTGCCCGCTACTGTGTCGCCGAAGCGGTGACCGGGGAGGATCTCCTGGACCCGGCCAAGCTCGGAGAACACCTGAAGACCGTGACCGCCGCGCTTGGAAGCAAGACCAAGAAGGTCGTGATTTCTATCGGTGTCGCCGAATCGGTGCTGCGCTCGACCGAGATGCCACAGGTGCCGGTTTCGGACATGCGCCACATGTTGAAGCTGAACACCAAGAGCCACCTTCAGCAGGAACTTCCGGACCATGCGTTCGACTGCTGCATCATGCCTCCTCGGCCCGACGCGCCCAAACCGGAGCCCGGCAAAGGAAACAGGTTCAAGGTCTGGGTCGGCGCCGCACCCAATGCGGTGATCGCCAAACTCCAATCCGCCGTAAAACACGCGGGGTTGGAGCCGGATCAGGTCTCAATAGGCTCGCTGGGCCCGGTCAATTCCTTCGAGTCCGCTTTCCCCGACATCTTCCACGGCGACGTGATCGCCTTGGTGGACCTCGGCTACAAGAGCAGCAGCATCAACATCCTGTCGAAGGGTGAACTCGTCCTCAGCCGCGTGGTCGGGCTGGGAGGCGACAGGCTCACCGCGACGCTCGCCGAGCTGATGAACATCACCTACGCCGAGGCGGAAGGGATCAAGATCGGCATGCCCCAGGAGGTCGAGAGCACGCTTGCGCCCAGCCTGGCCGCTCTGGCCCGTGAACTTCGCGCATCGATCGACTTTTTCGAGACCCAGAGCGATCAGCCGGTCGGGACGATCTACTTCTCGGGCGGCGCGGCCCGGTCCGACTATTTCATCCAGACGCTGCAGGCGGAGTTGGTTCTTCCCTGCCGGACATGGAATCCGGCTGCGGGCCTCCAGTTGGAGCTCGTGCCCGAGCAGGTCGCCGAGCTGGAACACGTCGCCTCCCAGTTGGCGGTCGCCATCGGCGCGGCAACACCCCTTTTCTAAAACTTCATGCCTATTCGCATCAACCTGCTTGCCGAAGTCCAGATGGCCGAGGAGATGCGGCGCAAGGACCCGGTCAAACGGTCCATCTGGGGAGCGGCCCTCCTCGTTCTCGCGGTCGGTCTCTGGTGCGGCCAAAAACAGACCCAGCTCATGCTGGCGAAGTCCGAACTGGCCCGCATGTCGGCGACGTGGGCGGCGGAGGAGAAGAACTTCCAGAAGGTGAACGAAATGCTGCGCGCCACAGGGGATCTCGAGAAACGCTTGGTGGCGCTCGTGCGGTCCTCGACCAACCGGTTCCTCTTGGGATCCACGCTTCATCAGCTCCAGCTCACGCTTCCGGACGACCTCCAATTCACCCGCCTCCGCACGGAGCAGGGATTCCTCGTCACTGCGGCGGAACCGCCCAAGAAGAACGGAAGCAAGATGGTGCCGGGTCGGCGCGCCTCGTCGACGGAGAATCTCCGGATCGTGGTCGACGGGAAGGACTACGCCGCGATCGAGACCCAGAACTACAACGTTTTCAAACTGGCCCTGTCCACCAACGCCCTGTTCGCCGTCCCGCTGAAGGGAGTCGGGGGGTTCAAACTGTCCAACTTGTCCCAGCCCGTCGCCGATCCGGCGAAGAACGGCAAGACATTCGTCGCCTTCTCGTTGGAGGCGCGTTTCCCGGAGGTCGTACGCGATGAGTAAGATGTCCCGCGAAAAGAAGAGCCAGATCATCCTGATCGTGATGATGGCCGTCACCGTCTGTTTCGGCCTCTATTTCGGCATCATCCAGATCCAGGGCGACCGGATCAACGCGATGAACCGTCGCCGCGACGAGATGGTGGAGAAGCTCACCAAGGCCGAACGTGCCCTGAAGAACAAGAAAGCCTTGGAGACCGAGCTCGCCGCCCGCCGCGCCGAGCTCGACACCATCGAGCGCACCATGGCTTCGGGCGACCTCTACTCCTGGATCATCGGCACGATGAACCGGCGGGCCACCCGGTTCGACCTGAACATTCCCACCTACGGACGCGAAACCATCGGCGAGATCGGGATCGTCCCCGAGTTCCCCTACAAGGCGGCGACGTTCCTGCTTCGCGGCACGGGGACCTTTGAGAATCTCGGTCGATTCGTGGCCGACCTCGAGAACGACCGCCCCTTCTTCCGCGTGCAGAATCTCGACGTTTCCCCCGCCCCCGCAGGCTCGGGCGGGGAGTATCTGGTCCAGTTCAGCTTTGAACTGGTCGCCCCTATCCGCCCTGCCCAAACGGTCATTGCGAACAATGAAAACGTCACCGCAAAAGCTCCTTAGCCTCTCGGCCCTGCTCCTCGTCTGGTCGGCGTCCACCGCGACGGTCCGGGCTGCCGGAGCGAATCTTCCGGAGATCACCGCGCGCACCAACTCCATCGCCACGGTCGTGACCCTCCGGAAGTCCATCTTCAATCCCGATGTCCCCGGTGCCCGCAATCCCTTCTACCCGGACGCGGTGCGCGTCGTCAGGAAAGCGGGCGGCGACGAAACGGAGATCTCCGTCACGACGTTCTCCCAGCTCACCCTGCGCGGCATCGTCTCGGGACGGAGCGCCATCATCAACAACCGCAATTTTGTGACCGGGGACGAAGCCGAAGTCCGGCTGCCCGGAGGTCGCCAAGCCAAGATCAAGGTGATCAAGGTCAACGAGGACAGCGTCGTCATCACCATCGGCGGCCAGAAGGAATCCAAGACGCTCTACGCCAAGGGCGCGGCTCACTGAAGCGGGAGACCCGGCACACCCAATTTTCTCACGGAAAAGTGGAATCAAACTAGCTAAGGGAACAAATATGAAGGATCCGATTTTGAAAGCATGTCACGCCGTGGCGCTCGCCACCGCCTTGTGGTGGCCGCTGGGAGCCGAAGCGGCCGCCGAGCCCGCGACGGCACAAGCCTCCGCCGACATCGGCGGTCAACAGATCAACACAACCTCGGGCGAGATTCTGCAATCGGTGCAGATGGACGGCGCCCTCCTGACCGACGCGCTCAGCTCGCTCGCGCGACAGGCCGGGATCAACTTCCAGTTCGACCCGCGACTGAGCGCCGGCGGCGTCGGCACGGACGGCCAGACGAACCAGATACCGAACGTCTCGTTCCGCTTCGAGAACGTGACCGCCGCCCAGGCGTTCGTCGCGATCCTCGACAACTACGGCCTCCAGTTCACCGCCGATCCGCGCACCAAAATCGGCCGCGTCAGCATCAAGGACGCGAAGGAGCCGCTGGTCACCCGCACCTTCCAGCTGAAATACAGCAGCCCGACCAACATGATCGCGCTGCTCCAGCCCTCCCTCCAGGACACCCGCGGCCGCATCCTTCCCGATGGCCGCACCTCCAAGCTCGTCGTCCTGGCCACCGAGCGTGAACTCATCAACATCGCGACGCTCATCGACAAGCTCGACACCGCCACCCGTCAGATCTTGATCGAAGCCCGCTTCTTGGAGACCAGCTACAGCCCCGATTCCATCAAGGGACTCGACTGGTCGGGCACCTTCGCCGCCCAGAACCTCAAGTTCGGCAATACGATCCCCAGTGTGGCCCCTGCTTCTACCGTTCCCGCCGGCTCAGGGCCTGGAGTGATGCTTTCCAAGGCTCCGCAGGCCTATCTGTCCACGATGGGCAGCCCGGCTCCCGGTCTCTTGAACGCCGACGGACTCAGTGCCGTTCTCTCCTTCCTCAACACGGACCAACAGTCCGAATCGATCGCCGCGCCGCGCGCCGTCACCATGGAAAACGTGTCCGCCGATCTATCGGTCGTCCGCAACGTGCCGATCTTCGAACAGGAGCAAGGCGCGTCTTCCGCTGGCGGCACCGCTCCCATTTCAACCAAGCCGAACTACGAGAAGAAAGTCGCCGACCGAATCGTCAACGAAGTCGGCATCAAGCTGGTCGTCACGCCCTCCATCGCGGCCGGGACCAATGTGCTCCTCAATCTCAAGCCTGAGATTTCCGACTTCGACGGACAGGCTTCTTCCACCTTCAACGGCGAGCTCAACACGTCCCCGATCTTCAAACGGAGCCGGCTGGACACCGTCGCCATGGTGCCGAGCAGCTACACCCTGGTGCTCGGCGGTCTGATGAGCGACTCGAACACCAAGACCCTCACCAAGGTGCCCATCCTCGGCGACATTCCCGGACTCGGCCGCGCCTTCCGCAGCGACAAGAAGAGCAGGAACAAGCGCAACCTCTTGATCTTCGTCACGCCGACGATCCTTGGATTGGAAGACTTCCAGAACAACGGCCGTCCGACCGAGTTCCTCCAGTCCAGCCCGAACCTCTCGATGAAGAACACTTTCGAAGATCCCTACGACAGCGCGGAAGCCAAAGACTGGACCAAACCCGTCAACTGATCGCGCAACGACCTCTCTGCAAAAACGCCCCGGAGCAATCCGGGGCGTTTTCTTTTCCCGACTCAGCCCAACGCCTTGGCCGCGATGTCGCGGCGGAGATGCTGACCCCCTTCGAAGTGGATCAGATCGGCGGCTCGGTAGGCGGCGTCACGGGCTTCCTGGAGCGAATCCGCCCAAGCGGTCACCCCCAGCACCCGGCCGCCGTTGGTAACGGTCTTGCCATCCTTCAGCGCGGTGCCGGCGTGGAACACCTTGGTGTTGGGCAAGGCGCCGGCTTCCGCCAGGCCGAAGATTTCTTTCCCCTTGGGATACGTCCCGGGATAGCCGGGCGCGGCGATGACGACGCAGACGGAAGCCTGTTTCGACCAGTGGAGCTCCATCGCATCCAACCGGCCTTCCACGCTGGCGAGCAGCAGTTCGACGAGGTCGCTGTCCAACCGCGTGAGGTAGGTCTGGGTCTCCGGATCGCCGAAGCGCGCATTGAACTCCAGCACCTTGGGCCCGTCCTTGGTCAGCATCACTCCGGGATAGAGGATGCCGCGAAAGTCGATGCCTTCGGCCGCACAGCCCTTGAGCCAGGGCAACAGGATTTGGCGACCGACGGCGGCGAGTTCCGTTTCGTCGAGAAACGGCGCCGGCGAATAGGTGCCCATCCCGCCGGTGTTCAATCCCTCGTCGTGGTCGAAGGCGCGCTTGTGGTCCTGGGCGGTGGGAAACAACTTCGCCGTCCGTCCATCGCACAGGGCGTGGAGCGAGATTTCCATCCCTTCGAGCATCTCCTGGAGGACGACCCGTGAGCCTGCACTGCCGAAGGCGCGTTCTACCAGGATCTCGTCGATGGCCCGGTCCGCCTCTTCCACCGTCTGGCAGAGGATGACGCCTTTGCCCAAAGCCAGACCGTCGGCCTTGACCGCAACTTTTCCATGCAGACCCGCCGCGAACGCCTTGGCCTGTGCGGGATCGGAAAACGTCCCGGAGATCGCGGTGGGGATGCCGTGCTTCTCCATGAAGTCCTGCGAGAAGGCCTTGGAAGCTTCGAACTGGGCGGCCTTTTTGTTCGGTCCCCAGATCTTCAATCCAGCTGCTTGGAACGCGTCCACCACTCCGGCCCCAAGGGCGCCATCAGGACCTACCACCGACAGGTCCGGTCGGTGTTCCGTCGCCCATTGGATCAGGGCGGGGATGTCTTCGGCGCCGATCGGGACGTTCTCCACGGCCGCGTCGTTGGCGGCGAGCCGTTCGAGGGCGGTGCCGGCGTTGCCCGGGGCACACCACAGGTGGGTGACGCGCGGAGAGCGCGCCAGCTTCCAGACCAGGGCGTGTTCGCGTCCACCGGAACCGATGACGAGGATCTTCATGTGCCGGCGGATGAAACCGGAAAGAGCATGGGAGGGCAAAGGCGTTTCTCCGGTGACCGGGGCCGGCCCGTCCGCGATTCTTCCCCGGGGAGTCGGGTCTCAATTCGGACTCGGCCGAGATCCTGCTAAAGGCGGGTTATGGGACGGTTTTGACAATCGCCCCTCCTAGACGACGCCATGAAAAAGGTTCTCCTGATCCTCACGTTGACCGTCGCGGCCGGATGGTTCTGGTTCAACCGGGCTGCTGCCAGCGACGAGACGCTGCTCCATCCCGAAGATGCCGAATACTTCGGCCACGTCGGTCGCCCGGCCGACGTGGCGTTCACCGCCCTCGATGGACGAAAAGTCAACGTGGCGGAGATGAAAGGCCACGTGGTGCTGCTTGATTTCTGGGCGACGTGGTGCGGGCCCTGCATGAGGGAAATGCCCCGAGTGAAGGCGACCTTCGAGAAGTATCACGCCCGCGGCTTCGAGATCGTGGGCATCAGCTTCGACCGTGATCGGCAGGCATTGCAGGGCGTGGTCCAGGAAGCCGGCATCCCCTGGCCGCATTACTTCGAAGAAGGCCAGGGCAAAAACCTGTTCGGTCTCAAGTTCGGCATCCGGCACTACCCTTCCATGTGGCTGGTGGACAAGAAGGGCATCGTCCGGTTCATCAGCGCGGGGCGCGACATGGAGGAGAAGATCGCAGCCCTTCTCGCCGAAGATCCCGACCAGAAGCCTCTCTCTTTGACGAATCCCGTCGGGTTCTTGGATCGGGCCAAAGAAGTCGTCGCCTCCGTGAAGTCCCACCACGAAACCGATTCGCCCACGGACTCTGGGTCTTCGGGCGGGGCGACATCGCTGGTGGCGGCCATCTCGCGTTTCGCTTCGAACACGCCCCGATCGTCGGACGACCGACCGGCCGGTCTGCATGCGGTTCGGCTCAAGGGAGTCCTGGCTTCGGTCTCAAGGCCTATGGCGATGCTGGAGGCCGACGGCCATGCCTTCTCGCTCGTTCCCGGCGAAGAGATGAAAGTGAAGATCGGCGAACTGATCGTGCCGGTCCGATGCGACGCGATCAATGGCGCCCGCGTCACCCTTTCGACGAGCAACGGGGTGGTGAAGAGCGAACTGCTGTTGGCGCAGAGGGTCGGAATCGATCCTCAGCCCTGATCCCCGGGCAGACCTTCCAGGAGGCGACTGTCGCTGTCTTGATGGCGGCCCAGCGACAAGACTCGTTCGCGGGATCGACATTGATCGGAGGCTCGGCACCACCGAAGCTCCGGCGATGCCCAAATGGGCCAAAACCATCGTCGCTCTTCTCTTGTTGCCGCTCTGCCTTGGAGCGGTGCGGACGCTTTGGTCGGTGGTGTCGGCCTCCGGGAGCGCCCAGACCGCGTGGGTGGCGCTACTCGGCGGCGTGGCCTGTTGGATCGTCGTGTTCCTCGTCCTGCCCCGGCCAATGTGGCTCTACGTCGTGGGCCATGAACTGACGCATGCGATCTGGGTCTGGCTCTTCGGCGGCAAGGTCAAGAAATTCAGGGCGTCGTCGAAAGGCGGGCATGTCGTCGTCAGCAAGAACAACTTCCTCATCGCGCTCGCGCCCTACTTTTTTCCCATCTACGCCGTGCTGCTGGTGTTCGTCTTTCTGGCCGGACACCTGGTCTGGAACTGGTCCGCACTGACGCCCTGGTTCCATTTGCTGCTGGGCGCCGCCTACGCCTTCCATGTGACGCTCACGGCCCATGTGCTGAGAACGCGGCAAAGCGACATCTCCAGCCAAGGCTACGTCTTCTCGGCGGTGGTGATCTTCCTCGGAAACGTCCTCGTGCTGATGGTCGCCGTGCCGCTCCTGACGGGGCGGACTGGGTTGCTGGGCGTGCTCGGCTGGTGGATGCGCGACACCGGCTCGATCCTCCGGCGTCTTGGCGGCATGATCGCGGGCTAATGGCGCATCGATTCCTTGTCGCCCGTCTATTTGGCGACTTGATCGAACCGGTTTCGAACCAGGCCGACTTGGTCAACTGTGAGGGGCTTCGGGGGCAAACAATCCACGTCGTCGCCGCCCTTGAGCACGGCTTCCAGACGGTCCGGACGCAGTTCGCCCTTTTGCCGCCTCCTCCCCATGGCGTCCAAAGCGAAACGCCTCCAGGATCGGACGAATGTCCCTGAAGCAGGCGACACCGACGGTCGGGGCGGCGGGCGGCAGGTTGCTGACGTCAACCTTGCCGATGTCCCATTTTTCATCTGGGACGGCTACGCGGCCGACGCCGGGGCCGACTGCGATTCCACCCAACGAGCCATGAGCCAGAGGGTGTCCGACAGGCGGTTCAGGTAGACGAGAATCTCCGCGTTGCTGAGCCCCCCGGCATCATGGAGCGCGCAGACGCGGCGCTCGGCCCGGCGACAGGTGGTGCGGGCGACGTCGAGAGCCGCCGAATTCACCGAGTCTCCCGGAGTGGCCCAACCCTTGAACGACACGTTCTGCGCCTCGATCCCCCGCACGAGGCCGTCGAGCTTTTCGGTGAGCGCAGAGCCGACGAGGGTGAACCCGTCGGCGGCATAGCGGGGAAGGTCTTCGATGCCCGTCGCGAGCTCCCCCATGACGGTCACGAGATCCTTTTGGACGACGAGAAGATTGTCGCGGATGAAGGCGTGGGCCGCCGTCGCGCGGGCCGTGCCGAGCGCGGAATTGACCTCGTCGACGCTGCCGTAGGCTTCGACGCGCGGGTGGCACTTGGAGACACGCCGATTATACATCAGACCGGTCAGGCCGGCGTCTCCCGTTTTGGTGGCGATGCTCATGAAGTTGGGAAGATACGCCTCGGAATCCGAGCTGCAACCGACGAAGGAGCGGATTCACCGAAGTGGGAACGTGAGAATCCCGGAGACCGCGGTCCGCAGGTTTGCGAGCCGTTTTCGGGACGGTGGCCAGGCACGTGCCTGATCTTGCGGCAGTGTCCCGGAGCGGTGGATCAATGCGGAACATTCTCCCGGTCGGGACATCTCCACCGCAGGGATTTGATCGTCATTCCGAAGACCCGGAACGCGCTGGCATCCGTGCTGCTGAATCGGAGGCAACGATCGGGACCCAACGATCTCCACCTCCGACAACGAAGCAGACATGAACGAACTCATCTCACCGGGCACGGAACTTTTGGACGGCCCGTCCGCCTCCATCACTTCGGCGCCGCCCTATCTGACCAGGCCCATCAAGATCCCGAAAGGCCCCTTTCGCTGCAGGATCCACCTGCCCATCGGCGCGGGATACGAGGTGCAGGCTTCGACCGATCTGGGCCAGTGGACCGTGGTCACGCGGAACACTTCGGCGGATGAATCGGTCGAATTCCTCGACGCCCAGGCGAGCGGTCTGCCCGCGCGGTTCTATCGTGTGGTGGTGGGCGGAGCGTGCTCGCGCAACATCGTCGGCTATGCCGGAACGGTCGCGCCGCAGGGCTTCGCGATGATCACGAACCCTTTCACAAACGACGACAACACCATCGCCTGGCTCCTGCCCCGCGTCCCCGAGAACACCACTCTCTGCAAGTTCGACCCCCGCTTGAGCCGGCTTACGAACAACTCGTTCAAGGGCGGCAAATGGAGCTTCGGCGGCGAACGGCTCGATCCGGGTGAGGGCGCCCTTTTCTTCAATCCGACCTTTGATCCGATCCATATCGATTTCGCCGGCGAGGTCCAGCAGGGCGTGCTGATCAACCAGCTGGACGCCGGATTCTCGATGCGGGGCTCCATGCTCCCCCGCTCGGGCAGGATCTGCGCCGATCTCGGTCTGCCGATCCAGGAGGGCGATGTGATCCACGTCTTCGACCGGAAGGAGCAGCGCTACCAGGTGCTGAAGTTCCCGATGAAGAACTGGCACTCGGCCCAGCCTGCGCTTGGTCTGTGCGAGGGCTTCTGGCTGGGCAAGGCGACCGGCAGCAAGTGGGTCCAGAAGGTGGAGCCCCCCGTCGCGATCTCCACCGGGGTCCGTCGGCCGGCGTGACGGTTTGTCCCGGCACGCGGGCCTTCGACCCGCGCTTGAACCGGGCCGCAAGTCGGGGCTTCGTCCTGTCTCGCGGAAAAACAAGAGCGGGCGCGGCCAGCGATGGCCGCGCCCGCCAGGTCGTTTGGAGCCCGGGTCAGGGCTGGGGGTCGACTCCCGGCGGGAGCGCGGGCTGGCCGGGGAGGAAGTCCGAATCCTGCTTGAGATAGAGGGTCTGCGTGGGGAACGCGAACCCGATGCCGGCCGCGTCGAAGCGCGTTTTGATCTCGATGTTGAAGGCCTGCATCGCGTCGAGATACTCCTTGTAATCGGTCGATCTGAACCAGTGGATGACGACGATGTTCAAGGACGAGGCGGCGAAGGAGTTGAAGGAGATCCAGACGTTCTCGGTCTTCTCGTTCTTGTAGACCGCCGCCAAGATCGCCAGGGCTTCCCGCACTTTTTCCGTCGGCGTGTCGTAGGTGACGCCGATGTTCATCACCGTCTTGATGTTCGGGCGACGGGAGACGTTGGTGATGGTGGCGTTGCCCATCGTCTTGTTCGGAACGGTGATCAGATGTCCGTCGAGGTTGCGGACACGGGTGGAGCGGATGCCGATCTGCTCGACCGTGCCGTCCACCGAGTCGAGCTGGACGCGGTCACCGACCTTGAACGGCTTGTCGAGGAAGACCGTCGCGGCGCCGAACAGATTGGCCACCGTGTCTTGCGCGGCCAAACCGAGGGCCAGTCCGACGACGGACAGCGAGGCCAGCACACTAGTGATGTTCATGCCGAGATTGTCCGAAGTGAGCAGCACCGCGATGACCACGATGAAGGTCTTCATGGCGCCGCGCAGGATCGGCAGCAGCTGGTCGTGCAACGAATCCGGATCCCGCGCCGCCATGTTCTTCGCCCATTTGCCCAGAAGCAGATCGACCAGCTTCAGCAGCAGGTAGGTGACGGAAAACGCGACGATCAGCAGGAAGCCCTTGTTGATGAACCCCTCGGCCCAAGCGGGCCAGGCGAACAGCTTCAGCCCGATGTTCAGCAGGATTATGAAGACGATGATCTTCGCTGGGCCGCGCAGGAGCTCGATGAAGATGTCGTCCAGGTCCGTTTTCGTCTTCTTGGTCCAGGCCTTCAGCCAGACACCCAGAAGGAGGTCGAAGACTTTCGAGAGCAGATAGGCGAGGACGACGTAGACGAAGAAGGCGACGTATTGCCAACGCGGATTGCCCATGAACCGGGGTTTCAACGCCGGAATCTCGTCGAGACCAAACCGCAGGAAGACGTAGTTGGAACTGTTTGGATCCGGGGCCTGAAGGAGTTCGATGAGCGTCCTCGCATTGGTCGACGAGAGCGAGTTGGTGTCGGAGGACGAGGTTTGATTGGTTTGGGCGGAAGCGCTGGAGAGGCAGATCGCGACCATCACGATCAGGACCAGCGCTGATTTGAGCAGGGTTTGAATTGGCAGGCGCATACGGAGGCAATTTTAGGACCTCAATTCTCCGAGGCAAGAGATGGAGTCCCGGGGGAGGGTTGAACCGCCGAACAGGGGAAGCTCTTCACCCTCCCGCGACGATCCGCACGATCTCCAAGCGGTCGCCATCGTTGAGCGTGCGACCGGGAAATTCGGAGGGCGCCACCGCCTCGCCATTGTGCTCCACCACGACGCTGCGGGGCGGAAGGTTCCTGGCGATCAGGAACGCTTCCAACGTGCAGGGCGTGGGGGCTTCGACGGGTTCGCCGTTGGCGATGACGGAGCCCGGATTCATTGGCCTGACGTCCGATAGGTGCGGCTGTGTCCGGTGGCGGGAATGGTGACGGTGTAGCTGCGTCCGTCGGGCGCGACGGCAAGTTTGATGAAGTGCCCCTCGCAACGCTCGTCCCGGTTCGCGATGAATTCGTCGGGCGTGTTGGTCTCGCCCTTGCCGGTGCGGACGTTCTTGTGGACCTGGTAGAGCGCCTGGACGGAGGAGACGGAAGCGAGTGTCTGCATGACTTCGGGGGCCGTGCCTTTGCGGGGTCCGTTGTTCATCACTGCGACGTGTGGCCCGAGCGCGCGGATGAGCAACGGGTTGTTGCTCGCGTCGAGCCCGTGATGATCGACCTGATAAACGTCGACCGTGCCGACGCGGTTCGCCGGGCAGACCAGCTCCTTCTCCACGTTCCAGGAGAGATCGCCGCCGTTGAAGCAGCGAAAGGGACCGAAGCTCAGGAGGAAGACGGCGCTGTTGGCATTGTCCGACATGTCCTTTGGCTTGTCGGCCACGCCGGCGCAATCGGTCGCGGCCGCTCCCGCCGGAGCTTCGACGAAGCGCTGTTTGCCACCGAGGCAGCGCATTTGAAGCGGCGCGCTTTCCGCTGCGGATTTCAGCGGGATCAGAGAGCCGGGCTGCAACGTGTGGCGGGTGCCGACGGCCATCGCGTTATACGGCTTGATCAGCAGCGGCCAGCGGGTGTCGCCGGGATTGTTGTCCGGGTTCGAGGTCGGAACCCCGTTGTTCCAGACCTCTCCGATCGGCATCAGCGCGGCCAGCTCGGCCGCGCCGCCGAAGTGGTCGACGTGGAAATGGGTCGTGACGAGATGGTCGATGCGCTTCAACCCGGCGACTTCTGCGGCCACGTGGTGGATCCGCTGCGGGTCGCGCACGCCGGGATTGCCGGCATCGATGAGGACGGATTCGCCGGCCGGCGTGACGATCAGCGTCGAGCCGCCTCCTTCGGAATCGATCCAGTAGAAATCCAGCGTCTTGTCGGCCGGGCCGGCGACAGCGGCGACCACCGAACCTGCCAAAAGCACGGACAGCAAGGGCATCTTCATGGGGAAAGGCTAACGAGACACTGTCCCAGCCGGAAGTCCCGTAATTCCAAACGAGAGCGGCTGGCAATGTGTCGAAGTATGTCTTAAACCGACGGGGTGCCGAACGAACCCGAACGCCTCCTCGTCTCCCGCTGTCTGGCGGGCGAGGCCGATGCTTGGGACGAGATGTTTTCGGCGCACTATTCCGCGACGGCCCGGTTCATCTTCCAGATCTCGGGCGACTTTTCCCGGGAAGACGCCGAAGAGATCGCGCAGGAGACGTTCCTCTCCGTAGTCCAGCATCTGCATGGATTCCAGGGCGGGAGCCAGCTGCAGACGTGGATCTTCCGCATCGCCGGGAACAAGGCGCGGGATTTTCTGGAGAAACGGAACGCGGCCAAGCGCGGCGGAGGCCAGCTCGCGTTGTCGCTCGACGCGGAGGATCCGGAATCCGGCCTTTCGCTCGATCCGGCGGCGCCGTTGCCGTCTCCCGACGTCCTTCTACAGCAGGCCGAAACGGCCAAGATCGTGACCGACGCCCTGGCGGCAATGGAGGTCCCGTGTCGCGAGGTGATCGAGCTGCGCTACTTCGGTGATCGCAGCTACGAGGAGATCTCCGGAGAACTGGGGCTCAGCGTGAAGACGGTCAGCTCACGCCTGAGCAAGTGTCTGGACCGGCTGGAGGGAATTGCGCGCCGATTGTTTTCCCGGAAGAACTCGCCGCCGAATCCCGTCTGACCCGGGGCGAACCCCATGCCTGAAGAACCGAAACAACCGATCGAAGAACTGCTGGAGGCCCACGCCTTGAGGCGGCGGGCCGAAGGAGGCCAGTTCGAATTGCACGAGGCCACCCGCCATTTGTTGCGTGGTGAGGCGCTCCGCCACCACAGACCCGAGGCCACCGTAGAGCGGTCCGCTCCCGCGCGTTCGGCGTGGTTTTTCCTGTGGACCCGCTTGGCGGGGGCGTTCGGGTTTGTCGCGCTGGCGGGTCTCGCGGTGTTGGTCATCCAGCAGTTGGCTCCGCCGCATAGAAGCGATTTGGCCCGGTTGGAACCTACGGCCACCAGCAGCCGGTCCATCCTGGCCGCGCCCGGCAGCACCATCGCGCCGGCTGCCCTCTCGAAAGCCATTCTTCCGGCGGGATCCTCTCTGTCGGTCACGGAAACGGCTCCAGCGGCGCCCGCCTCGATCATGGCGGCGGACCGCAGCCGGGACCTTTCTTCCGCCGACCTCCGTCAATCCCCATCCCCGGCGCCGGTCCGAGTGGCCAGCCTCGCTGCGGAAACCCGCGACTCGAAGATGGAAGCGAAGGCCAAATCCATGACCGTTCCGGCGGCGAATGCACCACCCACGTCCGCAGCCCTAGCGGCGGGACCGCTTTTGGGGACGGTGTTCCGCCGGGTGGAGACGGCCGACGGGCTGAGGCGCAACCTCCAGTCTCCAAGATTGCCCTCCGTATTGAAGTCGTTCAACGCATCGTTGCTCGGCAATCGGCTGCGGTTGGAGGAGGCTGACGGGTCGGTCTACCTCGGTGATGTTGACCCGAGCGACGGGGCCTTTTCCTTGGTGGGCACGAACCGCGCGACAGGCTTGGTCGTTCGGTTCAGCGGACACGCGACGATGGCGCCGGCGCTGGTCGGTTTGGCGGGCGTTTCCCGGACCGGTTCGGCTGTGTCCGTGCCGAAGATTTTGGAGGGGACGGTCGCTCTGGGTGATCGGCAGCAGTGGAGGCTCCGGGCCGAAGCCCGGCCTTGAACCATGGCCAAATCTCCGATCCCAGACCGATTCCTGCATGAACGGGAGCTGCTCTCCTCCGGAACTTGGCCCGTTGCGGGCGTGGATGAAGCAGGGCGCGGCCCTTTGGCGGGACCCGTGGTCGCGGCGGCACTGATGTTTCCTGAGAAGTGGGTCCGTGACGGTTTGCCCGCGCCGCTGCGGAAGGTGAACGACTCAAAGCAGTTGAGTGAAACAGTCCGCGAAGAATTGTTCGCCGAGCTCACTGGCCGCTCGGAGATCCGGTTCGCCATCGCGCAGGTCGAGGCACCCCGCATCGACGAAATCAACATCCTCCAAGCCACCCACTGGGCGATGAACGAGGCGTTGACCGCCTTGATCGAAGTTCCGACGCACGCGCTGGTGGATGGTCTGCGGGTGAAGTCGCTTCGATTCCCACAGACACCTCTGGTCAAAGGGGATTCAAAGTCGTTCTCCATCGCGGCGGCCAGCATTCTAGCCAAGGTCACCCGCGACCGCCGCATGGTCCGCTACGACCGGGAATTCCCCGGCTACGGATTTGCCATCCACAAGGGCTATCCAACGCCCGATCATCTCGACGCGTTGAAGCGCCTTGGCCCAACGCCGATCCATCGCCGCAGTTTTGCCCCGCTCAGGGCGGTGCAGTTGACCCTGTGCTGAGGCGGTTACGACGGGCGGGAGGCTCCCAAGTTGACACGGCGAACCGGGTGGTTAATCTATTTCCAGACAAAGTTGGTCTTCTTTCTCCGATAACATGCAAATCACACGCGCAGGCGAATACGGAATGCTGGGCCTCATGGCTCTGGCCCGCCGTCCTTTGGGTGATATCGTGATGCTGGATATCATCGCCAGCGAAGAGGAGATTCCCGTGAGCTTTCTCGGGAAGATCTTCCAGAATCTGACCAAGGCGGGATTCGTCCGCTCGGCCCGTGGATCCAAAGGCGGCTTCAGTCTGCTTCGATCCCCGGAGGAAATCACCGTGCTGGAGGTCATCGAATCCATCGAAGGCAAGATCGCGTTCCAGCGATGCCAAGAAGACAAGCCTGACTGCACCCACATGGGCGGCTGCGCCCTGTGCGGGCTTTTCAGCGAAGCTCAGGACAAGGTGAAGGAAGTCTTCGCCCGCACCACCGTGGCCTCGTTGACCCGGCAGCACACTCCCTTTTCGGACCATCAGGAGCAACACGGTCTGACCGGCCCCAAACACCAACCCGGCAAACCGGTTCCCGAGCATCTGATCCAGCTTTCCAAATCACCCCAAACCGTTAACTGAACAATTTTATGAGCGACACCTATACCCTCTACAACGACACGGTCATGGAGCATTTCATGAACCCCCGGAACATGGGCGACATCAAGGATGCCGACGGCGTCGGCGAAGTCGGCGCGGCGGCCTGTGGCGACATCATGAAGATCTCCCTCAGGATCAAGGACGGGAAGATCGAGGACGCCCGCTTCAAGACCTTCGGCTGCGGCTCGGCCATCGCCAGCTCCAGCATGGCCACCGAACTCATCAAGGGCCGGACCATTGACGAGGCCATGAACTTCTCCAACCAAGAAGTCGTGGACGCCCTCGGCGGTCTGCCCCCGGTGAAGATCCATTGCTCGGTGCTGGCCGAGGAAGCCCTCAAGGCCGCGCTGGAAGACTACGTGAAGAAGCACCCTGAACTGGCGGCGAAGGCTCAGAAGACCGAAGCTGCAGTCGCTTAAGACTTCGGAAGCCTAGTGCGTGAAGCGAGTCGGATTGACGGGAGATCCCGATCATCCGGCGCGTAGATCACGCACTCACTTTTTATGCGCCAAGTATTTCTAGACCATCAGTCCGCCACCCCGGTTCTGCCGGAGGTGTTCGACGCGATGAAGCCCTATTTCACCGAGTACTTCGGAAACCCTTCGTCGCTCCATCAACATGGGCTCCGCGTCCGCGACGCGCTCAAGAAGGCCCGCCAGCAAATGGCCGCGTTGATCAATGCCGACAGCGAAGAGGAGATCTTCTTCACCTCGGACGGCACCGAGTCCGCCAACCTTGCGATCAAAGGCGTGGCCTATGCCAATGAGCGCAAGGGCAAGCACCTCGTCGTCTGCGCCACCGAGCATCCGAGCATCATGTTGTCGGTCGAGTTCCTGGAGAAGCAGGGCTGGACCTGCACCCAGGTGCCCGTTGATGCGGAAGGCGTCATCAATCTCGAAGCGCTGAAGGCCGCCATCACGAAGGAGACGACGCTCGTCGCCGTCCACTATGTGAACCACGATATCGGCACCATCCAGCCCATCGTCGAGGTGGGCCAGATCTGCGCCGAAAAGAGCGTCCCGCTCTACGTCGATTGCGAAGCCAGCGCCGGATGGATGCCGATCGATGTGAAACAGTTCGGCGCCGCGTTGGTCAGCTTTTCGCCACATCGTTTCTACGGACCCAAAGGCGTGGGTGTCCTCTATCGCAACAAGAAGGCCCGGATCGTCTCCATCATCCACGGTGGCGTGCAGGAAGGCGGCCGGCGTGCCGGCACTGAAAACATTCCGGCCATCGTCGGTGGCGGCGTGGCGGCGGAGATCGCCCTGCGCGAGATGCCCCAAAGAATCTCCCACGTCGCCAAGCTCCAGACGCGCCTTTGGGAAGGGCTGAAGTCCAAGGACAAGTTCATCAAGTTGAACGGTCCCGAACCCGGCCCAAAACGGATCGCGACAAACCTGAACATCTCGACCGAGTTCATCGAGGGCGAAGGCCAGCTCCTGCTCTGCGACATGAACGGCATCGCCGTCGCCAGCGGATCGAGCTGCGTCAGCAAGAGCCTGAAGATCTCCCATGTGCTCGCCGCGATCGGTCTCGACCACGCGTTGGCCCAGGGGAACATCATCATGACCCTCGGCAAGGACAACACCGAGGAGGAGATCGACTATGTGGTGGAGACGTTCGGCAAGATCATCACCCGGCTCCGCGGCATGTCCCCGATGTGGGATGAGTTCGAGCGCGGCGTGATCGATTCCGTCATCGCGCCGACCGGGCGGGGCAAGTCCTTCAGCCAGCACGCCGCCGAGATTTCGGGCAAGGCGGCCCATTGATTCCATTGCAGGCGGCTCACCACAAATGGGTTGCCGCTCCTTTTCCTTCCAACCTTTGAACCCTGTCCGCTGAGATGCTCTCCCAAGATTCCATCCTGAACGCCCTGAAGACGGTCAAATACCCCGGCTTTTCACGCGACATCGTTTCCTTCGGCATCGTGAAACAGGCGCAGGTCGATGCCGGCGCCGTGACGATCCTCATCCAGTTGACCAGCGGCAGCCCGCAGGTCGCGCAGCAGCTCAAGGCCGATTGCACGAAAGCTCTCACCGCTGTGACCGGCGTGGAGAAGATCGCCGTCGAAGTGCTGATGCCGACGGCCGGCGCTCCGGCGCCGACGGCGACGAACAAGATGGCGGGCATTGGCCGGGTGGTCGCGGTGGCTTCCGGCAAAGGCGGCGTCGGCAAATCCACCGTTTCGGTCAATCTCGCCTGCGCGTTGGCCCATTTGGGACTGCGCGTCGGCCTGCTCGACTGCGACATCTACGGCCCCAGCATTCCCCTGATGATGGGCGTCAATGCGAAGCCCAACGTCAACGAGGAGGAGAAGCTCGTGCCGCTGGAGAGCCACGGAGTCCGCCTCATGAGCATGGGCTTCCTGGTGGATCCCGATCAGGCGGTGATCTGGCGCGGACCGATGATCCAAAAGACGATCCAACAGTTCATCACCCAGGTGGCCTGGGGTGAACTGGACATCTTGCTGGTTGACCTGCCGCCCGGCACGGGCGATGCGCAATTGTCGCTCTGCCAGACTGTTCCGCTCGATGGCGGCGTGGTCGTGACCACCCCCCAGGAGGCTTCGCTGGGTGTCGTGCGCAAGGGCATCCAGATGTTCAACAAGGTGAACGTGCCGCTGTTAGGAATCGTGGAAAACATGAGCTACTTCACCGCGCCCGATGGAACGCGGGTCGAGATCTTCGGCCATGGCGGAGGCAAGGCGGAGGCGGAGCGACAGAAGACTTTGTTCTTGGGAGAAGTTCCCATTTTCACGGCAATCCGGGAAGGCGGCGACAACGGGCTTCCCGTCGTGGTCGTGGGTCCGGAAACGCCGGCGGCGCGACCGTTTTTCGGCGTGGCGGAGGCACTGCGCGCGCGACTGTCCATTTGAGTAATTCTGGACAGTGCAAGATGCCACACACAGGTCGGGAGACCTGAATCGGGGGGCGACCAGAGCAAATTCCGCATTGCACTGAGGGTGGGCGCCACTACCTTTTGCGGATCTAAGAAAGTTCCACGCCTCCCATGTCGAATACCAATCAAGACAGGGTATCAGGGAATGATTTGGTCAAACGCTCCTCGCTCTACCGTGAATATCAGGCCGAGCGGGAGGAGATCCTGAAACACAAATGGATCGAGTCCGAAAAAACCGGCCAAGACATTGGCTTTGAGCGGGCGCTGACCGACTGGATCATCCATCACCGCGCCCAATGGCGCCGCACCCGCCTGCAGCAGCTGCAACAGGAGGGAGGCCGGGCTTGATTGCCCGAGACCTTCGCGGGCCGGCCGTCCCTTCGGCGCCTCCCTCGATTCGCTCTCCGTGAAGCTGTCCGTCAAAAGCGACTACGCTTGCCGTGCCGTCCTGTGGCTTTCCCGCCATTACAGCGGCGGCGGTGCCCGACGGGTTGAGGAAATGGCGACCGAGCACGGCATCTCCCCGAACTATTTGGTCCAGATCCTCATCGAGATGAAGTCCGGGCAGATCGTGAAGAGCGTCCGCGGCAAGGATGGGGGCTACCTTCTGGCCCGCCCACCCGCCAAGATTTCCATGGGCGACGTCCTCCGCTGCATGCACGGGGAGATCTTCGAGTCCCCCGCCATCAAAGACGCCCAGTGCCCGTCCGAACTCCGGGAAGCCTGGAAGAAGCTCCAAGCGGCAGTGACCGACGCCGCCAACGGAATCACCTTCCAGCAGTTGCTGGAGGACGGCGCGGAAAAGAACCGGATGTTCTACATCTGACGTCCACGTCGGACCTCATCCGGTGAATCGCTCCAGCAGCCCGTCGCCACTCGAAATGCCTCCACCACGAGGGAGCCGGGCCGCTAGCGAACGCGGTTGGCGGTCATGGATCAGCCATTGGGGACCGGTCGCGGTGATGATGGTGGTGATCTTCTCCGCTTCGACCGATCTCGGCCGCATGGAGAACTCCTCACGCCTCATCGGCCCCGTTGTCCGCTTCTTCGTCCCCGATATCGGCGACGCGTCGTTTGCTGCCGTGGTGTTCGCTGTCCGGAAATGTGGGCACCTAACCGAGTATGCCATTCTGGCCGGCCTTCTCTGGCGGGCCATTCGTAAGGCGATCCGACACGATTCGCGGCCATGGCAATGGCGAACCGCCGCGCTGGCGGTATCGGTGGCCGCGATCTACGCCGTGACCGACGAGGTGCACCAGAGCTTCAATCCCCACCGCATGGGCCAATGGCAGGACGTCGTCCTCGACACTTGCGGGGCCAGCGCCGGCGTGGCCGCCATCTGGTTCGTGAGGAAGCGCCGGAAGCCTCGCTGAACAAAGTCTTTTCCCGGCACGCTGTTTGGTGTTCTTTTCCGGCGGAATTTCCCCCGAATGATTCGCCCGCTGACGCTCGTGGCCGCATGCTACGCCGTCGGCATCTTCGCCGGCCGGATTCTGGAGCTGCCGCCCGCGCTGTTTCTCGCGGCCGCCACCGGATTCTTCGCGTTGGCTGTGATGTCCGACCGGTGGCGATCGCCGTGGGTCTTCATGGTCTTCGCCATGCTCGGCGCCGCGCACGAGGGTATCGCGGCCCAACCACTGGCTTCGTCGGATCTCCGCCATGTGCTCCGCTCCGAGCCCCAGATCGCCACTGTCCGGGGGCGTCTGCTCGGTCCACCCGTGCTCAAACTCCTGGCCGTCGAAGGCGACCTGAAGGAACGATCCACCGGCCGCATCGCCGTTACGGCCATTCGGACCAAAGCCGATTGGCGGCCGGCCTCCGGAGTATTGGTCGCAACCGTGGCGGGCAATCTGGAAGGAATTTTCCACGGCGGCCAACGGGTGGAGATAACTGGCGTCGTGGAACCGCCTCCGGGACCCAAGGCCCCTGGCCTCTTCGACTACCGCACTTTTCTCGGGAACCAAGGGATCCACTTTCTCCTGCGCTTCGACGATGTCCGCGAGTGGACGCTGGCGCCGGACAACACGGTGGTCGGGCCAGGCTTTTCCGAGCGGTTCATCGCGTGGGCAAGAACGACACTGGCCAGGGGCCTTCCCGCCGACAAGGCCACCTCGCTGCTGTGGGCCATGACGCTGGGCTGGAAAGCCGCGCTGACCGACGAGGTGGCGGAGCCCTTCATGCGGTCGGGCACACTCCATATCTTCGCCATCAGCGGCCTCCACATCGCGCTCATCGCCGGCATCCTGGTGAAGCTCGCGGTCCTCATGCGGGTGCCGCGTCGTTGGTGTTTCGTTCCGGTGATGGCCCTGATGTGGTTCTACATCGGGGCGACGGGCTGGCAGTCGTCCGCCGTGCGTTCCGGAGTGATGATGAGCGTGATCCTGCTGGGCTGGGCGTTGAATCGTCCGCCGGACCTGTTGAATTCGCTGTTTGTCGCCGCGTTCTGCATCCTCGCTTGGGAACCGCTGCAGCTGTTCCAGGCCTCGTTCCAGTTGTCGTTC
This sequence comes from Verrucomicrobiota bacterium, assembly GCA_038209745.1. GTDB lineage: Bacteria > Verrucomicrobiota > Verrucomicrobiia > Limisphaerales > CANJSG01 > CANJSG01. The sequence continues at coordinate 52,449 of JBBQXJ010000011.1, forward strand.
TCGGTGGTGCTGGCCATCGCGCTGATCGGTTCGACCCTCGAAGCGCGTTTTCGCCACTGGTTCGAGCCGGACGCGTTCCTCGCCCGGGATCTCCGGTCTCGCTGGAAGCGCACCGGTGACGCGGCCCTCCGCTGGTTCGCAAAGGGCTTGGCGGTTTCGTTCGCCGCGTGGATCGGGTCGCTGCCGTTGACGGCCTACTATTTCCATCTCCTGACGCCGGGGAGCCTATTGGCGAATCTCGTGATCGTCCCCGTATCCGGCGTCGCCCTCGCGGGCGGAGTCGCCAGCCTGGTCTGCGGTTCCTGGATCCCGGCCGTGTCGGAAGTGTTCAACCACGCCGCGTGGGCCTGCATGCAGATGATGATCCTGAGCAGTAGCAGGGTCGCGGATCTTCCGGGCGCGGCCTGGTTCGTGCCGTCTCCCACCCTCTTGGAAATGGTGTTGTTCGCCAGCGCCGTTGTCGCCCTTGGATTTGGACGGTTCAAGGCAGGCTGGCTGCGACAGCTCGGAGTCGCGTCGGTGACGCTGTTGATGCTCAGTCTTTCGGTCAGAATCTGGAACGACAGCCGCCAGATTCATCTCACGATTCTTCCACTCAACGGCGGCCACTCCGTTCACGCGGATGCGAACGGGCGTGCCTGGGACCTTCTCGTGGACACCGGTGACGCCACCACTGCGGACATTATTCTGCGACCGTTCCTCCGCGCCCGAGGCGTCAACCACTTGTCCCGGCTCGTATTGACCCACGGGGATGTGCGCCACGTCGGCGGCGCGCCTCGTATTGTCGCAGCGTTCAGCATCGGCGAAGTGGACCTTGGCCTGCCGAGTTTCCGCTCGCCGGTTTATCGCCGGGTGGTTTCAGAGATCGAGGCGCCTTCGTGCCGGGTCGCCCGGATGGGTCCGGGTGACAACATCGCGGGTTGGGCCGTCCTCCATCCGTCTTCCAACGACCAAATCAAGCTGGCGGACGATGGCGCGATGGTCCTGCAGGGAACGCTTCATGGAGTCCGCTGGTTGCTGTTGTCGGACCTCGGCCGCGAGGGGCAGGAAGAATTGGTGCGCGGCCACGGCGCGAACTTGCGCTCGGACATCGTCGTTACCGGGTTGCCGACGCGAGGCGAGCCGCTGAGCGACGCCCTCATCGATCTCATCGAGCCGCAACTGATCGTCGTTGCCGATTCGGAACATCCGGCGGCCGAGCGGGCGCGGCCAGAATTGGTCGATCGCTTGGCCCGGCGAACCTGTCCGGTGCTCTTCACCAGAACCGAAGGCGCTATCTCCGCCGACATGGAGGCGGATGGATCCTGTGAACTGCGAACGATGACCGGAACATTGTTTCATCTAAACGCCCGTCCCCCGCCTTGAGGACGCATCCAAAATGGCCCGGCCATTCCACTTGCCCCTCGGCGTTGCCCTCCGCAAATTGGACCCAATGGAACTGGTAATCACATTGCTGCTGGCTGGTTTCATTCTGCTTGTCCTTGAAACTTTCCTGCCCGGCATCGTCGCCGGCGCCGCCGGCGTCGTCTGCATCCTGATCGCGAACGCCATGGCCTACTCCAAGGTCGGCGTCGAAGCGGGTAACTGGACCCTCGCCTTGTCGGCGGCTATGCTCGTGGGAGTCTCGGTGGCCTACGTGAAGTTTCTTCCGCAGAGCCCGTTCGCGCGCCTGTTCATCTCCAATCGCGTTTCCGCTGATCCGAAACCCGCCGAGACCGGTCTTCTCGGCCGAGTCGGAGTGGCTGAGACAGTTCTCCGGCCCTCCGGCGTCGTGATCATCGACGGTCGCCGCATCGATGTTTCCAGCGACGGCCCGTTGATCGAGAAGGGTGAAACCGTCAAGGTCATCCTCGTCGAGGACATGCGGGTCGTCGTTTCCCGCGAATCCAGCAACTCTTGAGCTCAATTTTATCATGAACCAGATCCCGCCTCTTTTCGCCGTCGTCGACATCGCCACAATCATCTACATCATCGTCGGCGTCTTCGCCTTCGGCATCGTGGTCTGGGGATTGAGCTTCTTCGCCATCTGGCTCCGGGCCGTCGCCTCCGGCGCGCCCGTGGGCCCGTTCGAGTTGGTCGCTTTGCGCCTCCGCAGCGTGCCGGTCGGAATCGTCGTCGACACCCGCATCACGGCCGTCAAGGCCGGCATCCCGCTCACGATCGACGACCTCTCCACCCACTACCTCTCCGGCGGCAACATCGAGATGGTCGTCCTTGCCCTCATCGCCGCCCGTAAGGCGGGCATCCACCTCGATTTCGACCGGGCCTGCGCCATCGATCTCGCCACCAAGGGCACCGGAAAGACCGTTCTGGAAGCGGTGAAGACCTCGGTAAACCCCAAGGTTATCGATTGCCCCGCGCCCTCCTCCGGCAAGACCACCATCGATGGCGTGGCCAAGGACGGCATCATCGTCAAGGCCCGCGCCCGCGTCACCGTCCGGACGAATCTCGACCGGTTCGTCGGCGGCGCCACCGAAGAGACGATCATCGCCCGGGTCGGCGAGGGCATCGTCACCACCATCGGTTCGGCGGAGAGCTATAAGATCGTCCTTGAGAACCCCGACCGCATCTCCAAGAACGTTCTGGGCAAGGCGCTCGATTCCAACACCGCGTTCGAGATCCTCTCCATCGACATCGCCGATGTGGACGTCGGTGAGAACGTTGGCGCCAAGCTCCAGGCAGAACAAGCCGAGGCCAACAAACTCATCGCCCAGGCCCATGCAGAAGTCCGACGCGCTGCGGCCGTGGCCACCGAACAGGAGAACATCGCCCGCGTGGCCGAGATGCGCGCCCGGGTGATCGAGGCCGAGGCACAGGTGCCCCTCGCCATGGCCGAAGCCTTCCGCAGCGGCAACCTTGGTATCATGGACTACTACAAGATGCAGAACATCCAGGCCGACACCAGCATGCGACAAAACATCGCTGGCGGTAAACAAGGCACCGAGAATTCCTGATCTGGGCCCGGCTCCATGAATCCGATGACCGCCGAAATTCAAAACATCACGAACCAAGGTTTTGGCCTCTTGGCCGCAGGCTACGGGTTTGTGGTTTTTGTGCTGATCTTCGTGGCCATCTCCGTCCTGTCGGACTGGGTCAAGAAGAAGCAGCGGAAGGAGTCCGAGAACAGTTTCGATCCCAACGGCTTCAACGCCGGCAAACCGCAAAACACCCCATCCAACAGGGAGGCCCGGCCTCTGAGTGTTTGGGAAGAGGAGATCCGGAAGATGCTTCGTGGCGAGCAATCGCCGCCGCCGGTTCCGCCGCCGAGGTTGCCCGTCGCCTCCCAACGCGATCCGTTCACCTATGGCAACGAAGGCGACACGGAGGATACCGTGCCCACGTACCTCACATCGATGGAACGGCCGGACACGGCTTTCGATCGAGGTTCCCATATCGAGGAGCGCGTGCGTTCAAGGATGGTTGACGCCGGGAACCACTCCGATTCCAACGCCGCGTTCGCGAGGGCCGACCGGATCGACACCTCGGTGGCCGCCCGCATGGCCGCCGCCGGGATGATCCACAGGTCGACCTCGATGAGTCCCACCGCCGGGCCGAAACCGTCGTCCAGAAATGATCTCCAGGCTTTGGTGGAGGCGCTCAGGGCCCCCGTCCATGCCAAGGGAGCGATAGTCGCCTCGATCATCCTTGGGCCGCCGAAAGCGCTCGAGCGCTGAGGCTGGTTCCACCTTCCTGGTTGCACGAAGGCATTCTGCTTTCCGTTAGATGCCGCTTCCCCTTTCAACTTCAGACCGCATAGATTGATCGGACCTTGAGAGGGCGGAGGATCGCTCCGGCGCAAGCCGGGGAGGAAAGTCCGAACACCATAGGGCGCGATGCCGCGTAACCGACCGCTTCGGCGGCAGGATACACGCGGGAGAGCCGCTGGGAACGGCGGTTCGACGGACAGTGCCACAGAGAACATACCGCCTGGGGCGCAAGCCTCCGGTAAGGGTGAAAAGGTGGGGTAAGAGCCCACCGCGCCGAGCGCAAGCGGAGCGGCACGGAAAACCCCATCGGGTGCAAGGCCAAATAGGGGACCTCGGAGCGGCCCGCTCCATGGCGAAAGCCGGGTCCCGGGTATCGGCCGCTTAGACAAATGATCCTCTCCGCCGGGCAACTGGCGAAGACAGAAATCGGCTTACAGCCCTCTCAAGGTTTCGCCGAACCCGGACCCTTCCCGCCGTTCCGCCTCCCAATTAAAGAAAAGGCTCGCCTCGCCTCCAATCATTTGAACATTTGCCCGAAACCCTATTATGCAATCTTGGATCGCCCGCTACATCGACGCGCAGAAAGCCGCATTGGATTCCGTGGACCAAGCCGCCGTCGCGCGTCTGATCGACAAGCTCCGTGAAACCATCCTCGCCGACCGCCAGATCTTCGTCCTCGGCAACGGCGGTTCCGCGTCCAACAGCTCCCATTTCGCCACCGATCTCGGCAAGAGCGCATCGAACGGCGTTTTCCCCGTCACCGGCAAACGGTTCCGCGTTCTCTCTCTCTGCGACAACGTCAGCTGGATCACGGCCCTCGGAAACGACTTCTCCTACGAGGACGTGTTCCTCGGCCAGCTCATGAACTACGCCCGCGCCGGCGACATGGTCCTCGCCCTCAGCGTCAGCGGCAGCTCGCCCAATCTCGTGAAAGCCTGCGAATGGGCCAAGAAGACCGGCCTATTCACCGCTGCTCTCGTCGGTGGAAAACGCGGCAAGTTGGCCGAAATCTGCGACGAAGCCCTCGTGGTCAAGGACACCCATTACGGCCGCGCCGAAGACGCCCAGATGACCATCGCCCACATGCTCTGCTACGCCTTCATCGAGCATCCCGAGTGGGTCCGCCACGAGTAATCGGCCAAATCGGCGGGGACGTGTTGCCGCGCAGCCCAAGCATACGGCGGAACCGAGCGCAGCAACGTTTCCGGCCCGTGCTGCTTTCTGGAGTGGTGCCGTTTCTTTCGACCTTTGGCCTTCGCGCTTCGGGATTGCTTTCGGGTACCCATTTCTACACGCGATTAGAACGTTTTTCCTCTTCCCGCACTTCGGAACCACGCCCAACATTTCGGCCCTAACGATGTCGTCGAGGCACAGGACAGGTCCCGGAAGAACCGGCGCATTTGCGCGTCGGCGTTCCCCGATTGTCGCAGCCACCCGCTGACAACCCGCTTTCCCCATGAGAATCCTCCTCACCACCACTTCCTTCCAGGACACCCCCGGCGCCCACCACGACCTGCTCGCGCAGACCGGCTGGGAGATCGTCCGCGCCCGCGGCCCGTTGAACGAGGCCGACACGTTGGCGCTCGTCGGCGACGTGGACGGCTACATCTGCGGCGACGACATGATCACCCGCGCCGTTTTCGAGAAAGCCCGTCCGCGCCTCAAGGTCCTCAGCAAATACGGCATCGGAGTGGACAAGATCGACGTGAAGACCTGCACCGAGTTCGGCATCCCGCTGCTCTTCACCCCCGGCGTCAACCACACCACCGTCGCCGAGCACACCTTCCTGCTGCTCCTCGCCCTGGAGAAGCACCTCCTCTTCCACACCGACTCCACCCGGGCCAACACCTGGAAGCGCAAGACCGGCCATGAACTGCTGGAGAAGACCATCGGCATCGTCGGCCTCGGCCGCATCGGCAAGGAAGTGGCCATCCGCGCCCGCGCCTTCGGCATGAACGTCATCGCCTTCGACGTTTATTGGGACGAGAAGTTCGCCGCCGCCCACGACGTGAAACGCGCCGCCTCCATCGACGACGTCTTCGCCGTGGCCGACTACCTCTCGCTCCACACCAATCTCACGCCCGAGACGCGCGACATGATCAGCGCGAAGAGCTTTCCGAAGATGAAGAAAGGCGTGCTCATCCTGAACTGCGCTCGCGGCGAGATCGTCCACACGGCCGACATGGTCGAGGCGTTGAAGTCCGGCCAGGTCGGCGGCTACGGCACCGACGTGTTGGACGAGGAACCGCCCACGCCCGACCACCCGTTGCTCAAGCTGCCCAACGTCGTCTGCACCCCGCACGTCGGCTCACGCACCTACGAGAGCGTCGTCCGCCAGGCCACGGCGGCGGTGAAGAACCTGATCCTCGCGATGAACGGCGAGAAGCCGCTGGCGCAGATCAATCCCGAGGTGCCGGTGACGAAAGCCCTCTGAGAAATCACCACCGGAACCCGCGTTGACGCGCCAACGCCGAAACATATCCTTCCCAACCAAATGAAAACCTACACCGCCGTCGTCGAACGTTGCCAGGAAACGAACCTCTTCGTCGGTTACGTTCCCGGCTTTCCGGGCGCCCACTCGCAGGGAGCGACGCTGGACGAATTGGGCGACAACCTGCGCGAGGTCGTTGCCATGCTGTTGGAGGATGGCGAGCCCAAGCTGGAGTCGGAGTTCATCGGCACCCAGGCCATCGAGGTTGCGGGGACATGAGCAACATCCCCGTCCTGAAGCCGCGCGAAGTCGCCCGTATTCTGGAGGCGCTCGGCTTCGTCGAAGTGCGACAGCGCGGTTCCCACAAGCAATATCGCCGCGCGGACGGACGAGGCACCACGGTCCCGTTTCATCCCGGACGCGACCTTTCACCGGCGCTGCTCCGCCAGATTGCGAAGGACATCGGGACGACGCCTCAGGAATTCATCAGCCATCGGTGACGGTCCCTGAGTGAACGAGATGAACATCGAACAACCAACGTCGAACTCCGAACGTCCGAGGCGCGGCCTTCGAGGCGTTCCTTCGACGTTGGGCGCTGAGTGTTCAGCGTTCGATGTTTCCCGGTTTGAGCAACCCAAAGGGTTGCCGGCCATTAGCTGGGGGTTGAACGAAGCAACACCCCCGGTTCAGCGGGATTGGAAGGCTGCACCCCGGCGGGGTGCCAGCAAAGCTTCTGGATTCCTGGGCCATTTGGCACCCCTTCAGGATGCCGTTGTCTGGGGCGGGTCAACCGGGGGTGTCGTCTCGCTCCGCGCTCCTCAACCCTCGGCTACCATCTGCCAAGCCTCCGGGTTGGAGCTTCAACAAACTTCTGCCGTTCAAGCCACATGAGCACGTTCCTGTTGAAGTGGAAACCCAGTGTCTACCCTTGGCTGGAATTGCCGGAGTGCGTCGACCAAGTTCGACATGAGGGGAGCTGTCTCCTGAGATGGTCATGCGGAAACACAAAGAAGATCAAAGCTGGTGACCGGGTCTTCCTTTTGCGCCGTCCCAACCCACCAGCCGGCATCATGGGTGCAGGAACTGTTACCAAGGGTTCCTACGAAGATGAGCATTATGCTCGTCCAAGTGAGACGGCTGTCTACGTAGAGGCTCGTTTCGACTCGCTTATCAATGTGACGACGGAAAGCGCAGTCCTCTCTGTGTCTCGACTGAGCCAGCCAGATCTTTCTGGAGGCCCTTGGACCATTCGCGGTTCAGGCAAAACAATACCTTCGCCAGTTGCAGAAAAGTTGGAACATGTTTGGCAGCAGCTCTTGGATGTCCGAGCCAAGTATTCTGCTCCCTTACCGGAGGAGATTGCGGTCCCCCAGAAATTTACCGAAGGCGCCATGCGGCAAATCACGGTGAACGCCTACGAAAGAGATCCGGAAGCCAGACGCCTCTGCATCGAACATCACGGATGGCGCTGTGCGGTTTGCAAATTCGACTTTGAAGAACGCTACGGCGAGTTAGGACGAGGATTTATCCATGTCCACCATCTTAAGCCGCTGTCTGAGACTCAGCGACCCCACGAAATTTCTCCAATCGACGATCTTCGACCAGTTTGTCCCAATTGCCACGCCATGCTGCATCGTCCGCCGGAGGTCATGGCCATTGAAACGCTGGAGACATTGCTTCGTCGCTAAAACTGTTTTCCCCATTTTCCCATGCCTGACACCTACTACATCGTCCCCCCCGCCCTGCACGAAGCCCTTGTGAAGAAGGCCTACCTGGCCCGTGGCTACACCGAGGACGAAGCCGACGACGCCGCGCGCTTCTGCCACAACGCCTCCACCTACGGCATCCGCACCCACAACGCCATCAAGGCGCTCCACCTCGACGATCTCTTCGGCAGCAAGGTCGGCCGTTGGACGCCCGGCGCGCAGATCGAGAAGCTGCCGTCCCGCTTCGCCGCGTCCGAATTCTGGAACGGCCACAACAAGCTCGGCCAAGCCGTCGCCTTCCGCGCCATGGCCCGCTGCATGGAGCTGGCCGACCAATACGGCGTGGGCATGGTCAGCGTGGACAACGCCACCCATTATCTCTGGGGAGGCGGCTACGTGATGGACGCCGCGCTCAAGGGCTACATCGCCTACACCAACTGCACCTCCTCCACCTCCGAGGTCGTGCCGTTCGGCGGCAAACGGGCGACGATGGGCACCAACCCGCATTCTTGGGGCTTCCCCACGCAGGCCGCGGTCGGCTTCCCCATCGTCATCGACTGGGCCACGTCCACCGTCGCGATGGGCCGGGTGCAGGTGCTCAAGCGCGAGGGCAAGAAGCTTCCGCCCAACTGCGCCGTGGACGCCGACGGCAATATGACCGACGACCCGAACAAGGTCGTGGCGCTGCTCCCCTTCGGCGCGCACAAGGGCTACGGCCTCGGTCTGATCGACGAGCTGTATGCGGCCTACATCGGCGGTTCGTTGCCGTCGATCCGGGGCACGTCGCTCGGCGACAAGGGCGAGAAGCGCGGGTCCACTTTCTTCTTCCAGTGCATCCATCCCGACGCGATGAAGGGCAACGACTACGTCGGCGGCCGTTCGCAGGCCGAGAACGTGAAGACCTGTATCCAGGACGTGCTCGGACCCGGCAACGAGAAGTGCCTGTTGCCCGGCGAACCCGAAGCCCGCGCCGGCGAACTGACCAAGAAACACGGCGGCCTCCTCTTCACCAAGGCGGAGATCGAGGAGTTCAAGCACGTCGCCGAAACCTGCGGCGAAACCCCGTGGAAGCCCGAAGACTTCAAGACCGTCGAGATCTGATTCCTTAACCACAGATGGACACAGATGGACACAGATCCGAAGTAGGACAGGCATCTTGCCTGTCCCGAGGTCTGAGCGTGCCCGCAGCCAGTGGACGCCCCCTCACCCGGGCCCTCTCCGTGTTCGCCAGCAAGACATGACGCCGCGCTTGCTCAACAAAGTCTGCGCACATCCTGTGGCACTTTCATGGGTCCTTGGTGCTTGTGCTCTGGATGCCGCCGTCATCGTCCTGCTCTCGAAAGAGGTGTCCCTCACCGCCATTGTTTCCGACCGGCAAGCTGGGCTGTTCTTGGCGTTTGGACTCATCCCAGCAACGCTGCTAGGATATTTCGTGGGGATGTTTACTTGTTGGCCGTTTGTTCGCCCCGTTTGCAGTAGATTCAACGGAGCACCATTCAAAGCAGGCGATCACGTTGTGATTCTATCTGGGCCTCTGAGAGGAGGCATGGCAGACGTGGAGGAGATCACGGCCAGTCAGGGCGGTTGGGATGTTGTCTGGCTTGATCTCGGTCCAGACCGCAGGAAGAAGTTCAGCAACATCTTTGAGGAGTATTCATTGCTGAAAACCAATGGCGGACAAGACACTCCACCCAAGAGCCGCCCGCCCTCTCAGTTGCCTGCGTCACCGGAGGTTCAGTCGCCCGATTCGCTGCGAACGCCTTCTTCCGGCGACTGTAGGTGAGCTTTGCGTTCAGCCGAACAACTTCCGCGCTTCGCATGAATTGTCCGAACAAGCAGCCGAGCCGGTTCCCCCATCTGTGGTTCTCCCTTTTAACTGCATCCCACAAAGACCATGCCCATCCCTCTTCGCGACAAATCCCAGTGCGCCTTCGACCAGATCTCGCTCGGCGAGGTCATGCTCCGCCTCGATCCCGGTGAAACCCGCGTGCGCGTCGCCCGCCAGTTCACCGCCTGGGAAGGCGGCGGCGAATACAACACCTCGCGCGGTCTCCGGAAATGTTTCGGCTACAAGACCGCCGTCTGTTCCGCCTTCGTCGACAACGAGGTCGGCCACCTGATCGAGGACTTCATCATGCAGGGCGGCGTCGCCACCGACTTCCTCAAGTGGCGCGAAGACGACGGCATCGGCCGCACCGTCCGCAACGGCCTGAACTTCACCGAGCGCGGCTTCGGCCTGCGCGGCGCGGTCGGCGTGCCCGATCGCGGCAACACCGCCGCCAGCCAGCTCAAGCCCGGCGACTTCGACTGGGACCACATCTTCGGCAAGCTCGGCGCGCGTTGGTTCCACACCGGCGGCATCTTCGCCGCCCTTTCGGAATCGACCGCCGCGTTGACCGTCGAAGCCGTGAAGGCCGCCAAGAAGCACGGCGTCGTGGTCAGCTACGACCTGAACTATCGCCCCTCGCTCTGGAAGACGATCGGCGGATTGAAGAAGGCCCAGGAGGTCAACCGCGAGATCGCGCAGCAGGTCGACGTTATGATCGGCAACGAAGAGGACTTCACCGCGTCGCTCGGCTTCGAGGTGAAGGGCGCCGACGAACACATCAGCCACATCGAGACCGACGCCTTCAAGGCGATGATCGAGACGGCGGTGAAGGAGTTCCCGAACTTCAAGGTCGCCGCCACCACGCTGCGCCGCGTCATCACCGCCACGGTGAACGACTGGAGCGCGATCCTCTGGCACGACGGCCAGTTCCACGAGAGCCGCAAATATCCCGAGCTGGAGATCCTCGACCGCGTCGGCGGCGGCGACAGCTTCGCCAGCGGTTTGCAGTTCGGCTTCCTGGAGTTCAACGACGCCCAGAAGGCGGTGGACTACGGCGCGGCCCACGGCGCCTTCGCCAGCACGACCCCCGGCGACACCTCGATGGCCACCCGCAAGGAAGTCGAGAAGCTGATCAAGGGCGGCAGCGCGCGGGTGGTGCGGTAAGCACCGCTCCGTAGCGGCGAACGGGAGTTCGCCGCCAATATCTCGAATCCGGCAAAAAGACGGATGTCGAATCGGTCGCCCTTCCTATTTTCGAGCAAGAAACCGTTCCCGCCAGATCGCCCGTGATGTTTTCCCGCGAGCGTCGGCCTGCAGCGTCTCCGTGATCCACCATTCGCGCGGCACCTGCCAGCCGGCGAGACAGCCGAGCAAATGCTGCCGAAGCGTTTCCGCGTCCACGATTGAGGAGGGATGCACGATGGCGACGACCTTTTCGGAACGGTCCCGGTCAGGAACGCCCAACACGAGGCAGCGCTTCACCACCGGATGCTGTTCCAAGGCGCGTTCCACGGTCTCGGGATGGAGCTTGCGGCCGGCGACGTTGATCACGTCTCCCGCTCGGCCTCGGAGAAAGACCCCACCATCGATGATCTCCGCGAGATCCGACGTGCGGAAGACACCTTCCGACAATGTTTCCACATCGGCCGGCAGATAGCCTTGGCCGACGGCCGGGCCCCGGACTTCCAAGCAGCCGGCATCGCTGAGGCCGAGCTCGGCGCGATGCATCGCGCGACCGACGAAGGCGTCTTCGCAGCGGGGTTCATCCGCTGCGTCGTAGGCGATGCCGCCGCATTCCGAGGAGCCGTAGAAGTTGTGGACCTTCAATCCGTGCTTCACGTGGATCGAATGCTCCAATGCGACCGGCATGGGCGCCCCGGCTGAAATCCCCAGCCGAACGGCGGGCGTCAACGCATCGGCTTCGGACCATGCGTTCCAGAGCGCGGGAACCCCCGGGAGCGTGACGGAGGCGAACGGCTCCTGCGCGAGACGGACGGCTTCCGGCAGGGGCGAAGGCGCAAGGATCAGGGGAATGCCATGCAGCAGGAGCGGCAGCACGAGGTTCGAGAAACCGTAGGAATGCGCCAAGGAGATGGCCGCGAGATTCGGCCAATCCGGTCTCAGGCCCATCGTGGCGACGATGTTGTCGGCGTCGGCGGCGAGCTGCCCGGCGGTGAAGGCCACGAGCCGGGACGGACCGGTCGAGGCCGAGGTGGTCTTGAGATGGACGATTCCCGGCGGTAGCTCCGGCAGTGCGGCCGGGGTCTGGCCGACCTCCAGCGGCTGAAGGATGCGGCTGGTTTGCCAGGCTTGGAGCGTGGCGAGGATGAACCCGGGGCCATGGCCGGAAGGGCGTATCGGAAGAGCATCTGGGCAGCGGAGGAACCCAGCGGCGGCGGAATCGAGCTCGGCGAAGGTCCAAAGCCGTCCCGACGCCGTGTCGAAGACAGCGGTCTCGTTCGGCGTCCGCGCGAGCACCTCTCGCCAGCGTTCCAGCAGCAACATTGTCATGCTCGTAGTCGAGCCGTAGCGTCCGCCGCAAGAATGAAGCGGACGGACAAGCGCCTGACCAGCCACAGATGAAGACCGATGAACCCAGATCCGAGCCGCGGGGGGAACGCCCGGGACCCGAGGCGTCCGTCCCACGCTTTACCGCCCTTGACCGTATTTTCACCCTCCCGTTCTTGCTGACGATGCTGGTTCTCGTCGGCTGCGCCTCGCCGTTGCCGGTGAAAGAGGGGCGCCGATTCGACTTTTCGAAGGACACGTTCGCCTACGCCAATCAGCTCGTCTGGGAATACGAGGTCCATCCGGAAACGGGGGAGCAGTCTTGGCACAAGCGCGCCGTGCCGCCCGAGTATTCCCATCACTGCTTCGTCGTCGTCCGGAGCGCGCGGCAGTTCTGGTGGCACGCGGCGTTCGATCCTTCGCTGCCCCGCACGAACGATATCGCCTACCGGAAGCTCGTTCGGCGCGTAGTCCACGCGACCGACGATTCCGTCAGCCCACCGGAGCAGCGGGTCGTCTTCCCGGGCTATGGCAGCCTGCGCGACTTCAGTGCGGACCATGCCAGACTGCTCCATTCCGAGTGCGGCGGCGCCTGGCAAAGCTATGTGCAGCGGGGGCATTGGCGGATGGTCTTCCCGTTTTGGCGGTCCGACCAGGAGGCCCGCGCGGAGGAGTTGCAAGAGCGGATCGAGGCGGGCATTCCCTGCGTGGTCCACGTGGTGGCCTTCCCCAGTCTGAAGATCAACCACGCGCTGCTGCTCTTCGACGTGAAGGCGGTCGACGGAACGCTGGTCTTCGCAGCCTACGATCCGAACACGCCGGAGCATCCGGAGGAACTGGTCTACTCCTTGGCGGACCGGCAGTTCATCTTCCCGACGAATCTCTACTTCGTCGGCGGCAAGGTGAACGTCTACGAGGTCTACCGGAACTGGATCTATTGAAGCGGAGGCCGGTGCGTTTTGGGCGGGAACTGGACCCGCCGCTTCAGCGAGCTTTCGCCAGCCTTTTCCGCAGCCGGTTCACCCGCCAATACATCACCCCGAAGAAGAGCGCGCCGCAGGCGTTCACCCCCACGGTGTAGCCGAGCTTGTAGGTGCGGCCGGTGTTGGACTCGGCGTAGATCGTGGTGTCGTGACCCAACAACAAGCGGGGCAGCGCCAGGGGCATCTTCGCGCCGTGCTTCATGCCGTCGAAGAAGCCGGCGGGCGGGGCGGAAGGATCGTCCAACAGCGGGGACGGGCGGGTGATGGACCACATCACGATGGAGACGACCGCGAACCCGAGAATGCGACCCAGCCAACGGCGCGAAGCGGATGCGGGAGGGATTTCTTGGGTCGGTGCGGAGGACATGCTTCAGTGCCCGCGCAGCATGTTTTTCCGCCATCGCGCCGCGCAAGCCGAATGTCTCGACGCCCCCGACCGTCCGAAGGCCGAGCTGCGCGACGGCTACCACTGGCTGGCCAAGGTCAATCGCCTCACCCGCTTCTCCCGCCCCTTCGAGGTTTGGCTCCCGCGTGAACTGGGCAAAGAAGCCTGCCGGAAACTCACGCTGCTCGATGTCGGCGCGGGCGACGGCTTGCTCGGGCGTTGTCTGGAAGAATGGGCCGCCAAGCGCGGCTGGAACTGGCAGGTGACCAATCTCGACATGAACGCCCGGGCTCTGGCGCTCAATCCCGCCGGCCGCAATGTCACTGGCTCGGCCACGGCGTTGCCGTTTCCCGACGACGCGTTCGACGTGGTGATCGCTTCGCAGATGACGCACCACTTGGAGACGGAGGAGGACGTCGTCGCGCACTTTCGCGAAGCGCATCGGGTAGCGCGGAAGACGGCCTTGATCTGCGACATGCACCGCAACGTGCTCTTCTACGTGGCCTTGGCCATCGGGCTCACGGTGATGCGGTTGCCGCCGTGGTTGCGGAGCGACGGAATGGTCTCGGTCCAGCGCGGATGGCGCGTGGGGGAATGGCGGGACTTCGCGCGGCGGGCGTCACTGCCGGACAGCCGGGTCTGGTTCGAGCACGGCACCCGGGTGCTGCTCTGCTCGCGCAAGGGCCGGAGTTGAGGCGCTGTTCCCGATGTTCCGCGCCGCCCGCCACCACCTGAACCACCGCAGCGTGTCGGTCACCGGACGGATGGAGCTGCGTTCCCCGGCATAGATCACGTCGACCGGGACGAAAGCGACGCCGTGCCCTTGGCGGAGGAACTGGAAGAGCATTTCGGACTCGATCTCAAAATGATCGGCGGTCAACGGGACCCGCGCCAGGGTGGGGAGATGCAGGAGGCGGAAGCCGCATTGGGAATCGGGCAGCGCGTGGCCGGTCAGCGCGGAGATTCGCCGGCTCATCCAGACATTCACTTGCCGGCGAAGCCACGGCATCCCCTGGGGCATGGCCATGCGGTTGCCCACAACCAAGGGCGTCGATTCTTCGGCGCGGGCCAGGAAGCGGGCGATGTTCGCCGGTGCGTGTTGCCCGTCGCCGTCGAGGGTAATGGCCCAGGGGAAGCCGGCCCCGGCCGCGGCTTGCCAGCCGTCGAGGAGCGAGCGGCCTTTGCCCATGGGGTTTCCATGACGGAGGACCGTGGCGCCGGCGGCCTGCGCTTCGGCGGCGGTGGCGTCGGTGGATCCGTCGTCGACCACGATGACGGCGGCGACGTGGAGCAGCACTTCCCGGACGAGCGAGCGGATGGCGCCGGCCTCGTCGAGACAGGGAATCACCGCGATGCAGTTCCGCGCTTGGATCACGAGCAGAGGCTAGGCAGGGGCTAGAATGGGAGCAAGACGGCAAGCGTCTCGTCATCGGCGACGACGAAGCACGGAGGGATGCGTTTTCACGGTAGGGATGTTTCGCCGAAACGTACCCATCGACTGCCGGAGGCGGTGCGAGCAGAGCAAGCGTCGCGGGCAGTGGCCGGCGGCCTGATAAGCTCCCTGCGGTTGCCTCGCTCCGCTCCTTTGATCGCTGAACCCAAGGTTTGCCCTGCCGGGTTCAAAACTCCAGATTGCGCCCGATGAGCGACAGTTTCGTTCCAACTTTGGTCGATGTGGCCGCCACGGGCGACCTCCAGCGCGAGCTGCATGCCCGAGCCGCAGCGGACCGGGACCGGGTCTTCGGCCGCAAGGCGTTCGTGCGCGCCGTCGTCGAAGTGTCGAACTTCTGCCGGGAAAACTGCGCCTACTGCGGAATGCGCCGCGACAACCGCACGCTCGATCGCTACCGGGCGAAGGCCGACCAGATCACCGAGCTGATCCTGAACCATCGCCCCGCCAGCATCACGGACCTCAACATCCAGACCGGCGAAGATCCCCGGGCGGTGGAGGAAGTCGTGCTGCCGTTGCTGAAGACGTTGCGCCGGGAGACATCGCTCGGGCTCAGTGTCTGCCTCGGCACCTTGAACGCCGATCTCTACCGCGCCTTGGCCGAAGCCGGCGCGTCGATCTACATCATCAAGTTCGAGATCGCCTCGCCCGGAGCCTATCGCCGGCATTCCGCGCCCGGCACGCAGGCGGAGCGATTGGAGCACATCCGGCTGCTGGCGGGCACGGGTTGGAACGTCAGCTCGGGTTTCATCGCCGGACTCCCCGGACAAGGGCCGGGAGACATGTTGGAGAATCTCCGTCTGGCGCGGTCGCTGCCACTGGGCGGTTGCAGCGTCAGCCCGTTCATTCCCGGTGAAGCCACGCCGCTTTCCGGAGAGCCAGCACCGGGAGTCGATCTGGCGTTGAACTCCATGGCGGCGATGCGGCTGATGCGGCCCGACTGGGTGATCCCCGCCGTCAGCGCGCTGAACATCGCCGAACCGGGCGCCGGCTACCGTCGCGGTCTGGCCACCGGCGCGAACCTTTGCACGATCAACCTCACGCCCGACGGCGAGCGCGAGAACTACCTGCTCTACAAACGCGACCGTTTCATCATGAACGAGGAGCGGATCCTGTCGGCCATCTCGGCGACGGGATTGAGCGTCTCGACCACGAGTTTGGCGGAGCATTTTGCGGGTAGGCGGGCGGAACTGACGGGAGTCTGACGCACGTCCCGGAGTTCACCGCATCGTCAACTCACTCCTCGAAAAACTGACGAATCCGCCCCCGTCGGAGGCGTCGAATTAGCGCAGTCTGAGTCGTGTCGCGATACTTGCAGTCGAGAAACCAGGGAATGACGAACATGTTTCCGACAAGGATCGCCACCATCCACAACGCCCGGATTCGGATGGATAGCTCACGGGAAACAGCGGCCCAGGCCAAATAGAAAGGCCACTGGATTAGGGTGCCATAGTAGCCCGTGAGCCCGATCGTGCGAATGATCCCCGATGGCTCTGTGGATGAGGGCGGGTCATTTCTCATCGCGGCGGGGAGCAATCCTACGAAGGCCCAAACGATCATCGCCAAATAGGAGAGCGGCAGAAACACTGCGGGCACCGCTGCGACTGCGTAGGCGGCTTTTGCTGAGTGAGAGTGGCGAACCATTTTCTGGGCCTAGAATAGCGTTGGTCTTGACGTCGAAGGTAAAGGATTCCTCCGGAGCCGGCCGGTTATTTTCCCGAATGCAGTGCGCAGTGGTCTGTGTTGCGGAGCCCGGCCCGACGGTTTCGACTTTTCCGCTTCAAAGCGGTTGCAGTTTCCCCTCCCAGCAGGCACAACCGCGCCCCCTGAATTCTTTCCGTTTACCGAACCGATGAAACCCAAAGGCATGACCGAAGCGCAGTTTCTGGATCTCCTCCAGAAGGTGCTCCCCAAAGCGACCACCGACACCCGTCTGGCTTCCGCCATCTATGAGCGGGTGGCGGAGGAGGTCCGGCTGGTCAACAGCCTCCAGTCCTTCGAGAAGTTCTGCGCCCAAGGGTCGTTGCCCGACTTGGAGCCGGCCACGGTCGCCCAATATGAGACCCAGCTGACCGAACGGTTCGGCGAGGGCAACGTGACGGTCACTCCGACGGAATCGGGCGACGCCATCGCCGTGGAGATCGCGCTCCCCGACGACCGGAAGGTCACCAATCGCATCAAGATCGTGCCGCCGGGCGAGGCGGAGGAGGAAGAGGTGAAGCAGCCTTTCGTGCCGTTCCCCGTCGCGTTGCCGGAAGATCCCGACCTGTTGTGGATCCTGGCGCGGCGCGAAGACTTCGGGCCGGACGAAGCCATGCGGGCCTTGGCCAAGATCGAGGAGGAGTTTTGGGCGACGAAGGCCGGGCAGAAAGCCCAGCGAGACCGCGTGGAGAAATCCTTCGCGGAGTTCATCTCGCGCGTGCCGGCCGCCGCACTGGCGGACAGCGGGATGAAGCGGCACTACAAAGAACCCGAACCGAGAAAGACGCTGCAGCGCCTGACAGGAGGTCAGACGGCGAAGACGGCTTCGACGACCGCGGACATCGCCGCGCCGTGGGACGACGGGAAGAAGTAAGAGGGCTCTTCATCCCGTCCTCGAAGTCCAAGAGCGTGTCTGAGAAATTCCCGGAATGGTCTGGATCGTCGCGCTTCCGAATTGGGCGGAGCTTTTGGATTGCGGTGCTGCTGCGCCGCTTTGGAGAGGATGAATCTGGAGCCGGATCGGCCATCGCAAAGCACCGGCGCAGTCCAAGACTGCTGGCGCGACGAAGTCTGCGCCCAGCGGTTCCGTTCAAGTCCGGTTCGCCGGCTTTTTCAGACTGGCGCCACGCGGAGCTGCCCAGCGGTCCATCTCACAACAGCTTGATCTGGCCGCGATCGGTCAGGACGGCTTCGCCGAGGCTTTCGTGTTTGGAGCGGCGGCGTTCGATGATGTTCTTGTCGAGCGACGGGTCGTAGGCGACGGGGTATTTGCCGTCGTAGCAGGCCATGCAGAAGCCGCTGCGCGGCTGGCCGGTGGCGGCGACCATGCCGTCCTGCGAGAGGTAGCCGAGGGAGTCGGCGTTCAGATACTGGCAGATCTCGTCCAGGGTGTGCGTGGCCGCCATCAGCTTGGAGCGGTCGGGGAAGTCGATGCCGTAGACGCACGGGTTCATGTGCGGGGGGCAGCTGACGAGGACGTGGACTTCCTTGGCGCCGGCCTCCTTCAGGCTGTTGACGCGGGTGCGGCAGGTGGTGCCGCGGACGATGGAGTCGTCCACGATGACCACGCGCTTCCCCTTCACCAGCTCGGCGATGAGGTTGAGCTTCACGCGGACGTTGAAGTCGCGGATGAGCTGCGAGGGTTGGAGGAAGCTCCGGCCGACGTAGTGGTTCCGGACGAAGGCCATCTCGAACGGGATGCCGCTCTCCATGGAGTAGCCGAGGGCGGCGCAATTCCCGCTGTCGGGCACGGGCACGACGACGTCGGCCTCGATGGGGAATTCGCGGGCGAGCTGGCGGCCCATTTCCACGCGGACCTTGTAGACGTTCTTGCCGGCGATGTTGCTGTCGGGCCGGGCGAAGTAGACGTATTCGAAGATGCAGAAGGCGCGTTCCTTCTGCTCGGGGAAGGCCTGGATGCTGCGGACGCCGTCCTTGTTGATGATGACGATCTCGCCGGGCTCTATGTCGCGGACGAACTTGGCGTGGATCAGGTCGAAGGCGCAGGTCTCGCTGGAAAGGACCCAGGCGTCGCCCACTTTGCCGAGGGACAACGGCCTGAAGCCGTGGGGATCGCGGACGCCGATGATCTCGTTCTCGGTCATGATGACCAACGAGTAGGCGCCTTCGATGCGGCGGATGCTGTGGACGAGGTTGTTCTCCGTGCCGTTGAAGGAGGGCTGGGCCAGCAGGTGGAGGATGATCTCGGAATCGACCGTGGTCTGGAAAATGGAGCCGCGCGCCTCGAGTTCCTCCCGGAGCTGGGAGGCGTTGGTCAGGTTGCCGTTGTGGGCGATGGCGATCTGGCCGCGACCGCAATCAACCGTGAGCGGCTGGGCGTTGCGGATGTTGGACGAGCCGGTGGTGGAATACCGGGTATGGCCCACGGCCATGTGGCCGACGAGGTCGTGCAGGGCCACGCCGTCAAAGATCTGAGGAACAAGCCCCATGCCTTTGTGGATGCGGAACTGCTTGCCATCGCAGGCCACGATGCCGGCGCTCTCCTGGCCCCGGTGCTGGAGCGCGAAGAGGCCGTAGTAGGTGAGTTCCGCCGCGTTCGGATTGCCGTAAATGCCGAAAACGCCGCAGTAGTGCTTGGGGTGGGTCTGCATCGTCAAAAAAGCGCGAGCTGATAGCAACAACCGGGCATCGCTGAAGCAAGCCTCAAAGGTCGCCGGATTCGGCGCCGCGTCAATCCGCCCGAGTGAAACCCCGGAACCGAGCGCGGGATTCGTCCTTTGATCGACTCTCCTGCCACGAACTTTACGATCTCCGGCATGGGCCTTTTCGCCGTTCTTCAGACGACGCTGGATATTCCGCCGTTCGGGGCCATGCAGCGGGCTTTCTCCCATGTTCCCTTCCTCGTCGCCCAGGACGCCCATACGTTGGGGCGGGATGCTTTCGGAATCCTGATCAACCGCCTGAGCCAGAGCGACGCCCTGCTGGTGGTGAACTGTTTGGCGACGGAGGGCATCCGGACGGAGGCGGTGGCGCAGGCGAACGTGCCGGAGGTGCCGGCGACCCGTTACGGAACCGCTGATTTAATCGCGCTCCCACGGAAAGCGAGCTGACGCGGGAGGAGCGTTGGGGGAGGATGGTGGGCATGGAAGCACAGAGGAGTTTCGCGGAGGCGGAGTTCATGGCGAAGAAGAAGACCACGCGGCGGGAGAAGTTCCTCGCGGGCATGGAGGAGGCCGTGCCGTGGGCGGCGCTGCTGGCCGTGGTCGAGCCGTTCTACCCGG
>JBBQXJ010000012.1:0-71897 GCA_038209745.1 Verrucomicrobiota bacterium
CGGTTCGCCGAAACCTTCAGCCCTGCGGCCCCCGCCCGGCCTCGAAGACCCTGCCGCCTCCGCCCGGCAGCCTCCTTTTTGACCCGCCGTCTTCCAGAAAACCACGACTCCCTCCAACCAAGCCTTTATTCAGCGCTTCCCAAATCCAGATGGCAGAAGTGGCCAACCTCTCAAACCTCGGATCGGAAGTCCGCCTTACGGTTCCCACCCACTTCGCATACAGCAATTCCGCCTGCGCGAGGACCGTCTTCACCGCCTCCACCTGCATTGTGAAAGCCCCAACGGGGCAAAACAGGCCAGCCCTGGGCAACGCCCCGGGTTCGACGGACGAGAACAAAACAAGCCCTGAAAGGGCGAAACCGGAGCAGGTGGAATTCTGGGAGTGAACCGCAAGCCAACGAGAAAAGCCGCAATGACGTGCTTGGCAGTGGTCATTGCGGCTTAAAATCAGTTAAGTCTTCTCCCCCCAGACAGGAGGCTAACTGTTCAAAACTTATCTTCTATCAGTCGTTTCCTTCAATACTAGCGTAGGCCGCCTCTCTGGGGGGAGAAGGCAAAACGCAAATGCTGTGGTGGGTTATTGAGGAACGCTCGAGTCTGTCCGCCCTCGCCTGTCGAGCCGGCGAGAGTTGCGGTGAGGTCGACCGCGTTGTTGGCGGATCTGGCCCGATTGACGCGTTGTTTGCTCCGATGTCGATCGAGAATCCAAGGAAGTGAGTCGAGATCGTCCTGGTGCAGGCGGTCCCCGCACGATTGTCGCCGGATCCGGGCCGATGTCAGTCGATCGGGAGGAAGTTTTCGCGTTGATCGCTCCGGTGTTGCATCAACCTGCTGTCGGGGCTGTCGACAGACGCGCGTTTCTTGTGATGGTTCTCCCTTCTCTCGTCTACATCGGCCCCGGGCAGGCCTAAACTGTCTCCGGGTTTGTCAACACGGCCCGAAAGTCGCCTCACATCGTTCCAATCCACCCCAACACGGCTCCGGGTGAGAGGCACAACCGGCCATTTCTGACGGAACGAAGCAGTGGGGATGGGGGAGAGCGCCCCGCCCAGGGCGCAATGGACCGCGCCCTCGCGGTCCAATGGAGGCGCAGGAAAAGATTCACCGCCGGGTGGGTCCGAGGACGCGTCCGTGTCCGGCGCGGGGCGCGCCGGACGGTAGCCGGGGCGGCCGCGATCCCCATTCAGTGCCACTCCAGCGTTCCAATTCAGAGCGCAGCCGCCTTCGGATCTTCCTTCGACTTCTCGACCACGAGGGAGCGGAGCCCGTTGAACGCCTTGCGCATGTCGGGCGGATCCATCACGCGGGCCGAAGCAGCAGCGGACTTCTTCGGCGGCGCCGAAGCCTACCACAACCGGGCACAGCGCCACGACGCCCTCGGCTTCATAAATTCCGTCGACTTCGAACTTCAACTCAACCAGACCCAACCCCAACTCCCACCCCTCCACGGTATCCACCAATCCGGGTCGGGCCCAATCCAAAATACCTGACGTGACTTTGTCCTGGGCCAGTTCTGCGGTCTGCCAAGCCTCCGGGGTGAACGCCGAGCAATTGCCGTCGCTCTTGGCCGCCATTTCCCAAAAGGTAGAGGCTGACCGATGACTCCCCTGCTCCAACTCGCCTCCGTCACCAAACACTTCGGCGCCGTCCGCGCGCTCAAGGGCGTGTCGTTCGATCTGCGGGAGGGCGAGGTCCATGCGTTGCTCGGCGAGAACGGCGCGGGGAAGTCCACTCTGATCAAGGTCATCACCGGCGCGCTTCAACCCGATGGCGGCACCATCCAGGTCGCCGGCGAAACGGTCAGCAGGCTTACCCCCAGCGCCGCCCACCAGCTCGGCATCGCCTGCATCTACCAGCAACCCGCGCTCTTCCCGGACCTGACCGTCGCCGAGAACATCGGCCTACGCCTCGAACCGGACACTTCCTTCCGCAAGGTCAACTGGACCGGACGCCGCACCCGCGCCGCCGAACTCCTGCACCGTATCGGCGCCGAGATTTCGCCCGAAGCCGAGGTGCGTTCACTCTCCATGCCGGAGCAGCAACTGGTCGAGATCGCCTGCGCCCTCGGTTCCGGCGCCCGCATCGTCATCATGGACGAACCGACCGCCTCGCTGACCCAGAAAGAGCAGCACCTGCTCTTCGGCGTCGTCCGCGACCTCCGCCAAAACGGCGTCGGCGTC
This sequence comes from Verrucomicrobiota bacterium, assembly GCA_038209745.1. Taxonomy (GTDB): domain Bacteria; phylum Verrucomicrobiota; class Verrucomicrobiia; order Limisphaerales; family CANJSG01; genus CANJSG01. Next base: position 2,181 of record JBBQXJ010000012.1, read on the forward strand.
GTCTACATTTCCCACCGCTTGGAGGAGATTTTCGCTTTGGCCGACCGTGTCACCGTCCTCCGCGACGGCGAAAGCGTCGCCACCCGCGACGTGCGCGTCGCTAGTGGCTCCGGCGCCCCCGCCAGTCCCCCGACCGATCTCACTGAAGCCGAACTCATCCGCCTCATGGTTGGCCGCGAGGTCGCCGCCATCTATCCGCCCTCCGAAGGCGAGGCTGGCGACGTCGTCCTTTCCATCCAAGGTCTCGGCTGCACCGCCAGCGGCGTGAACAATGTCACCCTCGACGTCCGCGCCGGCGAGATTGTCGGCCTCGCCGGATTGGTCGGAGCCGGCCGCACCGAACTGGCCCGCATCCTCTTCGGCATCACCCCCGCCGACGCCGGCACCATCCGCCTCAGCGGCCAGACCATCACGGTTCATTCACCGCAGGAAGCCGTCGCCCACGGCATCGCCTACGTGCCCGAGGATCGCCGCCGCCACGGCGTCATTCTCGAAATGCCCATCGCCGAAAACATGACGATGGCCATCCATCGCCGCCTCTTTCCCGGCTCCTGGCTCCGCTTCGGCGCGGAACGGAACCTCGCGCTCGGCTTCATCCGCGATCTCGGCGTGAAAGCCTTCGGCCCCGAAGCGGCCGGCGGCAGCCTCAGCGGCGGCAACCAGCAGAAAGTCAGCGTCGCCCGTTGGCTCGCCACGAAACCCAAGCTCTTGATCCTCGACGAACCGACCCAGGGCGTGGACGTCGGCGCGAAGAGCGAGATCCACAAGATCATCCGCCGCCTCGCCAAAGAAGGCCTCGCCGTCCTGATGATTTCCAGCGATCTCCCCGAAGTGCTCGGCATGAGCGACCGCATTGCCGTGATGCGCGGCGGCACGATTGCCGCGATGCTGCCCGGCAAGTCCGACGCCCACACCGTCATGGCCGCCGCCCTCGCCCAATCCGAGGCGGAGGCCGCCGCGTGAAACGCCACTTCCGCGAAATCTCCGTCGCCGGCGCGCTGCTGCTGCTGCTCGGCTTCCTCGCCGTCTTTGCGCCGTCGTTCTTTCAGCCCCAGCCGCTTCTCTCGTTGCTGACCCGTGAAGCGCCGACGCTCGTCGTCGCCTGCGGCATGGCGATGGTCATCATCTGCCGCCAGATCGACATCTCCGTCGGCTCCATCTTCGCCGTGTGCAGCACCGCCGCCGGATTGCTGGCCGCCGCGAAGTGGCCGCTGGCCCTGGTCTTCCCCGCCTCCATGCTGATGGGTGCTCTGATGGGCGCGATCAACGGCGGACTCGTCGCCGGTCTTCGCCTTCCCTCCATCGTGGTCACGCTCGCCACGCTGGTGACGTGGCGCGAGGCCTTGCGTTGGATCCGCCAGGGCGAATTCGTGAATCTCCCCGTCGATGTCCAGTGGATGGGCCTGAGCCAAGTCGGCGGACAATGGGCGCTGATCGCAATCTCCCTCGCTGTCTTGATCGCCCTCGCCCTCGCGCTGAAGCACCTGTCGAGCGGCCGCTTCATCTACGCCGTCGGCACCGACGCCGAAGCCGCCCGTCTCGCCGGCATCCGACCGCAGCTCGTGACCTTTCTCGTCTTCGTGTTCCTCGGCGCGCTGACCGGCTTCGCCGCCATGATGAACGTCGTCCAGTCCCCGCAGGTCGATCCCAAGTCCGGCACTGGATTGGAGCTGAAGACCATCGCCGCCGTGGTCGTGGGCGGCGTCGCCATCTCCGGCGGACGCGGCACTCTCTGGGGCGCCTTCGTCGGCCTGCTGCTGCTCGCCTGCATCAGCCCCGCGCTGACCCATCTCCACATCGAGGCCTATTGGGAAAAGGCCATTCAAGGCGCAATCATCCTGCTGGCCGTCGTGGCGGACGGATTGAGAAACCGGAAGGGAAATCGTTAATCTGCGCTGATCAATGAGAACTGAAATCTACAAAGACGAAGGCTACAAGCTCATGGGAGCTGCGTTCGAGGTCTTCAACGACCGCGGCTACGGAATGGACGAGGAGATCTATCAGGAATGCCTCGAGATCGAGCTGGAGCTGCGCGGCATTCCGTTTCGATCCAAACAGGAACTGGCCTGCCAATATAAAGGCCGCGAGCTTCGCAAACGCTTCGTCCCGGACCTGTTCGTAAACGACGCGTTGATCGTCGAACTGAGAGCAGTCAGCCAAATTTGTCCCGAACAGGAAGCCCAACTCATGAACTACCTTAGGATCACCCGGCAACCGGTCGGCTACCTGATCAACTTCGGCCACAAGGACACGTTGGAATGGAAACGAATCGTCCTTTCCCAGTTCATCCGGCAGGACTGATTTTGAACCGCTAATCTGCGCTGATCGTCCCAATGAAAACCAAAGTCGTCATGCCCACCCGGTCTCCGGAGTCGTTCGAATTCACCGCTCCGCTCGACTTGGCAGAAAACAGATCAGCGTCGATCAGCGCAGATTAGCGGTTTTTCACATGTTCTCATCCTCAAAACATAGCGGTTGGAAAACGGTGCTCGTCCGGCACGAGACGATCCTCTTCGTCGTCCTCGCGCTGGAATGGCTCTGCTTCAGCTCCGTCGGACCGCGTTTCGCCTCGCTCGACAACAGCTTCGACATCCTCCGGCACTCCACCGAAATCGGCCTGCTGGCGCTGGCCATGACGCCGATCATCCTGACCGGCGGCATCGATCTCTCCGTCGGTTCCCTGCTCGGCTTATGCGCCGTGGTGTTTGGAAAACTCTGGCGCGACGCCGGCATTCCCCTGCCCGCCGCCGCCGCCATCACCCTCGGCTTCGGCGCGCTGGCCGGCGGACTGAATGCCACGCTGATCACTTGGCTTCGGCTGCCACCGTTGATCGTCACGCTCGGCACCTACTCGCTCTTCCGCGGATCGGCCGAGGCGCTGACCCACGGCTTCGACACCTTCACCGACTTCCCGGCGTATTTCCTCCACCTCGGTCAGGAACGACTGCTCGGTCTGCCGACGCAGGTCTGGGTCTTGATCCTCGTGGCTGTGGGAATCTGGCTGCTGGTTCATCGGACGACCTACGGCCGCTCGTTCCGCGCCATTGGCTTCGCCCCGGAAGGCGCCCGCTACGCCGGACTTCCCGTCAAACGCTGCCTGGCCACGGCCTACGTGCTTGCGGGCTTCGTCGCCGCGCTGGCCGCGATCATCTACACCTCGCGCCTCGGCCAAGCGAAGGCCGACGCCGGCACCGGGTATGAACTCTTCGCCATCACGGCCGTGGTGCTCGGTGGCACCAGCATCTTTGGCGGCATCGGCACCGTTCATGGAACGCTCCTCGGAGTGGCCGCCATCGCCGTCCTGAGCAACGGCCTCGTCCACGCCCGGGCGCCCCGCGAAGTCGCCGGCATGTTGACCGGAGCCCTCTTGATCCTGGCTCTGGTCAGCAGTGCGGTGCCGAAATGGTTCAGCCAATGGCGCGCCAAACGCCGGTCCGCCGCCGCAAAGCCCGCTTCCACCTGACTCCAGGGCTGACAGCAAGGCACCAGAACCTTTAGACCAAACGCACCCAGCACGTTTATGCAAAAACTCATCTCCTTCCTGGTCCTTTGCGGTCTCCTCGCGACCACCGGCTGCAACAAGTCGTCCGAATCCGGCGCCGCTTCCGCTTCCGGCAAGAAGCTGACTATCGCGCTCATGCCCAAGTCCAAGGGCAACGCCTATTTCATCTCCTGCAAGAAGGGCGCGGAGAAGGCCGCCACCGAGCTCGGCGCCGACCTCATCTTCGACGGCCCGACCGATCCCGATCCCGCCAAGCAGAACGAGATCATCGAGAACTGGATCACCCTCGGCGTGGACGTCATCGCCGCCGCGTGTGAGAACAAGGACGGCATCTCCACCGCCCTCCGCAAGGCCCGGCAAAAGGGCATCAAGGTCATTACCTACGATTCCGACGCGCAGACCGACGCCCGTTCGTTCTTCGTCAATCAAGCTACGCCCGCGGGCATCGGCTACGCCCTCATGGACGAAGCCGCGCGCCTTACCGGCGGCAAGGGCGACTACGCCATCATCACCGCCAGCCTGACCGCCGCGAACATGAACGAGTGGCAGAAGCACATCGCCGCCCGCAACGCCGAGAAGTATCCCGAGATGAAGAGGGTCGCCCTCCGTCCCTGCGACGACCTCAAGGACAAGGCCCAGTCCGAAGCCACCGCCCTCCTCAGCACCTACCCCAATCTCAAGCTCATCATGAACATCTGCTCCCCCGCCGTGCCCGGAGCCGCCGAAGCCGTCAAGCAAGCCGGCAAGACCGGGATGGTGAAGGTCATCGGCCTCGGTCTGCCCAATGAAAACAAGCGCTACGTCCACGAAGGCGTGACCGACAGCGTCATCCTCTGGAACACCGAAGACCTCGGCTACCTCACCGTCCAAGCCGCCGCCGCCCTGGCCAAAGGCACCCTCAAGGTCGGCGAGAAGACCTTCAAAGCCGGCACACTCGGCGAGTTCCAGATCGAGGGCGACAACATCCTCCTCGGCAAGCCCTTCATCTTCAACAAGGGCAACATCGACCAGTTCAACTTCTGAGTCGGGGCGAGTTGAACCGCAGATCAACGCGGAAGATCGCAGATAAAAGGCAGACCAAGACCAGCGCCGAATCCGCCTCTGCCCAAGGCAACGCTCTGGGTCCATCGCCCGCCAAACAACCTAAGACCTGAAAGGGCGACCTAACCAAACCTCCTGATGCCCCAGTCTCTCGCCTCGCTCCTGACGCACTTGGTCTTCAGCACCAAGCACGACGAGCCGTTGATCCACGTCGGCGTCCGGGACGAACTTTACCGCTACGCCGCGACGATCCTTCAGGATCTGGACTCACCTGCCATCCTGATCAACTCGGTCGAGGACCACGTCCACGCGCTGTTCGCCCTGTCGAAGAACCACGCGCTGAAGGATGTAGTGGAGAAACTGAAGACCGGGACGTCCAAGTGGATCAAACGACGCGATCTGATGCTGGCGAACTTCTATTGGCAGGCCGGCTACGGCCCCTTCTCCGTCAGCCAGTCGAACGGGGCGGCGGTAACGCGCTACATCGCCGGACAAAAGGAACACCACACCAAGGTGTCGTTTCAGGACGAGGTGCGGTTGGTCTTCCGGAAGCACCGGATGGATTTCGATGAACGATATGTGTGGAATTGAACCTCGGTTAAACCGCCCTTTCACGGCTCGTCCAAAGGCAAACGTGGCGACCCAGGGCGTTGGCCTGGGCTCCATTAAGGCCGGCCCGTTGGGCCTCGCCACCGGCCGCCTCGCGGCGTGCCTCACAACCTGCCGCCTCACGGTGATGGTCGTTACCCTGCTGATCGGAAGCCTTGGTCCGGCATTTGCCGAAACCACCGCCAGCCCCTCCACCAACGACTGGCTCTTCATCGACAACGGCGAGGTCCGCCTCGGCGTCATCCGTTCGTCCGGCGCGGGCATCGCGTGGTTCGCGCCGAGCGGCTCGACCAACAACCTCGTCAACCACTGGGATCGCGGCCGTCTGATCCAGCAGTCCTACTATGGCGACGAAGACGGTTCGCTCTGGAACAAACAACCTTGGCGCTGGAATCCGGTCCAAGGCGGCGATTGGCAGGGCAAACCCGCCACCGTGCTGGAGCTGACGCACACCACGAATTCGCTCTACGCAAAAACCGTCGCCCGCCATTGGGCGTCCGGAGCCGAGTTGACCAACGTCGTCTTCGAGGAATGGATCTCGCTCACCGGACGACTGGCGCAGGTGCGCTTCCGCATGACCTATTCCGGCACGAATTCCCATGCCTCCCGCGACCACGAAATCCCCGCCGTCTTCGTCGCGCCGGAGCTCGATTCGCTCGTGCTCTATGAGGGCGACCAGCCCTGGACCGGCGGCGATCTCCACCGCTCCAAGCCCGGTTGGCCCAATGAATCGCGGCGCATGACCGAGCACTGGGCCGCCTACGTCGGAACCAACGACGTCGGTCTCGGCGTCTGCGTGCCCGTGAGCGACCACCTGACCTGCTACCGCTTCGGCGACGGTCGGCCGGACCACGGATCCTGCTCCTACTTCGCCCCGCTCACGAACTTCGCGATCACGCCTGGCAAGATCTTTACCTACGACGTGTACCTCTTCGCCGGCTCGGTTCCCGAAATCCGCCAAACGTTCTCCACCCGTTCAGGGCTATTGCCGGCCACGGCTCCGGCGGGCGACCATTGACCCGGAAACTGTTGGCAATGCCCGAACAAATCTATCTTGGAATCGACCTCGGCGCCGAAAGCGGCCGCGTCATGGCCGGCCTTTGGAACGGCTCCGAAATGCGGCTCGACGAGCTGCACCGTTTTCCCAACGTCACCGTCGATCTCGGCGGCTCGCTCCGCTGGGACCTGCTTCGTCTGTGGAGCGACATCCAGCACGGACTCGCCCTCGCCGCCCGTCGCTACGGCAACGCCATCATCTCCATCGGCGTCGACACCTGGGCCCTCGACTACGTGCTCCTGTCCAAGTCCGGCGAAATGCTCGGCCAGCCCCACTGCTACCGCGACCACCGGACCCAGGGCGTGATGGAGGAGGTGCTGCGCTCGGTCGGCCGCGAAGAAGTCTTTGCCCAGAGCGGCCTCCAGTTCCTCCCCTTCAACACGCTCTACCAGCTCGTCGCCCATCAGCGCCAGAGCCCGGAAACGCTCGCCGCCGCCGAGACGCTCCTGATGATTCCCGACTTCATCAATTGGTGCCTGTCCGGCGCCAAGACGGTCGAGTTCACCAACGCCACGACGACCCAGTTCTTTCACCCGACCAAGCGCGACTGGTCGCTCGATCTGCTCCATCGCCTCGGACTTCCCACGAAGATCTTCCCGGAGATCATCCTGCCCGGCTCCATCGTCGGCAGCCTGCGCCAGAGCGTCATCGACCGCACCGGATTGCGTCGCTTGCCGATCATCGCCCCGGCCACGCACGACACCGGTTCCGCCGTCGCCGCCGTGCCCACGCTGAACACCGGCCGGACGAACTGGGCCTACATCAGCTCCGGCACCTGGTCGCTCATGGGCGTCGAGACCCCATCGGCCGTCCTCGGTCCCAAGGCGCTCGAGTTCAATGTCACCAACGAAGGCGGCGTCGACGGTACCTATCGGGTGTTGAAGAACATCATGGGCCTCTGGCTCGTGCAGCGGTGCAAACACTCCTTCGACGCGCGCGGCCTGACCCACGACTACGGCCAGCTCGTCACCTTGGCCGAACAGGCCCAGCCCCTCCGGTCGTTGATCGACCCCGACGACCGCCGCTTCCTCAGTCCGGCCGACATGCCGAATGCCATCCAGGAATTCTGCCGCGAAACCGGCCAGCCCGTTCCCACGACGGAAGGCCAGCTCGTCCGCTGCTGCCTCGAAAGCCTCGCGCTGAAATACGCCGTGGTGCTCGACCAGTTGGAACAGCTCACCGGCGAACGCGCCGAGGTCATCCACATCGTGGGCGGAGGTTCGCGCAACATCCTGCTGAATCTCCTCGCCGCGAACGCCTGCCAGCGCCCCGTTCTCGCCGGCCCGGTCGAGGCCACCGTCCTGGGCAACCTGCTCGTCCAGGCCCGTGCCGCCGGCGAAGTCGCGTCCCTCGCCGAGATCCGTGAATCGATCTACCACTCCGTCGTCCCGGCGTCGTCCGAGCCCGTGCCGGCGGAGACCGCGATGTGGCAGCAGGCCCGGCAACGCTTCGCGAAGTTGCTTCAGCCCGCCGGCCCCGACAAAGTCTTCGCGTGATCCGCAAAGCCTTTGTCATGTCCGTCCATCCCGGCCAAGAAGCCGAGTATGGGCGGCGTCACAATCCCGTCTGGCCCGAGCTGGAAGCCGTCCTGAAGGATCACGGCGTGGCCCACTACTCCATCTTCCTCCACGCCGAAACCCGCCAGCTCTTCGCCTACGCCGAGATCGAGGACGAAGCCCGTTGGGCCGCCATCGCCCAGACCGGAGTTTGCCGCAAATGGTGGCACCACATGGCCGACCTGATGCCGGCCCATCCGGACAACAGCCCGGTTTCGGTTGAATTGCAGGAAGTCTTCCACATCGAGAAATGAGCCACCGTCTTCAATCCCGAGGAGATTGTGTCCCTCAGCCCAAGGTTGCCGCGCAGCGGCTACTCTGGGTCACGATTGGAAACGACCATCAACCCCAACCGGGTTGCGTCTTTGGTCGGTCGCCAATGGACACAACCCCTTCAAGGTTGGCTCAATCGTGGACCCCGATTCCCGGGGTAGCTCGTGCCTCGCAACCCTGGGCTAAGTGCGGGGGTCCCGTCGGGATTCACCGGAAGGACGAAATTCTCCACGCCGTGTCGGCGGGCCTCTTTGCGCCTCTTGTGCTTCTTTGCGGCCATCGCCTTCCCCCTTTCTCCCCCGCTCCCCTGCACCCCGTGCTCCGCCCAATCACCCCATGATCGTCTCCCTCTTCATCCCGTGCTTCGTCGACCTGATGTATCCCAAGGTGGGCATCAGCATCGTCGAAATCCTCGAACGTCTCGGCCACCGCATCGACTACCCGGAAGACCTCACCTGCTGCGGGCAGCCCGCCTTCAACTCCGGCTTTTGGGACGAAGCCCGCCAGGTCGCCCTGCCCGTCCTGCAACGACTGAAGAACTCCGAGGCCGTCGTCATCGCCTCCGGTTCCTGCGGCGCCATGCTCAAGGTCTTCTACCCGGAACTCTTCGCCGGCACCCCGCACGCCGCCGCCGCCAAGGAACTCTCGGCCAAGTGCTACGAGTTCTCCGACTTCCTCGTCACCAAGCTGGGCGTGACCGACCTCGGCGCCGCCTTCCCGCACAAGGTCACCATCCACGACGGTTGCCACGGCCTGCGTGAACTCGGACTGAAGAAAGGCGCCCGAGACTTGCTCGGCAAAGTGCGCGGACTCGAACTCGTCGAGATGAAGGAGGCGGAAACCTGCTGCGGTTTCGGAGGCACCTTCGCGGCCAAGTTCCCCATGATCTCCACCGCGATGGGCGAGGTGAAATGCGCCTCGGCCTTCGACACCGGAGCCGACTACATCGTGTCGAACGACTCCAGTTGCCTGATGCAGGTCCAAGGACTGTTGAGCAAACAGGGCAACGGGCTGAAGACGATCCACTTGGCGGAGATCCTGAACTCAAGGGACTGATGCCGGATGCCGGATTCCAGACAAGAACAGAGAACGCGAAATGAGCGCGACCAACTACAACGACGGAGCACGAGACGGCTCGGACGACGCGTTTGTGCTCAATAACGCCACGCCGGCGATGGGCTATCGCGCTCTGCAGATTTGGCAGCTCGCAAGGGACACGACCGTGACGGTCCACCGCATGACCTTGGAAAAGCAACCCCGCTTCGAGCTGCACGAAGAAGGCAGCCAAATACGCCGCTCCGCGAAGTCAGTTCGATCCAACATCGTCGAAGGCTTTGGTCGGCGGCGTTACAAGCAGGATTTCATCGAACACCTCGTCTACGCCGAAGCCTCCTGCGACGAGATCCGCGACCATCTCGACACCTTGAACGAGACCGCTTCTCTGACCGACAAGCCATTCTACGACGGGTTGGTTCAGCAAGTGAACGAACTGGCCCGAAAGATCATCCGCTTCATCACCGCCGTGGAACAAAACCACCAGAGCCCGAAATGATCGTCACGATTTCATCCTTCGCTTCCTTTCGCCGCCATCCGGCATCCGGAATCAGGCATCCTGGATCACCCCTTCTCCCATGACCACCGAAGTCCAAGAATTCAAACAGCAGGCCACCAAGGTCGCCGCCGATCTCCGCCACCGGAAGCACATCCAGACCGCGCTCGGCAAATACGAGGTCGTCCGCGACAAGCGCAAGAACGCCTTCCAGAGCTGGAACGACGCCCGCCAGATCGCCGCCGAGACCAAGTGGGAGGCCATCAACCACCTCGACGAACACCTCGTCTCCTTCGCCGACAAGCTGGAGGCCCGCGGCACCCATGTCCATTGGGCCACCACCGCCACCCAGGCCCGCAACATCATCCTCGGCCTCATCCAGGCGAAGGGCGCCAAATCCATCATCAAGTCCAAGGCCATGACCGCCGAGGAGATCCACCTCAACCCCGCGCTGGAGAAGGCCGGCTTCGAGGTCGTTGAATCCGATCTCGGCGAATACATCGTCCAGCTCCGCAACGAGCCGCCCTACCACATCGTCTTCCCGGCGATGCACCTCGACCGGCACCAGATCAGCGAGCTCTTTGAGAAGCACCTCGGCAGCGCGAAGACCGACAGTCCCGAGGAACTCACCATGATCGCCCGGCGCGCCCTCCGGGAAAAATACATCACCGCCGACGTCGGCATCACCGGGGCCAACTTCGCCATCGCCGAGACCGGCATGGTTTCCATCACGGAAAACGAGGGCAACGCCCGCCTCACCGCCGCGCTGCCCAGGACCATGATCACTCTGCTCGGCATCGAGAAGGTGCTCCCGCGCATGGCCGATCTCGCGCTTTTCCTGCCCATGCTCGCCACCGCCGGCGCCGGCCAGCAGATCACCGGCTACAACACCATGTATTCCGGCCCGCGCCAGCCCGGCGAAGCCGACGGACCCGAGGAATACCACGTCGTCCTCATCGACAACCACCGCACCGAGCTCCTGGCCGATCCCGAACAGCGCGACACCCTCCACTGCATCCGTTGCGGCGCCTGCCTGAACGTCTGCCCCATCTTCAAGAACGTCGGCGGCCACACCTACGGCACCACCTACAGCGGCCCCATCGGCTCCGTCATCACCCCGCACCTGCGCGGGTTGCAGAACTGGAAACACCTCTCCTTCTCCTCCTCCCTCTGCGGCGCCTGCACCGAAGCCTGCCCGGTGAAGATCAACCTCCACCACCACCTCCTGCACAACCGCCGCAACTCGGTGAAACAGGAACCCGACCCGCAGGAACGCGTCGCCTTCAAGCTCTTCGCCTGGGGCATGAACAGCCCCGGTGTCTATGCCGCCGGCAAGAGCGTCGCCCGCTGGCTCGCCCCGCTGCACAAGCTGGTCATGGGAACCTTCCTCGACCCCGCCAAATCCTGGACCAAGACCCGCGACCTCCCGCCCATCGCCGAGACGACCTTCAAGGAATATTGGAAGAACCGGCAGTGACCGTGGGGTAGGATTGCAGCCCAGCCGCCCAACTGATTTCTTAACCACAGATGAACACGGATGGACACAGATCAGCCAAGCTTCGCCTGCTTGGGGATTATCGCGGCAACCCGGCTGAACTGTTCGATGGTTTTGAGCCTGATCAGCTACCGTTCAATCCAGATGCCTTTGGAATAACCGGCTATGAAACGGTTGATTTGGTGAAGAGCGCATTGTCGGCTCCGCCTCCGGGTTCTTCCGAAAAGGAACTTCTTGATACGATCTGTTCGTCTGTTTCACCCAGGGTCCAAGTTTGGAACAAGTCAGCCGGATGCATCGAATCGCGTTCCGGCTACTACGCATTCTCGGCTTCACAAAGCGACTCGGGACGACTCGCCATCTTGTATTCGTTCTTCGAGGTCTCACCGATGAGGTACCACGCCTACCTGCACGCCATTCTTCAGATCGATTTTTGATGAATCGCCTGAGAGAAACGTAATCGAACTGACTTCATCTCAACCGCACATGAACACCTTCAACGAAACCTTCGGCTTCATCTTCGCCTTGTGCGCCGGAGTCATGATCTTGGCCGTCTTCTTCACGGCTCTTGGCTATCTCAAGAGAGGGGTTCGTGGTCCTGGGGTGCTGAAGATGAAGGGCTTTGTCCGGGAGGGTAAGCGGATCAACGTCCATCTGGCTGGCGGCCGCACCTTGGAAAACTTTCAGTTCGTCGGCTTCACCGAGCAGAACTCAGCCAAAGGAGTGATCCCCTATCAGTTGGCCAGCATGGCCGTCTTCGAGTGCGAAACGGGATCGAGAGCCATGGTCCGAGCCGATTCGATCCGTATGATCGAGGAAATAGACGCCACCTAATCGCTCCGCCTTGTTCCCTATCTGTGTGAATCTGTGTCCATCTGTGGTTGTCCTCTTCCCCCATGACTGAACGCGCTTCAACGCCCCAACCCAAACCAGCGGCAGCCATTAGCTGGAGGTCGAGGAGCGCGTTGCGCGACGACACCTCCGATTCGCCGCCCAAACATTCACGACCCCATCGGGATCGCAGCAGGCCGCCAACCTCCAATTCCGCTGGCATCCTTTCCGGATGCGTCCCGTGGCTCCGCCCGGTCCGGGCGTGTCGCTCCGCTCAACCCCCGGCCAATCGCTGTCAGCCTTCCAGGCTGAAGACAGACCGATCCTTCGTCGTTTCCCATCTGTGTGAATCTGTGTCCATCTGTGGTTTCTCCACTTCCCCGACTGAACGCGTAGCGACTCCCGCTACCTTTCCCCGTCTGCGTCCTTCCGCATTTTCCGCGGTTAACTCCCCCTTCTCCCATGACTGAACGCGAAAAAATCCTCGGCCGCATCCGCGAAGCCCTGACCCTCTCCGCCCCGCCTCCCGGCGAACACGGACCGGACACCGACGCCCACGGCGGGCACCCGATCCAATTCGCCCCGCGTGCCGCCGCCACCCACGCCCGCGAGTGGTTGCCCAAGGCCGCGGAGACCTTCGAGGCGCAGGTCGAGCAGTTCCGCGCCTGCTCGGACGATCTCAAGACCGAGTTCATCGTCGCCGATTCGTTGGCCGACTTGCCCAAGATCCTCGGCGATCTCCGCCAACGCGAAGGCTGGAAGGGAGCCGCCGCGCACAAGGGCGAATTGACCGACGCCGCCGTCCACGCCTTGGGCCTGCCCACGCTGACCGTCGACGGCGGCTACGACGTCCACGCGCTGGAGCGTTGCGACGTCGGCATCACCGAATGCGACGCGCTCGTGGCCCAGACCGGCACGCTCGTCGTCAACTCCCGCACCTCCGGCGGACGCGCCCTGTCCATTCTGCCGCCGCACCACCTGGTCATCGCCCGGCGCGACCAGCTCATGGCCGATCTCCCCGCCGCCTTCGAGGCCATCCAGGCCAAATACGCGCCGGACTTTCCCAGCATGATCTCCCTCGTCACCGGCCCCAGCCGCACCGGCGACATCGAGCGCATCCTCGTCCTCGGCGCCCACGGCCCGAAGAAACTGACCGTCGTGCTGGTCTGAATGGTCGATCAGCCACAGCACCGTCGCGGTGAGCGTGCTCCGCGCCGATTGCGCCCAAGCCGATGCTTGGGGCGCGGCTCTCAATGTCCTCGGGGCCGATCACGGACTTGCCGCCGCGGACAAGCTTGGGCTTGCCGTCCAGTTCACCGTCGAGGATGAAGACGGGGCGCTGTGGCTGGTTCCAAGCCATTGGCGGCCCGCCCGATAAGCGAAACTTCATCCGATTCAACCGCGTCTACCCGCATGGTGCGTCTGCTCCGAACACGTCTCTGGATCGTCCCGTTGATCATCGCCGGGCTGGTGGCGGCATTTGGCTGGTGGGGCAACGGCCGGCTCCGGCAGGTCATCGTCACAGACCTGCAGGGCGACCTTTCGACGGCCATCAATGCCAACGTGACCGCGTTGGAGATCTGGACCACCAACCAGATGAAGCTGGCCACCGCGCTGGCGGATGAGCCCAGATTCCGCCAGCTCGCCGATCAAACTCTCGAGCAGTTCGCCGCGAATCCCCGGCCAAACCAGGGATCCTCCAGTGCCGAGGAGTTGGCGACGTATCTCCGTCCGAGACTGAACAAGATCGGCTATGAGATCGCCGAGCTGGTGAGCACGAACTTCTCCTTCGCCGCCAATACGATGAGCCCGCGCGGCCGGAGCCGCCGCAACTCGACGGTGCTGGACGAGCACATGGCGAAGTTCGCCGAGCTGTTCACCCACGGTGAGCCGATTCTGATCACGCCGTTCAAACCGAAACGGCCACCGGGGCCCTCTCCGTTTCAAGGACGCCGCGACGGACCGGCGCGCCCCGAAGGAGGACCCGGACGAGGCTTAGACGACCGCCCACCGTCCCGGCGGACCAATGAGCCGCCCGCCCGGATCGGCGCGGCCCTGAACCGCGCCCGCATGGGCGACCGGACGTTGATGCAGGTCGCGGCGCCGGTGCGGAACGACGACGGCGTGATCCTTGGGGCGTTGGCCCTGATCATCAATCCGGACGAGGAGTTCACCCGGATCCTGTCGGTCGCCAGGTCGGGTCGCTCGGGGGAAACGTATGCGTTCGACCAGCACGGTCTGATGATTTCACGCAGCCGTTTCGACGATACGCTCAAGCAGCTTGGGCTCATCGAAAACCGTGCCGGAGCCAGTTCCGCGCTGAATCTGCGGCTCAGCGATCCAGGCAGGGACTTCCCGACCCGGGTCGAGCCCGAGGAGACCAATTCGATCACGCGCCCCCTGATCCAACTCGTGTCCTCGGCCTTCGCGACGAACCAAGGTGTGAGCATCTCCGCAGCGCGCGACTACCGCGGAGTGCCCGTGATCGGAGCGTGGCACTGGCTGCCGCACCTGGGCTTCGGCGTGATCACGCAGATCGACGCGGAGGAGGCCTTCCGCCCGTTGAACGTCCTCAAATCGATCTTCCTGATCCTCGTTCTGCTGTTGCTGCTGTGTTCCATCGGCATGTTCGTCTTTTCCTATCTCGGCTCGATTTCCAGACGGCGTCTGACCGAGGTGGAGCTGAAGCTGAAACAGCTCGGCCAATACACGCTGGAGGAGAAGATCGGCGAGGGAGGCATGGGCGTCGTCTACCGCGCCCGCCATGCGCTCATGCGCCGCGACACCGCCGTGAAGCTGCTCCCGCCCGACAAGGCCCATCCCGAGGCCATCGCCCGTTTCGAGCGCGAAGTCTGCCTCACCTGCCAGCTCACCCATCCGAACACCATCCAGGTCTACGACTACGGCCACACGCCCGAAGGCGTCTTCTACTTCGCCATGGAGTATCTCAACGGCCTGAACCTCCACGATCTGGTCGATCGCTTCGGCCCGCTGCCCGAAGGCCGCGTGATCCACATCCTGACGCAGGTCTGCGCCTCCCTCGCCGAAGCCCACGCGCTCGGCCTCGTCCACCGCGACATCAAGCCGGCCAATGTCTTCCTCTGCGACCGGGGTGGCCTGCCCGATCTCGTGAAGGTGCTGGATTTCGGCCTCGTGCGACAGTTCCTGAAAGCCGATGGCGCCGTGCCCGACGCGACCCCCGAGAGGGGCGCGGTCGGCACGCCCTCGTTCATGTCTCCGGAGGCGATCCGCGATCCCAACCGCAGCGATCCCCGCAGCGACATCTACGCGATCGGCGCGCTCGGCTACTTCCTCCTCACCGCCCACAACGTCTTCGAAGGCGACAATCTCGTCGACCTCTACGCCCGCCACTTGAAGGAGCGCCCAGCCCAGCCCAGCAGCCGCACCGACAACAAGATCACGCCCGAGCTCGAACAGATCTTGCTGAAATGCCTGGAGAAAGATCCCGCTAACCGCCCGCCCCACGTCGTCCGTCTGCGCGAACAATTTGCGACCAGCCCGGCGGCGGCCGATTGGAGCCCGGTCGCCCGCTCCAGCTGGTGGAACCAATACCATCGCGAAGCCGGCAACGAAGAGGCTTCGCGCCGCCACCCCACCCCGATCGCCGACGCCACGGTCCTGATCGATTTCGCGACCCGGATCCACGAGTGAGAGCAAGAGGCGGGGCGACGGCTCCCGCCGAACCGCCCGGGGACGAACTCCTCTCTTGCATGCGATTCTGGCAACTCCGGAGCGTTCCGGAGTCGCCGTGAAGTGCCGAGGACGCGAATATCTGCGGATCATCTACGGACCGGAATACACCGCGCCGGAGAAGCTTGAACGCCTCCGTTCGCGCGGCCTGAAGACCAAGCGCTCGCTGGCTCTGCGCGAGTTTGCCCCGGGCATTGAAGGACTAGGGAGTTTCGTCGCCAAGGGAGCGCTCCGGCGTCTCCATGAATGCGTCTTCGGAGTGCAGGCGTTGGAAAGCGAACCCGTGGACCCCGGACTCTAGCCGAACGTCAGACGATATGCCTGCCGCCGCCGTCGTGACCTTCTCCGTCCAGGTCGATGAGGACGTCGCGTGCCTTGGCGCCGTTGGACGGGCCGATGATGCCCATGTCCTCCAACTGGTCCATGATCCGCGCAGCGCGGCCGTAGCCGAGGCCGAGCCGGCGCTGGAGGAGCGAGGTGCTGGCCTTCTGTTCCTCACGGAGAATCTGGATGCACTTGTCGATGAGCTCCTCGTCCTCGCCGGAGCCTTCCCCGTCGAGATCGAGATCGCGCGAGGGTTTCTGGAGCTGCTTATGGATCTCCATCTCGTAGCTCGGCTTGCCCTGCTTCGCGATGTGGTCGACGAGCTGCTGGAGCTCTTCGTCGGTGATGAGCACGCCCTGGATGCGGGTGAGCTTCGCGGAGCCGGGAGGCAGAAAAAGCATGTCGCCCTTGCCCAGCAGCTTGTCCGCGCCCATCTGGTCCAGAATGGTGCGGGAGTCGACCTTGCTGGCGACCTGGAAGGCGATGCGCGCGGGGATGTTCGCCTTGATCACGCCGGTGATGACGTCGACGGAAGGACGCTGCGTGGCGACGATGCAGTGGATGCCGGCGGCGCGGGCCATCTGGGTGATGCGGGCAATGGCCATCTCCACGTCGGCGGGGGCGACCAGCATCAGGTCCGCGAGCTCGTCGATGATGACGACGATGTACGAGAGCTTGTCGGGAATGACGATGTCCTCGTCGCGGGGGACGACGATCTCCTCGTCGAGCTCGACGGCAAAACCTTCGGAACTGATCTCCACCTTCTCCTTGTTGGAGGTGAGCAGAAGTTCGGGTTCGGAAACCTTGGGCGGGGGAGGCGTCTTGGGGCGGTCGTTGAACGACTTGATGTTCCGGACCCCCACCTTGGCGAAGATCTGGTAGCGCTTCTCCATCTCGTTCACCACCCAGCGCAGCGCGAGGACGACCTTCTTGGGATCGGTGACGACGGGGACGACCAAGTGCGGGAGGGCGTTGTATTGCTGCAGCTCGACGACCTTGGGATCGATCATCACGAAGCGGAGCTGGTCGGGGGCGAAGCGGTAGAGCAACGACGCGATGATGGCGTTGATGCAGACCGATTTTCCCGAGCCGGTGCTGCCGGCGACCAGCATGTGCGGCATGTCGGAAAGGTCCGCGATGACGGGATGACCGTAGACGTCTTTGCCCAGGGCGATGGGGAGACGCGCCTTGGACTTGTGCCATTCGTCCGACTCCAACAGATCGCGCATGATGACCTTCGTCTTCACGGCGTTGGCCACTTCGATGCCGACGGAGGACTTGCCGGGAACAGGCGCCAGGATGTTGATGCGCTCGGCTTTGAGCGCGGCGGCGATGTTGTTCGAGAGGGCGGAGATCTTCTCCAGCTTCACGCCGGGCGCGGGATGCAGCTCGTAGCGGGTGATGGTGGGGCCGCGGGTGATGTCGCCGAGGGCGACCTCGATGCCGAACTGCGCCAGGGTCTGTTGCATGAGCCGCGCGTTGGCCAGGAGCAGCTCCTTGCTTTCGCCGGCCTGCACGGTGGTGTCCGGGAAATTGAGAAAATCCACCGTGGGCAGCTCGTAGTTCCCGATCGAAGGGGTCGCGGCCACGGTGATGCGCTTGGGCTTGCGGGCCGTAAGCCTCGGCTTGGCCGACGAACCGGCGCCACGAGGCGAAGAGTCCCCTTCCCCGTCTTCGTCGAACATCGGCGCGGCACCTTCATCGTCCGGGTTCCAAGGCGGAGCGCCTTCTTCCGACCGACCCGACACCGGGTCTCCGGTGGCGGCCGCCCGCACTTCGGCGGCGGGAATGGTTTCCCCTTCTTCCAGCTTGGCGGACCGGTTTTCAGAGCTGCCTTCATCGGATCGCTTACGGGCGAGCGCGGCGGCAGGTCGGGGCACAGGAATGCTGTGGTCGCGGATGGTCGGCTCGGGCACGGGCTGGAGGTCGGCACCCAATCCGGACCGGGCTTCGTCGGGTTCGGGCTCGGCATCTTTGGCGCCCTTCGTCTTGCGGGCGCTCTTTTGCATCTGCTTCTCTAGGTCCTTGGCCTGCTTCTCCAGATCGCGACGGCGACGGGCGAGCTCGCGCTCTTCGGGAGTGGCTTCGGGATCGATCTTCTCACGGCTGGTAATGGAGTGGATCCAATCACGCAGGTGGAAGTTCGTGAGGAACAGGAGGCTGATCCCGTAGAGGGTGGCGAGGACGATGATCCCGCCCACCTTGCCGACGGTCATCAGGGAGCCGCCTTTCAGGGAGGTGCCGATGATGCCGCCGGAGCTGGGAGCCCCGAGGCTGGACCTGATGTTCTGGAGCACGGTCCAGTCGATCTCGAACAGGCTGAGCATTCCCATCGCGCTGGCCAGCAGGCCCAATATCCAGGGCCAGCGTCGGGTCAACCAGGCGAAGCGCTCAAAGAAGCAACCAAGCGCGGCGGCGAACATCCCGAAGGGTACGAGGAAGCCGACCGCACCGAAGACGTTGAACATCACCACGGAGAGCGTCGCTCCGATGGGGCCCACCAGGTTGTGCGGGTTGGCGTTCGGCGTGGAGACGTTGAAGCCCGAATCCGCCTTGTCGTGGGACATGAGGGCGATCAACAGCAGGAGCCCGAGCGCGATCAGCACGATCCCGACGACTTCGTGCGTTTGGCGCTTGGGTTCCGATTCCACCGTCTTTTCTGCTCCGCGAGGCATGCCGCGAGCCTAAGAGGGCACGGGGTCGGGTCAAAATGAAACTTCCACGCGTGCAAAGATCGGGCCGAAGATTTCCCCTTCCAGAAGGATCGATCCTGCCGATGCCATGGAAGATGACCGTTTCTGTGCCCGCCGACGATGCGAGGCGACTGGCTGCCCTTCGCCGGTATGACATCCTCGACACCGGACCGGAGGAGGCCTTCGACGAAATCACGCGGACCGCCGCGCGGATGTTCGAGGTGCCGATCTCACTGGTCTCGCTCGACGACGGCTGCCGGCATTGGTTCAAGTCGCACACTGGATGGGAGCAGACCGAGATCGCCCCGGAAATCTCGTTCTGCAGCCACGCGCTGCTCACGGGTGACATCATGGAAGTCCCGGACGCAACCCTGGACGAACGGTTCAGCTCCAATCCATTGGTCAGCGGCGCTTTCGGGGTCCGGTTCTATGCCGGGGCGCCCTTGGTCACCCAAGATGGTTTCCCCGTCGGCACCCTGTGTCTCGTCGACGTCCGCCCCAAGCTCCTGACCCCACAGGAAAGGGATCTTCTCCGGTTCATGGGGAACCAGGTGGTGGCCCTTCTGGAACTGCGACGAAAAGCAACCGAGCTCGCTCGTCGCGAGGAACAGCTGGAGAACGCCTTCGACGCGGCAGGACTCGGCGTCTGGGAGTGGGACATCGACTCGGGGACCGTCAACTGGTCTTCGCAGGCCAAGACGCTGCTCGGGCTGCCCGCGTCCGACGAATTGTTCTCGCTCGAATCGCTCCGGACCCAGTTTCTCGCCGAAGACGTCGACCAGGCGGAGCCGTCTTTCAATGCCTGCATCTCGGGCACGGCGGATCGACTTCGGATCGAGCTGCGGGCCTTCGTCGGTGGCTCGGCGCCGCGCTGGTTTCAGTTCGAGGGACGAACCCATCGCAACCGGGACTCCGATCGACGCCGCATGACCGGGGTCATCCGCGACGTGACCGCCCAAAAGGCGCGCGACGAGGTGATCCGGACGAGCGAACGCCACTTCCGCAGCTACTTCGAGATGCCGCTGGTCGGCTTTGCCGAATCGACACCGGACATGCGCTGGATCGAGGCCAACCCAAGGTTTTGCGAGATGATGGGCTACACGTGGGACGAGCTCCACGGCCGATCATGGGCGTCGCTGACCCATCCAGAAGATCTCGCCTCCGATCTGGGACCCTTCGAGGAGGTCATCGCCGGAAGATCGGATGGCTATTCACTCGAGAAACGATACGTCCGGAAGGACGGTTCCATCCTTCACGCCGAGATCTCAGTCCGCTGCCTGCGCCGGCCCGACGGTTCCGCGGAATCCTTCGCCGCCATGGTGCAGGACATATCGGAGCGCAAACAAACCGAACTGGCCCTGCGCGAAAACGAACGGCGGCTCTCCCTCATCTTCAACAACGCGACCGATGCAATGGTCTTGATCCGGGTTCAGGCCAAGACGGAATTCCATATCGTATCGGCGAACGCCCGCTTCGTGGAACGCCTCTCCGGCCAAGCCGGCGATCTCTACGACGAAGACATCGTGGGCCGCCCCGTGACGGAGCTGACCGGATCCATCTTCGGAGTCGACGCCGCCACGGGTCGTTCCACGGTGGAGCGGCTGGCCCGCATCGCCGAAGAGTGCGTCCCCGAGACGTTCGAAGAGCGGATCCAAGGGGCCGCGGGGATGCAGTCCGGTGAAACCGTGC
This sequence comes from Verrucomicrobiota bacterium, assembly GCA_038209745.1. Lineage (GTDB taxonomy): Bacteria > Verrucomicrobiota > Verrucomicrobiia > Limisphaerales > CANJSG01 > CANJSG01. The sequence goes on from JBBQXJ010000012.1 coordinate 22,511, forward strand.
TCACCCCGGTGTCCGATTCATCGGGCCGCTGCGTGTTCATCCTCTATTCGTCCCGCGACATCACCGAGCGGGACCAGGCCCGGGACGAGCGCGACCTGCTGGAAGCCCAACTCCGCCAAGCCCAAAAAATGGAGGCCATGGGCACCCTTGCCGGCGGCATTGCCCACGATTTCAACAACATCCTCGGCGCCATCATGGCGTATACCGATCTGGCCTTGATGGACCAAGGCGATCATGCCGCCCAGAAGGAGGACTTCGCGCAGATCATGAAAGGCAGCGACCGGGCCAGGAAACTCGTCGAGCAGATCCTGTCCTTCAGCCAGCAACAAAAGCAGGAGCGGCGCCCCGTCCGGCTCAAACCCGTGCTCACTGAAGTGTTGCGCCTGCTCCGTTCCACCCTGCCCGCTTCGGTCAACCTCGACGTCTTGATCCAGCCCGATACGCCCACCGTTCTGGCAGATCCGACCCAGATCCATCAAATCATCATAAACCTCTCGACCAACGCCTCCCACGCCATGCGCGGCGAAGGCACGCTGGGCATCAGACTGGAAGGCGTTTGGGTGGACCAGAACACGGCCGCAGACACCCCCGATCTCCGCGTCGGCCCCTACGCGCTCCTGACCCTCACGGATACCGGTCATGGGATGCCCGCACAGACCATGAAACGGATCTTCGAGCCCTTTTTCACGACGAAACCACCGGGCGAAGGCACTGGCCTCGGACTGTCGGTCACCCATGGCATCGTCAAGGAACATGAAGGCGCCATCACCGTCGCCAGCCAACCCGGCCACGGAACGACGTTCCGCATCTATTTCCCCGAGCATGCGGTCCCGGCCGCGAACGACCTCTCGGCCCACCCGGCGATCCTTGGCGGCCAAGGAGCACTCGTGCTGGTGGTGGACGACGAACCCGCCATCTGCCACGCCGTGGGCGGCTCTCTCCAACGCATCGGCTACGAAGTCGCCCTGGCCAACTCCGCCCGTCAGGGCCTCGAAATTTTCAGCGCGGCCCCGGAAGCGTTCGACGCTGTCATCACGGACCTCAACATGCCGGGCATGACCGGTCCCGACCTCGCGGCAAGATTGTTTGAAATCCGTCCCGGGATCCCGGTCTTCCTCGCCACCGGATTCAGCGCGCAGTGGAACCAAAAAGCAGCCCTTGAGTTCGGCTTCCGCGACATCCTCCACAAACCCGTCTCCATCACGACCCTGGCCCAATCGCTCCATCGCGTGCTCCATCACGACGCTCCCTCCGATCCTGTCCTCGCAGACCCCGTCATCTGAAACGGACGGATCCAGCCGGAACGAGGAAGTGACTTCGTCGAACTCGGATCGGGCGGAACGTAAACACCACGATCCTCCGCCTGTGCCCCCAACGGAAGGGTCCGCACGACAACCTCCACGAAGCGACCTCCCACCTTGGGGTTCCAATGGCTTCGAGTCCGCGTTCAGCGCCGGAGCCGCTTCTTGGTCTCCGCCTGCAAGTCGTCCAGATCCTCCCGGATCTTGTCCTTGTCCGGCAGGCTCATGCGGTCGATGAAGAGAATCCCGTTCAGATGATCCACCTCGTGCTGGACCGCGCGGCCGAGCAATCCCCCGGCGCGAAATTTTACCTCGCGCCCCTCCACGTCGATCGCGGACACCTCCACCGATTCGAGCCGGGTCACGTCCGAATAGATCTCGGGAAAGCTCAGACAACCTTCGGGACCCTTCGCGGGATTTCCGAACGGGGCCACCTCCGGATTGAGGAGCACCAGCGGCATGTGCTTCTCCGGATCCACCGACTTGCCGCCGACCTCCATCGTGGAGGGACGGTCGGTCACATCCGTGACGTCGATGACGGTCAACAGGAGCGCCTCACCGACCTGCTGGGCGGCAAGACCGACGCCGTGCGCGTCATACATCGTCTCGATCATGTCCGCCACGAGGGCCTTGATCCGCGGGGTGATTTCCTCGATCCGCGCCCCTTTCTTGCGCAGGACGGGATGGCCGTATTTGACGATTGGCAGGATCATCGTGTCGCGTTCACTCCGTGGGCCAGTTGTTCATCAACGCGGCCAAGTCCGCCACGGTCGGGCTCTGCGCGTTGCGGACGTAATGCCCGCTGGTGGACACGCCGCAGAGCACGCTGGCTGCATTGTCCAGGCCCAGCAACTTGCCGAGGCAGAAGCCGCTGTTGAAATGGTCGCCCGCACCGGTCGTGATCCTGGGGTTCTTGCAGGTCGGTCCCTGGACCACGTCCGCCCGGCCGTCGGAAACCGCCAGTGCGAAGGACACCGGATGGACGACGAGGGTCTCTACCGGCACCCGCTGCTGGATCCGCATCGAAAGATCGGTGAGCCCGTTCCAATCGGTTCCTTTCGACGGAAGCCCCAGCACCTTGGCGATCTCGTAGGCTTCCTTCTCGTTCAAGCCCAGGATCACGTCGAACTTCTCCTGGAATTTCACGATCAGATCCAACGCACGCTCGATGTCCTTGGCCACCCGCTTCTCGGGATCGGCCAGGTCGAAGAAGATCCGCCGTTTCGATCCGTCGAGCCCGGGGAAAAGCTCGGAGTCGATGCTGGACCAGATGTCGCTCATGAACGGAAGCATCGTCCAGTTGACGAAGGCCACGAGGCTCGAAGAACCCAGCTTGGCCGCGAACCTGGCGTGCCCGAACCGCTCGCCGATCGTCGCCCAGTTGATCTCCTTCAACGACTCGTGCTTGCCCTGCATGATCTTGCCGTCGGCGAACTCGATCGCGTCCGTGTAGCCCGGCTCCGCGATGCTGTGGACCTCGGCGCGCGTGGCGAAATCCGCGAAAACAGGATGAAGGTTCGGATACCCAAGATTCCCCAGATAGGCCACCTGGAGGCCGAAGCTTGCGAGGGCGTTCGCCATGATCGGACCGTTGCCCCCCAGCTTGGGGTTGGGCGCGATGTTCGCGTTCCGCACGAACTCGACGTTCGTGCTCCGGCCGGCCGCCTCGACGAGGCGTTCGCCGTAGGCCCGGATCGTCGGGATCTCGGTGTATTTCTCGAAGTCGATCCGCTTGTCCACTACGCGGAAGATTTCATCGACGAAGCCATCCAGACCCACGAAGGCGGTCAGTGCTGGAACCTGGCTGGAGGCGGCTAGAAGGCGCGCGGCTACTCCGCTGCGGAATGTCTGGGAACTCTGCATGGGATTGGATCAATCAACACTGACACCGACGATGCCGAGGATTCGGCCGAGTTCGTCGTCGTCGTGAAATCGGACTTCGAGCGCGCCCTTGCCGGCACGGTAGCGGATGATGACCTTCGTTCCGAACCGCTCCTGGAGCTTGCTCTCCAGATCGAGGACGTGCGCGTCGCGCGAGACCGGCTTTCCCGGGCCCTTGGCCGGGGAGGCCGAACTCCGGGGGGTCGACCAATGGGCGATCAGGACCTCCGTCTGCCGCACGTTCAACGCCTCCCGCAAAACCTTTTCGGCGGCCAGTTCCTGCTCCGGCCCGGTGGGCAGTCCGAGAATGACCTTCGCGTGGCCGACGCTGAGGCGGCCCTGCCGGAGATGCGTCCGAATCGACTCGGGCAGTTTCAGCAGCCGCAGCGCATTGGCCACGGAGGCACGGCTCTTGCCAACCTTCTGCGCGGCCTGCTCCTGGGTGAGCCCGAACTGCTCGATCAACTGCTGGAAACCCAGCGACTCCTCCAGGGGATTGAGGTTCTCGCGCTGGAGATTCTCGACGAGCGCAAGTTCCAGAACCGTCGCATCGTCGGCCTCGCGCACGATCACCGGCAGCTCGACCAAGCCCGCCAATTGCGCGGCCCGCCAACGCCGTTCACCGGCGATGATCTCGAAACCGTCCAGGCTCGTCCGGACGATCAACGGCTGCATCACGCCCTGTTCACGGATGGATGCGGCCAGCTCTTCCATGGCCGCGGCGGGGAAATCTTTGCGTGGCTGGAACGGGCACGGCCGGAGCTTGATGACCGCGACTCTTTGGACCCGTTCCCCGGCCGGAACGACCGATCCGGACGCGATCGAAATCGATCCGGGCACGGCGGGAGCCGGCGGCTTCGGCTGGGCGTTTTGCCCACCGAGCAGCGCTCCCAAACCCCGTCCTAGAGCCGATTTCGACATGACGGCCAGACTGCGAAACAGGGTTTCAAAAGTCCAGAATCGGTTTGGAACCAACGCACACACGAGCATCTATGCTGCCGCTCTAACAGGGGCGCTTGGCGTGACGCTGACCCTTCAAAAACGACTCGGCGAACCGCGTTTCCTTCTCCGCATCGAACGGGGGGAGCGATTAGGGGCAGCGCGGTTCTGAACAAGCCGACTAGCTGTGGAGGCACAACCGGCCATTTCAGGCTGACACGGGTGGGATCCACCCGGACATCCTTGCCGGGTGGCGAGGTTTGGCAGGAAACTCTTTCACCTTCGTCCGGTGCCTCGCGGTCATTTCCAGCGCGTTGCCGTGATGGCACGGTTCCGGTTAAGCACGGGATCGATAGCCTGTTCGTTGTTCGTTGGCCCAGCCGTGCTGAGCCGGGGAGATGGCGTGAAGTCGTGCCGGCCATTGGACTGGATTCCCGATAACAAACCGCTGTGGGCTTCGCCCGGCGCGGTCTCGGTAACCCAATGAGGAAAAAATCATGAGCCTGATCAAACTGGGCCTCAACCGCCTGTCCGTGTCCGACAAAACCCAATTCGGCCGCCAAATCGTGCGGGCGATGACGGCCGCCCGCGCAGCCGGCAAAGCCAGAACGACGGTGCAGGGCGACGCGGCGAAGGAGGTGGACTGGGAGATCGCGCAGCTGGCATCCACTCGCCAGTTGCAGCGCCGGAAGGCTTTCCCGTAGTTTCCGCGCGGCGAATGAAGATCTATATCGACGGCCAGTTTTACGACGAAGCGAACGCGAAGATTTCCGTGTTCGATCATGGACTGCTCTATGGCGACGGCATCTTCGAGGGCATCCGCGCCTACAACGGGCGCGTCTTCAAGCTGAAGGAGCACATCGACCGACTCTTTTGTTCCGCCAAAGCCCTCCTTCTCGAAATCCCGCTCTCGCATGCCGAGATTTCCAAGACCGTGGTCGAGACCTGCCGGGTCAACGACCTCCGCGACGGCTACATCCGCCTCATAGTCACCCGCGGAGTCGGCACTCTCGGCCTCAATCCCAACCGTTGCAAAAGTCCCTCGGTCATCGTCATCGCCGGAAAGGTCCAGCTCTACCCCGAGGAAATGTATGAGAAGGGAATGGCCATCGTCACCGTGCCGACCGTGCGCAATCTCCACAGTGCGCTGAACCCGGCCATCAAGTCGCTCAACTACCTGAACAACATCCTCGCCAAGATCGAAGCCAACAACGCGGGCGTGGAGGAGGCCATCATGCTCAACTCCGAAGGCTTCGTTGCGGAGTGCACCGCCGACAACATCTTCATCTTGAAGGACGGGAAGCTCTTCACCCCGCCCCTTTCCGCCGGCGCCCTCTACGGCATCACCCGCGGCACCGTAATCGACCTGGCCAAGCAGGCTGGCATCGATGTGTCAGAGCCCAATCTGACGCGCTACGACGTCTTCAACGCGGACGAGTGCTTCCTCACCGGCTCCGGGGCCGAGATCATCCCGGTGATCAAAGTGGACGGCCGCATCGTGGGAGACGGACATCCCGGTGCGGTGAGCAGGAAGTTGATTGGTGACTACCGCGCCTTGACCCAGAGCACTGGGGAGCCGATATACTTCTGAGCTTATGCAGTGCATGGTTTGCAAACAAAACGTCGCCAAGGTGCATCTCACCCAGATCGTCGGGGACAAGATGCAAAAGGTCGACCTGTGCGAGGCGTGTGCCAAGGAGAAGGGCGTCAATGATCCCGCAGGTTTCTCTTTGGCCGATCTGCTTCTTGGTCTCGGCGCCAGCCAGGAGATCGACCAAGGCAGCGAAGGCGCGGAATTGAAGTGTCCCCGCTGTGGCTTTACCCAGGCGGACTTCAAGAAAAACGGCCGGCTGGGCTGTTCCGAGTGCTACGTCACCTTCGCGGAAGGCCTGGAGACGCTCCTCAAAACCATGCACAAAGGCACCCATCATGCCGGCAAGGTCCCTGCCGCCCTTCGCCGGAAGGTCGACTTTTCCGAGCGCCTGACCTCGCTCGACAAGAAGCTCAAAGACGCCATTCAGAAGGAGGACTACGAGAGCGCTGCCCGCCTTCGGGACGAGATGAACGAAATGAAGGAGAAACTGGCCTCCACGGCCGAGACGTGAACCATGGACATCCATACCTTTCTGAGTTCCCCCGCTGATTTCACCCGCCGCACCGGTCCGAACGACCGGATCGTTCTCTCGAGCCGCGTCCGACTGGCCCGCAACATCAACGGATTCACCTTTCCCGGTTTTGCCAAAAAAGCCGAGCGCATCCGGGCTCTCGAAATCCTCCGGCCCGCCGTCGAGTCCGCGCCCCTCATGACCAGCCGGTTCTCCGACTCGATGGAGAATCTTACGGCCCTCGACAAGCAGGTCTTGGTCGAACGGCACCTGATCAGCCGGGAGCACGCGGCCAAAAGCCAGGGTTCCGGAATCATCTTCAATCGAACGGAAACCCTCTGTGTCATGATCAACGAGGAGGACCACCTGAGAATGCAGGCGCTCCTGCCCGGTCTCCAGCTCCGACAGGCCTGGACGGAAATCGACGCGCTCGATTCCCAGCTCGAAGCCAATCTCGACTACGCCTTCAACCGGGAATTCGGCTACCTCACCGCCTGCCCCACCAACCTGGGGACCGGTATCCGCGTCAGCGCCATGCTCCACCTGCCCGGCTTGGTCCTCGGAGAGCAGATCAACCAGATCATCCAGTCGGTCAACAAGCTGGGTCTCGCGGTCCGCGGCCTCTACGGGGAAGGCACCGAAGCGCTGGGAAACATCTTCCAAGTCTCCAACCAGATGACCCTCGGCGAGACCGAGTTGGACATCGTCGCCCGGCTCGAAAAGGTCCTCGCGCAAATCATCGACCACGAGGAGAACTGCCGGGCGTCGCTCCTGGAAAAGAAGCCGAAAGTCGTCTTCAACCACATAGGCCGCGCCTACGGAATCCTTTCCAACGCCTATAGCATCTCCTCGAAGGAGACGATGAACCTCTTGTCGCTGCTCCGGCTCGGCTACGACTACGGGTATTTCCCGACCGCCGAGCGCGCGGTGTTCGACGAGATGTTCATCACCACCCAACCGGCCCACCTCCGGAAGAAGTTCTCGGACAAGCTGGATGCGGAGGAACGCGACCTTCATCGCGCCGACATGTTGCGGGAACGGCTTGCTTCCGTTCCCCGCCCAGAATGCCGCGGACCCGCCGGTTCAGAAGGCCCGCTGGACAAACCGACCGAGTAAACACAGGTTCAAAAAGAGTATGAGTGAAGAAGCAATGAACAATTTCACGCCGAGGGCCCAGCAGGTCCTCGCGCTGGCCCGCAAGGAAGCCGACCGCTTCAACCACAACTTCGTGGGCACCGAGCACCTCCTGCTCGGACTGATCAAGCTCGGCCAGGGCGTCGCTGTGAACGTGCTTCAAAAGCTCGGCCTGGATCTCGAAACCGTCCGCATGGAAGTCGAGAAACAGGTTGGCACCGGTCCCGACCAGAAGATGGTCGGCAACATCCCCTATACGCCGAGAGTAAAGAAGGTGCTGGCCCTCGCCGCCAAAGAGGCCAAGGCCTTGAACCATACCTACGTGGGCACCGAGCACATCCTGCTCGGGCTGCTGCGCGAGGGGGACGGAGTCGCCGCACGTGTGCTCAAGAACCTCGACGTGGACATCGAGCAGACCCGGCAGGAAATCCTGAAGGAGCTCGACCCGAATTTCGCCGCCCAGGAAGAACAGACCGCTGGCGAGACGGGCGCGCCCGACAAGCCGGATAAAAAGGGCGAGGTCAAGACACCGGCCCTTAAAGCCTTCGGACGCGACCTCACCGAAATCGCACGCAAAGGCGAGATGGACCCGGTCATCGGCCGACAGAACGAAATCGAACGCGTCATCCAGATCCTCTGCCGGCGTTCCAAGAACAACCCCGTGCTCCTCGGAGAAGCGGGTGTCGGCAAGACCGCCATCGTCGAGGGCCTTGCCCAAGAAATCGCCCGCGGCAACGTTCCCGAAATCCTCCGCGAAAAGCGCGTCATCACCCTCGACCTCGCCCTCATGGTCGCCGGCACCAAATACCGCGGCCAGTTCGAGGAGCGCATCAAGGCGGTCATGGACGAGATCCGCCGCGCCAAAAACATTCTCCTCTTCATCGACGAGCTCCACACCATCGTCGGTGCCGGCTCGGCCGAGGGGACGATGGACGCCTCGAACATCATCAAGCCCGCCCTCAGCCGCGGCGAGATGCAGTGCATCGGCGCGACCACTCTCAACGAGTATCGCAAATACATCGAGAAGGACGCCGCCCTCGAACGCCGTTTCCAGAGCGTCAAGGTCGAAGCCCCGTCCGTCCCCGATGCGATCGCCATTCTCAAGGGTTTGCGCCCGAAGTATGAGGAGCATCACAAGGCCATCATCACGGACGAAGCAGTCGAGTCCGCCGTGATCAATTCCGAACGCTACATCACCGACCGCTACCTGCCCGACAAGGCCATTGACGTCATGGACGAAGCCGGTTCCCGCGCTCGCATCGGAGCCATGACCCGTCCGCCGGAGGTCAAAGAGCTCGAAGCCGAAATCGAGACCATCAAAAACCAGAAGGAAAAAGCGATCCGCGAGCAGGACTTCGAAGGTGCAGCCGGCATGCGGGACAAGGAAAAGCAGGCGAAAGAGAAGCTCGATTCCGTCCTCGGAGCTTGGCGCACCTCCCGGGAGGAAACCAGGGTCACCGTCGGCGAGGAGGAGATCCTCCATGTCATCTCCAAGTGGACCGGGGTCCCGCTCAAGCGCATGGAGCAGGGCGAGAAAGAACGTCTCCTCAAGCTTGAAGAGGAAATGGAACGTGGCGTCATAGGACAAAAGGAAGCCGTTTCCTCCCTCTGCCGCGCGCTTCGCCGTTCCCGCGCCGATCTCAAGGATCCGCGCCGTCCGATCGGCACCTTCGCGCTGCTCGGCCCCACGGGTGTCGGCAAAACCCTGCTGGCCAAGAGCCTTGCAGAAAAATACTTCGGCGATTCTAAAGCCCTGATCCAGCTCGACATGAGCGAATACATGGAGCGCCACAACGCCTCCCGGATGGTCGGATCGCCTCCCGGCTATGTCGGCTTCGAGGAAGGAGGCCAGCTCACCGAGCAGGTCCGGCGCCGCCCCTACTCGGTCGTGCTTTTCGATGAGATCGAAAAGGCGCATCCCGACGTGATGAACATGCTCCTCCAGATCCTGGAAGAGGGGAAACTCACGGACAACACCGGCCGCGCCGTCAATTTCCAGAACACGATCATTTTGCTGACGTCCAACGTCGGAGCGGAGACCATCAAAAAGTCGTCCACCCTCGGTTTCTCCCCCATCAATGACGAGCAGACCTACGAAAAGATGCGCGAGCGCATCATGGAAGACGCCAAGAAGGCCTTCAAACCCGAGTTCCTCAACCGCCTCGACGAGATCATCGTCTTCCGGGCATTGACCAAGAGCGACCTCCTCAAGATCGTCGAATTGGAAATAGACAAAGTTCTCTCCCGGCTCAAATCCAAGAACCTCCACCTCGTTCTCGACGACAAGGCCAAAGACTTCCTGGTCGAAAAGGGCTATGATCCGACCTACGGCGCCCGACCGATGCGTCGCGCCGTCGAACGCTATCTGGAAGACCCGCTCGCGGAAGAAATTCTGAAGAGCAGTCTCCACGAAGCCGAGCCGATCACGGTCACGGTTGAGAACTCGAAGCTGGTCTTTAACCAGAGCGCATCAGCAGGCGACGAAGCAAACGCCCTCTCCAACTGATCGGAGCTTCCGATCGAAACTCTCCATAAGCCGTCCGGATTTCCGGACGGCTTTTTCGTTGTTCCAAAAGACACCCGACCCTGGCTGTGCGCTTGACGATGCGTTTGCCCCAAAAGTGGCTTGGCATCCGCCTTCGACGCTCCATCTTGGAGTCGCCCCACGATGAAAGCCCGGACACCTGGAATCCTTGTTGTAGTTTCGGTCCTGCTGCATGCCGTCTTGTCCTCGCCCGTGACATTGCGCGCAGCCTCGCCGTCGCCAACCCCGGCCCACGTCGACTTCGCCAAGGAACTCCTTCCGATCTTCGAGGAACGTTGCTTCGAGTGCCACGGTCCAAAAAAGGAGGAGTCCGCCATGCGGGCCGACAGCCGAGAGTCCCTGCTCAAAGGCGGCGACAACGGCCCGTCCATCGTCCCCGGCAACAGCGCCAACAGCATTCTGGTCCAGGTGCTGACGGGCACTCATGAGACCATCGCGGCGATGCCGAAAAAGAAGAAGAAGCTCTCGGCCGATCAAATCGCACTCATCCGTACCTGGATCGATCAAGGCGCCGTCTGGGAAGGCGCCTCCGTCGCTTCAAAGCGTGCCTACGCTACGAACCATTGGGCCTTCATACCTCCTCTCCGTCCCTCCACACCCACGGTGGCCCGCCGATCGTGGACCCGTGATCCGATCGACGCCTTCGTTGCGGCCCGCCTCGAGAAGGAAGGGCTGAGACCCTCGCCCGAAGCGGACAAGGCCATCCTGCTCCGCCGACTCAGCCTCGACCTCATCGGTTTGCCGCCGACTCCCGCCGAGCTTGATGCTTTCCTCTCCGACCGATCCTCCGACGCCTACGAACGCCAAGTCGATCGTCTCCTAGCCTCCCCACACTATGGCGAACGCTGGGGCCGCCATTGGCTGGACGCCGCCCGTTACGCAGACACGGACGGCTACGAAAAGGACAAGACCCGCTTCGTCTGGTTCTACCGCGACTGGGTCGTCAACGCCTTCAACCAGGACATGCCCTACGACCAGTTCATCGTCCGCCAGATCGCCGGCGACGAACTGCCCAACGCAACCCAGGACGACGTTGTTGCCACCGGTTTTCTGCGCAATTCGATGCTCAACGAAGAAGGAGCCATCGACCCGGAGCAGTTCCGCATGGAGGCCATGTTTGACCGCATGGACGCCATCGGGAAAAGCGTGCTCGGCGTCACCATCCAGTGCGCCCAGTGCCACAACCACAAGTTTGACCCGATTTCGCAGGAGGAATATTATCGGCTGTTCGCCTTCCTCAACAACGACAACGAATCGTCTCCCGTCGTCTATACCCCCTCTGAGCAGATGAAGGCGGATGAACTCCGGCGCAAGATCCACGAGATCGAGGCCCGTCTGCAGCACGGCACGCCCGACTGGGAGTCCCGGATGGACGCCTGGGGCAATGCCACCCTTGCCGCCCAGCCGAAATGGACGACTGCTGCGATGGAGTTTCAGGGAGAAAAATCGGAACGCTACTTCCTCCAGAACGATGGCTCGTTCCTAGCACAAGGCTACGCTCCGACCAAGTCCAGCCCCCGCTGGCGCTCTACCAACCAGCTCTCCGAGATCCGCGGTTTCCGACTCGACCTGTTGAACGACGACAACCTGCCGCGCAGCGGTCCGGGACGTTCCATCTTTGGCACCGCCGGACTGACTGAATTCGAGGTCGATGTCGCTCCCCTGTCCGATCCGGGTAAACGCACTAGGGTCAAGCTCACCAAAGCCGTCGCGGACGTCGAGATGCCGGAGACGCCGCTCCCCGCGACCTATGACGACAAGAGCAACCGCAAGCGCGTCCTCGGCCCCGCTTCCTACGCGCTCGACGGCAAGGACGAGACCGCATGGAGCTTCGACAACGGGGCGGGTCGAAGAAACCAGCCCCACGCCGTCGTCTTCCAAGCGGAGACCAACGTCGCCTTCCCGGGCGGCACGGTCGTGGACTTCATCATTCGGGAGAACCACGGCGGCAATAACAGCGACGACAACCAGAACAACAACGTCGGTCGCTTCCGGATATCCGTTTCCTCCGGGGCCAACGCGGCCGATCAACCCGCCCTTCCCGACCAGGTCCTTGCCGCGCTGAAGACCCCCGCCCGCCAGCGGACCCCCGACCAGAAGTCCGTTCTCTTCACCGCGTGGCGCACCACCGTGCCCGAATGGTCCAAGGCGAACGCAGAAATCGACGCGTTGCATCGAGAGTGGCCCGAAGGCACCACCCAACTCACGCTCACTCCGCGCGAAGGAGGCCGCACCACGTCCATCCTCCGCCGCGGCGATTGGTTGAAGCCCGCCGATCCCGTGACCGCCGCCTTTCCCTCCGTCCTCAATCCTCCGCCGGCCAACGCGGGCAATTCCCGCCTGACGCTGGCCAAGTGGCTGGTCGATCGCCAGAGCCCGACCACGGCCCGCGTCTTCGTGAACCGGATCTGGCAGGCCTATTTCGGCCGGGGCATCGTCAGCACCCCGGAAGACTTCGGCACCCAGTCGCCGCCTCCGAGCCATCCCGAACTGCTGGACTGGCTCGCCGTCGAGTTCATGGAACACGGCTGGAGCATCAAACACATCCAACGCCTCATCGTCACCTCGGCCACCTATCGCCAATCGTCCCGGGTTTCCCCCGCGCTGCTGGAACGCGACCCGTTGAACGACCTTCTCGCCCGCTCTTCACGATTCCGGGTCGACAGCGAAATCGTCCGCGACATCGCCCTCGCCAGCAGCGGGTTGTTGTCCGAAACGCTCGGCGGTCCACCGATCTATCCGCCGATCCCCGAATTCATGAACCAGCCACCCGTCAGCTACGGCCCCTTCCCCTGGCATGAAGCCCAAGGCAAAGACCGCTACCGACGTGGCCTGTATGTCTTCCGCCGCCGCAACCAACTGCACCCGTCCATGTCGGTCTTCGACGCGCCCACGGGCGACTTCTCCTGCGTGCGCCGCTCCCGCTCCGACACGCCGCTCCAGGCGCTCACCACGTTGAACGAAACCATCTTCAACGAAGCGGCCCGGGCGCTCGCGCTCCGATCCCTGCAATCGGGTGGCACCAGCGATGACGACCGCATCAGCTTCGCCTTCCGTTGTGTCACCAGCCGGGCGCCGTCCCGCACGGAACGCGCGGATCTGCGCCAGTTCCTCGAACGCCAAAAGACCCGGCTCGCCGACGGCTGGCTCGACATCCGCAAGCTTGGCGCCATCGACGGCGACAAGACCTCGGAGCTTCCTTCTGGCACGACGCCCAACCAGCTCGCCGCCTACACCGCGCTCTCCCGCGTGCTGCTCAACCTCGATGAAACGCTGACTCGAGAATAGCCATGAACTGCCAATCCCATCTCCTCCGCGGACAGGACCCACGCTGGGTCACCCGCCGCTGGTTTTTCCAGCAGTGCGCCGTCGGCCTCGGTGCCGTCGCCTTGAACGCGCTGCTCCAGCAGGACGGACTCGCCCGCGCCGTGGCCGGCACCGATCCAATGGCTCCAAAGAAGCCGCATCACGCCGCCAAAGCCAAACGCGTCATCCACCTCTTCATGGGCGGTGGTCCCAGCCATCTGGAGCTCTTCGACAACAAACCCGAGCTGACCAAATGGGACGGCAAGCTGCCGCCCGCCGAACTGCTGAAAGGCTACCGATCCGCCTTCATCGACCCGAACTCCTCGCTCCTCGGGCCCAAGTTCAAGTTTGCCCGCTACGGCCAATCCGGCGCGGAGGTGAGCGAACTCCTGCCGCATTTCAGCGGGATCGTGGACGACTGCTGCATCGTGAAGGGGATGGTCAGCGACGCCTTCAACCACGCGCCCGCGCAGCTCTTCATGAGCACCGGCTCGCAGATCGCCGGCCGGCCCAGCTTCGGTGCCTGGAGCACCTACGGCCTCGGCAGCGAGACCAAGGATCTGCCCGGCTTCGTCGTGCTCCAGTCGGGAGCCAAGGGTCCCAGCGGCGGTTCGGCCAACTGGGGTTCAGGCTTCCTGCCCACCGTCCACGCCGGCGTGCCCTTCCGCTCTTCCGGCGATCCGGTCATGTATCTGGCCAATCCGTCCGGGGTCGATCCGGAGCTGCAGAAGGATTCCATCGACACCATCAACCGCCTCAACCGCCGCCGCCTCGACGTGGTCGGCGATCCCGAGATCGCCACCCGGGTCAGCGCCTACGAGATGGCCTACCGCATGCAGACCAGCGCGCCCGAACTCATGGATCTTTCCAAGGAGTCGCAGGCGACGTTGGACATGTATGGCGCCGTTCCGGGCAAAGCCTCCTTCGCGAACAATTGCCTTCTCGCCCGCCGCCTGATCGAGCGGGGCGTCCGCTTCGTCGAGCTCTTCCACGAGAGCTGGGACCAGCACGGCGACCTGACCAACGGCCTGAAGAACAACTGCCGCGACACCGACCAGGCCTCCGCTGCACTGGTGAAGGACCTGAAACAGCGCGGCCTGCTGGAGGACACGCTCGTGATCTGGGGCGGCGAATTTGGACGAACCCCGATGGTCCAGGGCGGCAACGACGGTCGCGACCATCATCCCAACGCCTTCACCATGTGGTTCGCCGGCGGCGGCGTGAAACCCGGTCTGACCCTCGGCGAATCCGACGAATTCGGGTTCAACGTGATCAAGGACCGGGTCCACGTCCACGACCTGCACGCCACCCTCCTGCACCTCCTCGGCTTCGACCACACCAAGCTCACCTACCGCTTCCAAGGCCGCGACTTCCGCCTGACGGACGTGAGCGGCGAAGTGGCGACGAAGATGGTTGCGTAGTAAAAATTTTGGGCTTCAAACACCCGTCCATCGGCCGAGGTCGAACCCCACCGTCGTTCACGGCTGCTCCAGCCGGTAGAACCGGGCCCCGTTGCTGATTCCGATGGTTGTCGGATTCGTCGCGCCACTGGCGGCCGTGCTCCAGTTTGCGGTCACGAGATTGGAGCTGTGTCGCAGCACGAAGCCAGCCGTCGTAGGTGTCCACGAAAGGGTCGCGGTGCCAGCCGTGCCGGGACTGATCGACAGGAGTGGCGGCGCGTTGGGAATCACATACACCGTGCGTTGGATCATGCCACCGCCGCCCAGGTAGTTCTGGGTTTGGTAGGTCAGCTCGTAGCTGCCCACCGTGTTGGTGTCCACCTCCCCGCTGATCGTTACCGCGCCCGGCATCACATCGCTGAGCCCGGCCGGAGCGGTGCTCTGTCCGTAGTCGTTCCGGCCCCACCCGATGATCGTGCCGTCCAAGGTGCGGGCAAGGCTGTGATAGCCCCCGGCGGCGACGGCCACGACGACCACGTTGGACAACGAAACGGGCACGTTGGTCTGGCCGTCTTTGTTCAAGCCCCAGGCGACGATCGATCCATCGGCACACAGGGCGAGGTTGTGGTAGAAGCCGGCGGCGATGGCCACGACGTTGGTCAATCCGGGCGGCACGTTGGTCTGGCCGGAACCGCCCAAGCCCCAAGCCCTGACCGTTCCCTCGGCCGTGAGCGCGAGACCGTGGTTGCGCCCGCTTGCGACGGCCACCGCGTTGGTCAACTCGGCCGGGATACGGGTCTGTCCGGCATCGTTCGCACCCCATCCCGTCACGGTGCCGTCCGAGCGCAGCGCGAGGCAATGATACTGGCCCGCCGCCACGGCCACGGCGTTCGTCAGGTCGGGGGGAACGGTTGTCTGCTGATAGTTGGTGCTGCCCCACGCCTGAACGGTTCCATCGGCGCGCAGCGCCATGCTGTGGTATTCGCCCGCCGATACGGCGACGCCATTGGTCAGATCCGGCGGAACGTGGGTCTGGCCTTGAAGTCCCAAACCCCAGGCAAGGACGGCGCCATCGTCCCTCACGGCCAAGCTGTGGAGAAACCCTCCGGAAACCCCGACGATATTGGTCAGTCCGGGGAAGTTCGTCGCTTGGCCATAGGTGTTGAGGCCTCGGCCCACGACGGTGCCATCGGCCTTGACGAAGAGGGTGTGCGAGAAGCCCGCACCCATGACGATCGACGGTGTGGACCCGGAAAGCCCCGCGTCCACATACGGGCGGCCGAGGATGTTCGTCGTTGGATTCCCGCCCTTGAGAGCGAGAACCGGAGAGATGAAGAACCGGTCCCGGCCGGTGAAACGTCCCGCCTCATTCGTCGCCACCGCCCTGAAGTGATAGAGCCGCGCCGGCAGAAGGTCGGTCAATCCGGCTTCGAACAACACCGCTTCGTCCCCCTGCCCCAGCTCGACCGGTGGCGTATTGGATCCATAGGCGGGTGAGGCACCCCACTCAAACCAAGCGGCCGTTGCGAAGCCCTCCGGCCGGACGCTGCCTCGCAGGACCGCGTTGGTTGCGCCCGGAGCGGAGGCGGACACCGTCGCGATCTCAGCTCCCCCGGCGGGCCCGCATGCCAGGGCGGCGAGGGCAAAAAGAAGCCGCAGCGTGGAACCGGTCATTTGTCCGCCGCGGCTCATCCCGGAACGCCCTCGGCTTACTCGGACAGGTTCACCAGTTGGAGCGTGCCGATGCCGCCGGGATTCCAGTTGGTGAAGACGACGAAAACCTTCTGCTTGTCGCCCTTGCCGGTGACATACCAGCACGCGTCATGGATGTGCTGGGCGTCCTCGTAGCCGAGGTCTTCCTTCGCCTTGATGGTGGCGACCACGGCCCGCTTCTTCAGGTTGATGATGTAGATGGGCCCGGCGCTCTGATTCGCCCCGTCCAGGCAAGGGGCCAACGCGTAGTCGCCCCAGATGTCGAAGCCACACACGGTGCTGCCGGGAGGCAGTCCATCGATCTCGTCCACCACGCCGTCCTTCAGCGGGAAGCGCTTCATCAGACCCTCGGGCCGGGCGGCCACAAGCAGCGACTTTTCCTCGGGCCGATAGGTGATCCCGTGGGGTGTCCCGGAGAGAGTTTTTCCGCCATAGAATCGGCCCTGATATTCGAAAGGATCGACGTTGACCGGCATGAGCCACGCCTGCGCGTATCCATCGGTGAACCAGACTTCCTTGGAGCTGACGAAGGCCGCGTCGGTGGGGGCGAAGTTCTTCTTGAGATTGTAGGGCGCGCCCTGCGGCACGGACAGCACCTGCGCGTGCTGGAAGGTCGTGTCGGTCAGGTAGAGCTTGCCGGACACGTTGTCGGCGGCGGCCACGAGCGGCGGCTTGCCCGGGCGTTGGAGGATGTCGGCTCCGTGGACCGTGCCGGCATCGAAGACGGAGTCGCCCTTGATGATCCAGGCGGTCGCCAACTGGTTGGTATATCCGATCCAGCCCACTCCGACCAACGGCCAGTAGAGATTGCCATTGGCCTTGTCGACAATGAGCGTGTTGTGCGCCTTGGTTCGACTCGGCATGGCGGCTTCGGGGGTCGGAGTCAGGTCCCGGCGGGCGATGAATTTCCAGTAGCCGCTCCCGCTGACCCTGGTGCCGGGCTCCAGTTTGGTGGACGCCACTTTGACCGGGCCGGCCTGTTCGACGATGAAGGGAAAGGCCTTGGCCGTGACGACCGGATGCTCGTGGCCTACGCCCGCGTCATGGGCGCGAAGGGCGGAACCTGAGGCGGCAAAAACGGCGGCGATGATCAGCGTGCGAAAGCGGGTTGGATTCATGTCGTGGAGGATTGTCGGTGGGCGACTGGACCCTCTCAAATCGATCCATCGCTGCCAATGCAAAGTTCCCGGCCACGCGGCCGGGTTGCGCCTTGACAGGGCAAACCGGACCGGCAGCAATCGAATGGGTGTGGACCGAGACCGGAGTTAGTCCATCCCGTAGCCGGATCGAACTGGACAAGCCCTGTGAACCCGGCCGGATGTCGAGCTTCGACGAGTCAACCAACCCGGCACTGCGGCCCTTCAAATCATGAAACCTCCAAGGTGCGCCCTCCTGGCGCGGATTCTCCTGCTGTCCTTCGCTTCCATCGCGGGGAACGCCGCGCATGCCCAATCGATCTACACGCCGTATGCCTTCACCAACTTCGTCGGCCAACCCGGCGCCATCGGTTCCGCCGACGGAGCCGGAACGGCGGCCGGTTTTAACATTCCCCACAGCCTGGCCGTCGATTCGTCCGGCAACGTCTATGTCGCCGACACCTTCAACCATTCCATCCGCAAGATAACGCCCGCCGGAGTCTCGACGACGATCGCGGGGAGCCCCGGAAACAAGGGCTACGGTGACGGCGTCGGCAACGCGGAAGCGCCGCGTTTCAACAGCCCGATCGGTCTGTCGTCCGACAGCGCCGGAAACATCTACGTCGCCGACAACGGAAACCAATCGATCCGAAAGGTCACGCCCACCGGAGTGGTGAGCCTCTTTGCGGGCCAGATCGGGATCAAGGGGAGCCAGAGCGGTCCACGCATCGGGGCCACCTTCAACAGTCCCAATTCCACTGCGGTGGACAGCGCCGGAAACATCTACGTTTCGGACCTGGTCAACCGGGTCATCCGGAAGATCGAACCTGACGGGATTGTCGGCATCTTCGCCGGCACGGTTGGATTGCAGGGCACGAACGATGGCGTGGGTTCCATCGCCAGGTTCACGGCTCCGATGGGTCTGGCCGTGGACCGCGCGAACAATCTCTACGTGGCCGACCAGGGCGGCGACACGATCCGCAAGATCGCTCCCGGCGGAACGGTGACCACCTTGGCCGGCACGGGCAAGAAGAGCGGCTCCACCGACGGTGTCGGTGCCGATGCCCGCTTCACCGGCCCCGAAAACCTCGCGGTTGATTCGGCCGGCAACGTCTATGTGTCCGACACGGGCAACCAGACCATCCGGAAGGTCACACCGGACGGAGTCGTCACCACCTTGGCCGGCTCGCCCGGACTGAAGGGCACCGCCGACGGCACGAACGACGTGGCGCGCTTCAGCACTCCCCGTGGCATCGTCGTGGACAGGTCGAACATCGTCTTCGTGGCCGATTCGGGCAACTCCGCCATCCGCAAGCTCGTCGTCACCGGCGGGGACAGAGTCGTCACCACCTTCGCCGGCACTTTGAGCCAGAACGGCAGCGTGGACGCCACGGGCAACGCCGCGCAGTTCCATTTCCCCTATGGCCTGGCCTTCGACCCCGATGGCAACCTCTATGCCGCTGACCGGAGCAACCAGGACATCCGCAAGATCACGCCGGACGGCATCGTCACGACGTTCGCGGGATTGCCCGGAGAGGCCGGCAGCGCCGACGGCTCGGGCGGAGGCGCCCAGTTCTACGGCCCGGAGGAACTGAAGGTGGACTCTTCCGGCAACATCTACGTGGTCGAGTTCTTCAACAACACGGTCCGCAAGATCGCCCCGGTCGGTGCCAACTGGGTCGTCACCACTCTCGCGGGCTGTCCCACTTGTCCGGCCGGAACCAACGACGGTCCGGGAATCGAGGCGAGGTTCAGCGGTCCATTCGGGCTAACCGTGGACAGCTCGGGCAACGTCTTCGTCGCCGACACCGGGAACCAGACGATCCGCAAGCTCACGCCGTCGGGCGACGCGTGGACCGTAACGACCTTCGCCGGTGCCCCGAAGGTCGGAGGCGCTTCCGACGGCGTCGGCACAGCGGCACGGTTCGGGTCGCCGATCGGCCTGGCCGCCGACCGTCACGGCAACATTTTCGTCGTCGATGGATTCAGCGTCCGCATGATCACCTCCGACGCGACGGTCACGACGCTCGCGGGACACCCCGGAATCGGCAGCGCCGACGGAGACGGGAGCGTCGCCACTTTCTGGGTTCCACGGGGTATCGCGGTCGACGCCGCTGGCAACCTCTTCGTGGCCGACACCGCGAACCACCTCATCCGCGAGCTCGCCTCCACCGGCGGGGCCTGGAACGTCACGACGCTCGCAGGTAGTCCCGGAATGACCGGCACCAACGACGGGGCCGGCTCGGAGGCCCGCTTCAACCAGCCGAGCGGCATCACCGTGGACGCGTTGGGCAACCTCTACGTGGTCGATTCCAACAACCACCGAATCACCAAGGGAATCTCGCCCGACGGAGGGATGGGGATCTCGGTCGGGTTCGACAGCGGCGGCGGCGGCTTGTCAGTCGCTGAAGGATCCTTTTCCATGCGCGTGACGGGGCCGATGACGGGCTCCGTGGTCCTGGAAGCTTCCACCGATCTGGTCCTGTGGCTGCCGATCCAGACCAACTCCCTCTCGGCCCCGCCGGTGACCCTCTCGGTTCCGATCGAGCGGGGCGCGGACTCGTTCTTCCGGCTAAGGCTCACTCCATAGAGCCTTCTTCGCATCAAGGTGCCTTTGCCTTCGAAGGCACAGTGTTGGTGGAAAACTGGACGTAGGCGAAGCACTCGGGGATGTGCGAGTCCCAGACCCCGTGACGGGTCCAAAACCAGCCGCCGGAATCCTTCGCGGGAAGCGGGGCCTTGTAGGAGTTGAAGCGCGAAAAATCCATCCGCCACACATCGCCTTCCTTCGGCGGGAGCGCGCGTCCATCGGTCGCGAGCCACTTCATGCTCTTCCACGGAAACGCCAGCTCGACGGTCCAGCCTTGGTCCACGTCGGAGTCGTCGTTGACCGTGCCGTCGAGATGCACCGCGTTCTTCCGTCCGGGAAACTCCCACTTGAAATTCCCGACCCGACCGCCCCGCGGATGGTTGGTGAAACCGACGCCGTTGAACGGAACCATCAAGGGTTTGGCGAACCCGGGCATGGCCGGGAAGCCCGACTTCTCATAGGCGTCGTCCCAGACGAAGGCCACTTCGTAGACGGTGTTGTAGCCGTTGATCTCGAACTCGTAGTAGGCGTCGCGTCCGGCCACGAAGAACTCCACGTCGTTGTCGTAGTAGATGGGGTCGTTGTGCGTCTTGTATTTGGCGTGGAGCTTCGGCTCCTCCGCCCGGTAGGCCACGTAGAGGTAGTCGTCGTCCCACAGCACCATCGCCCTCGTGTCGTGGATCGTGGCGTCTCCGGAAATGATGTCCACGAAGCGCGGCGACGTGGGCGCGTTCTGCCAGTCCGCCTCGTCCAGCTTTCCGTCCACCTTGATCGGATGGTTCACCCGGAGCGCGGTGTAGTGCGCGATCTCGTTGCTCGGACACGGGAAAGCCCAACCGCCCTCCGCCGCCCGGACGGATTGGACGAGACACAGCGCGACGAGGAGCAGGAAGCGTTTCATGACAATGGGCGGTCCGATCAGCGGGTCTGTTTGGCGACGGTCAACCGGTCGGAGTCTCCGTTCTTCCGGATCGCGATCGAGGCCGCGAAGGCCAGTTCAGGATCGCCCCGGCGCGCCATGGTCTCGCAGAGGATGCGTAGACTGGGCGCCACCTTGACGGCCGTGGTCGCGCCGTTCAGCTCCACGTCCACGGGCTGGGTGAGATCGACCAACCGCGAATCCAGGAGCACGTCCACCGAGGCGACGTCGCTGCTGGCGGTCACCACCACGCGATTGTCGCGGCAGCTGGCGAGCACCTGCTTCTTCTTTGCGGGATCGTCCACGTGCAGCCAGAAGAAGTCGTGGATCACCGGGTCGGTCATCAGCCACGAGAGTTCACGCGGCACGGGGTTGCGCACGGCTGGAGCCATCTCCGGGATCAGATCGCGGTCCGGCAGTCCGCCGTGGCCGAAGCCCTGCTTGATGTCCACCGTCACCGGGTAAATGTCCTTCCGAGTTCCACGCAGTGTCTCGATCTCCGCGAGGAAGCGTTCGTTGCGTTCCCTGCGGCCATACATGGTGTCCTTCTCTCCGACCATCACGCTGAAGACCGTGTTCCGCAGGTTCATCGCGGCGGTCTCCCCTTCCGTGGCCGCCGCCGCCGAAGCGTGGATCGCCGCGAAATGGTCCGGCATCTTCGGCCCGATGGCGTAGGCGCCGTAGCCGCCATGGGAATAGCCCATGATGAAGACCTTGTTCGGGTCGACATCCGCGAAGAACAGCTCGCTCCGGATCAACTGCCCGATCAACGGATAGACGTAATCGTCGTAGAAGCCGTTCCAGGTGTCGTTCGGCGCCCGCAGCGCGACATACAGATAGCCGCCGGCTTCCGGATGATCCTTGTAGTAGCGCTGCATGATCTCCCATTGGCTGTCGTTCACCGCCTTCGGCGCGCCGCCACCACCGTGCATCGCGATGAAGAGCGACCAGCCATTGGCCGGGCGTTCTCCAATGGTCTTCACGGTGTAGTGACTGAGATACTCGCCGAAGCGGACCTGGTTCCCGTCGAAATCCGCCTTCTCCGCCGCGTGGATCTTGGCCCCTAGGAACGCCTCCCACACCCCGTGCCGCGCCGCCGGCTCATTTTGCCCGAGCAGCGTGTCCAGCTTGCCGTCGAACTTCCACTCCGCCCGTCCTGCGGCATCCGCCATGAAATACCCGTTCACCGCCGCCGACAGTTCGCTCAAGGCAGCCGCGGACAAGGCCTTCTCGATCTTCTGCGGCACATAGCACGCCATCGATGGCGCTCGGACGACCGGTGTAGGATCCAGCAGCAGCGTCACGACCTGCGACGCGTTGGTGCCGAATGCGACATCGTCCATCACGATCTTCGCTCCCGAGTCGGCCGTGATCCGGTAGCGATGCGAAGGCGACGCCTTGAACGCGGCGAAATCGTTTTGGTCGGCCGTCTCGGCCCGGCTGCGATCCACCTGCATCGAGGAAGGATCTCCCAGATCGGCCACGCTCAAGTCCGCGGCCACCCGCTTGCCGCCCGGAGCATCCAGCACCTTCACCAGCAGGCGCGGACCCGCCAGCGCCGAGAACTGCGGACGAGCGGCATAGCGTTCGGTCACGTTGACCGCCGGCACCGATTGGTTGCCAGGCGCCCAGATCAAGGGAAAGGCCACACCCGTCCGCTTGAAGCTCGACGCATAGATCGAGTGCTGCGCCACATCCGCCCGCGCCTCCGAGGCATCGTGCACGAACCAACCGTGGTCCAACCCCTTCTCATCCGGTTCCGCCGCCCCCGCGAAGTGCCAACCCTCGTCCCAGACTTCCATCCAGGTGTGGTTGCCCCGCATGTTCGACCACATCGGCGTGCCCACGACCCGCGCCGGGATCCCGACCGAACGGCATGCGTCCACCAGCAGGATGGAAAGCCCCGTGCAGGTGGCGACACCGCTCGACATCGTCTCCGTCGGGTTTTGATCTGGACGCCTGCGGCCGGTGGAATACTTGACCTTGAGGAGGGGAAAGAGCTTTTGGTTCAGCCGATGGGCCGCTTCGCCCGGCGTCTTGCAGTCGGCGATGAGGGGCAGGCTGATGGCCCTGAGCTTGGTCCGCCATTCGTCCCGCTCCTCGTTCACGCTGGCGTAGGGCAGCACATCGTTCAGGAAGATCTTGCGCGGCACGGAGTCCTTCCACGGAGCGGCGTCCATCGCCTCGGTCGCGAGGCGGACGTTCGAGACCAGGAAGTCGGCGCCGAGAGTCCGCGCATCCTCCGCCGGCATGTTTTCGATCAGGAACAGCAGAGACTCCCGATCGGCACCGCGCAAAGTCGCCAGTGCTTTTTCCAACTGCGGACGGTTCGTTCCCGCATCCGTCATCCGGCTTTCCGCCGTCGCCGTCAACGCCACCGGTTCATCCGACACCGCGCCGCTGCGACACCCGGCCAAAGCGCCCGCCACGATCAGTAGAAATGCGACTCGCAACAACATTTCGAGACCTTGGCGGCAGGTCCGCGAGAACGCATCGCCAAACTGGGACCCGACCAAAATCGGGGGTCCAACCCGGACCCGCCGACCATCCGGGTTTCTGGAACGCGGCGCCTCCCCGGAATCCCAGGCTCCCCGCCAGTCAACCCGTCCGACACCACGCCGCTCGTTGACAGGATTCGCCCGGCCGGTCATTCAAGCGCCGATGAATCCTCTCAAATACTGTCTGACCCTGCTGGCCCCGGCACTGCTGCTGGCCGGCTGTGTTTCGGCCCAGAACTCCGGTCACTGGGTCTCCCTCTTCAACGGCAAGAACCTCGACGGCTGGACCGCCAACGAGAGTCCCGAGACCTTCTCCGTGAAAGATGGAGAACTGGTTGTCCGGGGCAACCGCGCCCATCTCTTCTACACCGGTCCGGTCAACGGCGGGAACTTCACCAACTTCGTCATCAAGCTCGAGATCAAGACCTATCCCAAGGCCAACTCCGGCGTTTATTTCCATACCCAGTTCCAGAAAGACGGCTGGCCAGCCAAGGGCTACGAGATCCAGGTCAACAACTCCCATTCCGACCTCAAGCGCACCGCCGGAGTCTACGGCATCGACGACAACTACGACGCCGTCGCCAAGGACGGCGAATGGTTCACCATGGAGATCAAGGTCCAGGGCAAGCACATCGTCACCATGATCAACGACAAGGTCATCAAGAACTACATCGAACCTGAAGGCGTGAAGCGCCCGGACAGCTTCATCGGCCGGCTGATCAGCCACGGCACCTTCGCCCTCCAGGGCCATGACCCCGGGAGCGAAGTCCACTACAAGAGCGTCATGGTGCAGGTCCTGCCTTGAGCAGCACGCCTCCAGGAAGCCCACGAAAAGGCCCGCTTCGGCGGGCTTTTTTGTTTGTCCACCTCCGCCTGGCCCACTGGCCGGGCAGGTGGGCGGAGCGATGCTCCCGCGAGCCGCACCAAGGTTCCGCTCCCCGAAGCCGGGAATGCGGCGGCTCTCCAATCAATGAAGGTCGGGGAATTTCACCACGCTCTGCGCCGGGAACCCCAAAGGCGTTTCTTGATTCCGTCCAGGATCGGGCGAGATAGCCGCAAACGGTTCCGCCACTTTCCACTTCGCTCTTCGCCGTTCCGCTCTACCGTTTCGTCATGACGATCATCACCGATGAACGCTGTGCCGGATACGGCTCGGCCGGGCATCCTGAGAGGCCTTCCCGCATCACCGGCACTTTGGCTCGGTTGCGTTCCCAGACGGATCTCCCGCTGGAATGGACCGAACCGGCCGCCGTCGCCGATGAGCAACTGCTCCGCGCCCATTCGGCCGAACACCTCCGGGCCATCGCCGAAGCAAGGGCCGCGTTCGACGCCGACACGCCGGCCCATCTGGACATCGACGCTCACGCCCGTCGCTCCGTAGGCGGCGCGTTGCGGGCTCTGTCCTTGGCCCGCGAAGGCAAACAGTCGTTCAGCCTGTTGCGTCCGCCCGGCCATCATGCCACGCGGACCCAGGCGATGGGGTTCTGCTACTTCAACTCCATCGCCGTGGCCGCGCTCGAAGCCCTGGCCACGGGCACCAACCGGGTGGCGGTCTTCGACTTCGACGTGCATCACGGGAACGGCACCGAAGCCATCTTGCTGGACCACCCCGGCGCGGTCTTCCATTCCATCCATCAGAGCCCCTGCTATCCCGGCACCGGCGCGTCGAACCTGGGCCGAAACTGCTTCAACCATCCCGTGCCGCCGCGCTACCCGCGTGACGACTACCGCAAGGTCCTGGCCGGAGCGCTGGCCCGAGTGGCGTCGTTCCAGCCCGGCTTGATCGCCGTCTCCGCCGGGTTCGACGCCTACGCCCGCGATCCCATCGCGCAGGAGACGCTGGAAGCGGAGGATTTCCATTGGCTCGGCGGCGAGATCCGCAAGGTCGGCATTCCCTTCTTCAGCATCCTTGAAGGCGGCTACAGCGACGACCTCCCGGAACTGGTCCTCGCGTATCTGACGGGAATCGCTTCCGATTGACGGACGATGAACAGCCCGATCCATCGAAGCTCGCCGCCCGGAAACCACCCACTGGATGAAGGCATATCTGAGCACCATCGGCACGGTCTCCGGCCTGATCACGGCGGCGCCCATCGGGCGGGTTTCCTTGGAAGGAACCCAACTGGCGACGGATCCTTTGCTCATCCTGCTAACTCTCTTGTCCGTCGCGCTCTGCGTTTGGGCGTTTTGGCGGCTCAAGCAAGTGCGCCGCATGTGATACAGTGAACCTCCTCGCTCGACGAGACGACGACGGCGACAGTCCGAACGGGCCGGGCGATACCGGCCCCATCTTGGAAGCGAGAAACGACCATGAAGATTGATCCGATTTGCGGGATGCAGGTGGACGAGACGACGGCCTTGAGCGCCGAGCGTGACGGCCAGACCTACTACTTCTGCGGCGAACACTGCCGAACGAAGTTCCTCGCCGGAGGCTTCCCCGCCCCGGCCGACGCTCCGACCCGCTTGGGCAAAGACCGCACCGGTGGCCCGACTCCTGCGCAACCCGACGCGTCCTCCCCCGCGCCGAAGCCCGCATCCCACTCTTGCTGCGCCGGCCACGATCACAACGAGGCTTCAGCGAAGGCGGCGACCCAGCGCTACTTCTGTCCAATGTGTGCCGGCGTTGAGAGCGAAAGCCCCGGAGCCTGCCCGAAGTGCGGCATGGCGCTGGAACAGAACCCCGCGTGGAAGCCCGTCAAACGCACCGTCTACACCTGCCCGATGCATCCGGAAGTGGAGCAGGACCATCCGGGCGACTGCCCCAAGTGTGGCATGCCCTTGGAACCGAAGACGGCCGCGGCCTCCGACTCCCAGGACGAGGACCCGGAGCTGGCGCAGATGACCTTGCGCTTCTGGCTTGGAGCGGTTTTGACCCTGCCGGTCTTCCTGCTCGCCATGACGCATCTGGTGCCGGCGTGGCGACATGCCGATTGGGCCACCGGCCCGACGTCGCGCTGGGTGCAGTTCGCCCTCTCGACTCCGGTCGTGCTCTGGGCCGGAGCGCCGTTCTTCGTGCGGGGCTGGCGGTCGGTCGTGAACCGGCATTTGAACATGTTCACCCTGATCGCTTTGGGTGTCGGTTCGGCCTACGGCTTCAGCGTGGTGGCGATGTTGGCGCCGGGCGTGTTCCCCGCCTCCTTCCAACGGCACGGCGGCGTGGACATCTACTTCGAGGCTTCGGCCGTGATCATCGTGCTCGTGCTGATGGGCCAAGTGCTGGAAGGACGGGCGCGGCAACGGACGGGCGGCGCGTTGAAGGCGTTGCTGAATCTCGCGCCGCAGACCGCCCGCGTGCTCCGCGACGGCCAGGAAAAGGAAGTTCCATTGGATGAGATCCAGGTCGGCGACCGGCTCCGGGTCCGGCCCGGCGACAGCGTGCCGGTGGACGGCAGCTTGATCGAAGGCCGGAGCAGCGTGGACGAGTCGATGATCACGGGCGAATCGCTGCCGGTGGAGAAGAACCCGGGCGACGCCCTGACCGGCGGCACGGTCAACGGCACCGGCACCTTTCTCATGGAGGCGGCCCGCGTGGGAGACGAGACCGTGCTGGCCCGCATCGTCGACCTCGTCGCGCAGGCCCAGCGCAGCCGCGCTCCGATCCAGAACCTCGCGGACAAGGTGGCGGGCTGGTTCGTGCCGACGGTCTTGACGGCGGCGGTGCTGACCTTCGCGCTGTGGACCTCGTTCGGTCCCGAACCGCGCTTCGCCTACGCGATCGCCTGCGCCGTGGCGGTATTGATCATCGCCTGCCCTTGCGCGCTGGGTCTCGCCACGCCGATGTCGATCATGGTCGGCGTGGGCCGTGGAGCGAGCGATGGCGTGTTGATCCGCGACGCCGAAGCGATGGAGCAGCTCGGCAAAGTCGACACCCTTGTGGTGGACAAGACCGGCACCCTGACCGAGGGCCGACCCAAGCTGGTCAAGATCGTCGCCGCCGAAGGCATCACCGAAGACGACCTCCTGCGACTGGCCGCCGCCGTCGAGCAGACCAGCGAACATCCGTTGGCCGCGGCGATCGTCGCCGGAGCACGCGATCGGAACGTGTCGATTCCAAGCGCGACGAACTTCGAGTCGACGACCGGCGGCGGGGTGGTGGCGCGGGTGGAAGGACGTGAAGTCGCCCTCGGCAAGCGCGGATTCCTCGAGCAGCGGAATGTCCCGGATCTGTCGGCCATGGATCCCCGGGCCGATTCGCTGCAAACGGAGGGAAACACCGTCGTCTTCGTCGCGCTTGACGGGCGCTTCTCAGGTCTCCTGGCCATCCAGGACCCCATCAAAAAATCCACGGCCGAAGCGGTCCGCGAGCTGCATGCGATGGGACTGCGGATCCTCATGATCACCGGGGACAATCAACGCACGGCTGAAGCCGTGGCGCGCACGCTGGGGATCGACGAGGTCGAGGCCGGCGTCGAACCCGCCCGGAAACACGCCCGCATCGAGGAACTGAAACGCGAAGGCAAGATCGTCGCGATGGCGGGCGACGGCATCAACGACGCCCCGGCCTTGGCGGCGGCGCACGTCGGCATCGCGATGGGCACGGGCACGGACGTGGCGATGGAGAGCGCGGGGGTGACGCTGGTGAAGGGCGATCTGCGCGGGATCGCGAAGGCGATCCGGTTGAGCCGGGCGATGATGCGGAACATCCGGCAGAACCTGTTCTTCGCCTTCGCCTACAACGCTCTCGGCATTCCATTGGCGGCCGGCGCGCTGTATCCGCTCACCGGGACTTTGTTGAACCCGATGATCGCCGGAGCCGCGATGAGCTTCAGCTCCGTCTCGGTGATCGCCAACGCGCTGCGGCTGCGGAAGACGAAATTGTAGCCCCGGTCGGCTCTGCGAAAGAGAACGGTCAGCGGAGGTAGTCGAGCAGGGACTGGCTGAGGATCTTGCCGCCGGACTGGAGAGCGGCCTTGTAGGCCGTCTGGGTCTGGTTGAGCTTCACCAGAGTGTCTGCGAGGTCCGCATCGGCCTCCTTCGACACCAGCTTGGTGAGCGAATCACTCCGTTGCTTGACGATCGCGGTGGTGGCTTCGAGCCGGGACTGGACGACGCCGTTGGTCCCGATATGGAAAAGAAAGCTGTTCTCGTCTTTCTGAAGGTTGGCCAGGTCCGTCTTGTTGATCGCGGCGGCGTTCCCGGAGTTGAGATTGTCACGGAGGGAGATGAGGTGCTGGAAGATGTCGGCTCCGGAGGCAGAATCGACAAACAGACCGCGTCCGCCGGATCCGGTGCTGTTGGCCCCGATCGTCTGCGAGCTCAGCAGAACTTTTTCGGAGATCTCGCTGGACGGGAGCTCGGTGTTGCCTCCGTAGGACACACCGGTGATGGAGCCCGAAGCGTCCCGGGTCACGGTAAAGGGTTCCTTGTCCGGAACGGTGCCACCGAAGATGTAGTCGCCGCGGTTCTTCGTGTTGCTGAGCTGCACCGCCTGGGCCAGCAGGGAGTCGACCTCGATGCCGAGGGTTTTCAGGGTCTCGGGGGACTTGGTGCCGTCGGCCAGAGTGGCGATCTCGGCGGCCCGGTCGACGAGGGACTTGCTCTGTTTGATCGCCGTGAACGACGCGGAAGCGAGCTCCTGGTGACGGGAGATATTGCGCTGGTATTGATCGAGAGTCTTGGTCTCGCCCTGCATGTCGAGCACGCGCCGGACCGATGCCGGGTCGTCCTCGGCATTGGTGATGCGCTGCCCGGTGGCGGTCTCCGCCTGGAAGCCGTTCTGCTGGGTGTTGAGCCGGCTCAACTGGTCGATCAGCCCATTGGGGAAGGTGTTGAAGGTGACTCGCATGAGGGTCGGATTGGGGGTTCAACAGGCACCGGTCGGATTCGATCACCGTTTCAGGTTCATCACGATGTCGAGCATCTGGTCGATGGTGGAGATCAGCTTGGCGGAGGCCTGGAAGGCTCTCTGGTATTTGATGAGGTCGGTCATCTCCTCGTCGACGGAGACGCCCATGACGGCGTCGCGCTGGCGCACGAGCATGCTCTGGACGATGTCCTGGTTGCCGATCTGTGTGTTGATCGACGAAAGGTCCTGCCCCATGGCGGCGACGGCCTGGTTGTAGGAGCCGGACAAGGTCTGGTCCTTGAGGCCGGCCTGGCTCTCCGAAGCGAGCTGGGCCAACTGCAGGACGACCTTGTTGTTGCCGGCGGCCCCGGCGGTGTCTGACGCCTGGATGAGACGGGGATCCCCCGCGACCGTGGCATTGACCTTGATGGAAGTGGCATCGGTGCCGGTGAAGAGGTTTTCGCCGGTCGAACCGGTGAGGCTGAAGCCGGCCGAGTGGATGGCGTTGACCCGGCTGATCAGCGTGGAGGCGATCTGGTCGAGGTTGCCCCGGACGGAGGCCAGATCCGTGTCCCGCGAGTCGATGCTGCCGCGGATGGTGCCGCCCGCGGCGTCCAGCGGAGTCTGGGACGTGGTGGTGCGGAGCAGCAGTTTGCCACCGCCCGAATCGAAGGTTTCGAGCGTGTCGGAAAGGACGGCGCCGCTGATCAGCGTCTGGCCGTCGACGCTGATTTGAACGGAGCCGTTCGAGGCCTCGGAGGCGGTGAACTTCAAGAGCGACGCCAGCGACTCCATCTGCGTCTGCCGGACATCGCGCAGGTCGTTGGCGCGCCCGCCCGCGCCCTGCTCGGTCTTGGTGATCTCGCCGTTGAGCTTGGCGATGTCGGTCAAGATGAGGTTGGCCTTTTTGGTGTCGACGTTGATCGAGTCGTTGAGCCCGGCCGCCACGTTGTCGAGGCGGGCCCCGACTTGGTTGAACTGGGTCGCCAGATTCTGCGCCTTGAGGATGAGGATCTGGCGTTCCGCAAGGTCGGTGGGACTGCTCGAGACGCTCTGGAACGCGGTGAAGAGGCCCGACATTTCCTCGGCGATGCCGTGTTGGCCGCCGGACCCGGCGGTGTCGATCTGCTGCCCGAGGCTGGCCTGGGCGAATTGGAGTCCCTTTTGCTGGGCGCTGAGCTGACCCTTGATGCTCGCCTCGCTGAGGATCTGGCGATCAAGCACCACGTCGCGGAGCTGTGCGATGCCGACCCCGTCCGCGCCCGAGCCCTGGGGGCCGAGGGCGGAGGGCACGGTGATGCTGGTCTGGATCTGGACGCGCTGGCGGGCGTAGCCGGGCGTGTTGACGTTCGCCAGGTTGTTGCCGGCGACTTCGGTCCCCAGCTGCTGGGTAGCCAGCGAGCGGGTTCCCATGTTGAGGGTGCCGAATAGTCCGAGCATGGATTCTATCAGCCGACGGCGTCGTAGAGCGGCCGGAACGCGGGGATTCCGGACGGCAACGAGCCGCGGCCATTATAGGTCTGGGTGTCGTCTCTCGGGAAAAGGCTCGAGAGGAAACTCTGCATCAGGTCGAGGGAACGGCGCATGAGCAGGTGGTTCTGTCGGCTGCGCTGCTGCACGCGGACGAGGAGCTGGTTGTTCTCGTCGACGAGAGCCTGCACGAGCGGTCGATAATCGGCGGGCAGCACCGGGACGAGTTCACTGAACGGAGCGTCGGAAGCGCGGCCGACCCACCGGGCGAACGCGCCGCGACAGGCTTCGCGGCGATTGCGCGCCTGCTCGACGTCACGCATCTGGGTCTGGATCTGCTGGGCTGCGGAGACGACGCCGTCGGACTGCCGGTTCATGACCGACTCCTGCTGCTGATCCAGCAGCGCGAGGATGCCGCCGTAGGTGGTAAGCTCCTCGCGGAGAGCGCCGACCAGATCGTTGATGGACTGCATGGAATTCATTTCTGTGGGTTGCCGGAGGCGGAATCCGCGTGACGGCCGGAATTGGGGATCTGCCGGAGAAGCTGCGCCTGGAGACTGGAGGCGACGCCGATGCCGCCACTGTGGGTGATGGAGTCGGCCAGGCGGTCGGTGACCATGTCGGTGTAGGCGCGGGTCTCGGAGGAACCGCCCCCGAGGGCGGGGTCGGTCATGGGCTGCCGGGCCTCGCGGAGCATCTGGCGGATCATCACCCCTTCGAACTGGCGGGCGAGCTCGGCCACCTTCTGCTGCTCGGTGATCACCGAACTGGTGGAAAGCTGCTCGACGGAGAGGTCGGAGGCCCGGACGCCGGAATTGGTTGCACCGATATTCATCAACGAAGAATCAGCTCAGCTTGAAGTGCGCCAGCCTGTTTCATGGCCTGAAAGATGGACATCATGTCGCGTGGAGTGACACCCAGGGAGTTCAACGACTGGGCGACCTTTTCCACGGTGGGCATTTCCTGCAGGGGGATCAGGGCACCCTTTTCCTCATGGAGGGCGGTGTCGGTCTGCTGGGTCACCGTGGTGTTCCCGGTTTTGCTGAAGGCGTTCGGCTGCGAGACGTTCGCGTTGTTCGCGATGGTGATGGTGATGTTGCCGTGGGAAACGGCGCAGGCCGCGATGCGGATGCGGGCCGTGGCGACGATGGTGCCGGTGCGTTCGTTGATGATGATGCGGGCCGGAAGGTCCGACTCGACCTCGACCGCTTCCAGCGCGGCGATGAAGTCCACCGAAGCGGAGCGGAACTCTTCCGGCACTTCGACGCGCACGGTCGTGGAGTCCAGCGCGCGGGAGATGGCGTTGGTAAACCGCAGGTTGAGCGCCGCGGCCAAGCGGGAGGCCGAGGTGAAGTCGGGTTCGCGGAGGAGAACGTCGAGAGTGTTGTCATGGACCAGGGTGAACGGGATCTCCCGCTCAACGATGGCCCCGCCGACGATCTGACCGACGGTGGGATGGTTCTTCTGGACGGAAGCCACCTCGTTGCCGGCGCTGAAGCCGCCGATCGACATGTTGCCCTGGGCGACGGCGTAGACGACGTCGTCCGCGCCGAACAGGGGGGTCTGGAGAAGGACACCACCCTGGAGGGTCTTGGCGTCGCCAATGGAGCTGATGGTGACGTCGATCCTGCTCCCCTCTTTCTTGAAGGCGGGGATGTCCGCGGTCACGAGCACGAGGGCGACGTTCTTGGAGGAGAGGGCGGCGGGCGGGACCTTGATGCCGCGGCGCTCCAGGGCGCTGGCAAAGGCTTGGAGGGTGTAGAGAGGATTCTTGTCGCCATCGCCATTGATGCCGGTGACGAGTCCGATGCCGGTGAGCTGGTTGTCCCGGACGCCGCCGACGACGGCGATGTCCTTCACCCGCGACAGCAGGGCGGCCCCCGTGGACCAGGGTCCAACAAGGGCGACCACCACAAAACCGACCAGAATCCGGGTCATCATGTCAGGCGATCAAAACGGGGTGACCTTGTCCCAGACACGGGTGAGCCATCCCTTGTTCTGCGAATCCGTCACGGTGCCGCTCGACTTGAAGGTGATCGCCGCGTCGGCCACGTCATAGCTCATCACGGTGTTGACCGAGGTGACGTCCTCGGTGCGGACGACGCCCCGGAGGATGACCTCCTGCTTCTCACCGGAGAACCCGGTGCGCTTGCGGCCCTCGACGATCAACACCTTGTTCGGCAGGACGTCCACGACGCGGACGGCGATGCGGGCGGTGATCTGTTCCGAGTTGTTGATCTGGCCGCCACCGTTGTGGTCGACCTTCGCTCCGTACTTGAGAGCGGGCAGGCTGCCACCCTTGGTCAGGGCTCCGTAGCTGCTCGCCGGGTAGAGGAAGCTGCTGATGCTCGCATCCAGACCGCTGGACTTGGAGGTCTTGGTGTTGTTGTTCTTGGAGGCCGAATTGTTCTCCTGAACGATGATCGTCAGGATGTCGCCCACGGCGGTCGCCTTCTTGTCGGCGACCAACGGGCGGGCCGTCTCTGATTTCCAAAGCGAATCGGCCGATGCGAGGAACGGCAGGCCGGCGACGAGGGCGACGGCCGCGACCAGCCGCAAAGACTCTTCCACCGTCTTGCGCGGCCGAAAGCGGACTTCGAGGCGACGCGACTTCTTCACTTCGCTCTCCAACGACTCGTCGGTCTCGGCCGGAGCCGCTCCGCCCTTGCGGGCTTTCTTCCCCGCCCAGTGGTGGGCGCGTTCAAAGATAAAGGACAATGGTTTGTTCATTTTGGACCTTTCCCAGCATTTCCCGTCTTGTTTTTAAGTTTCTAACCCGGAGGTTCTGGCCGACGACGCCGTCTTCGAGGACCTCCACCTTGATTGAAATAGTCATCGCTCCGTCCGCCACCAGCCCATCGACGATCGTCCCGCGGGTAACGGCGGGGCGGACCCGCAGGGCCCGGCCGGTGACCAGTTGCCCCCGGCTGACGCTGGTGACGAACTCGAGGGAACCTTTCTCCAACGCTTCGGGCGTGATGTAGTCGCGGGTGAGGAGAAGATCCCGCCGCTCGGAGCGGACATCGGCGCCGACCAGCGGCTGGCCCTTGACCAGGGTCGATCCCGCCACCAGCACGTCGCGCCAGATCTTGGCCTGGACCATCACGGGCCACGTGCCGATCCGGGTCTCGCCGCAATCCACGGCGACGCGGGCGATGAAACTCGATCCGATACCGTTCAAAGGAAGATCCACCACCCGGAACTTCAGCGGCTCGTCGGGCACGGCGACCGGCTTCCATTGTCCGGTGATCCGGAGCTCCAGTTCACCGCGGTCGCGGACCTGTTCGCGCTGGAGCGCATCGGTGAGCCATCCGCGGATTTCATCCTCACCTAGTGGGCGGGATTTGCGCTGCACCTTGACGGAGCCCGCTCCCGTCCAGTTCGTGACCGTGATCCCCGGAGCCTGCTCGCGGAGCAGCGCCTCGATGGCGGTCCGCTCCACGGTGATCATCCGGCCAAATTCCGGCGAGTCGGCCACCTTCAAACCACCGGAAGGCTCCGAGGCGAGAGAGGGAACGAGGGCACCCAAAAGCACGCCCGAAGAATCCACCTCCACCTCCGCAGCGACCTCCAGCGTCCGAGCCGAAAGCCTCGCAGCGACCATGGAGAAGGCGATGGCCAGAAGGCTCATCGCAGAGGCGAAACTGCGCCGCCGCAAATACCCCGAACGCCGGGGCTGTTCGGGATTGAAGCTGAACCGCGGGTCCGTGGCGCGGGCCACCGGCGCGTCCGCCGTGGGCGCTCCAGAATCCGGTGCGGTCTGGGCCAGAGCCGGTTTGGGTCGGTGGGGTTTGCCGGCGATGCGGTGGCGAGTCTTCATGGAGGGGACGATCATCGGGTGAGATTGCCGGCGATCTGCAACATCTCGTCGGCCGCCTTGACCGACTTCGAGTTCACCTCGTAGGCGCGCTGGGCGACGATCATGTTCACCATCTCCTCGACCACCTTGACGTTCGAGAGTTCGAGGTAGTTCTGCTGGAGAGAACCGAAGCCATTGGCGTCCGGTTTGCCGACGTCCGGAGTTCCAGACGCGCCGGTCGCGGTGAAGAGATTGCCGCCGATGCTCTTCAAGCCCGAAGGATTGGTGAACCGGGCCAAAGGGATCTCGAAGGTGCTCGTTCCGCTCGGACCGGTCAGGGAAACGGTGCCGCCCGGGGCGATCGAGATACCGGTGGTGCCGGCGGGCACGGCTCCGAAGCCCGTAAATTTGAGGCCCTGGCTGGTGACGAACTCACCGCTGCTGTTCAGTTTGAAGGAGCCGTCCCGGGTGTAGGCCGAGGTGCCGTCGGGCAACTGCACCTCGAAGAACCCGTCGCCGTTGATCGCCACGTCGAGCTTCTCCCCGGTGTTGCTCAGATCGCCTGCCGTGAAGATCCGGCCGGTGCCGGCGACGCGCGAACCGTGGCCGACCTCGACGCCGGTGGCGAGCTGGGTGTTGTTTCCCTGCTCCGCACCCGCTGCACGCTCGGTCTGGTAGAGGAGGTCCTGGAACTCGATCTTGTTCTTCTTGAAACCCGTCGTGTTGACGTTCGCCAGGTTGTTCGAGATGACGTCCAGGTTCATCTGCTGCGACTGCATGCCGGAGGCGGAGGTGTAAAGTGCGCGAATCATAGGGTCGGATCAGGGTTACGAAGCGGGAGAAAGCTGGCTGATCGCGCGCGACATGCGTTCGTCGCTGATACGGATCACCTTTTGGTTGGCCTCGAAGGAGCGCATGGCCTGGATCATCTCGGCCATCTCGTTGACCACGGAGGTGTTGGAACCCTCCAGATAGCCCTGGCGCACCGTGGACGTGGAGGGTCGCTCGGTGGCGGAGCCGGCTTCGAAGACGCCGTCCCCGGCCAATGTCAGCTTCGAGACGTCGGCGAATTCAACGACCTTGATCTTGCCCTTCTTGTCGGCGCCCTGGCTGACTTCACCGCTGGTGGCGATGGTGAAGGCGCCAGACTTGTTCGGATCCTTCTGGATCGCCCCGGTGGTGCCCACCACCTCGTAGCCCTGCTTGGTCATCAGCCGGCCGTCGGGGCTGAAATGGAATTCGCCGTCACGGGTGTATCCCTTGGTGTTGTCGGGACGGGACACCTCGAAGAATCCGCTGCCTTCAATGGCAACGTCTTCCGGTCCACCCGGCCGGATCGCCCCGGCGGAGAAGTTGTAGGAAGTGACGACCTGCGGAGCCGCCATGCTGACCAAGGCGGAACCGTTGTTGGACATCTGGCCGGCCTGACCGGCGACGGACTGGAACGAAACGTCCTGATGCCGGTAACCGGGCACCGACGCGGCCGCCAGATTCTCGGAGATGACCTCCTGCCATCGACTGTTCGCGTTCATCGCGGCGGCGGCTTGGAAGAGACTTACGTTCATCGCTCTCCCTGCCCAGCAACGCCGATGCCATCCGGTATTTCGGCCGCTTTTCCCCTGTTTTGCCCTTTTGAGATCCAACGATGCCGGCAATTGCTTCCCGTCCCGGACAAATTTGCCGACCTACTGGCAGGTCTTTGGGATAGGCTACCCTCTTGAATCAAGGAGGGTAAACTTCGTGACGAAGGCCGATGGCCGCACTTTGAAGCATAGGACGCTGGAGCTCATCCGTCGGTTGGGCGTGAAGCGGGTAGTGGAAGCGGGCGAGGCCCGAGCGTCGCAGCAAGTTTCTTGGGCTGTGCCGCACGAGCATCTACCCTGGGTTGGGAAGATTCAAAGGGGGCGGATGGAACGCGTTGGCGGAAAGCATTGCGGAAGGCCCTTCCTCCAAACTCTCAGCCGGAACAATGCAGTGGAGACGCCTGGGACTCCCAGCCGCCCCCGCTGCCGTCCGGCGCGCCCCGAGACTGGCACGAACGCGGTTCGGACACACCAGCCGGCGAATCGTTTCCTGCGCCTCCTCTGGACCGCGAGGGCGCGATCGACTGCGCCTGGGACGGGCGCGCTCCCCTCATCCCCACTGCAAGGTTCTGGCTCAGAGAAGCAGCGCCAGCAGGTGGGTCGCTGGATCCTCGGCCAGGATCCACGGCGGCTCGGGTTTGATTTTCGCCTGTGGACCCGGCGAATTATCCATGCATTCGAGAAACCGAAGATGGGCATCAAACCCGGGTTGACGGCCGTGGCTCGCTTATTGGCGAGTTTGGACACCACCCCTCAGAACGCCGCTACGCCGGGCCTACGATCGAGACCCTCTCGCGGGCGCCCAGCTGGATGGAAGAGCCCTGCCCAAGACTCAGGAAGCGTGCGCGCAAGACGGGGGGCGATGATCCTCGTCCCGGATGAGGCAGGATTTTAATCCAACCCGCCGTCGGGCCGAACTTACGGGTTCAAGGGAACGACCCAAGTCGTCACAACTTCCGCCCAACGGCAATGCATCCACTTGAACAGCGCGGTCAATGCGGGAGGCAAGTTCTGGGCGGCAAGGTATGGCGGGAAGCTCAACGCCGGATCGTTCGTCTTGTTTCTCTCGAAATTTATGAAGGGACGCAATGGAAAGGTCTTCCTGGTAGCGGACGGACATCAGGCCCGCAAAGCCAATGCGGGCAAGGACCGCCTTGCGCCTCTCAACAATCAGTTGGACCTTCACGCACTGCCGCCCTCAGCACCCGACTTCAATCCCAACGGGCTCGCGTGGAGACATCTGAAGAGCAACGGAATCTCCAAAAAACCGCGGATGGAAAACGAGCGGAACAAGACTCCTTCGCAATTTAGAGGGACAAGGATGTGGTCCGCTCCTTCCTCGGAGCCAAAAGCGTAGCAGATGCCACGGACTGATCATGGGGCGAACCAAAACGGAAAAGTGGCGGGAGTGGCGGGACTCGAACCCGCCCAATAGTTCTTCGTCTGTTTTCGCATCCGTTCGCATCAGTTTCCTCCAAAACGCTTTACTTCGTCTTCCTTGGATCGCCCTCAAATCTCCCTTTGCGCAAGCAAGCGCATCGATCCGAACGAACTCTGTCAGGAATTGTCAGGCAATCCATGCAACTTCTACGAAGCCCCGGAAGAAGCCCCCTGCTCACCTTGTAAGACCCCCGCAGGGTTCTTGGCTAAGCTTTCAGATCGTTCCGGTGAGATACGATTGAATAATTTGGGACGTCTGACGGGTCAGCGTCCGAGGACCGGAAGATTTGCGAGATACTCTGGAATCCGACTCGCCAATCACCCACCCCACCCGAGACTGCAGCCGGATGTCGTTGAGCAGTTCGGCATCTCCGTCAAAGGGCAATCATGCGCGAAGCACGTCACAACGAACCTTTGCCTGAAAGACCCGGCTGGTTCGCCACCACCCATTGGACCGTCGTGCTCCGCGCCAAGTCGGATAACGCGCCCGAGGCTGCCACTGCGCTAAGTTCTCTGTGCGAGACCTACTGGACGCCAGTCTTCGCCCTCATCAAACGAGGAGGACGTTGTCTAGCTGACACCGAGGATCTCACACAGCAGTTCTTCGCGCGGTTTCTGGCCAAAGAGCAATATCGGCTGGCGATGAGGGAACGGGGGCGATTCCGCTCCTTTCTCCTGACGGCCGTCAAAAACTTCCTGATCAACGAGCGGGAGCGTGCGTCGGCTCAAAAGAGAGGCGGCGGTCGCATTCCGGAGTCATTGGATGAGTTGGTCCCCGAGGGCGACCGAGCCCGGATCGAGCCTGCGGATGAGCGCACCGCCGAGCTGCTCTTCGAACAATCCTGGGCGTTGACGTTGTTGGCAAAAGTGCGCGACCAGCTCGCGAATGAATACTCGGTTGAAGGCAAGGCGGAGCGGTTTGCCGAATTGGAGAAGTTCCTTCCTGGCGAAGACAGTGCCGACACCTATGCCAAGGCGGCCGCCCGTCTCGGAGTGGCCGAGGGCACGATCAAATCCGACATGCATCGCTTGAAGCGGCGCTACCGAGAGCTGCTGCGGGCAGAGATCGCCCACACCGTAGAAACCGCGGAGGAGGTGGACGACGAACTGCGCCACCTGATGGCGGTCCTAAGCCAGCCACGAGGATGATTCTCCGCGCGCTCCTCGCCGGCACCGCCAACTTTCTTTGCAACCATTCAGGCGATTTCCGGCAATGAAAGGGTGACGGATGCCACGACGGCGTCTCTCGACCACCTATGAACCGATGTTGCAACCAATGCGGGGACGATCTGATCGATGGCACGGAGGGGCGGCGCTGTCCCAAGTGCATCCTCGCTCTGGCATTGGAACCGGAGGACGACGAACGGCCATCGTTCCTCGCCATCGGGACTCGCTTCGGCGGCTACGAATTGCTGGAGGAAATTGCCCGGGGAGGCATGGGCGTCGTCTATAAGGCGAAGCAGGTCGCGTTGAACCGGGTCGTCGCGCTCAAACTCATCCTGTCGGGTCAATTCGCCAGCAAACAGGAGGTGCTGCGGTTCAGGTTGGAAGCCGAGGCGGCGGCCAACCTGCGGCATCCGAACATCGTCGCGATCTACGAGACCGGTGAGGAACTCGGCCAGCAGTTCTTCTCCATGGAATTCGTGGAGGGACGGACGCTGACGGACATCGTTCACGACGGCCTGCTTCAGCCGAAGCGCGCCGCGACCTACGCCGAAACGATCGCCCGGGCGATCCAACACGCGCACGAACAGGGCACGGTGCATCGGGATCTGAAGCCTTCGAACGTGATGATCGACGTCGCCGGGCAGGTGCGCGTGACCGATTTCGGGCTGGCCAAGCGCCTTCAAGACGATCCCGAACTCACGGCCACCGGCCAAGTGATGGGGTCCCCGAGCTTCATGCCGCCGGAGCAGTCGTCCGGCGCCCGCTCGGCTTTGGGGCCGGCTGCCGACGTCTATGGGATCGGCGCGATTCTCTATTATCTGCTCACAGGTCGGCCTCCGTTCCAGGCCGCGACGATGGCGGAAATCGTCCGGCAATTGCATGAGCAGGATCCGGTGCCGCCTCGCCTGCTCGTTCCAAACATTGCCCAGGATCTCCAGACGATCGTCCTGAAGTGCCTGGAGAAAGATCCGGCCAAGCGCTTCGCCACCGCCGCCGAACTGGCCGAAGAACTGGGTCGATTCCTGCGTGATGAACCGGTTCGGGCCCGGCCGGTCGGAGCGCTCGAAAAGGCGTGGCGCTGGTGTCGGCGCAAGCCGGTCGTGGCGGCTCTGCTGATCGCGCTCGGGCTTGCCCTGCTATCGGGGACCGGAGGCGTGCTCTGGCAGTGGCGTCATGCGACGACCAGCGCCCGGGCGCTCCGTCACGGGCTCTACTCGGCGGACATCAACCTGGCATCGCACCTTCGGACCGATCGGGACATAAACCGCGCCGTCGGCCTGCTCCTGCGGCATGTTCCAAAGCGAGGAGAAGAGGACCTGCGAGGGTTCGAGTGGCGTCTGTTGTGGGAGCAGTGCCAAGGCGAAGAAACGGATTCGATCATGGCCCATGACGGGGACGTCGACTCCCTCGCCTTGACCCCGGACGGTGAACACTTCCTGACGACCGGAAGCGACCACACCGCCAAGCTTTGGAACCTCCGGACGCTGAAGCTGGAGAGAATCTTGAAAACCCTGCCCGGAAAGCCGCCCCTACATTCCGTGGCGGTAAGCGCCGACGGCGGAAAAGCCGCAGTGTGCGACGGCCTAACCGTGACCGTATTGGAAACCAAGGGCTGGTCTGAAATCAAAACCCTGGCCGTGCCCACGTTGGCTGTGGCGTTTTCGCCGAAGACCGGTGCGCTGATGACCAGCGCCGGAGCCGACATCAAGGCGTGGGATCCCAACACCTGGATCGCGCAAACCTTGGTGGACGGCCCTCTGGAACTCTTCGCGTTCAGTCCGGACGGCCGCTTGCTGGCGGTTGCGCGGGGAGAAGACCTCGAACTGCACGATGGTTCGAACGGCCGACTGCTGGTTCGGTTGCCCGGGAAAATCGAGAACCATGCCTATGCCCTGGCCTTTTCGCCCGATGG
This sequence comes from Verrucomicrobiota bacterium, assembly GCA_038209745.1. GTDB lineage: Bacteria > Verrucomicrobiota > Verrucomicrobiia > Limisphaerales > CANJSG01 > CANJSG01. Next base: position 63,134 of record JBBQXJ010000012.1, read on the forward strand.
CCGCTTCGTCGCCGCCGGAGGGATGTATGGCGGCGTGATCGTTTGGGACGTTGCTGCGGAAAAGGTCGTCGCGAAGGCCAGCGCCCACACCAGCTTCGTGAGCGGCCTCGCCTTCTCCCCGGACGGACGCTGGCTTGCCACCGGCGGAAGCGATCAGTTCCTGACAATCGGAAGGGTGTCCGATTGGCACAAGGAAGCGGATCTCTACGGTCACAAAAACGGCGTCTTCGATCTCACCTTCACTCCGGATGGTCGCCGCCTGGTTTCGGCCAGCCGCGACCACACGGTGAAGTTCTGGAAGGTCCCGGTGGAACCGAACGCCTCGATGTTGGGCGACGCGCAGGCCCTCATCGGGTTCACGGCGGACAGCAGGACGGCCGTCACGCTGGACACGGATGCAACCCTCCGGCAGTGGGATGTGGCGTCCCTGGACGAAATCAAACGGAACAAGCTCTCCGCCCAAGTTCGGGCCACCGCCGGCACCGTCGCGCCTGACGGAAAAACGGTGGCGATCGGCTATGAAGACGGCTTCGTGGAGTTTCGCGATCTGCCGACCTCCGATTTGCTCCATCGGGGGAACGGCGGGACCAACGCAGTTTGCTTACTGCAGTTTTCTCCCGACGGCAGAGTCGCCGCGGGCACCGGTATTTTCCTGCACGGCCTCCCGACCACCAGTGGAATTCTCGGACTCTGGGACGTGGCCACCGGGGACCGGTTGACCAAACTCGAGGAGTCACTGGGCGGTTCGGCCAGCGGGATCTCTTTTTCCCACGACGGACAATTGATCGCGATCAGCCGGCCCGACCTATCGATCTTGATCTGGGACCGGGTCCGCAACAAACCACTCCGCACGCTCACCGGCCATACTTGGGATGTGTCGTCGGTAACGTTCTCGCCCGACGACCGGACGCTGGCCTCGTCGAGCTGGGACACCACCGTCCGGCTCTGGGATGTGGCCACGGGCCGGGAGATCGCGCAATTCGCCGGGCTGCCCGTGGGAGCGGGACCGGCGTGCTTTTCGCCGGACGGCCGGACCCTCGCCGCCACGTTCGTGGGCAACGCCATTGAACTCTGGCACATGTCGAACCAACAGGAGCTGCTCACGCTCAAATGGTCCGGGCGCTTCATCGGGCCGCTGCTGTTCTCGCCGGATGGCACGACGATGGGGGTGGGTCGGTTGCTACCCATTAGCCCCGACGGAGGGGTCCAGCTCTGGCGCGCCCCGGTCGTTAAATCCGCGGCCCTTCCGCCCCGCTGAGTTCATCGACTTGGTCGGTGCCGGTCCTCAAACCGAATTCGCGTTGGGCTTGGTTTCCCCGGTAGAGCCGCGCCGCCGACTTTCTCCGACTCCCTGCAACCTTTGAGAAAGCTTCCTGTAACTCTCCCCAGAAGGCTTCGGGCCTTCGTTCTGCAAACAGACGCGTTTCAACCTGAAAACCCAACTGCCGTGAAAAACGTAGATTCAAGAACCAAGCTCGTCCGGCCGAGACGCCCTGGCTTCATTCACTGCCTCGTGGCCTCGCTGATCGTGGCGGCCTTGGTGGGAGCGCTGCCCGCCGCCGCCGCTCCTGCCTTCGACCACCCGGTTCGGTATTCGGCCGGTGGGTATCACAACTACGGCGTGGCCGTGGGCGATTTCAACGGGGACGGACGCCCAGATCTCGTCACGGTATCCGCTTTGTCGAGCGAGTTGTCGGTCCTGCTCAATCGCGGCGACGGAACCTACGATCCGGAGGTTCGTTTCCCTTCGGACAATGCGGACCGCCAGCTTCAGGCCGTGGGAGTGGCCGACATGAACGGCGACGGGAAGCTCGACGTGGTAGCAGTCGGCGAAAGTCCGGAGGGAGTGGTGGTTTTTCTGGGACGAGGCGACGGGACGTTTGATGTCGGACGAGGCTTTCCCTGTGGAAGCGTCAACAATCGCTTCTTGGCGATCGCGGATTTCAACGAGGATGGATCGCCGGATGTCGTGGTCGTCTCAAGCGGAAACTCCATGGTCGCTGCGGCGGCGAGCCTGTTGTATGGCAGCAAGGACGGAACTTTTTTTCTCAAGGACACGTTTGTTTGGGCCCCAAACTCCCATCTTCCAGCGGGCACCGGCGTGGCAGTGGCCGACTTCAATCGAGATGGTCACGCGGACCTGGCCATCGCCAATGCCTCTGGTCCGACGTCCGTTTTGTTGGGACACGGTGACGGAACCTTCAGTCTCCAGGCCGACTTGTCTGCGGATCCCGGCCTTTGGCAGGCCATCTGTGTGGCCGATCTGAATCGGGACGGGATTCCTGATCTTGCTGGCATCGCCCTCTTGTTGAATCCGGCCACGCAGTCTTTCCGGTCCGTTGTCGTCGCGGCCCTTGGGCATGGCGATGGAACGTTCGAGCCCGTTGCTCAGTATTCCATCCTCTCTGATTCCAGGGCCGGCATTGCTGTCGGCGACTTTGACGGCGGTGGACCCGACATCGCCGTAGCCGGCTACGACGGACGGGTCGAGGTGTATTCAAACCGAGGTGACGGCACTTTCCAGGACGGCACTTTCCGGCATCCGGCCGACAGTTTTTATCTGGGTGGTTCGCGGGCCGACAACCTCTTGGCGGTCGATCTGAACGGGGATGGGCGGCCCGACCTCGCCGTGTCCACGCAGGAACTTGCCGGCTCACCGGCCGGCCTGGTTGTTCTCAAAAACACCACGGCGAAACGCCTCGCCAGTCTGGTTTTGACGAGCCCGGTCGCCGTTGAACTCGGCGCGAGATTCTCCATGACGGTCACGGCCTACGACCAGTTCGGAGCCCCATTTCCGGATTATCGCGGGACAGTCTATTTCTTCTCCTCGGACAAGTCGGACTGCGGACAGGTGCCGGCCGACTACACCTTCAACGCGGCCGACGGCGGCACCCACGTCTTCACTGATGAGGCGACCCTGTTGAGCAGCGGCCAGCGGACGGTGACGGCCGTGGACGCGATGGTGCCCGCCTTGCAGGACTCCCGCGATGTCACAGTCTCCGAGGGTCTGACCGTCACGACGGCGTCCGATGAAACCTCGAACAACGGCCAGGTGTCGCTTCGCGAAGCGATCCTGCGGGCCAACCAAACGCCCCGGTCCGCAGTGAAGCCTGCGGTCATCCGGTTCAACCTCTGTCCCGCCACCGACGAGACGCTGGTGCTGGCTCCCCTGTCTGAATTGCCAGCGGTCCAAGGGGCCGTCGTGATCGACGGATTTTCCCAACCCGGGGCGAGGCCGAACACCTTGGCCATCGGTGACAACGCCTTGCGCCGCATCGTTCTCGAAGGCAAGCAGACCGGCAGCGGAGCCAACGGTCTGACATTGGAGGGGGCGGCCGAGGTGCGCGGCCTGGAGATCCGTGCGTTCGATGCGAGGGGCATCCACGTGAACAAGAGCGATGGCGGCGTCATCCGGGGCAACCACATCCATGACAATCTGACCGACGGCATCGACCTCGAGTCCGGCAACTGGACGGTGGGCGGGAACCGGCCCGAAGACCGGAACCTCGTTTCCGGCAACCGCTCCTCGGGAATCCTGGTCCACGACGACGATCCCGGAAATCTGGGACACCGAATCCTGGGCAACTACATCGGCACCGACCACCAAGGATCGAACGCGATTGCCGGCCAGTGGTCGGGCGGCATCGTGATCATCGGCTCTGCCAACACCGTGGTGGGAGGCAATGGTGCGTCGGCGCGGAACGTGATCTCCGGCAATTCCGGTCCCGGGATCGTCGTGACGGGGAACTCCACCGACACGGTCCTGCGTGGCAACTTCGTCGGCCCTTCCGCCAGCGGTGTTCTCGCCTTGGGCAACAGCATGGGCATCGTGGTCTCCAATGCTCTGCGGACGGTGGTCGGCGGTGCCACGCTGGGCGACGGAAACACTCTCTCGGGAAATGCCCTCCACGGTCTGGTCGTGGCGAGGGGTTCCCAGAACACGCTGATCCAGGGCAATCGGGTGGGGTTGGTCCCTTCCGGAAAGTTCGCCCTGCCAAACGGAGGCGACGGGATCGCGGTGCTGGAGAACGCGCTCGACACCATGATCGGTGGCGGACCCGAGACGGCAGTGAATCTGATCTCCGGAAACCACGCGAACGGCATCCGCCTGAGCGGGGGCAGCCGCACCCAGCTTCTTTGCAATGACATTGGTCCTGCCGACAAAGACGGTGCGGCGCTGGGCAATGGCGGCTACGGCATCGCCATCGTGCCTGATCCGCTGCATCCGGGATCGCCCGATGGCAATGTGATCGGGGGCATTCTTCCCGGAATGCAAAACGTGATCGCGTTCAATGCCAGGGGAGGAATCGGAGCCACGACCGGATTGAAGAACAGCATCCGGGGCAACTCGATCTTCGGCAACGGCGGTCTGGGCATCGACCTCGGCACCGCCGGCGTGAACCTCAACGATTCCGACGACGGCGACTCAGGGCCAAACGATCTCCAGAACTTTCCTGTGCTCACCGGCGCAATCGGGGACGGGGCCAATCTGACGATCATGGGGAACATGGCGGGACGCAGCGGCGCAACGCTGGCCCTGGATTTCTACTGGAGCCAGGACTGTGGCGCGTCCGGCTTCGGCGCGGGCACCGTCTATCTCGGCTCGAAGACGATCACCTCGGACGCGACGGGGATGGCTGCTTTCAGCGCCGACTTCGCGGCTGCGGTTCCAGCGGGTGGAGTCGTCACGGCGACGGCGACTTCCGCCGACGGCAACACATCGGAGTTCTCGCGATGCCAGCCAGTCTCGGAACGGATTTCCGTCCGGCCCTTCGCCGGTTTGGATTTCAACGGACTGGGTGGAGGAAGGTTGTCGGACATGGGGGGAGTGCTCGCGGTCTCGAATGTCGGCGCGTCCGGCAACGACGGGTTGGGACTGGTGCTCGGACGGGCGGACGGTTGGCGCGGCGAGTTCCGCTGGCCGACCGTGGATTCCCGCGGGATGCGCTTTACCACGACGGTCAGCGGCGACTCCGGAAGCATCACCGGCCAGGTCTTGGCCTCGACCTTCTACGAAGTGAAGGAACGGGACGGCAGCTTCAGGGTCGATTTCTCCGGCGTGGATTCCAAAACTTCGCGGATCGAACTGCGCGATGTGGACGGCATCGTCATCGGTGCCGGCATCGTGGACAACGCCACGGCCTTCCTTTTCGACGGGGAAACCGGTGCAGGCCAAAGCGGGGTGATCCTTCCGGATAAACTGACCACCATGGCGACTCCCGATGGAGTGTCGGTGTGCCTCGAGTTTTCAGAGGACGTGTTCATCCAAAACCTGCCCGCTGGCGTCCGGCAGGCGCTGAACCATCCGGGGCTGCGACGCCTGTTGCTCATGGGATTGGGCGGTCGACCGGTGAGTGCGATCTCCTCGGTGGATCTCCGGGCGGCGCTGCCCCCGACGTTGAAGGGTGCCCCGACCGGCAGCTTCGAGATTGCCAGGTCTGAGGTGTCGTTGTTCGGATTGTTTCAACATTCCGGGGGGGTGAACCTGGAAGTGTCGAAGGGTTCCCCGACCGATGCAGCTTTGATCGGTCTTTTGAATCCGGTTCCCGACACATTGGCCACTGCCTCGATCGATCTTTCCAATGCGGGGAGTTGCCGTTTTTCCTGGCTGCCGTTCGGACCGGCTGACGTGCCGGCCGATGGACGCCTGCGTCTGGCATTCTCGGCGTTCACCGGCGGCGACAAGGGAGGGCGCAACATTCCCGTCGGTGAACTCACTCTGCAAAAGACGGGCTCCGGCCTCGAACTCTCCGGTGCAGCTGGCGTTTGGAGCGGTCCGATGGCGCGGGTGCAGGTCTTTCGCCAAGGCGCGGTGGCCTTTGACGAGCTTCGCCCGCTGGCCCAGCCGCTGGCCCGATTCGAGTCTTGGCCGACCGGAGCGGAAGCCAGCGGCAGGGGAGACGCGTCCATATACGGAATCCTCGTCGGCCTCCTCTTCCCTGCAGATCACCACTCCGTGATCGAGATCGGCGGTCTCAAGATCGACGGCGACGCCATTCTTGTCTCAGCCGGACAGGCGACGGCGCCCGTCCGGTATCTGGAAACGGCGACCTTCGAGTTCAATCTGGGACGGATCAAACTGACCAACGAGCAAATGGCTCCGGCGACGCTGCCTCCCTTGGACCTTGGGAGGGACGCCGATCAATCGATGCTCCGGATTCCGACCGACCCGGCCCGCCGATACAGGCTCATGTCGAGCGAGGATCCTGCCGCGACCGTCTGGGATCCAGTCTCCTCCTTTATGGGCGACGGGACAACCCGTGCGATCCCCATCACGACGAGCGGCGAAGCGAGTTCAGGCCGCTTCTTCAGAGTTTGGGCGGAGTGAGACCTTGGGTTGATCGCGCCTCGACGCAAGAACGCTTACGAAAAGCTCGGGCGGACGTCGTTAGGCTGTCGGAAGCACCTGCGAACATCGGAGAGAAACAACGAGAAGATCACCCATTTACCGCCGGAATTCGGTTCAGTCACTACAGCGGACACTGCCTGTTCCCGCAGAAAGCTGGAAAAACCGCGCTTCCCGAATCAAACTACGTCTGTCGCCGCAGAAAGTAACGTTGTTCCAACACCCCGCAAACCTCAACAGAACCGTCGAGGAACGAGCTGAGAAAGAATCGAAGATTTCCGTAACAAGCGACGGCCAGAATCGCATGTCCAAGGTGAAAGAAGTGACCAACGAACGGGCGATCGACTCGACCCGATTGAGCAGATACAACCCAGCGAACGAAGAGGATTAACCATGAAATCTGTCAGGAAAAAGAAGCCACCATCATAAAACACCAATGAAAGTGGCGGGAGTGGCGGGACTCGAAACCGGCTCAAGCCCAACGCTTTCCTTCGCTTCGATTCGGCAACTTTCTCTTCAACAAAGGCTTGGCTCGGAACCCCTCAAATGTTCGAAAGACCGCGAAACGAACCAAAGCGAAGAGATGCGAACGGAATTTGTTCCCACCTGTTCCCAAAAACCGGGCTCCTCCATTTGAAGGGCACCTCCGGTCTCAATGCCTCCTCGGCATCAACTTGAGAACTGCCCAGCCCTCTTTTGAGAACAGCCAGGCTGGAAGCCTATCTGCAAACGAATTCGTCCGTTCGTCAGTTTTCGCATCTGTTTGTTTGGGATGCGGTTCCTTCGCAGTCGGGATAACCCGTCTCATCCGGACGAAGTCGTAGTCGCGAAGGGATGCGATCCGCTTTTGTTGCCAAACGATGCCAAAATGTCGTTCAGCTTGCTCCAATGGGATCGATTCGTGTCAATTTGCGGGTGAAAAGCAGCCAGCATTTCGCGGGTCAAATGCAGCCACCCTGGGGCGGGGGTGTTCATAGCAGGTTGTGGTTTGGAGGCAAGGGTTGGAGAGCGGGGTAGAACGAGCAGGACCGGCGTCCCCCGAGCCTTAGCTCGCCGGTTCTGCGGTCGTGGGTTCGGTTGGTTTCCTGGCTTTCTTGTTCTCCGGCGGGGATGGCAGGGAGTCCTTGACGCGATAGCTGCGGCCGGTGATCGGGATGGCGATGGCGTGGTGGAGGAAGCGGTCGAGGATGGCCCCGGCGGTGGGCACGTCGGAGAGGAGCTTGCCCCAGTCTTCCAGCGGCCGGTTGCTGGTCATGATGGTGGAGCGGTTCTCGTAGCGGCGCATGATGACTTCCAGGAGGTATTCGCCGGATTGTTTGGGGAGTTGTTTGAGGCCCATGTCGTCGATGATGACGAGGTCGGGCTTCAGATACCGGCGGAGGGTCTTGTCCTGTTGTTTGAAGGCTTCGTCTTTGAGGAAGTCGCGCACCAGATCAAAGATGGAGCGGTAGAGGACTTCCTTGCCCTGTTTGATGGCCTCGTAGCCGAGGGCCTGGGCGAGGTGGGTCTTGCCGACGCCGGGCGGGCCGAGGAAGAGGACGTCCTTGCTCTCGCGCAGGTAGCCTCCGGCGGCCAGTCCGAAGATCTGTTGGCGGCTGATGGAGGGGTTGAAGCGCCAGTCGAAGTCTTCGAGGGTTTTGAGGGCGCGGAAATCGGCGGCCTTGGTGCGGCGGTCCATCTGACGCTGGTGGCGGACGTTGAGTTCGTCCTGGAGGATGAGTTCGAGGAACTCGCCGTGGCCGAGGCGTCCGGCGGCGGCTTCCTGGAGGCGGACGCCGAGGGTTTGGACGAGGCCGGAGAGGCGGAGCTGGCGGAGGGTGTTTTCGAGTTGGGTCATGGGGTGTGGGTCGGTTGGATCGCTTCGCCGGGGGCGATGCGGTAGGCGGTGAGCGGGCGGATGAGGGGATGGGTGTCGAGGAAATCGAGTTGGACGACGTTGGCCGGCTGGTCGAGCAGGCGCTTGAGGTCGCGCAGCCGCCAGGCGCCGTGGTGGGTGGCGGTGCCGGCGGCCTTTTCCAGCACGGCGGCGGGATGCTTCCCGGCCAGTTGCAGGAGGCCGAGCATCACGCGCAGGCCCTGCGGGCCACGGGCGGCGGACATGGCTTCGGCCCAGGTGCCGGTGAGCGGGCCGAGCAGGCGGCACTGGTCGAGCAGGTGCTCCTCGCCGCGCTCGATGACGTGGCGTTTGCGGCTGTGCAGATGGGCCGGGTCGGTCGCGAACCTGCCGGGCTCGGCCAGCGCGTGCAGCGCGATCTGCTCGCGGCGGCGGTTGTGGATGCGCAGCAGGCGCGTCTCCCGGCGCACCCAGACGAGGCTCCCGGCATACTCGGGCGGCACGGAGTAGTAGGCCCGCTGGAACTCCACGTGCCCGTCGCGGTGGACGGTGCGCCGCGCCTCCTCGAACACGGGGAACACCAT